>ONDO01000045.1 GCA_900316625.1 uncultured Lachnospiraceae bacterium | reverse complement strand
TGATTGGTGTTCTGTCCGAGCTTGCAGACGAACTGAAGTAAACTTCCTCACTCCGACGCAAAAGGTACGGAGCATCGATTGTCTAAAACGAATACAAAAATACATAAAAAGGGAGCTGAAAAAAATGGGGTAACATATCATCAATGATTATCTCATTTTTTCACAGCCCCTTTTGTGATGCTCTAAAAATGTGTATGATATTTACGGATGGTGAATTACCTGGAGGTGCATCTTGAAAGAACGCATAAAATGGCTCGACACTGCAAAATTCTTTGCAATCTTCTTCGTATATCTCTCTCATTTCGGTGATCGGGCTGGTGTTCTCTACCCTTGGGATTCCCTCACCTGCATCCCCTTTTTCTTCTTCCTGTCAGGTTGCACGGAAGTGTATAACAAGCGAGGCTTCTTCGCGAATCTCTGGCATCGCTTCATCACGATCATCGTTCCATATTTCTTCTTCGGATTCGTGATCATCCTCTACGATGTATACCCTCACTTCAGCTTCAATGAGTTCTGGCCTCACATGAGACTGCTCTTCTTAGGCGACATTCGCAATTCCCTGCCGATCGGCGGTGGACTCTGGTTCCTCACCTGCCTCTTCTCCATGGAGATCATCTTCTCCCTGATTCGCAAGCTGAAGAACAACTTCCTGATCCTCTGTGCTGCAGGTCTGCTCTATCTCTTCGCTGAGTTCGGCATGGGCTACCGACCTATCGATTCTCCCCGCCTCTTCTGGAATATTGACAGTGCCTGCTATTACATGATCTTCTTCGTGTTCGGCTTCTTATTCTTCCAGTACGAGCAGCTACCCACAAGTATCCTGAAGCGCATCCTGAATACCATTGCAGTCATTCTGTCTGCCACATACATCGCCTACTTCATCAGCGGTCCCGATCCCCTGGTGGTCATCTATCGCATGAATCGTCTCTTCCAGGAGTTCGAGAAAATTGCACCTCAGCTTGCAACCATTATTCTCCTGATTGCACTCTCGAAATTCCTGCAGGACTTCGAACTCCTGCGCAAGGTCGGCGGCGACTCCCTCTACCTCTGCGGTAACGAAGCCATCGGCAAGGATATGCTGATTGAGTTCTGTACTCTCTTCTTCAGTGCATCCTTCAATATCTACACCATTATCCCGGTGCAGCTCTTCCTCTTCACCCTCTTCTGCCTCTTCGTGATCGACTACACTCTGGTTCGGATCTCCAAGCCACTGATCGCCAAGGTGCAGAACTACGTGCAGGCAAAATGTCAGGTCCTCTTTAAAGTCAATATGTAATTCCCCAATCACACTTTCTTCAGATCGTAAGCCATTTCATTTATATTCTTCTGACTTCTGTTCCTCTTTTGCAACTCTCTGGCCTTTCTTGAAGACGAAGAGCTTCGCAAAGACATAGTTTGCAATGGTTACCACAAACTGAACAATGATCTTCATGATCTTGTCATTGCATCCCAAGAGGGTTACAAAAACGAACATAATTCCCATATCCATGCCAAGCGTTGCAAGACGGGCAATATAGAAATCAATCATTTCCTTTAATACATTCTCATTCTTGCTGGCGAAAACATAGCTTCTGCTGGCGAAGTAAGAGAAGGTTACTGCTGCAATCCAAGAGATGACATTGGCAATCTGAAGCTGCAGTGCATCCTTAGGATCTAAAACAGTAAATACCAGAAGATAGTAGGTTCCAAGACTTACTACTGTCGTCATCCCGCCCACGATAATATAGCGGATGAGTTCTCTGTATTTCATATATAATGCACGGATCTTACCCATTATTTCGTCCTCTCAGAGATGATATATCTGGGTCTGTCCTGAATTCCCGCATAGATCTTCGAGATATAGTACCCGATGATTCCAAGGCTGATCATCAGCACACTTCCGGTGAAGCACTGCAGAATGATAACCGTTGTAAATCCTTCTACTGCCCTGCCACAGAAGTAATTCACCAGTGCATCAATGCCCATGACAAGGCTGAAGATGAACATCACGACTCCCAGGAAGGTGACGATCTGCAGAGGCAGAGAGGTAAAGCTTGTAATATTCGTTACCGCGTAGCGAATTAAGGCCTTTGTCGACCACTTGGTCTGACCGATCTCGCGTTCTCTTACATCGTACGTTACCTGTGTGGACTTAAATCCCACCCAGGAAGAAAGCGCTCTAAAGAAGGCATCTTTCTCTGTCATGTTAAGAAGGGCATTGATTGCCTTCCGATCGAGCAGTTTGAAATCCGATGCATTCTCCATATCGATTCCGGCTGCATTCGAGATCAGGTTGTAGAAAGCCTTGGCTGCAAACTTATGCGCTCCACTCTCCTTGCCACGAGAGTTCTTCACGCCCTCTACGATTTCATAACCCTCCTGCCAGAGAGCATACATCTCAAGAATCTTTTCAGGCGGATGCTGCAGGTCACAGTCAATTACAACTGCACAGTCGCCCTTGCATTCCCCGAGTCCGGCGAAGATTGCCGCTTCCTTCCCGAAGTTCCGGGAGAAGGATATGCCTCGAACGCTTTCGTTCTTCTCTCTTGCCTTCTGAATCTCTTCCCATGTTTTATCGGAAGAGCCATCGTTCACGAAGAGCAGTTCATGCCCGATGTCCTGTCCTTTCAGAAGTCCAGAGATGACTTCAGCAGTCTTCATGATTAGTTGTTCCTCATTGAATGAAGGAATAATAACTGAAAGCATTGATCGCTCCTACTGTCTGATAATATGTATCTAGTATAGTTGGATTCCCGTCGGTCTTCAAGACAGCAATCTAACACAAGGCACTCCACGAGTTTCACTTGATACTCGATAAAAGGCCCTTGCCAGGCGAATGCAAGGCAAGGGTATCGAATCCTGCATATGATGGGGCGTTCTACATTTACGAAGGAATCAGAACTTCACAACAACTGTCTCGTTCACGACCTTAATGGAACCCTGGTCGGGATAGTGCGGCATGCTCGTAACTTCCGGCAGGTCCACAAACTGTCCCGGATCTGCCTGGTCCGGCTTGTATGCGCACCAGATATTGAGGAAATTGCCCCAGACGTAATTATTGAGAAGGCCATCCGTTCCGAAGTAGGGCGAGATATTCAGCGCGTTCAGCTCACCGATCTCGCGCATGGTCTTATCCCGGATCTGGTTAGGGTTAATGAAAGCCACCGGATACTCGTCCTTGTAGCCCTCCGTCGACTTAATTGCAGCGATCATGTCATTGAAGTAGGAGATGGCTCTGGTCTGCGTAATCTCAGCCTTGAGATAGCAGGCTCCATCGTATCTGGCATAGGTCACGCTGGTCAGTAGCAGGAGCACGAGTTCAAGCACAGCCACCAGGCGCACCGGCCGAATCTTCCCCAGCTTCTCCTTCGGAAATGTAAAGCTGTCCGCAAGATATGCGAAGAAGACGAACTGCATTGCCTCAGCATAGGTGGTCAGCGCATAGACCGAATAGAGCGGAGTCATGATGAAGATAAAGTTGGTGGCAAGCGGAATAAAAGCGATAAGAAAGAGGGTTTCAACAGCCTTCAGAACCTTCTTCTCTTTTAGAAGACGATAGATCTTCACTGCAATCAGAAGAATCGATAATGCCATCTGAAGATAATAGAAGCTAAGTACAGCCCAGGGATACATGTTATCCCACACACCATCCTGGCCCAATCTCCCCGGTACCAGGTAATACTTATATGCAAATTTAAGTCTGGAGAGGTAGACGCCCATGCCTTCCTTACCAGCTTCATTGATCCCCTGATAGGTTCCAAGGAAGGTGCCCGCCAGTTCTACGCAAACTTTATTCATGATTGCATAAAAGCCCATGAAAGCGATGCAGGCGAAGATCAGGTATATTCCATAGATTAGGAAATCCTTTAGGGACATGTCTTCTTCATCCAGGCGAACCATGAAGCAGAAGAGCATCACAGTGATTGCTACCGGAATATAGGCCTGGTAGATACCAATAGAAGAGCCGATCAGAATCACACCAATGCCAAAGGTGTACCACTTGGGGCGGCTGGCCAGAAGATAAGCACCATAAACTGCCATCAGCATTGCAAACATGTAATAAGGGGCTGTGAACATATATCCAAAGGTTGCTGTCAGACTGGGGAAGACCACCATAAGTCCTGTGATCAGAACCACAAAGGAAATACGTCTAATCTTAAAGAGTCGAATCAGGATATAAGAAATCAGAGCCACACAGAAGATGGAGAAGATTCCATTGATGGAGGGCGTACTGAAGTGACCGGAATTGAAAACCTTACTGACGAAGATTCCGATGATCTCAAGGAACCATCTACCCAGGGAAAATGTACCACCGATACCAAAGAGCTGGGTATCGTCGTGCCAGGAATACTTATTGAAAAGCACGATACCATGAGCGAATAATCCCCACAGGCTTGCACTGATCATGACTGCCCAGAATCTGGGATCAATCTTCTTCAAAAAGTCGTAATCTGTATATCTAGCACTGGACTTCTCCATCAAAATACTCCTGTAAATTAAAGCCAAATATAATATTAGAAATGTAGCTTATAGTAAATAGCCAAGCAAAATTCTAGAACTACAACTTATATATTATAGCAAAATTAGATTTCCAACTCTATAAGAAGCCATATTTTCTCATCTGTCTGCTGTATTGTATTCGATACTAGATGCATTTATAGATTTTTGAAACCAGTTCGAGTGCCTCATCTTTATAAGATGTCTCATTTTAGAGTTGTCACCATCGATAGCTGCATAAATTGTTGATCCCCCTTACTCAGATGCCAACCCACTCTCTTCTGCTATTTTGTTAATCAAATCTGCATCATAACAAGGAATTCCTAGTTTCTCAGCTACCATTTTCCCAATCGTACGTCCTCCGCTTCCAAACTCACGACTAATAGTAATCACACGATTTTTCATATTTATCAGCTCCTTTACGCAAAAATAACGCGCAACATTCAACTGGATTTACACAATTGAATGTTACGCGTTGTTATTCTGTATCTTAAACCTCTAAAATAATTATTTCAAATGGTCATTTTGAACAATTTTTAAAATAAAGACCATTTGTCTCGCTTTTTTTCACTATGCGTTTTCATTTCTGGCAAGCCATTTATCGCCCGCATTTATAGAACACGATCCCGTTCACCGGTGATAGGATCTACACCACTTTCAACATAAGACCAAAATAAATGATGTCTTAGAATATAGGTCAAAGCCGGATCAATCAGCATAATTATTAATACAGCTTGGGATTCCTTAGCAGTTTAATTATTATTATAAGGGAAATAAATACCTCTAAAACATACACACCTATCAATACTATAGGTATAATTTGAACTTCTTCAAGGCTGCCGCTGAGCAATATGTAATCCCAGAAAGAATGAAAAATTATAGGAAAGAGTATTTTTCGTGTGTCCAAATACATGGCTCCTAAAAACACTCCCATAACAAAGGTTGAACCAAGCTGCCCAATTAGCTCGGAGACTGACAGGCCGCCTATAACATTT
>ONDO01000042.1 GCA_900316625.1 uncultured Lachnospiraceae bacterium | reverse complement strand
TACGAATGGGATCTTAGCTCAGCTGGGAGAGCATCTGCCTTACAAGCAGAGGGTCACAGGTTCGAGCCCTGTAGGTCCCATTTTTATTTTACTTTTTTCTATTGTGGCGAGGTAGCTCAGCTGGCTAGAGCACGTGGTTCATACCCACGGTGTCGAGAGTTCGAGTCTCCCTCTCGCTACGATAAGAGGTTCCGAGTCATCGGAGCCTCTTTTTATTTTTCTACACACAGGGTAATCATGAATATATCTATTCTTTCGCTGTTTCGCATGATTATATATTGTTCATTTCTGGAAATATGCAATAATGATTTTAAGCTGTCATTTTTATTCCATAGATAGAAATGCTATAATAGATTTACCTTCGTTTTATTACTTCACTTTGGAAAGGAAGTAGTGCTATGAAAATTCTCAGGCTGGGCGAGATGCTTGTTCAGAATGATGTTTTGACCCAAGAAGAGTTAGATGATGCCCTCTCGAAACAACGTGGTTCCGGCAAGAGACTCGGCACGGTTCTGATTGATGAGGGATATATAACTGAGAAACAGCTGATTACTACGCTGAAGACACAGCTTGGTATTGATGAGGTTGATCTGAACGAGATGACAATTCCGCCTGAGATGGCGACATATATTCCCAAGTCTGTAGCTGTAAATAACCGTATTGTACCGGTTAAGCTCGAAGGAGACCGTCTCTTTATTGCGATGGAAGATCCTTTGAATTTCCGTGCGATTGAAGAAGCGAAGGAAGTATCTCGTAAGAAGATTACTCCCATGATTACCTATTCTGCCATGATCACCAGAGCACTCTCTGTTGTTTATGAGAACGAAGGTGCTGCCAATGCGATCAAGGAGATGCGTGAAGAACGTGGACTGACGATTGGCGAGATGGCCGCAGAACAGGAAGCACAGGATGAGAATGCAGCAGCACCTACTGTAAAACTCGTGAATTCCATTCTGGAAAGAGCCATTACCGATAAAGCCAGTGATATCCATATCGAACCGACGAATGGAAAGATGAGAATAAGGATTCGTGTGGATGGCCGTCTTGTAGAAATCCCTATTGATATTCCCAAAGAATTCCAGTCGAATGTTATCTCTCGTATTAAGGTAATGGGAGATATGAATATAACGGAGCGCCGTATCCCTCAGGATGGACGTGCCTTGTTCCATACGAAGACGGGAGAGGATATCGATCTTCGTATTAATACGCTGCCTACAATCTATGGTGAGAAGATCGTTATTCGAATCCTTTGGCGTGATGCTACCCAGCTGAATAGAAGAGCAATTGGTATTACTGAAAAGGATAATGCGAAGTTCGATCGTGTACTGAAGAATTCGTCTGGAATGATTCTGGTAGTTGGACCTACCGGCTCCGGTAAGACATCCACTCTCTATACCATGATTAAGGAACTGAATAAAACAGAGATTAATATGATCTCGCTGGAAGACCCTGTCGAATTCCAGATTGAGGGTGTTACCCAGGTACCCATCAACGAAAAGGTTGGCCTTACATTTGCAAGTGCCCTTCGTTCCTGCCTGCGACAGGATCCGGATGTTATCTGTGTCGGAGAGATTCGTGATGGCGAGACGGCGGAGATCGCTCTTAGAGCAGCTATGACCGGACATCTGGTCTTGTCTACCATCCATACCGAAGATGCCGTATCCGCAATTGATCGTCTGAAGGACCTAGGCGTAGAACCTTATCTGGTTGCCGGTTCTGTTCGAGGCATTATCTCACAGAGACTGGTTCGTAGAATCTGCCCTAACTGTAAGAAGGAGATCACACCGGATCCTTATCTTCTGGATCTGGCCGGAATTAAGAACTTAGAAGGTCGCAAGTTCTATAAGGGCACGGGGTGCCATATGTGCATGAATTCCGGCTATAAGGGAAGAATCGGTGTCTTCGAAATCTTCACAATGAATGGAAAACTTCGTGATGCGATCGCAGCCGGTGCATCTGGTACAGATCTACGTAACGCACTCGAGGGTTCGAAGGACTTCACACCGATGATCGTGAATGCAAGAGATCTGGTGCAGGAAGGTGTCACAACACTCGATGAAGTCCTTAGAACGATAGCTACGATTGAGTAAGGCAGAGGTGGGAGAATGAAACATAGTATCGAAGAATTAATCCGTGCAGGAGCACAGGCGGGCGCATCTGACGTTCATATTGCCGCGAATGTTCCCGTGAAGTTCCGTATCGACGGACAACTTACGAATCTCTTCGACGATATTACAACGCCGGAGGAATGTGAAGAATATGCCAGAGAACTGGCAGGAAAGGAGTATGACGATATCCGTTATATAGGTGAGTGGGATGGCTCTGTCAGCGTCGCCGGAGAGCGTATTCGTATCAATCTCTTCCGTTCGAAGACGAATATCTCGGCATCCCTTCGAATCCTTGCAAATCGTATTCCCAAGCTCTCGAAACTGGGCCTGCCTCCGGTAGTCAACCAGTTCTCGACCTGGCAAAAGGGTATTATTCTCGTTACCGGTGAGACGGGTTCCGGTAAGTCGACCACGATGGCGTCCATACTGAACGAGATTAACCATACGAGAAGACAGCACATTATTACTCTGGAAGATCCGATCGAGTATGTCTATGATCCTGACCAGTGTCTGATCAACCAGAGAGAGATTGGAACAGATACCAGATCCTATGCAGATGGCCTGAAGGCAATTCTTCGAGAAGATCCCGATATCATTCTGATCGGTGAGATGCGTGATGCAGAGACTATGGAGATCGCTATGACGGCCGCTGAGACCGGACACCTGGTCTTCGGAACCCTCCATACCAACAGCGCCGCAGATTCTGTCGACCGTATCGTTGGTACTTTCCCGGCAGACAGGCAGCCCCAGATTCGTCTGCAGTTGTCTACCACACTTCGTGCGGTTCTGTCTCAGCAGCTCCTTGTTAGAAAAGGCGGCAAGGGTCGTGTATGTGCCTGCGAAGTTATGATCGTAAATGCAGCTATCCGTAACCTGATCCGTGAAGGGAATACCCCGCAGATGCAGTCAGCTCTTCTGGCTTCCGCCAATCTCGGTGCTATCACGATGGATAACGCTCTGATCCAGCTGGCACAGGCAGGCGCAATTGATGGTAATACCGCTGTAGATGCAGCGAATAACCCTGATTATGTACTCCAGAATACAGCCGGTCTGAGATCTTCAGCTGCCGGAATGGAGATGCATATTAGGGATGAGGTAGAAGCAGCTCCGACCGGAATCATCGGAAGGAAGACTCCGTCGAACTTCACACCTATCTGATGAAGGAGTCCATCCATGAACACTTATAAATATAGTGCAATTTCAAAAGATGGAGCCAAGGTCAATGGCTTTCTCGAGGCCGTAGATGAGTATACGGCGGTCTCGAAGATCAGGCTCGAGTGCCCGGTCGTTCTGAATGTCGAAGAACTGAAGGAACAGAGCGGTCTTGCCAAGTTCCTGAATGCTGACATCGGCGGCAAGAAGGTCGACATCAAGGCACTTTCTGTCATGTGCTCTCAGTTCTCCATTATCCTAAGTTCCGGTGTTCCGGTAGATGCAGCCATCCGAATGATCGCCAGTCAGACTGTGGATAAGAAGCTGAAGACCATGTTAGAGAAGGCAGCAGAAGATGTTGCCCAGGGCTCGACCATGTCCGACTCCTTTGCAAGGAATTATCCCCAGCTCCCGGTTCTCTTCATTGAGACGGTAAGAGCCGGTGAGATCTCCGGTACCATCGACAGATCCTTTGCAACACTGCAGAAGTATTATGAGAAGAATTATCAGCTCTCCGCTAAGATCAAGCAGGCGACGTCTTATCCCCTCTTCGTACTGGCGGTAGCAGTGGTAGTACTAATCGTCATCATGGGTTTTGTCATGCCTAAGTTCACATCCATGTTCGATGAACTCGGCGCCAGCATTCCGGCGATGACCAAGGTACTGATCCTTGTAAGTAACTTCTTCGCGAAGTGGTGGCTTCTCATCCTGTTTATCATTGCCTTGCTTGTGATTCTTGTTGAAGTATGGAAGCATTCGGATAAGGGCCTTTATCAGTGGGCAGAACTCTGCCTCAAGTTCCCTGTCATTGGTCCCATCAATAACCTGCAGGCATGTACGGAATTCTCCTCCACCATGTCAGCCCTTCTGGAAGCTGGTATGGGTGTTGCAGATTCTCTGGAAGTCACATCCAAGTGTATGTCGAACGCCCTTCACCAGAAGAACGTACACGGCATGGTTGAGAAGGTACAGACCGGACACATGCTCGGCGACGTCATGAAGGAAAGTGGTTATTTCCCTCAGGTACTGAATGAGATGACGGCAGTCGGAGAGGAGACCGGGGAACTCGCCGGAACCCTGAGTGTCATCGGTGATTATTATACGAATGAGTACAATTTCGCGACTCAGAAGGCCATCTCCAAACTGGAGCCGACCCTTCTGATCTTCCTGGCACTCTTCGCCGGATTTATTGTAATTGCACTCTATCTGCCTATGTTTACCATGTACGATGCGATGTAACTTCGAAAATGTAGGGCCTACTTTAGAAAAAAGTTAAGAATTTACAATGTTCTTGATTGTTATTATTTTTGTAAGGAGGAAGTAAGTATGTTAAAGAAAATGAACAAAAAGGGCTTCACGCTCGCTGAGTTACTGATCGTAGTTGCAATCATTGCAGTACTCGTTGCAATCTCAATTCCCATCTTCACATCACAGCTGGAGAAAAGCCGTGAGGCTGTTGATGCCGCAAACATCCGGTCTGCTTATGCTGTAGTTCAATCTGCGGCGTTGATTCAGGATAACGCGACTGATTTTGCGAAAAACAACACTGCGAACGCGACCTTCACCGTAAGTGAGTCTGAAGGTTCCTATAAGTACACAGCCGTTGTCAAGCTGAAACAGCAACAGGATGAGTGGCAGTCTGGCGCACAGGATATCGGTGGTGTAACCATTGCTGCAACTGATGCCACCAAGGGTGGTACTGCTACCATCGAGTATGACCAGACCACCAACCAGACCACCATCACAATGTCCTAACCTTATATTATATTAATAGCTTTTTTTACTCGGGCCCCCGGGAAGGCCTGAGAACGACAAGAAGAGCACCCTCTGCATGCGGGGGTGCTCTTCCTGCGTCTATAGGAAAAAGCCCCGTCCTGCATGCATGGACGAGGCTTTGTTCCGGGATTACCGCCGCCCTCATCCCTTCCCGGAGAGGAGGGGCGGCGGCCATGTCATGTAATGAGATCAGGTCGAGAATGTGATCTCAATTTTCTCAGCTGTGGTTCCAGCCGCAGGAGTATATTTAACAGTGCAAGTCCCATCTTTCTTCGGCACACCAGAGATAGTGGGATCAACATGGCTGCCGCCAGAGATAACGCCAGCACCAGCAAGTTCGGGAGCCGGAGAGGTCTGCCAGTCATCAACAGTCTGCTTTAATTCAACCTCACGCTCGACTTCTGCTGTGCCATCCGTCAAAGCCTCTGCAACGACTTCAGCGTAGGCAGAACGGATATTAGCGGCGTCCGTAGACTCTCTGGACTTCTCCAACTGGCTTGTGAATACCGGGATGGCGATAGCGACGAGCACGGCCCATGAAACGCGGTCAGACTCCAAAGCTGTGAGTTTCTAATTTTGTTGCGCAGGGGCATCACGGCATCAGAAGAGAGTGGCAATCAGTTCTTCTCCATTTTGCGCAGCATTAAGTTTTGGGCGTTTGCCATTACTGCGTATTTCTCCATTGACAGCGTGTTTTACCATAATCAGCGCATTATAGGAAAGGTGTGTCAAAAACGCTTATCCGGAATTTAACACAGATTCGGAAGCGAGAAGTCCTTGTGGGGCGTGCTGGTAGCGATTTCAATTCCGATTTTCACAAGTCAGCTGGAGAAGTCGAGAGATGCGACATCTATGTCAAATATACGTTCTGCTTATGCTGAAGCACAGTCAGCATATCTGACGGGCACAACGGGTGGTAACGTAACAGCCGTAAACCTCGACAAAGGGGTAGGAACAATCGTTGTATCGAATGTTGCAATTAAATCCCAAGTAGCAATAAGCCCTTCCTGGATCATGAGAAGATCCTCTGTGAGATTCGCGTGGCGGAAGAGGCCGGAGCAATGGCTGTCGGTATTGATATCGATCATATTGCAGGCGCAGATGGTAAGTATGATTTGGTGGATGGAATTCCTCTTGGCCCTGTGACACTGGGAGACCTGAAGTCTTATGTTGCATCGACAGAACTTCCTTTCGTCGCAAAGGGCGTGCTATCCGTACAGGATGCACTGAAGTGCAAGGAAGCAGGTGTGAGGGCAATCTTCATATCTCATCATCATGGCAGAATTCCCTATGGCATCCCGCCTCTTATGGTTCTGCCGGAGATCAAGAAGGCACTCGCTGGATCTGGTATCGAGATCTATGTGGATTGCTCTATGGATACAGGCTATGATGCCTATAAGGCACTTGCCCTTGGTGCGGATGCTGTTTCTGTCGGGAGAGGTATTCTTTCGCCGCTTCTCAAGGAAGGTACGAAGGGAGTGGAGAATAAGGTCCGTCGCATGAATGAGGAGTTGTCGGAACTCATGATCTACACCGGTGTGCAGGACACCAGGTCCTTCGATCCGACCGTCATTCATATGGCATAACTTCGTAAATGTAAACCGGCCAGTAGCTTGCAATCGTATGTAGGTATAGATACAGCCTAAGATAGGAGAGAAAGATGGTAAGACACGTAATTCTTTGGCAGTTGAAGGAAGAGTATAACGACGAGGAGAAGAGAGAGATTAAGGCTGGAATCAAGGAAGGCCTTGAAGGACTCGTGGGAAAGGTACCTGGACTCGTAGAAGTACATGTACATACCGAAGGCCTTGCATCTTCGAATGCAGATCTCATGTTAGACGCTGTGTTAGAGAATGAGGAGGCTCTCAAGGGCTATGCAGTACATCCTGAGCATGTGGCTATAGCAAATTCCAAGGTACGTCCTTACACCATGTCTAGAACCTGCCTTGATTTTGAGATATAATTCACAGATTTTTCGAAAACATGGCTTTTGTTCATTGCTATAAAGTAGGATAATAGACATAGACAATTTACATGTTCTTCTTTGATATGTATTGCAACAATCGGTATTGTGTAACTGTGTAGAAAAAGGAGGATGTAGGTATGAAGCTTTATCATTGGGACAAAGACTACGTAAGTGAGCCGGGTGCCTTCTATTACAAGAGAGCTGTAATGGAAGACGTCTCCAAGGAATTATTCGAGGAGGCGGAAGAAGCGTGTGAGAATTGCATGCTGAAGATCACGGGACACGATGAAGGCTCCGCAAAAGAGGGATATGGTTGGAGACAGACGGTTGAGACGGAACGTCATCCCAGAATTGAAGAAGTCATGACAGACGGGGAAAAGGTCATCGGCTTCGGTATCAATGGTTGCTCAGTCGTGAATTATACAGCCGGCAGAGATGAGAACTTCAAGGAAGAATTCTTTCATAAGATTCTTATGTTAGATGATCTCACAAGACGTGAGTGTCATATCTATCAGGGAACGATTGATCATCATTATACCTACATTGTTCATCTATACACAGGAGATGAAGCACAGGAATTGATTGCGAAGAAAAGAGCGGAAGAGCATTAAAGAAATGAAATTTTATGGGTGTCTGGCAAGCGCCGGATCCTCATTTTTTGTCTCAAACTGTAATTATTCGTCTAATTTCGAAAAAATATGCAATTTCGTAATACCATAGAGGCTCAAATAATATACAATAGGTATTAAGAATCTTTAATCTAAGTCTTTTATGCCGAAATGTAGATTAAAAAGCTCATACATATCATTCTATCGTTATGAAAAGTAAGGGGAGAGACGGATTGTGACGAATTGTGATAATAGGGGACAGATACAGATGGGAAAATCATCTGCTATTTGGAAATTGAATAGGATGCGTGGTTTTACGATAGCAGAACTCGTGATTGTGGTTGCCATCATCGGTGTTCTATCGACGATCAGCCTGCCACTCTTCACAGGGCAGGTTAGAATGGCGAAGTTCCAGCATGATAAAACCAGTGCAGCATCAGCGAAGGCAGCAGCGGAAGCAGCCTACCTTATGCTTGATGAGAAGGGAACAACGAAGACCTTTGTGTTCGATGGCAAGGAAGCAAAGCTTGCGAATACGGCTGGGGATATTGATGGCTTATCCGCTGGCTTGTCTTATGGCGAATGTTCAGAGGACGACTTGATCAAGGTGGACGCCGCTAATAATGATCCTGGCTTTGTGTTACCCGGGGACTCTGCAGCACCCAAGGGTACATTCTGTACTGTAATTGTTAAGGGCAAGGTAGATGGCGACTATACATCAGAAGTCTACTGGGGCAAGAAGTTTGAAGCGACCTCCTCACCATCGCCAGGTACGACACCGCCTCCCGCTCCCTCGAATCCACTGGAAGAACTGGTAAGCAAGTTCCCGAGTGGTGTATGGCCGGAACCTCCGACTCCGTCGGAACCGAACATCCAGCCGAATGTTCCGGTGGGAAAAGCATATGAGTTTCATGGGAAATACTACGTGCAGAACCTTAATCCTTATCCCAATGCAACATTTATCTATGATGAAAAGAATGGTGGCGTCATCTATTGGTATGTAGCACCGGATGGGACACACTATGGAAACAGGGACATCGATTATAACTGGTGGACGGAATTAGATATTAATACAGCGCATGTCTTCTCGTCTCCGGAGAATACCCTTCCGGATGGACCTAATGGCGAGAAGAATCATACGATTGTAGACAAGACAAGACCTGGTAATGCTGGAGGATATGCAAATCAGCCGGTGAAGAGTGGAGATCTCTTCCATTATGGAGACGAATGGTATATTCGTAGAAGATCATCGGATTCGCCATGGGCTTCTGATCCGACGGTTGAAACCTATAATTGGATCAAGATTATTTTTTAAGGTAAGGAATATGAGGCTACAGCTGAAGAGAAAACTGCAATCGAATAAAGGAGCATCTCTGGCAGTAGCGCTTCTTTTCTTTCTGATGTGTTCTGTGGTCGGCACGATCCTACTCATTAGTGCGACAGCAGCATCTGGAAGAATGAAAGACATGAAGACGGAAGACCAGGATCGCTATGCAGTCTTTTCCGCAGCTGAGTTACTGAAGAAGGATATCCAGGACCAACCGGAGATTGTCTATGGTGTGGAAACGGATATGGATAAGCATTTCTATAACTACGGAGTCCTTGGAAATCCGAATGACATCAATAATGACTGGCATCGTAGCGCATCAGAACTTACGATTCTGGAGAAACTGATTACAGATGTGAATATAGAGCTCGATGCCGGCAATCTGTCAGGCACGGCAAGCGATAGCTTCAAGATGAAGGTGGACGGTTATCCTGATCTTACGATCGATGTAAAGATGACCTTAACAGCTAACGGCAGTTTAGAAGCAGAGGTATCGAATAATCCACCTGCCGGACAGGCGAAGACAATCGTATATCTGAATGCTGATAAAGATGTAAAAGATGATCAGCGCATCGGTGATTATCAGTACAAGATACGAAGATTCTATCATTGGACGAATGTAACGCTAAGCAAGAAGAAGTAACCTTGTTCTATGGCTATAGAGAAGCAGAACTATGAGAGTTGATCGAAGAGAAAACTACATACTTAGAAAGTTAAGAGCGAATAAGGGAGAGTCTCTTGCAGAGACCCTTGTAGCAGCCCTGATCACAGCACTTGCAGCGCTTCTTTTTGCAACCATGATGACTTCCTCTACCAGAATTATCTCTAAGAGCGAAGTGACGATGGATAGCTATTATGAAGAACTTTCGACACAATCGAAAGCAGCACCGGGTGAAGATAAGACGCTTACCTTCCGTAGCAGTGATGATATAACTGACCGCCCCCTGACACGTGATGTCCATGGCAATGTTCATTCGAGCCAGACGGTGCATCTCTCCAAGGTTGGCGAAGGGGATACGCAGGTAATTAAGTATAAGGGTAACTGATCATGAAGAAGTTGATGATAAGAAAACGGAATCAGGATGGTTTTACTCTTACAGAGATGTTGGCAACGGTCCTGATTATGTCGATCGTAACGACATCTATTGTCGCTGGTGTATCTGTTGTAAGAGATAACTTTAAGAATGTGCAGAATAAGGCCAATGCGCAAGTTCTCCTTAGTACAACGGTTGCTGAACTTACGGATCGCTTTGCATTTGCTTCAGAGATCAAGGGCGGCGAGAGCTCCAATCCCAGATTCCTTCTGGATATCGGCGGACAGTGGATTGTACTGAAGAACTCAGCAGATGGAATCGTATACCAGCTGTGTAAGGCAGAAGATGATCCTGCAAACTTCGGCAAATATATTGTGACGGAAGATACGTCGAAAGCACCGGCCCTTCTGGTAACGAAGGAAGCTCAGGCGGGATTGATCTGTTACTACGATGAATATACTTATAGTTCCTCTGGTTACTTTACGATTAAGAACTTACGTGTCTATGAGAAGGAAGGCTTTGATCCTTCGCATCCGGAGAATTCAGAGGTTCTGGCAAAACTTCCGGAAGAATACTCCATTGAATGCCTGAATGGTTCTCTTACACCGAGATAGAAGTTAACATCATCACCGATGAGTTCCTTGAAATACTCTTCGATATCAGTCATATCGTCCTCTCCTGGTTCATCTGAAAGCGGACAAGGATTAAAGCCTGCAGGTATATCAAAAACAGCATCTTCAGTATATCCAAGACGATTGTCACCATAAACCTTCTGCATATAAAGAGCAAAAATAGGCAACGCCATAGAAGCACCTTGTCCCATAGCCATAGAGTCGAAATGGATATCGCGATCATCACCACCTACCCAACAGGCATTAACCAAGTTCGGGGTGAGTCCCATAAACCAAGCATCACTGTTATTATTGGTGGTACCAGTCTTACCTGCAAGTTGACCTTTCAAATTATATCTGAAACGCAGACGCCCTGCAGTACCACCATCAACAACGCTCTGAAGCATATAAAGCATCTTATGAGCACTTTCTTCACTGATCACTTCATTCATTCGGGGCTGGAACTGGGCTACCACATTACCCTCATTATCCTCGATCCTGGTCACAAACATGAGAGAAGCACGGATACCATGATTCACAAAAGCGGTATAAGCACTGGCCATTTCACCAACACTGATATCACAAGGACCAAGGCACAATGACATAGACGGGTGAATCTCAGGATTACGGATGCCATATTCATGGAGGAGGTCAACAAAAGCCTGTGGACTGAGTTTACTCATGATATAAGCCGAAATCCAGTTATTAGACTGCTGCAGGCCCCATTTCAAAGTCACCATCTCACCATAACGTGCCTTTCCAGAATTACGAGGTGTCCAAGGTTGTCCAGCAACAATGTAGGTTTGCTGCACGTTAGGGGCTAAGTCACATGGCGAGAAGCCATTCTCCATAGCTAAAGAATAGAGATATGGCTTAATGGTTGATCCCACCTGACGGCGACCTTCCATGACCATATCATAAGCAAAGTGTTCATAGTTCAAGCCGCCCACATAGGCCTTCAC
The DNA here is from genome assembly GCA_900316625.1 of uncultured Lachnospiraceae bacterium. Lineage (GTDB taxonomy): Bacteria > Bacillota > Clostridia > Lachnospirales > Lachnospiraceae > Lachnocurva. Next base: position 1,553 of record ONDO01000042.1, on the reverse strand, counting down.
ATGACCATTCTGAGGACAGACGCTCACGAAGCCAGAGCGGAGAAACGATTTGTAATATTTTATCGAATCAATAGGAGTCATCGTCGTATCAACCGATCCATGATAGGTAAAGACCGACATGCGGACCGGCGTATGGAAAGAACGACGTATTTCTTCTTCGGAAGCACCACTCTCACGAAGTGCACGATAGCGATCGCTCTGACGCATATTCCTATTCAAGATACTTTGCACCTGATCTGGTGAAAGGTGAGCAGTAAAAGGAGCATTTTTCTTTTTCTTGTTTTCTGTAGCAAAAGCAGGCTGAAGATATTTCGCTACATGCTGGAAGACAGCATCCTCAGCATAAGCCTGCATACGGGAATCAATGGTCGTATAAACTTTCAGCCCATCAGTATAAATATTATACGCATCACCGTTACGCTTCTTGTTTTTGTTGCACCAACCATATAAAGGATCTGATTCCCAATTAATTGAATCATTAAAATAACTAACCATATTCCACGCAGGATAGAGCGAACGGTCTGGTTTTTTTGCTGTCATATAGCGACGTAAGAACTCACGTAAATAAACAGCCAGACCTTCTTTATGATCAGCAGTATGGAACTTCAGCTCCATAGGTTGCACGGCATATTTTTCGTAGTCTGCTTCGCTCAGATATCCCTCCTTTACCATCTGCTGAAGAACGACATTACGGCGCTCACGACTACGTTCCGGATTACGGACAGGATTGAAGTAAGACGGGTTCTTACAAAGTCCGACAAGCGTGGCGGCCTCAGTCACAGTGAGATCTTTCGGTTCCTTACTGAAATAGACATCCGAAGCGGTCTTAATACCAACCGCATTATGAAGAAAGTCAAAATAATTCAGATACATTGTAATGATCTCGTCTTTCGTATAATTACGTTCGAGCTGTACAGCGATCACCCACTCAATCGGTTTCTGCAGCACGCGTTCCAAGGTTGTGCTGGCATGTTCAGAATAGAGTTGCTTAGCCAATTGCTGGGTGATAGTAGAACCACCACCAGCACTCTTCTGTCCAAGCAAGCCACGCTTGATGACAGCACGAGCAAGCGCGATAAAGTCAATACCTGAATGATCATAGAAGCGGGCATCCTCAGTTGCAATTAGTGCCTGAACCAATGATTTTGGCAGATTTGAGTAATCTACCATCACGCGGTTTTCACGGTTATAGTTCCATGTACCTATGATTTTTCCGTCGGCAGAATATATCTGGGTAGCAAATCGGTTAATCGGATTCTGGAGATCTTCGATGGGTGGCATATAACCGATCCATCCCTTATCAATAGCATAAAATGCACCCGCTACCCCAATGACTGTCACAAACAATAAAGTCCACAAGAAATATACAAATATCTTTCTCATACGCTCGATTTTCTCTACTTTTTTAAGTATCTTGGTGCAAAATTACAATTTTCTCTCAAAATATCGCACTTAAATCAGAAATAATGTGTAATTTTGTGCCAACAAAATAAAAGATTGGATGGAAAAGCATAATTTTGTGACTATTGCCGACCTCACAAAGGAGAAAATCC
>ONDO01000040.1 GCA_900316625.1 uncultured Lachnospiraceae bacterium | reverse complement strand
TGCAACCTGGCCTACAGCCTGGCCAAGCAGTTCAAGGACTCGGTCTTTGTTCACTGGACGAGTGGAGATGCGCAGGATATCCGTAATGTAGATCCCGATGTCTTCGTTCTCGAATGCAATGAGAGATACCTCTATCCCTCCATGCATTACTGGTATTATCCGGCTGCAGAACTGGCGAAGTGAGTACTGGAAATGAAGAGGAATAGCAGGTTGGAACTGCCCTTGGGACCAAAAGTGACAAATTCATACGAAAGTGGTATGATGTCTTCCGTGGTATGTCAAAATATCTAGAAAGAGTTAAATTCGCTTATGAAGAAGATTCTACTGACTGGCTGTAATGGTCAGCTCGGCCGTGCAATCCAGAAGGAATACGGCGACACTGTTGAGTTTCTTCGCACCGATTTCATCGATGCTGAAGGCATCACAAGACTTGATATCTCTGATATCGATCAGGTTATGAACTTTGCAAGAGCAGAGAAGCCTGACGCTATCATCAACTGCGCAGCGTTCACGAACGTTGACGGATGTGAAACCAATGAGGATGCAGCCTTCAAGGCGAATGCCATTGGACCTCGTAACCTCGCAATCGCATCCCGTGAGACCGGAGCTAAGCTCATCCACGTCTCCACAGACTATGTATTCGAAGGAAACGGAACTCGTCCTTATGTAGAGTCCGATACTCCTAACCCTGTATCTGCTTATGGCCGCACCAAGCTTGCCGGCGAGCAGTTCGTTCGCGATTTTGCAGATCGTTACTTCATTCTCCGTACCGCCTGGCTCTACGGTGATGGTAAGAACTTCGTCAAGACCATGCTGGGTGCAGCACAGAGCCGTGATGAAGTATCTGTAGTATGCGACCAGAAGGGTTCTCCTACTTCCGCAGTAGAACTCGCGAAGATGATCCACTTCTTAGAGCCCACCGAAAACTATGGCATCTTCCATGCAACCTGCGAGGGTGATACCAACTGGGCTGAGTTCACAGAAGAGATCTACCGCAAGGCAGGCCTTTCTACCAAGGTGAATCATCTGACCAGTGAAGAGTATGCAGCTATGAATCCTGCAGCAGCAAACCGTCCCAAGTATTCCATCCTTGAGAACCGTATGCTCAAGCTCACCACTGACAAGTTCATGATGGCAGACTGGCATGACGCTCTGGACTACTATCTTCAGAATATGCCCGAGTAATCAGGAATGCTTCCCAATCAATGGGACAGACAATATAGATGATCCAGTAGATTAGTATTCGTTCTATATTTCTAAAGGAGAGATTAAATGAGAACTTACTTAGTTACCGGTGGTGCCGGCTTCATCGGCTCCAACTACATCCACTACATGTTCAGAAAGTATGATAACGAAATCCGTATCATCAACGTTGATAAGCTTACCTACGCTGGTAACCTTGAGAACCTGAAGGATATCGAAGGCCGTGAGAACTACACCTTCGTTAAGGCTGATATCACCGATAAGGAAGCCATCCGTAAGGTATTCGCTGAGAACGATATTGATCGTGTTGTTCACTTCGCAGCTGAGTCTCACGTAGACCGTTCCATAAAGGAACCTGAAGTATTCGTTAACACCAACGTTATGGGTACCTGCGTAATGCTGAACTGTGCTAAGGAAGCATGGGAACTTCCCGATGGTTCCTTCAAGGAAGGCAAGAAGTTCCTCCACGTATCTACCGATGAGGTTTACGGATCTCTTCCTGATGACGGAACTTCCTACTTCTATGAGACCACTCCTTACTGCCCTCATAGCCCTTATTCCGCATCCAAGGCGTCCAGTGATTTCCTTGTAAAGGCATATATTGATACCTATCATTTCCCTGCCAACATCACGAACTGCTCTAACAACTATGGTCCTTACCAGTTCCCTGAGAAGCTGATCCCGCTCATCATCAATAATGCATTGAACGGCAAGGCTCTTCCTGTATATGGTGACGGTATGAACATCCGTGACTGGCTCTATGTTGATGACCATGCAAAGGGAATCGATATGGTTCAGGAGAACGGTAAGCTCGGAGAGACCTACAACATCGGTGGTCATAACGAACGTCGTAACATCCAGATCATCAAGACTATCCTTGAGACTCTTCAGGAGCTCCTTCCGGATTCCGATCCCAGAAAGGCTAATGTCTCTGAAGACCTCATCACCTATGTTGCTGACCGTAAGGGTCACGACAAGCGTTATGCGATCGCTCCTGACAAGATCAGGAAGGAAGTTGGCTGGGAGCCTGAGACCACATTCGAAGTTGGTATCAAGAAGACCATTAAGTGGTACCTCGAGCACCAGGAATGGATGGAACGTTGCATCTCCGGTGACTACCAGAAATATTATGAGGATATGTACAAGAATCGCTAATGATTAGCAGTGTATCCAGGCAACTCCGGCACGTATTTTGGCGTGTCGGGGTTACTTTTTGTTATTCGTCATAAGAGATAAGAGATTAGGAAATACGTATGGAGCATTATGACTACCTGGTGGTAGGAGCCGGTCTCTTCGGCGCAACCTTCGCCTATGAAGCGAAGAAGCGTGGGAAGAAGTGCCTTGTGATCGACAAGAGAGATCATATCGCCGGCAATATCTACACCGAGAAGATAAGTGACATCAATGTTCATAAATATGGGGCACATATCTTCCATACCTCGGACAAGGCAATCTGGGACTACGTAAATCAGTTCGCTGACTTCAACAACTATGTGAACTCACCCATAGCCGCCTACAAGGATGAGACCTATAATCTTCCCTTCAACATGAACACCTTCTCCCGCATGTGGAATATTCGCACACCGGAGGAAGCCAAGGAGATCATCGAGAAGCAGAGAAGAGAAGCATTGGCGGAACTTTGCAAGAAGTCCGGTAAGTCTCCGGAAGAGTTCGAAGCAGAGAATCTCGAAGAGCAGGCACTCTCTCTTGCAGGTAAGGATGTCTATGAGAAGCTTATAAAGGGCTATACCGAGAAGCAGTGGGGACGTCCCTGCACAGAACTTCCGGCCTTCATCATCAAGCGACTTCCCTTCCGCTTTACTTATGACAACAATTATTTTAATGACCGATATCAGGGCATTCCGGAAGGCGGATATACCCAGATCATCGAGAAGATGCTCTCCGGCATTGAAGTGAAGACGGAGGAAGACTTCTTTCATGTCGTGGGTAGAGACGAACCGCTTCCTAAGAAGGGAGCCGGGCAGAAGGAAGAAGAATTCCCGGATGATGAACTGGTCATCAATCCTCACGGAGGAGTCCTCTCTGATGGAACGACCATTCTCTTCGACAGTATTCTCTTCACCGGTCAGATTGACCAGTATTACGACTATCTCTTCGGACCGCTGCAGTATCGCAGTGTGAGATTTGAAACCGAAGAACTTGATACGGATAACTATCAGGGGAATGCCGTGGTGAATTACACGGAGAAGGAAGTACCCTTCACCCGCATCATCGAGCATAAGCACTTTGAATATGGCAAGCAGCCCACGACCATCATCTCCAGAGAATATTCTTCGGAATGGAAGCCGGGAGATGAACCCTACTATCCGGTCAATAATGACGAGAATAACGCGCTTTACGCGAAGTATGAGTCCCTTGCCATGAAGGAGGATGATGTCCTCTTCGGTGGCAGACTCGGACTCTATAAATATTACGACATGGACAAAGACATCAGTGCTGCACTTGAGCTCGTAAGAAAAGAATTCGGAGAATAAGAATCTATGAGAAATGAATTATTCCATCAGGAGGTATTCCACCCCTATCTGCATGACCGGAAGAAGCTTCTTCTGATCGGATGGTATACCGAAGACGGATATGAGAGAGAGGACCTACATGTTCTCTTCGGAGACGAAGAAGGACAGTTAGACTACTTCTCAGAGGATAGCCAGATGTGGAAGGACTACTTCGGTACTTCCACCAATGCATCCCGTGGCCTTATGGCACTTGTCTCCTTCAAGGAGGAGACGACAAGCCACAGCCGTCCCAAGCCCCTTCGTACCGTGATCCGCAAGAATGGAAGCGATATCACAACGGCCAAGGTCCGCCACTTCGACTGGAAGAAGACCAACGAGCCCTTCATCTATTATGATCGTCTCGAGGTCGACGGAGAGATGCTTCGTCTCACCGGTTGGTATGCAGCCTTGGATGAGATGCAGATCGATGTTAAGAATAAGCATGGAGAAGCCATGGAATATACCAATGCCTTCTTCGTACGCCACGATATCAATCGTCTCTACCCGGAACTTCCTGCAGGATTCCTCGCAGGCTTCATGATCCAGATTACTCCGGAAGACCTGAAGTCCCAGATCCCGGTACAGATGACCCTTACCATGGGTAAGCTGATCCGTAAGGAGAAGTTCACCAGGTATAAGATCTATCAGGCGTCCCAGACTATGGGGGATGCGATTATCCGTCTTCCCAGAAAGTTCATCTTCGTCCTGAAGAGAGATGGAATCAAGGAAGCAATTCGCAAGTCCCGGAGATATATCGCAAATCACTCCAGCGAAGTCTCCTACAAGGAATGGGTCAAGCAGCACACCCTGTCGAATGAAGAACTGAAACTGCAGAGAGAGGCAGCGAAGAAGTTCGAGTATCGTCCGAAGTTCTCCATCGTTGTTCCCATGTATCACACCGATGAGAAATTCCTGAAGGAACTGGTAGACAGCATTCAGGCCCAGACCTATGACAACTGGGAACTCTGTCTCGCTGATGCCGGCCGTGATGAGAATGGTCACACACCGAATGAGAAGGATGTGAAGGCCTGGGCGAAGAAGGATCCGAGAATCGTATATAAGATCTTAGATCAGAACCGTTCCATTGCAGAGAACACCAATGATGCCATCCTCATGGCAAGCGGTGACTATATCGTCTTCTCCGACCACGATGATCTGATCGAGCCGGACGCTCTCTATGAGAATGTCAAGGCAATCAATGAAGACCGTAACATCGAAGTTCTCTACTCCGATCAGGATAATGTAGAACTTGACGGTAAGACCCGTTACAACCCTTACTTCAAGCCGGACTTCAACCTCGATTACTTCACGAGCACCAACTATATCTCCCACCTCTTCGTCGTGAAGAAGTCACTGGTAGATCAGGTTGGACTCTTGAATCCGGATTATGACGGTTCTCAGGACTATGAATTCACCTTCCGCTGCATCGAAAATGCAAAGCGAATCTATCATATTCCTCTGATTCTCTATCATTGGAGAGTCCATATGGAATCGACTGCCGGAAATCCAGAAAGTAAGCACTATGCTTTTGTGAATGGTAAGAGGGCGATTGATGATCACTATAAGAGAATGGGCATTCCTGCTGAGACAGAGATCACCGATTTCTACGGTATCTACAGAACCCATTATCACTGGCCCGAGAAGCCTCTGGTATCTATCCTGATCCCGACCAAGGACCATACGGATGATCTGGATCGATGTGTACAGTCCATTCTTAAGAATACCGACTATCCGAATTATGAGATCATTCTGATCGAGAATAATTCGACGGAAGATGAGACCTTTGAATACTACAAGAAAATCGAGGAAGATCCCCGTATTCATGTGGTATATTATAAGGGTGGATTCAATTATTCGAAGATTAACAACTTCGGCTTCCAGAGTGCTAAGGGTGAATACATCCTGCTTCTTAACAATGATACCGAAGTTCTCACCAGAGACTGGATGGATGAGATGTTAGGCTATTGTATGAGATCCGATGTCGGAGCCGTTGGAGCCAAGCTTCTCTATCCGGATGATACCATCCAGCATGGTGGTATCGTCATCGGGCTCGGTGGTGTAGCAGCGAACGTATTCTGCAACCTGGGCAGAGAAGATTTCGGATTCAATTCGAGACTTCTGGTAGCACAGGATTACAGTGCAGTTACAGCAGCCTGCCTCCTTACCAAGAGATCTGTCTTTGAAGAAGTTGGAATGTTGTCTGAAGACCTGTCTGTAGCCTTCAATGATGTAGACTACTGCATGAAGGTTGGAAGAGCGGGATATCGTATCGTATGGACTCCTTACGCAGAGCTCTATCACTACGAATCCAAGTCCCGTGGATATGAGACCACACCGGAGAAGCGTGCCCGCTATGAAGGTGAAGTTGCCATATTCTGTGGCAAGTGGAGGAAAGAGATTGAAGCAGGTGATCCTGCTTATAATCCTAATCTAACTACCAGTACCTGTGATTTCGCACTCAGACGCAAGAATGAGGGTGAAACAGGATTTGGCCAGTCCTAAAGTCTTATAGATTTAATCTAGGAGGAAATGTACAAATGAAGGGTATTATCCTTGCCGGTGGATCCGGTACCAGACTCTATCCGTTAACCAAGGCGATCTCCAAGCAGATCATGCCTGTATATGACAAGCCCATGATCTACTACCCCCTGTCCACTCTTATGCTGGCAGGAATCAATGAGGTCCTGATCATCTCTACCCCTAGAGATCTTCCTGTATTCGAGGAACTTCTCGGTGATGGTAAGCAGCTCGGAATGAACATCGGGTACGCTGTTCAGGAAGCTCCCAATGGACTTGCAGAAGCATTCATCATTGGCGCTGATTTCATCGGCGATGATTCTGTAGCACTTGTTCTCGGAGACAACATCTTCTATGGTCAGTCCTTCAGCCAGACTCTTCGTAACGCGCGTGACCGTGTAGAGAAGGAAGGCGGAGCTACCATCTTCGGTTACTATGTCCGTGACCCCAGAGAATATGGTGTTGTTGAATTTGACGAGAATGGTAAGGCTATCTCCATCGAAGAGAAGCCCCGGGAACCCAAGTCCAATTATGCAGTACCCGGTCTCTACTTCTATGACAACGATGTTGTTAAGATTGCAAAGACCATCACTCCTTCCGCACGTGGAGAGCTTGAGATCACTGCTGTAAATAATGCTTATCTGGATCGCGGAGATCTCTTCGTAGAGACTCTTGGTCGTGGATTCGCATGGCTTGATACCGGGAACCACGACATGCTCCTTGCAGCAGCGAACTTCGTATCAACCATTCAGAAGAGACAGGGTATGTACGTATCCTGCATCGAAGAGATCGCCTTCAAGCGCGGTTTCATCACTGCAGATCAGTTGAAGGAACTTGCAAAGCCCCTTATGAAGAGCGACTACGGTAAGTATCTTCTAGAGGTTGCTGAACACAGAATTTAAACAAAGGTATAGATGTGACTGCAGATTCGCGGGTGCCCTACATTTGCGAAGCAGACATGGAGGAATATAGTAATGATTAACGTAGAAAAAGACGTAAACGGTATTGAAGGACTCTGCATCATCGAGCCTAAGGTATTCGGCGATGCTCGTGGATACTTCATGGAGACCTACAATGAGAACGATATGAAGGCAGCCGGCCTTGATTACAAGTTCGTACAGGACAACCAGTCTGCATCCTCTAAGGGTGTTCTTCGTGGTCTTCACTTCCAGATCCATTATCCTCAGGATAAGCTGGTTCGTGTTGTATCCGGTGAAGTATATGACGTAGCAGTTGACCTTCGTGAAGGTTCCAAGACCTTCGGTAAGTGGGCAGGTGTTCTCCTGACCGCTGAGAACAAGAAGCAGTTCATGATCCCTAAGGGATTCGCTCATGGATTCATCGTTCTCTCCGATCACGCAGAGTTCTGCTACAAGGTAACTGATTTCTATCATCCCAACGATGAGGGCGGCCTCATGTGGAATGATCCTGATATCGCTGTAGAGTGGCCTATGCCGGAAGGAATGGGACCTGATGATCTCAACCTCTCTGATAAGGATAAGGTCAACTGGTCTTACAAGGAATACCTTCAGAAGAGGGCTAATCTGTAAGATTCAGGGGCTCCGAGTATTCGGAGCCCTATTTCTGTTTTTTAAGATGTGTGATTTTGGGCACATTTTCAGATGGGGAACGTGTAGAAACGAGTGAGATTATGACCCAGGATATGAATCTGGACCAACTTCATAGAGCAGTTGAGAAGACTCAGGATGAGGCCAAACTTCGTGCGATCATGCGCGAAAATCCCAGCTGGCCCTTCATGTATCATCTGGCAGCAGGCAGAAGCAATCTGATCGAGTGGCTGCCTGAGAACAAGGAAGCCAAGGTCCTCGAGATCGGCGCAGAATGTGGTGCTCTGACAGGCACTCTGGCTCAGAAATATGGGGCAGTCGTCAGCCTGGAAGTCTCACAGGACAAGAGTGCCATCAATCAGCTTCGCAATGGGAAGTATGACAATGTCACTTTCCTAAACGGAGGAATGGATGCTGTTTTGGACAAGGATTTCGACCTGGTCTTTATGATCGGGTCTCTGCCGCTGGCTGAGTCCTACATCTCGAGGGTAGATGCTTACCAGACCCTTCTGGAATGTGGCAGAAGCCTTCTCAAGACGGATGGCCATATGATCCTGGCATTACCGAATAAACTTGGCCTCAAGTACTTTGCAGGCTGTAGAGAAGATTACTTTGGAGCGCCTTTCACCGGGGTTGAGGACTATTACTACCACAAGGGAATGCGGACCTTTGGTAAGAATGAACTTACTACGCTCCTTAAGAATGCAGGTTTTGATAGAGCAGATTGGTACTATCCTTATCCGGACTATCGTTTTATGACCTCTCTCTATTCGGATCAGTACCAGCCAAGAGAGGGTGAATTAACCACAAATCTGGTTAATTATGATCAGGAGCGATACGTTCTCTTTGATGAAGCTAAGGCTTTTGATACCTTGATTCGCGAAGATCTCTACAGAGAACATGCGAATTCCTTCCTGGTCATTACAGGCAAGAAGCCTATCTCTGATATCGTCTTCAGTAAGTATTCTGCAGAACGTGATCCCCAGTATGCACTGAGAACGGATATCCGTTACCAGTCCATCGATGGTCAGAATTCTTTTGAGGATAAAATGGGTGAGCAGGCCGAATCCAGAGACTTACTGACGTCGGATAAGAC
>ONDO01000030.1 GCA_900316625.1 uncultured Lachnospiraceae bacterium | reverse complement strand
TGCAGTCACCAGAATCGGTCCGAAGATATTGGGCAGAATGTGTCGCATGATCAGTGTAAATGTAGAGCAGCCTGAGATTCTGGCCGCATCCAGATATAGAGAGTCCTTCTGAGACAGGGTCTGACTTCTTGCGATTCTTGCATATTTTGGCCAACTGATGGCAGCCAGGGCGATAACTGCGTTATGGATTCCACCGCCAAGAACTGCAGCAAGAGCCAGTGCGAACACCAGCCCTGGGAATGCGAGGAAGAGGTCAGAAATGCGCATCAGAAGCGTATCCAGCCGGTTTCCACTCCATCCACAGATGATTCCAACGATGGTTCCAATGACCGTAATCACAGATACCAGAAGCAAGGTGGATAAAATACTTGCCTTAGCACCAACGATCAGGCGACTGAGCATATCTCTGCCATAGCGATCGGTTCCGAATATGTGCGCTAAGGAGGGTGCTGCCTTCGCATTTCTCAGATCCTGAAGATATGGATCATAAGGGCAGAGATGCTCTCCGAAGATTGCAATCAGGACCAGTAGAACCGCTAAGGAACTGAAGAAAATAAGACGTATTTTGTTATTCTTTTCTACATGCTTTCTCATTCCTCCACTACCCCCAGTCGAATTCTCGGATCCATATAGTGATAGAGGCAATCAGTTACCAGATTTACGACCACATAGATGATTGCCATCCACCCCAGTCGAATTCTCGGATCCATATAGTGATAGAGGCAATCAGTTACCAGATTTACGACCACATAGATGATTGCCATCCACATAACATAAGCCTGGATCATGGGATAGTCACGCATATTAATTGCGTCAACCGCCAGTTTCCCGACACCATCCCACATGAAAATACTCTCTATGATTGCCGTACCACCCAGAAGACTTCCGATGGACAGTGCGAGTAAAGTAACAATCGTAAGCATGGCCGACTTCATGACATTCTTCCATAGAATGACACTGTTACGAAGGCCTCGTGATTTGAGTCCGGAGACATAGTCCTTGTTCAGTTCTTCCAGAACGGATGCACGGACCTGTCTCATATACTTTGCAGACATGGAGATTGCAAGGGTCAGCATAGGCATCCAGGCACTGCGCAGATTCACTCCACTGGAGATAACCGGGAGCAGATTCAGACGAATACTTAAGATCTGCATAAGGACCATTGCCACAAAGAAATTCGGCATGGCATTGCCAACAAAACTGATAAATCTCAGAATTATGTCCACTATTCTTCCCTGATGAACAGCAGATAGAATGCCAAGCGGAATTGAAATCAGAACTGTCAGAATAACTGACAGAAATGCCAGAAGTAAGGTTGCAGGAAGTTTTGAAATGAAAGTATCGAATACATCATTTCCGGAGATGTAGCTCTGTCCCATGTCTCCCTGTAAGAGGTGAAGGAGCCAGACCCCATACTGCACCAGAAAAGGTTTGTCGAGTCCAAGCTCTGCCTTTCTCGCATCAATTACTTCCTGCGAGACTGCAGATCCATGTGCCGTATATAGTTCTGTAACCGCATCTGATCCTGCAATACGCATCATCGCAAAAGATAAGAATGTAATTCCGATCAGAATAGGGATCAATTGTAGAAGTCGTTTCAGTATATATTTCATAATGGAATAGTTTTCCTTATCTCTGTCCTCTCATAAGCCTTTGGTATTTTATCATATTTCCTGCATTTATTGAGGGAGGTTCACATTTTCCCTCTATTCTAAAGTGTTATGTAGATATTCCTATTTGGAATATATATGGGTGAAAAAGGCGGGAAGCATCTGCTTCCCGCCTTCTATGGATATTCACTCGCTCTCTTACTTTACTGCCACGATAGAAAACATATGATCCGGAATATAGAACTCATCCCGCTCGATGAAGATTCTCTCGCCGAATTCCTTATCTACTTCAACATCACGAAATCCAATCTGCGTAAGGATCTCCTGGTCCCACTCCGGTCGATCCAGAGTAGAGATCGTCAGCATATGATAGATGTCATGGCACTTGTCCTTGAGTCCGTCACTGATCTTACGATGCGCCAGATTCTCTGGATTCTTCAGATTGTGTGCTCCCTTGGCATACTCTGCGTCGAAGTTCATGAGAACGCCCCCCTTCTTCAGAAGGCGATACCACTCCTGATACGCTTCCACCGGATGTGGCAGAGTCCAGGTCAGGTTACGGGTAATCACGACATCAAAGCTCTCATCCGCAAAATCCGGCTTCTCCGCATCACCAACCTGCGCCGTCACATTGTCAGAATCCAGCTGATAGGTTTCGATCATCTCATTGGCCTTAACGATCATCTCCTCGGTCAGATCCACGCCGTGAATGCGATGGCCCGAGCCACCCAGAAGAACTTCGAAGAAACCTGTGCCACATCCCAGATCCAGGACCGTCAGACGTTTCCCCTCATTCTTATCAACCGCAATATCCTCATTCGTAAGAACACCCGCCTTTTTCAAAGCTTTGCCGATCTCGCTTCTCCATCGATCCGCCTTGCTGCTCTCGATCTCATCATGTCTGAGTTCGAAGAAGCCATCCGCACGCTCGGTCCAGTATTCTTTTACCTGCTCTTTAATATCCTCGCGTTCATCCTCGAACGCAAGGAAGTGAAGTTCGCCCACTTCGTATCCTTTCAGCTTATGACTTCTTCGCTTTCACCATAAACATAGGTGTTGAAGCGTAATTCACCTTCTCTTTTTCAGAGTAAACCCTCTGTCCGATGTCTTCTGCCACACTGATGTCCTTCGCTCCATATCTGCGAAGCAGATCCTGATCCCAGGCGGGGCGAATGCGCTCCGTCATGGGCATACTGCGGGCAATCTCTTCCATCTGGTCGAAATTCTCCCCGATATTGTAATCACCGAGGCCTTTCTCGGCAACTCGCTCGCGGTCCTTGTCATAGGCGTGCTTCTTCTCGCTGTCCACCAGATAGCGGTACCAGTTGGCATCGAATACCATGAGAAGCCCGTCCGTCTTCAGCACACGAAGCCAGTCCCTGTAGGCCGTCTCCGGCTCTGGCAGATTCCAGGTCAGATTCCTGGACAGCACGACATCGAAGCTCCCCTCGGGAAATGTAAGGCTCATCGCATTCTCCTGGCGGAAGGAAATCTCGCCGCCCAGAGATGCTGAGCGGAGGTAGCCACGCTTTCTGGCTTTCCACTCCTCTTCTTCACCGTCTTCCCAGAGGTCTTCTGCGATCTCTGGCAGAGAGGCCTTCGCATTCGCGTATGCCTCTTCTAACATACGCTCCGCAAAATCAGCAGCCACGACCTGATAGCCCATCTCCGCCAGAATGATGGAGAGAAAGCCAGGCCCGGCACCGATGTCGAGAATGCGAATCTCTCCCGGTGTACGACCGGGGCAGGCTTCACAAATCTCCTGCTGTAGAAATACGGACCAGTTGCCACGCTGAACACCAGCAAGCTCTTCCTGATTCACCTCAGAATAACCGCTTGCTCTGTGTAACCAATATTCATGATTCTTGCGTGTTAAATCATTAACCATGTCTCATATCATACTATGTCACTGTGGATTTGTAAATCTGAACGGTGGTCAAAATCGTGTGCATACGCAGAAGAAGATGCCTGAATTTCAGAAGAGTCCTTCATATAATTTTAAAATTTCATTAAAATTTTAGAATCCCTATTCTCATTGCTGACGCCACATTCAAATGTTAAAATTGTTAAGTAATCATTTTTCCTTAGGGGGGACAGATAAAATGGAAGAAAAGAAACATAGTTTAGGGGCTCTGTCACAGAACCTGTATGGTTGTGGCGAGTTTTTCAACGGTGGTGCCTTCGTCATCATCAACACCTTCTTTACCGTATTCCTGATCAAGGCTCTGGGTATGCCTGCAGTACTTGCCGGCACGATTCCTCTGGTTGGTAAGATCCTGGATGCCATCACAGACCCGATCATGGGTAACATCACAGACCGAACCGTTTCGAAGTTCGGTGCCAAGCGCTTCTATATTCTCTTAGGTGCCTTCGCATCCTCGATTACCTTCGTTCTGCTCTGGGTTCCGATCAGGTCGAGTTCTCCGGTTTTGCTCTACATTTTCTACTTATTCATGTACTGCTTATTCTCGACTGGATTTACCGTGCTCATGGTTCCTTATAACGGACTCCTGCCGGACATGATCGATGACTACTCGACCCGTTCGAAGTTCTCCAACGTTCGTATGATCTGGTCCACCTTAGGTTCCATGGTCTGTGGCCTGGTGCCGACCTTCATCATCACCGACACCACCAATGCCAGCCTCTATATCCGCTGTGCACTGATCTTCGGTGTCCTCTTCCTCTGCACATCCCTGGCAACCTTTGCCGGTACCTGGGAGAAACAGAAAGCACCCGTTCGTTCGGACCTGAAGGATAGCTTTACCCAGGCCGTCAGCGTCTATAAGAGCCATAGTTTCCGCCTCTTTATCGGAATCTACCTCTGCGGACAGTGTGGTATGGATTTCGTATCCGGTATGGCTGTCTACTATGTAGATGATGTCTTAAATGCTTCCGGAGATGGTTCGATTGCCCTTGGTGGCGCTCACCTCTCCTACCTGACCGGCCTCATGGCTGTTCTGATCCTGTCCCAGCTGGTAGGTATGCTGATCTGGGGACCTGTAATGGCACGTACTTCCAAGAAGACAACCATTCTGATCGGTGCTCCGATCCGTATCCTGGCAACACTCGGACTGCTCTTCTTCTCCTATGACGGAGCATCCATCGGACCTGTTCTTCTGCTTGCTGCTCTGATTGGTATCGGCAATGCCGCAACGCTTACCTCCATCTTCGCAATCCTTGCAGATATGCCGGATGTCGATGAACTGATTACTTCTGTCAGCCGTCCCGGAACTGTTTCCGGTATGGCAACCTTCGCACGTAAGGTTTCCGCGGGGCTCTCTGCCGGAATGATTGGTCTCCTTCTCGGCCTCGCAGGCTACGATGAAGTTCTTGCAAGTTCTGGTTCTGCACAGCTTGCAGCCACCCAGCATGGTATTGCTCTGATCTTCATCTTCGCCCCCGTTATTCTCGTTGCCTTCCTCTTCCTCTTCGGAAAACTCTTCCCCATGAAGGAGAGAGAGTTCGAGATCATCAAGAAAGAGATTGCCCGTAGAAAGGGCGAAGATGCTTCCACTATTACTGAGGAAGAGAAGCGCGTGTGCGAGAAAGTTACCGGCTTCAAGTATGAAGATCTCTGGAATCTGAGGAACACCCGCATGGGTTCTTAATTCAAAGAAGGGCATTTCTTAACTGCTTCTGTTGGCAAGTTTTTCCGTCGCCTGCATTCTGCTTCCCAATGCTGCTCTCATGAGCCTTCTGGTCTACATCGTGGCAACTGCCATCATCGATCACTTCACAGATCATTTCGAAGCCATCAAGCAGGTGACCATCATCACCAAGGATCCGGAACAGCTGATCCTGGATATCAATCGTCGTCTTCACAAAACCTGCACGATCATTAACAGCGAAGGAGCCATTGCCGGTGAGAATAAGACGCTCATCTGTTATATCAGCTACTTCGAGCTGCAGACTATGCGTGACATTATCTCAGAGAACAAGGGCTCCTTCAGTACTGTCTCTACAGTGGATGAAATTCTTCGTTAATCCGTCTGGATACTTCTATCTCCACGGATTTTATTTTGGATTTTCCTTCGAATATTCTAAGATATCTCCGGGCTGACAATCTGGTGCATCACAGCTTGCTTCCCGCCCGGACTCATTCCCGCCCGGACTCATTCCTGCCCAGACTCATTCCTGTCCGGATTCATTCCTGCCCGGACTCATTCCTGTCCGGATTCATCACTGGAATCATCAGGCTGGTCCTTCTCAGGATCCTCTGCCAGATTCTCTGTCATTGGCTGAACCGACTGAACTGGCTGTACCGGCTGAACCGGCTGCTGGGGTGCCTGAGGCTGTACTGCCTGTACCTGCTGGGGTACCTGAGGCTGCCCCTGCATCTGCTGGTAATACTGCTCTGCCACCTGCATCTGTGCCTCTTGCTCCGCCTTACGGGCTTCTTCCTCATCAAGTTCCGTCCAGATGTTCGTATGCTCATTACCCCTGAAGAAGAACCAGATCACAAAGCATCCGATTAGCAGTACGATATCGCAGAGCAGAGTACCCTCGATACCGAACCCAGGATCATACGCAAAGCTCTCTCTTGCAGTCGCCTGATTCAGAACAAAGAGGGAATACATGGAATTGGCACCACTATTGGGCAGACCAAAGAGGATATTCTGGGTATAATTCCAGGTCGTATGAACCATGAAAGCCATCCACATACTATCGAGATAATATACGCAGAAAACCGCAAATAGGCCAAACAGGAAGATATTCAGAATAGACAGTATGGTAACACCATCATTCATGAGATGACCAGCTGCAAAAAGTCCGGAACTGACAAGAGCTGCCAGAATAAAATTATGGCGGTGAAGGATCTTCTCAAAGAGATAACCTCTGCAGAGAATCTCCTCAGAGGAAGACTGTACGAACACGCACAGGTAGATCAGAATCATAGCGAAGGGATTCACATTAGCCAGACTGAGTTCGATATCTCCATGCAGGTATGCCACGAAGATGCAGGCAGCATTCATCCCAAAGCCAAGCAGAATACCCAGCAGGAACTTAGGCCAGTTATTGCCAGTCAACTTCTTCCCAATGGTCTGATAGATGGGGCGGTTCTTCGGAAAGAGGAACCAGAGCAGGCACACAAGCCACATACCAAGCGGCAGCAGATAGTTTGTACATGTCAGCGCGACCGGGCCCATCATGGACAGCAGCAAATCGCTGTCGATGCTGCCTCCCAGCATCATAGATATTACGGACGGATCCTTGATGATAATCATGATTCCAGCCACCATACCTACGATAATGCCGCCCAGAATCTGTCCTCCGAATAAGAGCAGTATCGTTGCGATGGAATATGTCACAGCATTCTGCGTCCAGCTGAATTTCTTTTTTTCTTTTTCCATAACTCCTACCCTTTCTTAAGTCACAACACTTTAGAATATGGTCCCATCTCCCTGTATAGTTTCCTTCGGAAATGTAAACCATACACCTTAAGGATATCCTATCTTGGCAGAATTCTCCATAACTTATTCTCTATTGCACTCCACAAAGACCTACTGTGGAAAGTTTCCCTTACACGTCATACCACCAGTCATAGGAGGATGGCAGATGATCCCCCTTCTCCATCGGCCTCCTGCGATGGTCATTCGCTTCTTCCTCGCTACGGAAGATTCTGCTCCTCTGCAGGCGGATATAACCACCGGTTGCACGAAGACGGATCACGACCCGGTCGTAATCATGTCGGACAATATCTACCTCCTCAACCATCAGATTACTCACAACAATATAGGCTGACTGCCCCTGAATCTCCCAACTCTCCGCCTCCGGATTACTAACGATCACCTCGGATCACCTCCTTCTGCCACGAAGTATAGACGGCAGAAAGCAATTTTTAAATTGGCACAAAAGGCAATTGCCACATGTGACAATTCTGTATTGATTTTCTCTTCCCCAGGTGCTATTCTGTGTGTACGCATTCGAACAGATGTTCGTTATTCATAGATTGGAGGCAGGCAGATGGCTGTAAGGAACAAGTTAACAGAATACAGAGAACAGCTCGGTTATAGTCAGAAGGACGTGGGAAGATCCGTGGATACAGATGCCGGATGCATCTGCCGATATGAACGAGAAGAGCGCTATCCTAATCTTGAGATGGCGCTCCGCTTATCTACATTTTATGGTGTGCCGGTGAATGAGCTCTTCGAGCTCGACAATGCGGACCGCTACCGACGAGCCTGACAGCTCGCGGTCACTCTCCCTGGGGCATATCCTCTACAGTACAGGCTCTGTAGAACATTCTCTGCAGAAGGTCCTCTACAGAGACATGGCCTTGTACTCTTCCGGATTCTGCATCATCTTTTTCATCCACTGCCCATGATGGATGTCTCTAAGACAAGTTTTTTCGTCAATCTGTCCCCGCATAGACACGAATCTCGCCACTTACTGCGTAATCTCCCACTTTTTGCCCGACGGCATTCTGGGGAACGCTCATATCGGGATAATAGGTGAAGAATCCATCATCCGCATTGCTTCTGGCTTCTATATGTACCCACTCATCCACCGGATCAGTGCCAAGCCACTCCGTATCATAGAAGTTGAAGTCATCCTTGTTCCACTCCTTGACAGTCTCTGTAAGACCTGCCTCCGTTGCAGCCTTCATAAGATCCGTCGGACGGTAACCATCTTCGAAATAGGATCCAGCCTCTGATACTTCATCCAGACAAGCGAATTCTCCCTGGGCATTATAGTGGTATACACCGATCCTGGTTACGATTCCATCTGCAATCGTATAATCCCTATTATGCTGATATACACCGATCACTGCCTGTTCACTTCCTGCATTCAGGAAGAAGATATGGGTATCCAGGTCATCATCGAAGTACTCGCTGTAATCATACTCCTCATTCAACTGACGGAAGATCTGCATCTCCTGAGATGCCACCGGCTCCGATGCCCCATCCTGACCAATATCATAGACCTGCAGGATATAATGCCAGCAGCCCAGCTCGATATACTGATACTGTGTACCCTCTTCCCTCTTCTGGCGCAGAGTGATAAGTTCATTTTCCCCGTCACCATCCAGATCGATCAGTCGGCTTGCAATGATTCCTTCCTTCATCCCTTCCGGCTCAGGGTAGGTCTCAATCGCATCAAGTACCTGCAGATTCTTATAGGGTATGTAGAGACTGGTATTTGCCTGTCCATACTTCTTACTTAAGGATTCCGCTTTGGCCTGCAGTGCATCATCTATATCCTGATGCCTATTCTTCCTTCCAGAAGCAGTATCCTTTTTCTTGGTCCCATCCTCTGCCTTCTTATTCTCTTTGCCCTTAGATTCTGACTTCTTCCCTGTTTGGTCCGATGCCTTGTCTTCTGTCTTCGTCTCCTGAGAGGTCTGCCCCGCCTTCCCGCTCTTACCGCAGGATAGCATGGCCAGAACAATAACTCCCAACAGAGCCATACATACCAGCTTCTTTTTCATGAGCATTCCCTCCAAATAGCCATTATGGATCGCTATTCTTCTCCTCTAGTATAACGATTCTCTCCTTCTTACTTCAATCCTTTTCATGGAATACTGATCCGGGTTCTGCAGAGGAAGAAGCCTTCGAGTGCGGCCATCTCGAATATCCGCAATATACCCGGCCCGCGGATTATCAGGGTGAAAAAGTCCCGGACGTTCTCCTCTCCGGCAACCACAAGAAGATTGCCGCCTGGCGAGAAGAAGCTGCCCGGGACATGACGATGAAGTATCGTCCGGATCTACTATAAGAATAATACCTTACTCATAACGCAGTGCATCGATGGGGTTCATCTTCGCTGCCTTCTTGGCCGGATAATAACCGAAGAAGAGGCCTACCACCATGGAGAAGGCAAAAGAGCCGATGATGCTCGGTACCGATACGGTCGGCGGGAACTTTAAGAGTGCCGATGCACCGACTCCCAGACCGAGTCCTAGGATAATACCGATGATTCCACCTATGGTGCAGAGGATGATTGCCTCCGTAATAAACTGCATCATAATCTGGCGATTCTCAGCACCCAATGCTTTTCTCGTACCGATCTCACGGGTTCTCTCCGTGATCGATACCGTCATAATATTCATAACACCGATACCACCTACCAGAAGTGCGATACCAGCAATCAGACTGATTGCAACTGTAATCGCAGACAGGATTCTGTTCACCTGCTCCAGTGCCGACTGCAGGGAACTTACGTTGATTTCCTGGCCCTCCCCAATATTCATCTGCTTGGTCAGATAATCCTTCAGTTCCGTCTCGAGAACGGTCGGATCTTCGTTCTCCGCGGCAACCACCATGATCTCATAGTAAGTGGTAATGTGGTTCTCGGCCTGGGCTGCCTTCAACGGAATGAAGAGATTCGTCGAGTTCTGGGCGCCGCCGCTCAGCAATCCCCCGGATTCCTTCTGCTTATAGACACCCACGATCGTGTAAGTCGTATAGACATTGTTCACGTCCACTTCCAGCTGACTTCCCATAGCCTTCTCCACGGAGCCGAAGTGGCTCTCTGCCAGCTTATCCGCAATAATTGCCACATTGCTGCCCATCTTATAAGCACTCTTAGTAAATACAGAGCCACTGACCATCTCCACATTATTACCAGCGAAGTAGCCCTTCGAAATTCCCTGTACGGAAACCTGATCATTCTTCTTATTACGGTTATAGACAGTACCCATGCCCACATAATCCTGGACATAATAGGTCTCGATCCTTTCTCCAAAGCGGGATACCATCCCTCTTACCACCTCCTCCGTGAAGGGAAGCTGTGGTACAGAATCGCTCTCCGCATAGGAGTAGACATCGATATCTCTGGAGCCGAATCCGGATAATTCCTCTCCGCTCTCAGCCTTGAGGGAATTACCTACAGTCATGATGGCAATCACAGAACTAATACCAATAATGATTCCTAACATGGTAAGGAAGGAACGCATACGGTTTGATTTCAGGCTTCGAATTGCCAGTTTCATATTCTCCCGGATCATGCGTCCACCTCCTCGATGTTACCATCACGAATGTGCACCATCCGCGTGGTTTCTGCTGCCAGTTCCTGTGAATGTGTGATCAGGATGATTGTCTTATGTTGTTCTTCATTCAGCTGGTGGAAGAGATCCATTACCAGGTGACCGGTCTTCGAATCCAGCGCTCCGGTCGGCTCGTCCGCCAGGATCAGGTCCGGATTATTGGCCATCGCTCTTGCAATAGCAACTCTCTGCTTCTGACCACCGGACAGGGTATCTGGCGTATGGTCCATACGGTCTTCCATACCGACAAGCTTTAATAGTTCCTTGGCTCTCTCCCTGCGTTCCTTCTCATGGATTCCTG
Organism: uncultured Lachnospiraceae bacterium; assembly: GCA_900316625.1. Classification (GTDB taxonomy): domain Bacteria; phylum Bacillota; class Clostridia; order Lachnospirales; family Lachnospiraceae; genus Lachnocurva. Next base: position 6,689 of record ONDO01000030.1, on the reverse strand, counting down.
CATAGAGCATGGGAAGCTCGACATTATCGAGTGCCTCGGTTCTCGCAATCAGGTTGTAGTTCTGGAAAACAAAACCGATAGAACGGTTCCTCAAGTGTGCCATGGACTTATCCGGCGCCTCAGTCATGTTCTCTCCATTCAGGTAATAGTTCCCGGACGTCGGCTTATCTAAGAGTCCTAAGATATTCATAAGCGTCGATTTGCCGGAACCGGATGCACCAACGATGGAGACGAATTCTCCCCGCTTCACTTCCAGATTGATTCCATGCAGAATCTCAAGCTCATTCTCACTGCCTTCATAGAAGGTCTTTACGATATTCTCCGCCCGTAAGAGAGGCGTATCAGGAGTAATAATATTCATATCTGCCTCCCGACTTAAAAGATGGTATCTGCTACTTCATCTACAGATTCGCTCTCATCCGTAGCAGATTGAAGCACCTTCATGCCTTCCTTCAGACCTGCACCATGTACTTCAGAGTAGAAGTCAGTCTGCACACCGATGGTAACAGGAATCTTCTTCGCATTCTCAGGGAGCACCTCTTTCCCTGTTCCAGCCAAAGCTTCCTTATCGGCATCCTTTTCCTTATCAGCATCCTTGGTCTGATCTGCCTTCTTGTCTGCATCCTTCTTAGCATCCTCTGCAGTCGCCGTCTCATCCTCTACCAGAATGTATTTGGATCCATCCTCATCTTCCATAATGTCCATCGTCGGAACAGTGAGGGCTCCCTTAGCTTCTGCCAGGCTGAAGTTCATCTTAGCCGTCATACCGATGCGGAGGTCCGGATTAGCCTCATCCAGGGCGACATCTACGCGATAAGTTGCTCTTGCAGTAGATACTCCGGCAGTTGCATTCCCAGACTGGTCCTGGCTTCCATTTCCACTGGAATTCTTGGTCGCAGTCGGGGAGACATAGACAACCTTACCCTTGAGAATCTGATCTCCCGTTGCATCTGTCTTGATGCTGACCTCCATACCTTCTGTGATCTTACTGATTACCGCCTCATCCACGTTCGCAGAAGCAAGGAGATTTGCTGTATCAGAGATTACAACACCACCGGTTCCGTTATAGTTCTGTCCAACCTGTACATTGATATCCGTAACAACACCATCCATGCTGGCCTTTACCTCTACCTTGGAGAGTTCTTCCTCTGACTTGCAGATGGACTGCTGCATGCTAAGCGTATTGGAAGATGCATCCATGGATGCCTTGTTGATGGCTTCGTTCTGTCCAGCCATGGTTGCTGCACCACTGGTCTTGGACATCTCATAGGACAGGGCGGTATTCGTTACATTGCGCTGAGCCTCTGCCGCACTATTCTGTGCTGTAGTAAGATCTGCCTCGAGAGACTTGCACTCTGCCGCTGCCGCCTGATACTGGGTCTTAAGTTCTGCCCTCTTCGTATCATCCGTCTCTGCATTATAAGCATTCAGAAGATTGGCTTCCTCTGCTCTCTTATTATTCAGCTTATCCGCAATTGCTGCAACATTCTGATTGGCTGCATCCAGATCTGCCTGGGCGAATGCTGCTGCATTCTGTGCCTGCTGATTGGCCTGATCTGCTGCCTTCTGTGCATCGCCAGCCTGACGCTTCGCTACATCGATGGCATACTGATTACCATTTTGCTGAGCGGCGAGGGCCTGCTTCTGCAGTTTCAGATCTTCTTCCATGGCCTTCATATCCAGGGTGAAGAGAACATCCCCTGACTTCACAGCATCTCCGACATGCACATCCACACTCTTTACCGGATATGCGTTAACCGTTCCTGCATTGACCTGCTCTGTCTGGGCACTGATAATAGCACCCGTAACAGATGCGGTCTGCACCAGGTCCTGAGCCTTGATCTCATCGTAATTGCCAACCTGAGCCTCAGTATCTGCGCCCTTCTTCATCATGTAAGCTCTGCTCATCAGCCCACCGATCACAATCAGTGCGACCACCACAAGAGCGATGACGACCTTCTTCTTTTTACCTTTTGTTTTCATTTTCATAAACACACCTTCCTGAAATTTTCGGTTCTAGGAAAATCATAGAAAGAAAATCTAAAATAATCACAGAGGAAAGTCTAAAGAATTCTAAAGAATCAGATTGAATATATCGCCAGGGACACTTGATGTTATAATCGATAGAAGACAATCAGACCTGTCTCTCTGAAAGACGGATCTATATTTCCCCGATAGAGTAAATGAATCATTATGAGGCCGATATATGACAAGCAAGATACTAATCTGTGATGACAATGAAGAGATCCGTAATATCCTTTGTATCCTTCTCACCAGTGAAGGCTACGCGGTAACGGAAGCTGAGAATGGAAGCGACCTTCTAGAGTTAATCGACGATAGCTTCGATCTTCTGATCTTAGACATTATGATGCCAGGCTTGAATGGGTTCCAGGTTTGCGAAGAGGTGCGGAAGAACTATCTCATGCCCATCCTCTTCCTCACTGCCAAGTCCTCCGATTCTGACAAGTCCTTGGGACTCCTGATCGGTGGAGACGACTATCTCGTCAAGCCCTTCTCTCACGCCGAACTCACCGGACGTGTGAAGTCCCTTCTGCGCCGTTATCAGATCTATAAGGGTAAGGAGGCCAAAGTCGGCAACCGGTTCTATGAGACCGATTACCTCAGAGTGAATAAGGAGATTAATGAAGTCTTCCGCACGGCGGATGGTGTGCGTCTGGACCTGTCCGATAAGGAATACCAGATTCTTCGCCTCTTGGTCTCTACGCCCGGCCGCGTCTTCCCGGCCCAGCTGATCTATGAGACCATATGGGAGGAACCTTACCTCTACAGCAGCAATGCCACGATCATGGTCCATATCAGAAATCTAAGGCTTAAGATCGAAGATGACCCCAGGAACCCACATCACATCCTGACCAGCTGGGGAAAGGGATATCAGTATGTCTAAGATGAAGCGTCAGCATTCTTTTCGCATATCCTTATATGTAGAACTGGTTCTTGCCATCCTGCTATCGACCATCATCTCGATCGTCGCCCTTATACTCTTCAGTGTTCTACTGGAATTCTTCTTCAATAGTTCCTGTTTTGCCAACCACTTTGTAGCCCCCTATACCAATAAGTATGCAGAAGAGTTACAGGACTATATTGATAAGAACCAGCTTCAGATAACAGACAACAAGTCCCTGGACCGCTTTATGGATAAGAGGTCCGATATGGGACTTATGATTCTGTGCCAGGGAGACGTGACCGCTTCTATCAAGGCGGATATCAATGCCAACGTGGATTCGGTCTATGACGTACTGAACGACTACTGGGTCTCCTACAAGAATCACTCCTCTGACCTGATCTATGCCTATCGCTACTCCTATATTCTCAATTACATTGATGGATACTATGCGAATGCACTCAAGGACAACTCCTATCAACCCCTGCTTCTCACCTTCGATGGGAAGGAATATACGGCAATAGTGATCCAGTGCGCTTACCTTAAGTTTATCTATCTCTTCAATTATTCGACCATCTTCCTGGCCTTCGCCTGCTTCATCTTCGTGCTCCTGCTCTTCATCCACCGCAAGATCCGTTACCTCAAGTGGCTGGCAGAAGACATCACGATCCTGTCCAGTGGAGACTTAGACCATCAGGTCGCCGCTTATGGATATGATGAGATTGGAACGGTCGGACGTGACCTCGAACAGATGCGCATTGCGCTGAAGAAACAGATGGAGAGTGAACGAGAAGCCATTAGTGCCAATAATTCCCTGGTTACTGCCCTCTCCCACGATCTTAGAACACCTCTTACAACCCAGCTCGGCTATCTCGAGATCCTGCAGGAGAAGCGCTACAATTCCGAAGAAGAATATGAGGATTACCTTGCCCGTGCCATCAATAATCTCGGCCACATCAAGGAACTCTCTGACCGCCTCTTCGAATACTTCCTCGCCTTCGACCGCTCGACCACAACACTCCATAAGCTAGAGAATGTAGACGCCCTGCAATTACTTCTGCAACTAATTACGGAACACACGATTCTTCTCGAAGAACAAGGCTACTCTTTCACTCTGAAGGAACCAGAGAAGGAGATTCTGATACGCGTCAATCCCGATGATGTGGCCCGCATCTTCAACAATATCTTCTCTAATATTGAAAAATACGCCTCTAAGGAAGATACGATTAACATATCCATCTTCGAAAATAAAGAGCATCTCGTCGTCTCCGTAACAAACGAGATAGCAATCCGTCCCCGTAAGAACGAGAGTTCCAAGGTTGGCATCGAATGCATGAAAGCACTGATGAGAAGGCAGAATGGTTCCTTGCAGATACAGATGGACCAGAAGACATTCACTGTCCATCTCTTCTTCACGATACAGGACTCTTAATTCTTTCGTCTTCCCTCTACATCAATTCTGTATCCTCCTACGGTCAATTCCCTTCGATCTGTAATGTTCTGCCTTCGCTTCATACATCCTCCGATCGGCGAGCACAGACATCTCGTGGATCTTCTTTTCCTTAAGATCCTCCCAGCATACGTATCCTGCTGAGACAGACAGCTCTCTGACCAGTTTCCCACGCCAGTTCTTCACATAGTCTTCAAAGGATTCCTTCACTCTTCTTAATTCATCACTATCGACATAGATCAGGGCATTGAATTCATCTCCACCCATACGATAGATCTTGCCATAGGAACTGAACGCTCTCTTCATACATTCTGCAGCACCTACCAGAAGTTCATCTCCTGCTTCATGACCCAGACGGTCATTTACAGCCTTGAGGCCGTTTACATCCATGGAGACAAAGACCAGATTCTGATCTGAGATATAGTTTCGGTAATCATCTATATCACGTTCATAGGCTCTACGATTTCCAAGCCCGGTTAATTCATCATTATTGGATTGATAGATCAGATCGATTTCATTTCTCTTCTCCTCGTCGATGACCTCGGTAATCACCATTACCTTCTTCAGGTGCCCATCATGGCGTTCTACCGCTACATAAGTAACACGTGACCATCCATAATCCTTACCGATGAATTCACAGGAGATATGCTTACTCCCCTGCATTCTCTCATCAAGGGTATTGAGATTAACGAATTCCATAACAGTTTCTCTGTATTCGTCTGCCACAATCTTACGGAAAGCAACATCTACCATCATCTTCGCACCGGTCAGATTGCCAAGAATATTCGACAGAAATTCCGGTTCGATATATTTCACGACAGAATCCTCCTCCAGATCCAGTAGATGCATAGAGAAGAAGGTTTCCGCAATGGAGCACATGATATTACTTTTTTCAATCTGTTCTCTGTCTTTGGCCACAATGAAGATATAGACCACAAAACATCCCAGGAAATAGCCCAGACTATAGAAGGGGCCATCCAGATAGAGGAACTGATAGACACCGAGAATAAGCTGGAAGAGAGTGAAGATAAAGACGGTAAAATAGCGATGTTTCTGTATGCCACGGTCCTTTAGATACGATACCAGGGAAAAGCAACTTGTTAGCAGGAAAACAACGTATTGATTAAAGAAAGCGAGCGGACGAAGGAAGGCAACCTTATATTCTCCCTCTACAACAGAGAAGACCGTGGGCTTATAGATATTCATGATGAGAAGGATCAGTTGGAAGATTACGATGCTCCCATCAAGGATCAAGACGATCTTCCTTCCCTTCTTCCCTATCTCAAGATATGTTAGAACAAAATTCAGCCAGATAAAGGCAATGACTACAGTGGATGCATGGAAGACCTCAGACGATACGAAGAAGATGGTATCGTTTCTTATTATGCCGCTCTCACACATTCCCCAGATTGCATCCTGGACGCAGAAGAAGACAACTCCCGATACCATGATCTGGAAACTGTATTCCATGCGACTCAGTTTTCTCTTGGTCAAAATATCGCCGGCTAAGATAATGATCAATACTACTGCATAGCTTAGCGCTGATACCCAGTATAGCTCGTTACCCATATCTATCTCCTTAATTGTCAGACTTTATTGCATTATATATCAATTTTTCATAAAAATCTTCCGTAATCGTATATTTCAGCAAGAAGAGGAAACCGAACGCCAAAAGGCAGATATAAAAAACCACAAGCCATTCGACTTGTGGTTACCAGCGTGAGTGAGAAGATTCGAACTCCCGACACCTTGGTCCGTAGCCAAGTGCTCTATCCAGCTGAGCTACACTCACATATTCAAAACACAGCGATTATTATAAACCTGAGCTGCAATTTTGTCAAACAAAAAATAATCTTAAACGACCCGAGGGGGGCTCGAACCCCCGACCTCCGCCGTGACAGGGCGGCGTTCTAACCAACTGAACCATCGGGCCTTACTTAATGGACCTTCGGGGACTCGAACCCAGGACCGACCGGTTATGAGCCGGCTGCTCTAACCAACTGAGCTAAAGGTCCTCAAATTGCCTTGAAGGACTATGACCCCTACGGGATTCGAACCCATGTTACCGCCGTGAAAGGGCGATGTCTTAACCGCTTGACCAAGGGGCCTTGGTGCATATTCTTAACTAGGTCTCTAGAAAAGAAAAACTCCCCCTGTTGGACTCGAACCAACGACACTGCGGTTAACAGCCGCATGCTCTACCGACTGAGCTAAGGAGGAATATCCTAAAGGTATGTTGTACCTTCAAAACTTCATACAGATGATCCTGATAACAAACGCTTGATCAAGCCTTCGATCGATTAGTAACAGTCAGCTCCACACATTACTGTGCTTCCA
>ONDO01000041.1 GCA_900316625.1 uncultured Lachnospiraceae bacterium | reverse complement strand
GAGGAAAGGGGCGGGGAAGGACGATGGAAGGGTAGGAAGGACGGGGGAAGAATAAGGGAAAGGGGGAGCAGATTTCTGTGGGATAATTCTAAAAGAATTGTTTATAAATTCTTTATGGGTTGTTAATTGGATTTGGAGATTTGAGGAAGTATTATGGGAACTATATAGAATCTGACGGAGGAATACGAATGCTTCAGGGACTTTCCATGGTCGTATTTTAGGTATGTTTGTTTTCGGGAATCTTGTATTTTGATGTTTCTTGGATTTTTGCAGTCGTATTGTGGTGGTATATGCAGAAAGTTGAATTTGTACCACCATTAAGTTGCTTTTGCACCTTCAAACATGTGGGATTGAAAGGTAAATGGTGGCATATATGGATTTCTGATTTTGTGCCACCATTTTGAATTGCAAGGTGGTGGTATGAATTGAAAAATCGATATATACCACCATTTGATAGGGCTGTAAGAGGTGAATTGATTTCTGCGATAAGCTATAAGGGTGGCAGGAAGATAAAAAAGGATGATTTTCCCACACAGATGCTTAATAGGAGGTGATGGTTTGCTGACAGTGAGTTGGTGGGATATCGCAAGTGGCAGATGACAAGAGCGGTAACAAGCAAACAAAATCAAAGATGAAGGGGGTGTGCATGAAAGATGTTGTATCAGCAAATATTTGAAAATCGGATTAGCAATCTAAAAAGCAAGAAGATGTTGCTTGCCAAGGAATTAGAAGAATTTCCGAAAGGTAGCCTGGAATGTAACAAAGATGGAGACAGATATCGTTGGTACGTATATGTCGACAAGCAAAGAAAGGCTTTGAGTAAGCGTAAGGATCAAGAGCTTGCGGCACAATTTTTGAATAAGATGCAACTACAATGTGAGTTGGATGCTGTGAGTGCTGAGATAATTGCAATGGATGCATATAACAAGCATTTATCAGGAGTTGATCGCTACGAAGAATTCTTTGAGAAGATGCAGAAACCTGCGTATCAGGATTTGTTGGAATGGTTGGGAAGAAGTTGCAAAAAGAAAACGAAACTTGATTCTGCAGAGTGGGAGAAAGCTCCCTTTGTGCAGAACCAAGAACATCCAGAGAATAAGATATATCATACTACTCATGGTGATCTGGTTCGTTCTAAATCGGAAATGATGATCTCGCTATTGCTGAGTCAACATAATATTCCGTTTCATTACGAGGAAGAACTGGTATTAGATAACATTACACTCTATCCGGATTTTACAATAATGCATCCGATTTCGTTGAAGAAAGTCTATTGGGAACACTTAGGAATGCTAAATAGTGAGAGTTACTATCAGGTGACGACAAAGAAGATACATACATATATAGAAAACGGAATCTTCCCCGGGGATAATCTGATTCTGACATGTGAAGATCTGAATCATCCGTTGGATATAGAGATGGTGAACAATGTTATTGGCATTTTCTTTCAATAGTTGAAAGACTTTTTGAATCCGTAGGCAGAAGGTATCAGACTATACTTGGGGGTAATTACATAAGAAAATAAGATTCTGCCACCAATTGATGTTCTAGCAGCATGATAATGTTGTTTTGCATGTGCCTAATGGTGGCATATAAAGAATTCTTGATTTGTCCCACCATTTTTCTTTCGAAAAAGGTGGGACAAATCTATTTTTTGAAATATACCACCAATAAGATACAAACTGTTGATGGTAAGTGTTGATTATGTGCCGGGATGGTGGCATGACTTTGATTATTTCACATATACCACCCCTCTGCACCGACCATCGAAAAGTCCCCTATTTTCCACGATTAAGTGGTACTAAAAAGCTGCTTCATGTTATAATCCATATAGGGTAATTTGCAATATAGGTTATTAGGCGGCGGGATGCCTGATAAGATTTTTTTTGAGGATGGTATTAGAAAGAGGGGCAAAACTATGAAGTGTCTACGTACCGTAATTGAGGCGAATGTTGAGAAGTACGTTCCTGGTATGGGAATGGAAGATGGTTTTGAACTGTACTCAGATGTCATCACAAAGAGCTGGATCAACACTGAGAACCTGATCCGCAGAGAAGACGGCGCTGGTCGTATGATGACTCCTTATATTCATACAAGAAGGGGGAGAATCTTCCTCTGTGAAGGAGATTACATCATTAAGGAGGCTGATGGAACCGTACATGCATGCGGTGAAGACAAGATCTTCAAGAGATATAAGAAGATCGAAGACTGATTCAGTGCCAGAATAGAAGAAGGAAGACGGAAGGAACTTCAGGTTATTCAGAAGGTCGAAGACTATTCAGTGTCAGAATAGACGAAGGAAGACTGAAGGAACTTCAGCTTATTCAGAAGATCGAAGACTGACAGACAATATAAGAAGATAACTTGATGATGGGCCCGTCATGCTCGCATGAGGGGTCCTAGTCATATGTATGATGCAAAGAAGTATGATTAGGCTTCCGGCAATGCAGTGGCAGGGTAGAAGGAACCTAATCATGTATTCACTGAAATGAAATAGTAGTAATAGAAGTATGTAATTAGGAGCAAGATATGCAGGAAGATTATGCAAGAGCCAGACGGCTCGGTTTGAGAGAATATCACAGAGCTACTTCTGCAGGAAGATATCCCTATCTCCCCGCTTTGGATGATATCCTTCCGGAGGGGACTCTGCCGGCAGAAATACCGGTGGGACTGATGGAGATACCGCTGTCCATGGTAGTGGGGACGAAGACCGCTGGACGCCAGCAGGCCTTTGCAGATGACTTCATGCCCCTCTTGGAAGTCTATTCGGAGTTCGCGCTCAAGTGGTGGAAGCTCTACGATTCTCAGATGGAAGTGGGGATAAGAGATCCCATCAAGGTCTATGAATACATGCACCGCTTCTATGTGCAGGAAGGCAATAAGCGCGTATCTGTATCCAAGTTCGTGGGTGCATACGGCATCATGGGTGATGTCCTTCGCATTCTGCCCAACAAGGAAGGCGAAGAAGACGAAGCCGACAAGGTCTATGCAGAATTCTTACGCTTCTTCGACAGCGCACCCATCTATGAAATCGACTTTACAGTTCTCGGATCTTACGAGAAGTTAGCAAACATATTAGGACTCGAACTCGGAGAGCCCTGGCCCAGAGAAATCGTCGAGAAGTTAAAGGGCGGCTTCCAGCTCTTCGAAACGGTCTACGCTCAGAAGGCGAAGGACAAGGTCAGCATCTCACCGTCTGATGCTTTCCTGACATATCTTGGATTCTACAGCCTCGACAGCCTGCGCGGCATCTCCAGATCCCTCCTGTCGAACCGTATCGACAAGCTCTGGACAGAGACCCTGCTTCGTACCAGCGACAAGCCGATCTCCCTCGTGAAGACGCCGGAAGATGCTCTTGTGGATTCCAGCAGCGGCGCCAATCTGGTGCAGGCCCTCTTCGGCAAGAGTTACACCCGCGCCCATCCGCTCAAGGCAGCCTTCTGCTATGAGCGCCCCGCCGAGACATCCTCCTGGATCTACGGCCATGAGCTGGGCAGGAGTTTCGTCGAGCACCGTTTCGATGGACTCGTTGAGACATATTGCTTCGATAAATGTGGAACGAACGAGGAACTGGCATCTGCCATTGATGAGGCCGTATCGAAGGGATGCGATGTGGTATTTACCATATCTCCCAAGCAGATCGAAGAAACGATGCGATCGGCCCTACATTTCCCGAAGGTACACTTCCTAAACTGCTCCATCAATCTGGCGCATGCAGGTGTGCGGACCTATTACAGCAGAATGTTCGAGGCCAAAGCCTTGATGGGAACCCTGGCGGCATCGCTCGCGGATAACCATAAGATTGGCTACGTCGCGGATTATCCTATCTACGGTTCTGTTGCTGAGATCAATGCCTATGCGATCGGAGCAGCGATGGTTGACCCCAATGTGAAGGTATATCTCAGCTGGAGTTCCGTTAAGGACTCCGACTTCAAGTCCTATATGAGAGAAAACGGTGTGAATATCGTGTCTGGACAGGATTTTATCAAGCCGGATTCTCCGAGCAGAGAATACGGACTCTTCCGTCTGAATGAGGATGGAAGCGTAAGCAATCTGGCAGCGCCTATGTATAACTGGGGCAGGTTCTATGAGCTGATTCTGCAGTCGATTCTGGACGGCAGATGGGAAGATGAGCCGGAAGACCAGGCCATGAACTACTGGTGGGGTATGTCTGCAGGCGTTGTAGACGTTATCGTCTCAGATCGCCTGTCTTACTACAGCCGCAAGATGTGTGAGAGCCTGAAGGATGCTATTATGAAGGGCACCATGAATCCTTTTTCCGGTGAGCTTCGCAGCCAGAAAGGTGTGATCCGTAAGCCAACAGACCCGCATCACTTCCGTTCTGATGAGATCATCACCATGAACTGGCTGAATGACAATGTGATCGGCGAACTGCCCAAGATGGCAGATCTTACGGAAGCGGGACAGCAGACGGTTATGGTCAGCGGAATCCTCCGACCGGATGATACAGAGTAAGGCTCAGGCAGATTCCGGAACCGGATACAGAGTAAGGCTCAGGCAGATTCCGGAACCGGATACAGGGTAAGGCTCAGGCAGATTCCGGAACCGGATACAGAGTAAGGCTCAGGCAGATTCCGAAACCGGGATACAGAGTAGGACTCAGGCAGATTCCGGAACCGGGATATGGGGAAGAATATAGCTGATTCTGATGATGGGACTATAGATATTCAATTAGAAAATATAAGGGGAAACATGAAGATTTTATTTCTGGCAGATGAAGAGGAAAAGTCGCTCTATGAGTTTTTTGATCCTCAGAGACTCGAAGGCGTAGACCTGATCATCTCCTGTGGAGATCTCTCCAGACATTATCTGGAGTATATTGTAACAATGGCGCGTTGCCCCCTGCTCTATGTAAGAGGCAACCATGACAGAAGATACACCCAGGAACCACCTGAAGGATGTATCGATATCGATGATAAGATCTATGACTATAAGGGCCTTAGAATCTTAGGGCTGGGCGGATCCATGCGTTATCATGATGGATCTGACATGTACACGGAAAGTGAGATGAAGAAGAGAGTTGGAAAGCTGAAGTCTTACATCGCTCTTCGCAATGGTATTGATATTCTGGTTACCCATGCACCAGCGAAGGGATATGGCGACCAGGAGGATCTGCCACATCGCGGATTTGAAACTTTCAATACCTTGCTGTATACCTGGCATCCCAAATACATGGTGCATGGCCATATCCACAGAACTTACGGCAGCAACTTCGTTCAGGAGATGGATCATCCATCTGGAACCAAGATCATCAATGCTTATAGTTCCTACTATCTGGATTTCGCAGATGATGATCATCCGGAACAGGGTAAGACAGGTTCGACTCTGTATGATCTCTATATGGGTATGCAGCAGTTAAAGCGTAAGAAATACCAGTAAATATCAAAGCCTCAGGCAGTAATTCTTCAGGGAGAAGAAGCCGGGATACAGTTTGGTAAGCCTTCGGGGGGGAAAAAAGCCGGGATACAGTGCGGTAAGCCTTCGGGGGAAGATGTAGGAAGAAAAACATGTTTCATCCAATCATTCGTAAAATGGATTTAGACACCGGTCGCGCCCTTGTTCGCGAAGAATTCTTCCGCGGACATCTGGTGCGCATGCTGACGGTTGATGGTGCCATGGAATCTGCAGTTTATAAGGATAAGAACCTGCGTGACAAGCCGCCTTTCTACTACCAGGAGAGCATGTTCTCGCTTATGGCCGAGGAAGAAGTAAAGGATATTCTGCTGATCGGTGGCGGAGGCTTTACATTTCCGAGGGCAGTCCTCCAGGCCTGTCCCCAGGTCAGAATGCGGGTGGTCGAAATCGAGGGTGCTATGGTGAATATCGCCAGGGAATGCCTCTGGTTCGACGAGATCTACGATCGGGAGATTGATAAGCGCCTCTTCATCACCATCGGTGATGGTTTCGATTACCTGAGAGAGAGCGATGAGAAGTATGATCTCATCATTAACGACGCATTCTCCGGAAGCACCCAGGACATGGGACTTCTCATGCCGGATACAGCCGAGGCCGTGAAGGAACGCCTGAGGCCTGGCGGACGATACATGATCAACCTCATTACGTCTCGTACAGGGGAATATGCCATGGCCGGCATGCTGCAGAAGCAGATCCTATCGGAGTGCTTCGAAAATGTAGAGCTGATCCCGGTGCATCCCGACTGGAAGGCAGAGCAGCGGCAGAACTATATTGTTATAGCTAAATTTAATAAGTAACTATAGAGGATACATATCTCTATATGTAGGATTGATAAGTTAGAATACATCTATTGAGGGAAAGCCTATTGGATAAGAAGAAAAACGGCATTTTTAATATCTTTGACGGAAAGAAAGATCCAAGCTCGGATGCAGAAGAGATTGCCCTGCTTCGTGAGGAGAATGCGCTTCTGAAGAAGAAGATCGACATCCTGCGTTCCGCGGCCCGCATCATGGATGACCGGGATCGGCTTGCCCATCAGTATTACAGGAAGGATGGGGAGGTCGACAAGGAGAGACGTTTAGAAGAAGAGGAGCTTTTGAAGAAGCGCCCGCGCTATTCCCTTCTGGTGGATGAGGTCCTTACAATCGGAGATAGAGTTGCTGTGCGTGGAAAACTCTACGGCAGTGCCAAGGCCTCGGATCAGGTTTATATGTACCAGCCGGCTGGTGTGTCTTCCGACCGGATTGCCCGCATCGTGGATGATGAGGAAGATCCGGATATCAAGATTCTCTATCTCAGGAATCTCCGGAGCAAGACCCAGCTCGCAAAGTATGATGTAATCTCGAATGTTGCGCCCATGAAGCGTAAGACAAAGAGGTCTCTGGTGGAGAATCCTTATCTGGTAGGCCTCATGATGGCACGCAACGAGCACGAGGGTGAGAAACTCTTCGACGATATCTTAAAGCATCAGGTGGAGTCCTCCATCTTCCTTCTGCCCATGCATATCCGTGGGGACTATAAGGAAGAGGATGGTAAGCTCTCTCTGGGTGCGGATTCGCAACTGGCATTTCCGACCTTGCACAACAATGATGTGAAGGATGAAGATACCATGCTCCCCCTCTTCACGGACTGGTCTGCGCTGGAACGCTGGCAGGACCTCTTTGTGGGTGGAGAAAAGCCCAAGACCTTGGAAGTTCGTCTGAACGATGCCATCGGTCTGGTAAATGACAATACAACAGGTATCGTCATCAATCCATATGGACCCAAGCATCTGTCGCTTCCGGCCCGCATACTGAATAATATGAAGGCAATCAAGATCCCTGCTGCTTCTCATGCTTCTGAGGAAGAGACGGGAGGGAAGCAGAGTGAGCCCGATGCATCCTTTGTGATGATGGCGGTGATCGACCGTCTGCGTGCGGCGCATGATCTCTGGTCCGCCCAAAAGTTATACGTACAGACAGACAAGGAACGAAGAGAAGTAAGAGTCCGATACACGCCCGCGGATGGCTATACGGAAGCAGAAGGGGATGGCGAATCTTATCTCGCCCGTCTCTGTCTGCAGGATCTACGCTACATTATTCTGGTGGCAGAGGATGGACATGAGTCCTTCATGACACCGGATTGGTTACTGGAACAGAGGCAGAATGAAGAAGATTGACGTCGCAGATATAGAGCTTAAGCCGGAAGATCGGTCCGAGGTGCTTAGATACCTTGGGTATTCCGGCCAGATTATAGAAGAACCCTTAGAGAAGGACATTGAGGCTGCAATTCAGGCAGTCAATGACTCAGCAGAGCCTAGAATTCTCTACAAGATATACGATATTGCAGAAGACGGGGATTTTAAGGACGATTTACATTTCCTCGAAGGAGATGATATCCGACGACATCTGAGTGGCTGTAATAAGGTCCTTCTCATGGCAGCAACCATTGGAATGAAGACGGATCTCATGATCCGCCAGGCAGCCATTCGAAATCCCATCCAGTCCATCATCATGGATTCCGCAGGATCGACTCTGATTGAAGTGGTCTGTGATACGGTGGAGGCTGAATTAAGAGAGGAAGTGGAAGCAGAAGGGCAGTATCTTACCTCCCGCTTCTCACCGGGCTACGGGGATCTTCCCCTGCATGCCCAGAAGGGCTTCTTCGATGCGCTTGAGATTCGCCGTATCGGCATTCACCTCTCCGAGGATGATCTTATGACCCCGAGAAAGTCTGTTACGGCAGTGCTGGGAATCGCAGATCATCCGGTCAAGAAGAAGGAGAGAAGCTGCAATTCCTGTAATCTGCGGGAATGCTGCAGATTCCGCGCCAGAGGAAATGTCTGCGGAGAGTAGACGCATGGCCGGGCAGCAGAGGAAATGTCTGCGGAGAGCAGACGCATAGCCGGGCAGCAGTGGAAATGTCTGCGGAGAGTAGGTGCATGGCCAGGCAGCATGCGAAGGATGAATGATGATAATGCTGGAAGATTGCTCATATAGGATGACAGGAAAAAGGATGAAGAGAGAATTACTGAAAGAAGATCAACTGACCTATCTCGATGGTGGTATGGGAACCATGCTGCAGGCAAGGGGCTTAAAGCCTGGAGAACGTCCGGAAGAATTCGGAATGCAGCACCCGGAAGTGGTAGAAGAAATCCACAGACTCTATCTCGAGGCAGGAAGCAATATCCTCTATGCCAACACTTTTGGTGCAAACCCAAGAAAATTAAAATGTGCTTCAATTTCTACTGCGGATGCAGTCAAGAATGC
>ONDO01000032.1 GCA_900316625.1 uncultured Lachnospiraceae bacterium | reverse complement strand
ATGTCAGGATTATACGGGATGGAATCATGTGGCTGCATCAAGGTCTCCGCAGTCCATCCCTCAGGAAGGATACAGCGGTTGCTTATAATAATCTGCTCTTCCTCGATTCGTATCTGTATCGGAGTACCATACATGTAACAGTTATGAGCGATGGCGTTATAAATTGCTTCGCGGATGGCGTTTCGTGCAAAAGGATAAGTCTCTACACGCCGGTCGTGTTCATAAGTGATTTTTGCCTTCAAATATTTGAGATAAATCAGATCCACAACCTTATCTGCCGTAGATATAAGTGAACCTTCAAGATCATCATGGTACTCCACAGTACCATGCTCAAATTTGCCGACTTTAACATAACTACCGTTCTGCACAATACTCGGATCACCGTAGAACAACAGCACGGCAGAACGCTTCAGCTTGCCGTTTGATAAAAGCTTCAACTTGGACAGAAGTTCCTCATTTGAAATATTAAGCTCAGCCTCGGTCATCCGCTTGCTGCGAAGTGCCTCTCTCCTGAAAATCTTAAAGCTTTCCGCATCCAGATCATCAACGGTAACCCCATCGACCGTTACATCTTCCCACCTGACGCCGGTCTTTTTCGTGATGAACTCCGTCAAAGCAATCCCCGTCAGCTGCTGCTTGGTCGCACCGCTCCGGTAATGAAACTCACCATGATAACTGATGGGAAATGAACTCGGATCAACCTTTATTTCAAGATAGTCTTTCCCGTCCTTTGTATGCTTATTCACATCCGCAACAATACCCAGCCCTTGCTGAATCTTATTCGGGATATCTTCCATCAGTTTTTTAACATTCTTTACGCCAACAACATTACCGGCATCATCGATACCGATGTAAATTGTGCCGCCCTGAGCATTGGCAAAGCCGCAAAGCCACTTCAGGTATTCATCCCGCCAGGATTCCTTGTATTCGATGTTTTGACTTTCTGCCATAAATTATCTCCCTTCACTCTTGATCCGGTGATAGTCCTCCATATCAACATCAAGAGTAATCGTCTTCTTTAAGGTGTTGCTCATTCGCTGTAAAAGACTCACGACTTCGACATGCCCCGTATTCGGGAACATATCTACAGGAACCACTCTCTGGACCATGTAGCCCTTCTTCTGGAAGAGCAGCAGGTCACGCGCCAGAGTATCCGGTCCACAGGACACATAGACAACTCTAGGAATCTTGAGTTCCGCTACCGCATTGATGAATTCAGGTGTGCTTCCGGATCTGGGCGGATCCATCATGAGTACATCCGGCGCTTCAATCACTTCTGCATCGGTGCCAGCCTCTACGCCATTTTTTCTACGTTCGATATCCGCCAGAGCTCTCTGCATATACTCAGTCGCATCCATATTCACGAAACGAATATTCTGGATGCCATTCTCGCGGGCATTATTCTTGGCATCCTTAACCGCCTCACGGTTGAGTTCGACCCCGACCACCTGCTCCGCAGAGCCTGCCATGAACATGCCGATCGTACCGGTTCCACAGTAGAGATCCCAAACCAGGTGAGGTGCAATCTTAGACTTACGAGCATCCTTTGCGTGTTCACTTCCACCCTTAGCCTGCGTCTTAGCTGTCAGTTCACAGGTCGCCATCTCCCGGGCCAGGTTGTAGAGCTTAACCGTCTGTGCGGAATTAATCTGATAGAAGGCATCAGGACTGATTCGGAAACGTAGACCAAGCCTGTCATCTACTACATATCCCGGTCCATACAGCACCATGTTTCTTGTGCCGAGAACCATACTTGTCTGCTTATCATTGATATTCTGGACTACGGTAGTAATCTCGGGAAACTTCTTACGAAGTGCCATCACGAAGTTCTTCTTTCCAGGGAACATAACTTCTCCGGTAACCAAAACTACCATGATTCCCTGGGATGCTACGCGAACGAGGACATGGCGGAGGAAGCCTCTGCCGGTATCTTCGTTATATACTGTGAGTTTAAAGGAAGGCAGAAGCTTACGAATCTCTTCGATGATCTCATTCGCCTTCTGATCCTCTATCTTACACTCCTTGATATCAATGACTCTGTGAGAATTCTTCTCATAGATGCCACGCAAGATATGATAAGTACGGTCGCAGGTGAAGACAGAATGAACCTTATTACGGTAGTAGAAGGGATTATCTGCACCAACAATCTTCTCAATGGTAAATCCGGCATTATTTCCAACCGGATTTCCTGCATTCTTTCCAGCCGGCTTTCCTGCATTCTTTCCAGCAGACTTCCCACTTCCCTGACCAGCCTGTGCCTTGGCCACCGGCGCCAGCAACTTCTCAATGCGCTCCTGCTTAAGTTTGAGCTGCTTGTCGTAAGGCATTTCGATCATGTCACAGCCACCGCACTTACGTGCGTAAGGGCAGGCCTCTAACGCCGCACGAGACACTTTGCGTTCGGCTTGCTTATCTCTTCTTACGTCCTGGATGTCTTCCCTGCGACGGCTTGCCTGCTTTGGTCTTGCCTGCTTTGGTCTTGTCTGCTGCCATTCCCTTGAATCTTCCTGACGGTCTCGGGACATTCGCTTCTCCTGCCTTCTTGTCCCTTTCTGCACTGTTCTTGCCTTGCGCGGGCTTCTGTGCTCGTCCGAAGTTCCTCTTCTCGGACTTGAAGTTCTTTTTTCCTGACTTCTGTCTATCTTCTTCTCTTCCATACTTCTTATCTCTGTCAGACCTTCTTCTGTGTCCGTTCTGATTCTCTCTCTCAGACGTCTTTCCACGTCCATTCTTATTCTCTCCGGACTTATCCACATGACCGGATGTTCGTCCTTCATTTCTCCAATCTGACTTGCCTGAACCATGAGCATGTGCTACATGACCAGCCTGCCCATATCCTGCCATCTTTCTAGGCGGAATCAGGCATTGTTCATCGAAGCCGATCAGGTCTTCCCGTCCAGCCTTCAGCAGGGCTTCCTTCACCAGGTCATAGTTCTCCGGCTTCTTATATTGAAGAAGCGCTCTCTGCATCGCCTTCTCATGAGGATCATGGGCACTTCTTACGGGTGTCATGGTTCTAGGGTCAAGGCCGGTATAGTACATCACCGTGGATACAGTAGAGGGTGTCGGATAGAAATCCTGCACCTGCTCTGGCATATAGCCCATATCCCGAATCGCTTCCGCAAGTGCAATTGCATCCTTGAGATCAGATCCCGGATGCGAAGAGATCAGATAAGGAACCAGGTACTGATCCTTACCATACTTCTTATTGATCCGTTCAAATCTCTTGCAGAACTCATCATAGACAGCTGCCCTAGGCTTACCCATGAGATCAAGCACATGGTCCGTAACGTGTTCCGGTGCAACTCTTAGCTGCCCACTGACATGATACTGTACCAGTTCTCTAAGGAAGGTGTCGTCCTGGTCTGCCAGAACATAATCAAAACGAATGCCGGATCTAATAAATACTTTCTTCACACCTGGCAACGCTCTTAATCTGCGAAGCAGAGCCACATAGCCCTTATGATCCACCTTCATATTGCGGCAGACTTCGGGGAAGAGACACTCCTTATTCGTACAGACACCGAACTTCTTCTGCTTCTCACAAGCCGCATGATCGAAGTTAGCCGTCGGGCCGCCGACGTCATAGATATAGCCCTTAAAGTCTGGCTGCTCCGTCATCCACTTAGCCTCTCGCAAGAGGGATTCATGGGAACGGGCCTGTAGCACCCTTCCCTGGTGGAAGGTGATGGCACAGAAGGAACAGCCACCGAAACAGCCACGATTGGCCGTAAGGGAGAATTTCATGTCTCCAAATGCAGGAACACCTCCGAGCTTGTCATAGGACGGATGCCATGCGTTCTCATAAGGAAGCGCGTAGACATCATCGAGTTCCTGTGTGGTTAGGGGGCGTACGGGTGGATTCTGTACCACGAAACGGTGTGCTCCATATTTCTCGACGAGGGGATGTCCTGCAATACTGTCTGTATTCTCTATCTGTATCTTGAAGGATTCTGCATATCGTCTCTTATTCTCCAGGCACTCATCATAGGATGGCAGTTCCACCGCATTATAGATATCAGACGCATCTCTGGTCTGATAGACAGTTCCTGTCACATAGGTAATGTCCTTGATATCAATCCCATTATTCAGGGCATCTGCTATCTCCACTACCTGCAGCTCTCCCATGCCATAGATGAGAAGATCTGCTCCAGAGTCCAGAAGGATTGACTTACGGAACTTGTCGGACCAGTAGTCGTAATGTGCCAGTCTCCTAAGACTCGCTTCGATTCCACCGATCACGATTGGCATATCCGGTCCATACATCCTGCGGATCATCTGGCAATAGACGATGGTTGCATTATCAGGACGCTTACCACCTTCTCCGCCTGGAGTATAGGCATCACTGTGGCGGCGCTTCTTATTTACCGTGTAATGATTCACCATGGAATCCATATTGCCCGCTGACACCAGAAATCCCAGACGTGGCTTTCCAAGTGCTGTGATGCTCTCCGGATTACGGAAGTCAGGCTGGGAGATAATAGCAACCTTATAGCCTGCGGCTTCCAGGACACGGCTGATGATTGCCGGTCCGAAGGAGGAATGATCAACATAAGCGTCACCGATCACATATACGAAATCAGCCTCTTTCCAGCCTCTTTCCTTCATATCTTTTCTGCTAATTGGTAAGAACATCCAGGAATACCTTTCTTGGGATTACTACGATTGGACATTTAATATCTCAGAATCTCTTCTGCTATCTCCACTGCAAGACAAGCGTCTGCCCTACATTTACGAAGCTTATCTTCTGTCTTACGATAGATTGTATCGGTCGTCCGGGTTCCACCCGTAACCACAGGATGCTTATGAGATCTTGATTGCAATACAGAAGAACATTAGGCACTCTCCAAACATCAAAGTGAAGAAGAGCAGATCTGCATTACCACTCACCGGTGCAACTGCCGTAAAGGCCAATATGAATATCGTCGTCATAAGGATCCTAGGATTCCTTGTCGTTGTCAGAAGATAGATGCCACTCGTTATAAGTGGAATTAACATTTCATAATTCCCTGTACTTCTTACTCCATTCGATTCTTCAGCTGGTGGGGTAATCTCTTGTCCACCTCATAGACGATCAGTCCATTGATGATACCAGTTGCCAAACCCGAAAGCATCAGAAGTGGCAGATACCAGAAGACGGGAAGTCCTGGAAGCACCAGATAGGCGACTGCGATCTGTCCGAAATTATGGCTGACACCACCTGCTGCTGATAAACCAAAGGGAGAGAAACGATTTGTCTTCATAAGAAGCCCCATGACGATCATGCTGGCGATGGCTCCTGCCATACCATAAGCAATACTGAATGGATTTCCGAAGAGGAAACCAACAACTACAACACGTATCGCTGAGATTCCTATCGCTTCCTTAAACCCAAAGTGATAGAGCATGATGAGTAGGACGATGTTCGACAACCCCAGCTTCATCCCGGGGATGCCGA
Source organism: uncultured Lachnospiraceae bacterium (assembly GCA_900316625.1). Lineage (GTDB taxonomy): Bacteria > Bacillota > Clostridia > Lachnospirales > Lachnospiraceae > Lachnocurva. Next base: position 9,144 of record ONDO01000032.1, on the reverse strand, counting down.
AGTTGAAGGGAATCAGAGCTTCCACGTATCCCACCAGAATTGCCAGCGCTGCAGCAAGACCCAGGTATGCAATTTTCCGCGCTCTGCTTGTATTTTGATCCATCTGTTAACCTTATGGTCCTTATCTTACACTGTTGTCCACAGCGTCCGCTGCCTTCTCCGCATTCACGATATGGAGAATGACCTGGTTGGGCAAGCAGATGATGCTGCCTCCCGTCTTGTCAATTGCACGAAATTCCATGCAGAGATGATCTGGACAGTTGGCTTTTATCATCGTCACCTTTCCGTCCTTGATCTCGCAAACATTCGTATCATTAATCTTAATTACCTGATCTTCATCCAGGGAATAGGTCCCGTAATATTCATTCCCCACCTGAATCTCTAGTTCCGGTTCCGGTATCTTCTGCGTCAGAATCCGGATGATCAGCATCACTATTGCCGACAATGCAAGCACAGCAATCAGGATAATATCTGCTTTCTTTATCGCCTTCATCCCTTACCCTTTCATACGGTCATTGGCGTGCACTTCTACATCCAGTGGAATTCATTCTCGCGATCGGTAAACATGACCTCTACGTCCAGCCCATTCTCTTCCACCAGGTTTCTCATTCCTTCTTCCCCTAGTGATATCCCGATCGTAGCCAAGGCATCACAAGCTGTATCATCACTGCCAACCACTGTCACTTCATTATAGTTTGTATCGACCGGATACCCTGTCCTCGGATCTAAGATATGATGATAGATCTTACCGTCCGCTTCGAAATAGCGTTCGTAGATTCCGGATGAGATAACTGCATTATCCTTCGACTCCACAGTTGTAAGAATTTCTCCCCTTATATCAAAGGGCTTCTGAATACCGACCACCCAGTTATTACCGTTCGGTTTTGTTCCAAGGCTGCTGACGTTACCGCCCAGATTGATCATAGCTGACGTACAGCCGGCATTTTTTAAATATGCCTTTAACTTTGATGATATATATCCCTTGGCAATTCCACCGAGGTCAATCATCGTATTGTCATCATCAAATGACAACTCCTGCCCATCCAGATGTACCTTTTCATAACCCACAGCCTGAAGCTTCTCCTTAATCTCAGCTGCATCCGGAACCGTCCCCTTATGATCATCTTCCTTGAAGTTCCACAGCTGTCTTACCGGCAGAATCGTGATATCGAATGCTCCGTCGGAGATCTTCGAATAATATAATCCTGCTTTAATACACTCCGCGAGCTCTTCGGAAATGTGGACCGTATTCTCACTTCGGTGATTGACCTGATAGAGTTCACTCTCAGAAGAATCCGCCGACATTACATTCTCCATCTCCTTACAGATATTAAATGCACCCTTAAGTAATTCTTCCTTCTTGTCACCATATATCTTAATCGAGATAACCGTATCAAAATAAATGCCTGTCATAGAGGCTGAGTTATCATCGCCATATTCAATTGGAATATTATCCCCACTCTGAGATTCTGTGTCGTCTGCCTGTTTTGTACATGCAGAAAAGAACATTCCTGCTACAAGAATGCCACAGAAGAGAGTTGTGGATAATCGAATCAGAATTCTATTCTTCATTACGTTCTATATTTCTATTAAAACTGCCATATCGGCCGTAACCGATATGGCAGAATTTAAATCCAGAATTAAACTCGGATGGGTATTATTTCAGGCTGGCAACGTATTCAGCTACGTTCTCACCTGCAGTCTCACCATAAACAACGAAATCGGTAACTGCGTTACCGCCAAGACGGTTTCCGCCGTGAACACCACCGGTAACCTCACCTGCGGCGAAGAGGCCGGGGATTGCATTTCCGCTCTCATCGAGAACTTCGGTCTTGGTATTGATCACCAGACCGCCCATGGTGTGATGGATTCCGGGAGTAACCTTGATTGCATAGTAAGGAGCATTGGTAAGAGGCTCAGTGAAGCTGGTTCTGTTGAAATCAGGATCAGACTTTGCTTCTACACATGCGTTCCACTTATCCATGGTTGCTGCGAAAGTTGTCGGATCTACTTCGATCTCCTTAGCGAGTTCTTCGTAGGTTGCACCCGTCTTGGTGTAGCCTGCGGTGATGTAGCCCTCGATAACCTTAGATGCATCAACCATTCTCTGATCGATGATCAGCCATGCAAAGCCTTCCGGCTGTGCAATCTCGGCTGCAGATACCTTATCACGGGTATTCACTTCATCGAAGAAACGCTCTCCGTTTACATTAACAAGGATAGCACCGTCTCCACGAAGACCTTCCGTAATCAGATGAGAAGAGCTGTACTCTACAGTAGGATGAATCTGGATCTGATCGAGATCTCTGGTAGCTGCGCCAACTTCCTGGCCCATCTTGATACCATCACCCTGTGCGGAATCCACGTTGGTAGTCATGAAGCCCTTGAGTTCCGGGCGATAGGATTCAACCATTTCATGGTTTGCACCGAAACCACCGGTTGCAAGAATTACTGCCTTGGCATTGAAGGTAAGCTTATTTCCGGTTTCACCGGTAGCAACTACACCGGTAATCTTACCGTCCTTATCCTGAATCAGGCTATCCGCATGGGTGCTGTAGAAGAGACGGATGTTAGAGGATCTCTGTTCAACATTCTCAGTGAATACAGGAATGATATAAGCACCTACAGAGATAACCTTGCCTTCAGCATCGGTAGGTCTGTGGATACGGAATACGGAAGCACCGCCGGCTGCACCAACAGAATGAAGCTTTGCACCCAGGCTATCCAGCCAGGAGATTGCATCATTAGAATTCTCTGCCATGTACTTAACGAGTTTTGGATCATTGATTCCGTGACCACCCATGATGGTATCAAGTTCCATCAGCTCAGGGCTATCGAAATATCCATCCGGATTTGCCTTATAAGCATCATACTGCTGACGAACTACCTTAGCGAGTTCATGAACGGTCTCGTTGTCAGCGAATTCTTCATCAGTCTCAGCTTTTTCAAGTGTCTTCTCAACACCAGCATCTTCACCAAATTCGTTCAGATCCTGATATGGAGTATCTGCTGCATTCATACCACCGGTTGCACGAATGGAGTTACCACCAGCCATGGTAGTGGTTTCAAGGATAATCACCTTGTTACCGGCATCTGCAGCCTTAATTGCTGCTGCCATTCCGGCACCACCTGCACCAACAACAACGATATCGGTATTGTAGGTAGCATCCTTCTCTCTCTTCACAGTAACCTCAGGTGCTGCAGTGAATGCCGCATTCGTGAGGCCTGCGCCTTCAAGAGCTGCCTTGGTAGCAGTCTTAATTGCATCAGAAGTAATCGTTGCTCCGGAGATAGAGTCTACTTCTGTAGTCTGATAACTTACAATCTGGCCAGGAATCTGGTCAACGGCAATCGTTCCGATACCAGGGGTCTCGTTCTGCTCGGTAACTTCTACGGAATAGATATAATCCTTATCCGCAACAACCTGAACCGTTACATCTCCATCCATACCAGGTGCAGACGCGGTAAGAGTCTGTGCTTCGGCGGAAGGTCCGCCGGACGGAGCCTTGCTGGGCGGTTTCATCGGAGACAGTACCAGAGGAAGCGCAACACCGGCCGCCAAGAGCAGATAGGATAAGTTCTTTAATTTCTTATTCATCTTCTATCCTCTCTTAAACAATACAATTACGAGGGCAGCCAGCCTTGCAGATACCGCAATTGGTGCACTTTGCGTAATCAATTACAGGATAACCCTTGTCCATAGTAATGGCCTGTACAGGGCAATCACGCATGCATTTCTGACAGGTGATACATCCAACCTTACAGTTCTGCATAACCGGCTTACCCTTTTCAGGGTTAGAGCATCCGATATGGGATACATAGTTATAAGGAACTTCAGTGATCAGACCGTTCGGGCATACCTTCATGCAGGCCTTACAGTCCTTACACTTCTCCTCATCAACCTTTGCAACGCCATTTACGATATGGATTGCATCGTATTCACAAGCTTCAACACATTCGCCAAGACCGATACATCCATAGCTGCAGGACTTCGGTCCGTTGCCGGGTGCCATCTTAACGTTTGAGCACTTCTTGGGTCCATAGTACTCATAATCCATGTGTGTCTTCTCACAGTCGCCAACACAGTGAACGAATGCGACCTTACGCTCGCCCGCTTCTGCAGTAACGCCCATGATCTTCGCAACTTCATCAGCTACAGGCTGCTGACCTACGACGCAGGCATTCACTGCCGCTTCACCCTTGGCTATAGCCGCAGCACAAGCTGCACATCCGGAATAACCGCAACCACCACAGTTTGCTCCCGGAAGAGCATCTGTGATTGCTACTTCCTTCTCATCTACAGGCACGAAGAATGCCTTACCAGCAACTGACAGAAAGATGGCGACCAGGAAGCCAACCACACCTACGATCAATGCCGCAATAATAATTCCGCTCATGATCTCCTCCTTACTTCAGTGCTGAGAATCCGAAGAATGCGATGGACATCAGTGCAGATGTGATCATTACGATCGGGAATCCACGGAAAGCCTTCGGAACATTGTTATGAACCATCTTCTCTCTGATGTAAGAGAGAAGAACGATTGCGATCAGGTAACCGATTGCAGTAGCGAAACCATAGATGGTTCCGGTCAGAATGCTGTAATCCTTCTGAACATTAATCAGAGCAACACCAAGAACCGCGCAGTTGGTGGTGATCAGAGGAAGGTAGATTCCAAGAGCTTCATAGAGGCTGGGAATGAACTTCTTCAGGAACATCTCAACGAACTGAACCAGTGCTGCAACGATAACGATGAAGACGATGGTCTTCATATATTCCAGATGTGTGGGAATCAGAACGAACTTATAGATAATTCCACACACAAGAGATGAGATGGTAAGTACGAAAGTAACTGCGCCACCCATACCCTTTGCAGAGTCACTCTTCTGGGAAACACCCAGGAAAGCGCAGATTCCGAGGAACTGACTCAGAACGACGTTATTGATCAGGGCTGCATTGATTGCCAGAATAATAATAGCTGTTGCACTCATGAATTAGTCCTCCTTTCCTTCATTGGCGCCCTTTACAGTATCACACTGCTCAGGCTTCTTACCGCACATACCAACCTGCATGCAGTTCATGCACTCACCGCAGATCTTAACGGTAGGATCCCATTCCTTCTTCGGTCTTCTGCCTGCGCCGATCTTGAACTTGTTCATTGCAGCAATCAGGCAACCATATACAAGGAAAGCACCAGGAGCGAGAACAAAGATGCTGATGGGAACATAGCCTGCAGGCATAACCTGCATACCAAGCCAGGTACCAGCACCAAGGATCTCACGGAAGGATGCAATCAGGAAAAGAGCGATGGTAAATCCGATGCCCATACCAATTCCATCGAAGAAGGAAGCGATCGGACCATTCTTACCTGCATATGCCTCGGCACGGCCCATGATGATGCAGTTAACAACGATCAGAGGGATGTAGATACCAAGGGTCTTATACAGTTCCGGTGTAAAACCTTCCATAAGGAAGTCAACCATAGTTACAAAAGAAGCAATTACAACAATGTATGCAGGCATTCTTACCTGGCTGGGAATAACATTTCTAAGAAGAGAAATGAAGAGGTTAGCCAGCGCAAGAACTACCAGTGTGGAGAGACCCATACCGATTGCATTCGTTGCAGAAGTCGTAGTTGCAAGAGTGGGGCAGGTACCAAGAACGAGAACGAATACAGGGTTCTCAACGAAGATACCATTCCAGATTCTCTCGATCGGAGAATTCTTCTTCATATTAGTCCTCCTCCTTGATCGTATTTACAGCACAGAGTGCTCCGTTTACAGCCTTCGTCGTTGCATTGGTGGTAATGGTACAACCAGAGATTGCATCAATCTCATTCGCTGCTGACTTACCGCTCTTTACATACTTAATAGCAGTCTCATCGCCAAGAGCAATACCTTTGAACTGATCCTTGAATGCAGGTTCATCAGCCTTAGAACCCATTCCGGCAGTCTCTTCCAGATTCAGGAAGGAGATTCCGGTAACTGTCATTCCGGTCTCATCTGTTCCAACACCAACCATTACTTCAACTTCACCGCCATAGCCTTCATTGTTGCCAGCATCGACAACATATCCAACTACATTACCGGATCCATCAAGAGCTTTACTTACAGAATATACATTGGTCTGATCAAGACCTGCATCAAGAAGGATCTGCGCAAAAGCAGGATCCTTTGCATCCCATTCAACAGCTTCGAAAGAAGATGCATCAGCGAATACAGACTTCATAGCTGCATCAGCAGTTGCTTTCTTCTGTGCTTCGATCGGACCAGCAGTGATGAAATGAACACCACCAAGTACAGCGCCTGCAACAAGAGTAATTGCTGTCAGAACAACTGTGTTATGAATCAGAGTTGAATTCTTGCTCATGCCTTCGCCTCCTTCTTTGCCTTCTCTTTCACGATGCCGAAAGCTCTGGGACGAGTATATGCTTCAATCATAGGCGTCAGGCAGTTTCCGAGGATGATTGCATAGGAAACACCTTCATTACCAGATCCAACCATACGGAAGAGCCAGGTCATTACACCAAGGAAGAGACCGAAAATGATCTTACCATTGGGAGTAATCGGAGAAGTTACATAATCGGTTGCCATAAAGAAAGCACCGAAGATGATACCACCGGCACAGAGTTCTTCAAGAGTGAACATGAATGCTCCATCGTAACCTCTGAGGCTTGCAGTAATGAATACAAGAATTGCGAAAGATCCAAGATATACAACAGGGATCTTCCAATCAATAACCTGCATTACAAGAAGGAATGCTGCACCCAGCAGAAGTGCCAGAGCACTGGTTTCACCGATAACACCACCGACATTACCAATGAAGAGGGACTCGAGATCAAACTGATATCCCTGCTTAAGGTAAGCAAGAGGAGTTGCTCCAGACAGAGAGTCAGGAGTACCTGCAACCTTGGTCATAAGGGAGGTAAATCCACTCGGAGATGCATAAGTCGTCATCTGGCTGGAGAAAGCAATCATGAGGAAACATCTTGCACCAAGTGCAGGGTTCATGAAGTTCTTACCAAGGCCACCGAAGAGTCCCTTAATAACAACAATTGCGAAAACAGAACCAAGTGCCGGAATCCACCAGGCGATCTCTGCCGGCATATTCATTGCCAGGATGAGTCCGGTGACAACTGCAGACAGATCACCGATAGTGCTTGCCTTATTCAGCAGCTTGTTCAAACAGAATTCGGATCCAACTGCGAAGATAATAGATACGCAGATGATCGTCAGTGCATGTAAACCAAAGTTCACAACACCAAAGATTGCTGAAGGCAGAAGTGCCAGGATTACATAGAGCATAATCTTATTGGTTGTGATGCTGTCTCTTACATGAGGGGAGACAGAAACGCGATATTTGTTTTCCATAATGTCCTCCTCACTTCTTTCTCTTATTTGCAAGTACACGCTGACGCATCATATTGATGTTAGCTGCAAGCGGACGCTTTGCAGGACAGGTGTAGCTACAAGAACCACAATTAACGCACTCAAGGCCGTCGAAGGATTCGAATCCTTCTTCATCGCCGGCTTCAGCAAGCTCAGCAAGCTTTGTCGGCATCAGTCTTGCAGGACATACATTCAAGCAACGTCCACAAGAGATACATGCAGTCTCATGCACTCTGGAAACCTCGTCCTTCAGGAAACAGGTAAGTGCTCCGGAAGTCTTGGTTACGGGGACGTCGAGATCAGCAAGGGCAAATCCCATCATAGGACCACCAGAGATGATCTTCTCAGGCTCTGCGGTAAATCCACCTGCTGCTTCGACAAGTTCACGATAGGGAGTACCAATGCGAACAAGGAAGTTTCTAGGATCCTTCACCGCATCACCGGTAACGGTGAATACACGGTACATAAGAGGCTTACCGTTCTTAACTGCATCGTATACAGCCATAACGGTACCAACGTTATCCACAACACAGCCTGCATCTGCAGGAAGCATCTTGGAATTAACGAAGCGACCGGTAACTGCATTGATCAGAGAACGCTCTGCGCCTTCCGGATACTTGGTCTTAACAACTGCTACAGATACTCTGTCAACGCCTTCAACAGCCTTCTTCATGATTTCAATAGCCTTGGGCTTGTTGTTCTCGATGCAGATAAGGCCCTTACAGTTATCGCCGAAGAGCTTCAGCATAATCTTAAGTCCTTCAACGATCATCTCAGGCTTTTCAAGCATCATACGATAATCAGAAGTGAGATAAGGTTCGCACTCAGATCCATTCACGAGAATGTGATCTACAGTCGAAGGATCCTTAGGTGCAAGCTTGACAGCGGTAGGGAAACCTGCACCACCCATACCAACTACACCAGCTTCACGGATCCTATCGAGGATTTCCTCTCTGCTGAGGGACTCAGGGTCCGCTTCAACAAATGTTGTGCTCTCGTACTGCTCGTCGTTCTCGACTACGATTGCGTCAACATATCCTCCGGTTGCATTCTTTCTCTTTTCAAGAGACTTCACCGTACCGGATACCGTTGCATAGATCGGTGCAGATACAAATCCGCCCGCTTCTGCAATTTTCTGGCCAACGACAACGTGATCACCTTTGTTCACGATTGCCTTAGCGGGAGCTCCTATGTGCTGGGACAGCAGATAGACCAGCTCCTTGCCGGGCTTTAACTCCTCGACGGGTTTATCCATAGACAATTCCTTGCCTTCGAATGGATGAACGCCGCCTTTAAAGGTAAGTAATCCCATCCAGGTCATCCTCCTTTGAAACACACAATATTGCGACATTATTATAACGGATAAGGTCGAGAAACACCACAGAACTTCCACATAATAGAACCACTTTAGCCATATTTAAGATATTTTTACGCGGGAAGAAGAAAAAATAATCCTAAAACAACACAGATATAGTTGTTCCTGCCCCAGGTGCACTCTCTAACTCAATTTTGGCATCATGAATCTCAACTATGTGTTTTACAATCGCAAGACCAAGCCCTGTTCCACCTGTAGCTTTTGATCTGCTTTTATCAACACGATAAAATCGTTCAAAAATTCGCTGCTGCTCTGAAACAGGTATGCCTATTCCATTGTCCTTAACTGTAAGCGCAACCTGACCATCAATTGTTCCCACAGAAATCTTTACCTTGCCATTGGGATTATTGTATCTGATTGCATTCTGCCCCAGATTTTCAACC
>ONDO01000039.1 GCA_900316625.1 uncultured Lachnospiraceae bacterium | reverse complement strand
ACTGAAAATCCTCGTGTCGCTGGTTCGATTCCGGCTCTGGGCATTATTTTTTGCGATTTGGACTTTTCTCCGAATCGCTTTTTTGTTTCTTCTAGTCTAAAACTTCGCGATTTTTTGTTTTGCATTGACAATTCTATTCAAATGTATCTGAAAACCGCCTAATCCCATACATTTCCCGATTTTTGTTCATTGCGATAAATAGGGGCGAAGACTAAAATGATTAAAAATATGATGAAAATCTATATATGTGAACATATGCATTTTATTAGGAGGCTAAACTTATGGCATTAAAAGATCTGTCGCATGCAGCAGAACGTAAGGCATTTTCTGTAGCAATTGACAAATTCTTAAAGAACGTTTCTAAGAAGGACGTTTCTGAACGTACCGAAACCTACATCAAGCTTATCAATGTAGCTGCAAAGTTCTGGGGTGATGATGCCTCCAGTGAAAAATTTGAAGCAGTTAAGAAGGCTGTATCTGATCCGGATAATCGTTGGGTCAAGTTCATCAATCGTGTAATTGATGAGACCAATCCTCATTACGCTCATATGATGCTCCTTAACCTTGGTTACGAAGCTTTCTTCCGTGGAACCAAGACCATCCGCGCAAACCGCGAAAAGTATGGTTGCAACATTCCCTGGCTGATCCTCTTCGATCCCACCGATGCTTGTAATATGCACTGCGTAGGATGCTGGTCCGGTACCTATGGTCATAAGAACAACCTCTCCTTCGAAGATATGGATAAGATCGTAACCGAAGGTAAGGCACTTGGTTCTTATCTCTACATGATGACCGGTGGTGAGCCTATGGTTCGTAAGGACGATATCTTCAAGCTCGCTGAGAAGCATAACGACTGCTTCTTCGGTATCTACTCCAACTCCACCCTCATCACTGAGGAAGTTTGCCAGAAGGTTCAGGAACTCGGTAACATCACCTTCATGCTCTCCATCGAAGGTACTCCTGAGACCAACGACGGACGTCGTGGAGAAGGTCATTACGAAAAGGTTATGAAGGCTATGGATCTTCTGAAGAAATACGGTATCGTATTCGGAACCTCTATCTGCTACACCAGAGCGAATATTGAAGCTGTAACCAACGACGACTTCCTTAACTTCATCGCAGATAAGGGTGCACGTTTCGGCTTCTACTTCCATTACATGCCCGTAGGAAACAATGCAGCTCCTGAGCTCATGCCTACTCTTGAACAACGTAAAGCTATGATCGAGCGTATCCGTTATGTTCGTTCCAACAAATGCAACATCGGATTCTATCCTATGGACTTCCAGAACGATGGTGAGTTCGTTGGCGGATGTATTGCAGGTGGACGTAACTACTTCCATATCAATGCACAGGGTGATGCGGAACCTTGCGTATTCATCCACTTCTCCAACACCAACATTCATGAGAACTCCATCCTTGAGATGCTTCAGAGTCCTCTCTTCATGGAATATCATAAGGGACAGCCCTTCAACCGTAACCACCTTCGTCCCTGCCCTATGCTCGAGAACCCTAAGCTTCTCCGCGAGATGGTTGAGCGTTCCGGTGCACATGGTACCAATTCCGAGTCTGAAGAGACAGCAGATCAGCTTTGCTCTAAGTGTGATGAGTACGCAGAGAGCTGGGCACCTGTAGCAGATGAGATCTGGGCTAGCGAGACCCATCGTCCCAAGTCTTATGAGAACTACAGCGAAGAGCATAGACTTCATCCTGAACTCGCAGCTTTTGAAACTCTTGATGATAAGAAGAGTGAGTAATCATTCCTTGCCCCTCGTGCAAATGTAGAACCTGCCAAAGTTTGGCATAGAATACTATATGGGCTTACATAAGAAGCAGGATTCCGATTCGGAATCCTGCTTTTCTTCTTGCACGTTTGGTTGAATCGTATTACAATAGGAACCGTTCGACAGAACACATATTATATAGGAGCACCCCGCAAAGTGGGACGGGTAAATAGATATGCAATATGATTATCGTGGAGTAGAGTATGCTTGGTAGAGACGAAGAAATCAAGAAATTAGAAGAATTTCTCCGCTCAGAAGAAGAGAGCGTGGCGGTTGTTTATGGCCGTAAGGGAATGGGGAAGAACGCGCTCGTCTCTGAGGTAGTAGCAAGTGAGAAATATCTCTGGTTTACCGGATATCCGACGACCGGAGATATGGAAATCCGCATGATGGCGACGGTTCTTCAGGGCAGAATGGAAGAGTCCTTAGACATCGAAAAGCCAGAGGAACTGTTCGATGCAATTCTGGCATGGGCAGATGAAGAGAAGGCAACGATTGTTATTGACCAGTATGGTGCTTTTGCTCAGGCAGAGAATGATTTCAATACGGCATTAAGAGATGCTCTTGTTGAGAAGTTAGGACCCGCAGGGATTAAGGTTATCCTGATTCTTGATTCCTGTCTGCAGGCAGAGAAGCTGCTTCTGGGAGCAAAGAGCCCCTGGAAGGATGTGAAGCGCTGCGATATTATGGTAGATGCTCTACATTTCTCACAGGCAAGAAGCTTCTATCCTGAACAGTCCATCGAGGAGCAGTTCCTGCTCTACGGTATGACCGGTGGGATTCCTGCACTACTGTCCATGACAGCAGGAATGAATCCCCGGGAAGCGCTCGAAGCAATCTTCTTAAATGAAACAGGTCAGTCCTACCTGGCTGGAAATGCCATGGCCCAGGACTTAAGAGAATATTCCTATTATAATCGCATGCTTCGTGCACTGGCCAAGGGATATCAGAGAGTGAATCAGATCTCCTGGGAAGTCGGAAAGCCGAAGGATGTCGTTGTTCCATATATGAACACCCTGATGGCACTGGGGCTTGTGACCAAGGAAACTCCGGTTACGGAGAAGACCAATCGCAGAAAGACCAGATACTCGATCGTAAATCATGCGGACAGCTTCTGGTACCGCTTTCTTCTTCCCAGATATGATCTTACCATGGAAGGCGATGCCGAGAAGATCTGGGATGATATTGTAGAGCCTCATCTGAATGAGTATATGCAGGATGTATTCTCCGATATCTGTCATGAATATCTCGAAATGAAATCTGCAGCCGGCGAACTGCCCTGCAAGCTCGATGAGATCGGTAACTGGTGGGAAAATGATGATGAGAAGAAGACCACGAATGGCTTTGATCTGGTGGGACTCGGTGTCATGGAAGGCGAGAGAGCAACTGTTTTCTGCCGCTGCTATTATGGTAATGAGCCGATAGAGATCTCGCTTCTTAAGGAGCTGATCGAACTTACCAAGCACACCGGTCAGAAGGGAACCAGCTTCTATGTCATCTTCTCGAAGGCTGGATTCAATGACAATGCATTGACGGTTGCATCTGCAATTCGTAATATTGTCCTGGTTGGAATCGATGAATTATCTGAGATGTAATTAAGACTTCGGTCTTTTCACATACATGTAACAATAGATAGTCTAAGAAAGGAAACATCATGACGAATCTTGAATTGGAAAAGACAGCGCTTCAGGTCCGTAAGGGGATTATCGAAGGCGTCTACCATGCAGCATCCGGACATCCGGGCGGATCTCTCTCTGCAGCAGATCTCTTCACTTATCTCTACAATGAGGAGCTGAACATTGATCCCAAGGATCCGAAGAAGGAAGACAGAGATCGTTTTGTTCTCTCTAAGGGTCACTGTGCACCTGGTCTCTACTCTGCACTTGCAAACCGTGGATTCTTCCCCGTGGAAGATCTGAAGACACTTCGTCATGTAGGTTCTTATCTCCAGGGACATCCTTGTGTTCAGGAAACACCTGGTATCGATGCATCCAGCGGATCCCTGGGACAGGGAATCTCTGTAGCAGCCGGAATGGCTATGTCTGCAAAGGTTCAGAATAAGAACTATCGCGTATATACCCTTCTCGGTGATGGTGAGATCGAAGAAGGACAGGTTTGGGAAGCAGCTATGTTCGCTGGTTTCCGTAAGCTGGATAACCTCTGCGTTATCATAGATAACAATGGTCTCCAGATCGATGGTAAGATCGAGGATGTTAACTCTCCTTATCCTATCCGTGAGAAGTTTGAAGCGTTCAACTTCTATGTAATCGAGATTGATGGCCATAATTTCGATCAGATTCGTTCTGCTTTCACAGAAGCGAGGGAAATGAAGGGCAAGCCCACCGCAATCATCATGAAGACGGTCAAGGGAAAGGGCATAAGCTTTATGGAAAATCAGGCAGGCTGGCATGGTAAGGCACCGAATGCTGATGAGTACAAGCAGGCAATGAAAGAATTACAGGATGCGGAGGATCAGTTATGTCAGAAGTAAAGAAGATCGCAACCAGAGAAAGTTATGGCAATGCTCTTCTCGAACTCGGAAGAGAGCATGACAATGTAGTAGTCCTTGACGCAGATCTTGCAGCATCTACCAAGACTGCAATATTCCAGAAGGAATTCCCTGAGCGTCATATCGACTGCGGTATTGCAGAATCCAACATGATCGGTATCGCAGCAGGTTTTGCATCCACCGGAATGGTTCCTTTCTGCTCCAGTTTCGCTATGTTTGCTGCAGGCAGAGCATTTGAGCAGGTTCGCAACTCTGTTGGATATCCCCATCTGAACGTTAAGATAGGTGCAACACATGCAGGTATCTCCGTTGGTGAAGACGGTGCAACCCATCAGTGCCTTGAAGATATCGCTCTTATGCGTACTATCCCTGGCATGACCATCTTAAATCCTGCAGATGATGTGGAAGCAAGAGCAGCGGTAAAGGCAGCTTATGAGCTTGATGGTCCTGTATACCTTCGTTTCGGAAGACTTGCAGTGCCTGTCATTAATGACAAGCCGGATTATCACTTCGAAATCGGTAAGGGTACTCTTCTTCGTGAAGGTACAGATGTTACCATCGTTGCAACTGGCCTTGAAGTTGCGGAATCTCTTGTTGCAGCAGAACTGCTGGCGCAGAAGGGAATCCATGCAGAAGTAATCGACATCTGTACCATTAAGCCTCTCGATGTAGACATTATTGTAAAGTCTGCAGAGAAGACCAATCGTGTCGTAACCGTTGAAGAGCATTCTGTCATCGGTGGTCTCGGTGGAGCTGTTGCTGAAGCACTTGCAGAAGTAAGACCTACCAAGATGAAGCGCATCGGTGTCTATGATCAGTTTGGTGTATCTGGTCCTGCAGAGGAACTGGTTCACAAGTATGAACTGGATGGTGAAGGCATCGCTAAACAGGTAGAAGCATTCCTGAAATAAGCATATTTCAATAGAAGAAACATAGAACAAGCCCGGATTCATGAGCTTTATCTTCCATAGATTGGGAGATCGAGGAAGATGCATCCGGGCTTAATTGTGTCTAAATTATAATCAATTCATCAATTCGTCAAGATATTCTCACAAATTTGACATTTTCTTAAGTGAGTGCTAGAATCCCAATGTAACAAAGTTGTAACAAAGCGCAACAAACGAAACATTTTATTATTTGTTTTGCAATCTTGCGTACGGAGAATGCATGATTTTAGATATGAAGAAGAAACACACAGCCATTCGTAAGACAGCAGCAGTGCTCGGCGCTGCATGTATGATCACAACAATGACCGCGCTTCCGGTGAATGCATCAGCAGGTGTTACAGCAGTGATCGAGTCTACGCAGAAGGATAATGTTACAGCACTGAGTGGAGTAAACATTCTTCTTGCACGGACTATGACACTTAGCACGAATCAGGTTCAAGAAGAGACAGAAGTACAGGCAGCAGTAGCTGAAACACCTGCTTCTATCTGGGACAGTCGTCTGATGACGACTGTCAGCGATGAGATGAATGTTCGCGACAGTGCATCCGAGGATGGCAACATTGTTGGTTATCTTCGCAGTACTGATGTAGCAGACATTATCTCTGCAGAGAACGGATGGTATCAGATTACTTCCGGAGCAGTATCCGGATATGTAAGTGCACAGTATGTGATTACCGGTGCTGAAGCAGAGGCACGTGCCAATGAACTGACACCGACTCTTGCAACCGTGACCGAGAACGGACTTCGTATTCGCGAAGCAGCAGCTGAAGATGCTGCCATCGTGAAGACCGTAAGTGCAGGAGATGTTCTTACAGTCAATACCGCAGTACCTGCAGTAGATGGATGGGTTGCAGTAGAAGAAGGTTATATCTCTGCTGATTATGTAACCGTATCTCAGGAATATTCTACCGCTATTACAGCCGCAGATCGTCAGGCAGAACTTGACGCCATTGCTGCGGAAGAAGCAGCTGCAAAGGCTGAAGAAGAGAGTAAGGCTCAGGAAGCACAGGAGGCAAAGAATCAGCAGGCAGCTGTTATGGCATCTGCAGATGACTTAACTCTTATGGCAGCCATTATTCAGCTCGAAGCTGGTAATCAGCCCTATGAAGGACAGGTTGCAGTTGGCTCCGTTATTATGAATCGTCTAAGAAGTGGCAGATGGGGTGGCTCGATCTCTGGTGTCATCTTTGCACCCGGTCAGTTCTATCCCGCAGGTTCTGCAGCAGTAGCTAACGTTGTTGCAGCTGGTCCTAAGGCTTCCTGCATGCAGGCAGCACAGGATGCATTAAATGGTGTTGATATGGTTGGTGGACGTACACAGTTCCGTCCCGTATCCAGCGGAAGAGATGGTCTCGTAATCGGCGGACACGTATTCTTCTAAGAGAAGGATAAAAGAATATCGATTCGAATTCGAACTACATACCTTGCTATATGAAGGAGTACCACGAAGCGGTGGTACTCCTTTTTTGCAAAGAGATATGGAATTCGATAAGATATGAAAAATTACGGAATCATAGACGAATCGAAGGCGCTTTCCAGAGGGAGCGCTTTTTGGTTGAGAGATTTCGAGGAATGGTGTAATATTTGTGCAAATGTGAATCTCCTATGTAGGGAAATACATGCAAATTCCAAGGGAAAAAGAAGAAGACGATTTCACAAGAGACTGGAGGCAAAGAATGGCAGTAAATCTGACAGGAAGGAATTTCCTGAAATTACTCGATTACACCCCGGAAGAGATTACTTATCTCATCGACTTATCCGCTAAACTTAAGGCAGAGAAGAAAGCCCATAAGAATCAGAAGGTTCTGGAAGGCAGAAATGTTGCCCTGATTTTCGAGAAGACCTCGACAAGAACCCGTTGCAGCTTCGAAACAGCAGCTCACGACCTAGGTATGGGAACAACTTACTTAGATCCCACAGGATCACAGATCGGCAAGAAGGAGAGCATCAAGGACACCGCAAGAGTTCTGGGCCGCATCTATGACGGTATTGAATATCGTGGATTTGGTCAGGACATCGTAGAAGAACTCGCAAAGTATTCCGGCGTTCCTGTCTGGAACGGCCTTACCAATGAATTCCATCCCACACAGATGATTGCAGATATGCTGACCATCAAGGAACATCTGGGCGGGCTCAAGGGCAAGAAGCTAACCTATATGGGAGACGCCCGTTACAATATGGGCAATTCCCTTATGGTGACCTGCGCGAAACTCGGCATGCACTACGTAGCCTGCACCGATCCTAAGTACTTCCCCAAGGAGGACCTCGTCGAGAAATGTAGAGCCATTGCGGCAGAAAACGGCGGATCCATCACCCTTACCGCAGACGTAAGCGAGGGCTGTAAGGATGCAGATGTCATCTACACAGATGTCTGGGTGTCCATGGGAGAACCCGATGAAGTCTGGAAAGAACGTATAGATACCCTTTCTCCTTATCAGGTGAACGAGAAGGCTTTCTCTTATGCCAAGGACACAGCGATCTTCATGCACTGCCTGCCCGCATTCCACGACTTGGAGACAGGTATTGGCAAGAAAGTATATGAGAAGTTTGGCCTCAGCGAACTTGAAGTAACAGATCAGGTATTCGAAAGCCAGCGCTCGGTCGTATTTGACGAGGCGGAGAATCGAATGCATACGATTAAAGCAATTATGTACGCAACACTGGGAGCAGACCAGTAAGTATCACCAGTAAGGTTCTGGTGATCCAGATAGACAGGAGATAGAAGATGGCTATGAATTACCAGGACGATGTTGTACTGTGCGGAGCAAGCAAGTACAGCCAGAAATTTTATCTGAATCCGGATTTTGATTCCCTTCCGACTGATATCAAGCAGGAACTGAAGATTCTATGTGTACTCTTTACAGAGGACATCGGTGGTACCTTTGAGCTGCAGTTTGACGCAAAGGGTAATATCAAGATGGTTACAGATGCAGAACCTGGCGATCTTATGTATGACGAGATTGGATCTGTACTGAAGATCAAGCAGATTCAGAGAGACAAGGAAGACCTCTTTATGCGTCTTGAGATGTTCTATAAGGTATTTGCTCTTGGCATGGACCCGGATGAACTTGAACAGGCGGTTCGTGAAGGCAGATTTGAGGAAGAAGACGACGAGGAATAAAGTGTCCGGATTTATATATGAAATGAAAATCGGGGATGTAAGTATCCCTAATAATCTCGCACTCGGACCGATGGCAGGCGTAACAGACCTGCCATTTCGTCTGTTATGCAAGGAGATGGGCGTAGGGCTTCTGGTATCCGAGATGGTAAGTGCCAAGGCAGTAATCTACCGGAATCGAAATACGGAAGAACTCTTAGAAACGAGACCAGAGGAGAGTCCTATCTCCCTTCAGCTCTTTGGATCTGATCCGGAAGCTATGTCCCAGGCTGTAAGCATGTTAAATGACCGCCCCTTCGAATTCTATGACATCAATATGGGATGCCCGGTGCCTAAGGTAGTAAATAATGGAGAAGGCTCTGCCCTTATGAAAGACCCCCTTCTGGCAGGTCGAATCATCGAAGCAATGGCAAAAGTCAGCACTAAGCCGATTACCGTGAAGATCCGTGCCGGATTCCATGACGGCGAACGGACGGCAGCGGAACTGGCCCATGTGGCAGAAGAATCCGGTGCAGCTATGGTTGCAGTACATGCCAGAACCAGGGATCAGTTCTACAGTGGCAAGGCTGACTGGTCGGTCATCCGTGAAGTAAAAGAAAGCGTTAAGATTCCGGTCATCGGCAACGGAGATATCACCTGTGGTGCGGATGCAGAGCGCATGATCGAAGAAACCGGATGCGACGGTATTATGGTTGCAAGAGCAGCCAGGGGAAATCCCTGGATCTTCCGGGAGATCATCGAATACTCCCGTACAGGAGAAGATATCTCTAAGCCCCCCATTCCTGAGATGGCAGAGATGATGCTGCGCCACGCGAAGAGTATCTGCGAGACCAAGGGTGAGACGGTTGGAATCCACGAGATGCGCAAACATGCCGCCTGGTACACCGGAGGTTACAAGCATGCTTCACATTTCCGAGGGAAGGTCAACCACTGCGAGAGTTATGAGGAGCTTGAAGGATTGGTTAGAGAACTGCTTAAGACCTATGTGGCACGCGATCTTGAACCTTGATAAGTCCAAGGATTATCTTGACAAGGCTATCGCTACACCACTATAATAGTTAATCGTGAGCAGAGGCTCGTTTGAACAGATATAATTACAGTACAGTACGAGGAAAGGTGACCAAGATGGCAACTACGAATGTCATGACTGCGGAGAACCTGCAGAAGCTTCAGGACGAGCTGAAAGAAATCAGAACTGTCAAAATGAAGGAAAACTCCGAGAAGATCAAAGAAGCTCGTGGACAGGGAGACCTTTCCGAGAACGCGGAGTACGATGCAGCGAAAGATGAGCAGGCAGAACTTGCAGCTCGTATGGCTGAGATCGAAGAGATCATCAAGCACGCAGAAGTTGTAAATATTGATGAGATTGATACTTCATCCATCAACCTCGGATCTACTGTTAAGGTCCTCGATGTTGAATTCGACGAAGAGATTACCTACAAGCTGGTTCCCTCTATTGAAGCTGATAGTGAGAAAGGCACCATCTCCATCGAGTCCCCTCTGGGACAGGCTCTGATGAAGCACAAGACCGGCGATACCGTTACGGTCGAAGCACCCGTCGGCGAGATTGAGTACAAGATTCTCGATTTCACAGCACCGAACCTGGGCTAATCCAAATTGAACTTGAGGAGGGCTTCGGGTAATTCCGAAGCCCTTTTTTGTAACTTATGGACCTCTTCGTAAATGAAGAGCCTACCCATCAGGAGAAAATTATGGCAGAACAGAATCAGAAGAATGCAAACGCTGAGCAGGATCTGAACCAGATTCTTAAGCTTAGAAGACAGAAGCTTGCTGACCTTCAGGCAGCCGGCAAGGATCCCTTCAAGATCACCAAATATGATCAGACCCATCACACCACTGACGTACGTGAGCAGTTTGATAAGCTTGAAGTCGTTCTGGAGCAGGACGAAAATGGTAAGAATATCATCCCCGAATGGGATACGATTCCGGAAGAGAAGAGAGTATCTCTCGCCGGACGTATGATGTTCAAGCGTGTTATGGGCAAGGCGGCTTTTGCTAATATCCGTGACCTCAAGGGTGATATGCAGGTATACGTATCCAGGAATGATCTTGGAGAGGAAGCATATGCTGACTTCAAGAAGATGGATGTCGGCGACATCATCGGTGTGAAGGGTTTTGCTTTCACCACCAAGACCGGAGAAGTAACAATTCACGTTAAGGAACTCGTTCTTCTGTCCAAGTCTCTTCAGATTCTTCCCGAGAAGTTCCACGGCCTTCAGGACGTAGACACTCGTTACAGACAGAGATATATCGATCTCATGATGAATCCGGAATCCAAGGAGACCTTTGTTAAGAGATCCAAGATCTTAAAGGAGATCCGTAACTTCCTCGATGCAAGGGGATTCATGGAGGTTGAGACTCCCATCCTTGTACATAACGCAGGTGGCGCAAATGCTCGCCCCTTCGAGACCCATTACAATTCCCTCGATGAGGATGTTAAGCTTCGTATCTCCCTTGAGCTCTACCTCAAGAGACTGATCGTTGGTGGTCTTGAGCGTGTCTTCGAGATCGGACGTGTATTCCGTAACGAAGGTGTTGATACCAGACATAACCCCGAGTTCACTCTGATGGAGCTCTATCAGGCATATACCGATTACAATGGAATGATGGAACTGACTGAGTCCATGTTCCGTACTCTCGCAGAGAAGGTTGTCGGCGATACCAAGGTCTGGTACGGCGATGCAGAAAACGGCGTAGAGATCGACCTCGGAAAGCCTTTCCGTAGACTTACCATGATCGAAGCAATCAAGGAAGAAACCGGCATCGACTTCGACGCAGTTTCTACCGATGAAGAAGCTAAGAAGATTGCTGATGAAAAGGGCGTTCAGTACGAAGAGCGTCATAAGAAGGGTGATATCGTAAATCTCTTCTTCGACGAGTTCTGCGAAGACAAGATGATCCAGCCTACCTTCATCATGGATCACCCCATTGAGATCAGCCCTCTGACCAAGAAGAAGCCCACAGATCCCTCCAAGGTTGAGCGTTTTGAGCTCTACATCAACGGTTGGGAAATGTGCAATGCATATTCCGAGCTGAACGATCCTATCGATCAGCGTGAGCGTTTTGCCCAGCAGGATGCGAATGCAGCTGCAGGCGATGAAGAAGCAGATCATTGCGATGAAGACTTCATGACCTGGTATGCCTCCTACAGGTGGTATCGGATACGGTATTGACCGTCTCTGCATGCTTCTCACCAACTCTTTGGCAATCAGAGACGTTCTGCTCTTCCCGACGTTGAAGTCTTTATCTTAAAGAAATTCAGTAACCATGCGGCTTTGAGGGATTTGAAGTGGTCTTTACTACCCCATTTCTATCCCACTTTTTCCAAGAATAGTGCATGATAATTCATGATTATGCATTTATAAACTACTGAGACCAAGTTAATATTGAAAGACCAAAGGACACTTTCTATGAAAGAAATTTCAAAGGAAGTGTCTTTTTTTGTCTCTGTTGTGGTGAAACTTTTGGACACGATGTCCAGAAGTTATTCGGTAGAAAGGAGGGAGAAGCGATGCCAAAAACAGCGATATTGCAGTTGGCACACAAAAGAATGCACATAAGCTTCCGTTTTTTAAGATACCCGTAAACAGGCAAGGAGGAACCGGAAGATGAGTAAATTACGCAGGCCACTGTCAGACAAAGTGGAAGTTCGCGTGAATGCGGACACATCCTATCAGATCAAAAGAGTAATGGATGCAGTGGCAAAGGAAAAAGGCATGGAGATGATGACCAGATCAGGCATCAAAAAGAACAATAGAAGAAGGGATGAGAAACAGCCTCTTCTGAGGGAACATGCAACATTCAAAGATCTTAAGTTTGAAAAGCAGGATCAGAGGAAAAATAAGAATTATAACCACAACAAAAATCAGAACAGATAGTTCAGGAATAGGAGACGCTTATGTGCAAAGTAATCGCAATAGCCAATCAAAAAGGTGGTGTGGGTAAGACCACAACCACCGGGAATTTAGGAATAGGGCTTGCAAAAGCCGGAGAAAAGGTACTTCTCATTGATGCTGATGCGCAGGGTTCGCTTACAGCCAGCCTTGGATATGAAAATCCGGATGCTATGGAATACACCCTTGCGACAGCTCTTGGGAAGATTATAAACGAAGAGGATATAGATCCGCAAGAGGGAATTCTGCACCACGAGGAGGGCGTTGACCTGATGCCCAGCAATATCGAGTTATCGGGTCTGGAAGTTTCCCTTGTGAATGTCATGAGCAGAGAACTTGTCCTCAAGGAATATCTGGAAACGATCAAGGATCAGTACAGTTATGTCCTTGTCGATTGTATGCCTTCGCTGGGTATGGTAACGGTAAATGCCTTCGCAGCTGCGGACAGCGTTCTGATTCCCGTGCAGGCGGCATATCTGCCTGCAAAAGGACTGGAACAGCTTATCAAGACGATTCAGAAAGTGAAGCGACAGATAAATCCCGGACTTGAGATCGAGGGCATTCTAATGACCATGGTTGACGGCAGGACAAATTATGCAAAGGAGATCATGCAGCTTCTGTCGGAGGGATACGGAGATCAGATCCGCTTCTTTAAGAATAACATCCCTTTGTCAGTGCGTGCAGCGGAGATATCAGCTATTGGAGTGAGCATCTATGAGCACGATCCAAAGGGGCGGGTTGCTGAAGCATACCGGTCTCTTACAAAGGAGGTGCTGGCAGGATGAGCAGGACCATAGCAGGAAAGATCAAGATCAATTCTTTTGCGGATATTGTCGGCGGTGATGATTCTGCTGTGACAGAGGTTCCGCTTTCCGACCTTCATACCTTTAAGGATCATCCTTTCAGAGTCCTTGATGACGAAAAGATGGAAGAGACCGTGGAGAGCATAAAAGAGCGTGGAGTGCTCATGCCGGGAATCGTAAGGCCAAGGATCGGTGGGGGATATGAGATCATCGCAGGGCACCGTAGAAAACGGGCCTGTGAGCTTGCGGGGCTTAAGACCATGCCGGTAGTTATCCGCAAATATACGGATGAAGAAGCGGTTGTGGCCATGGTCGATACGAATCTGCAGAGAGAAGAGATACTTCCCAGTGAGAAGGCTCGTGCATACCGCATGAAATATGATGCCATGAAGCATCAGGGATCCGGCGGAGGCAATACGCTGGATGAGATCGGAGAATCTGCCGGGGATAGCGGTAAGACGGTTCAGCGGTATATCTGCCTTTCAAATCTTACTGATACACTCCTTGGATATGTGGATACGAAGAAGCTTCCGATAGTGTCCGGCGTGCAACTGTCCTATCTGAAAGAAAAGGAGCAGGTTTGGATCGAGGATATCATCAGTGAAACAGAGATTGTGGTTTCATCTTCTCAGGCTGAGAAAATCAAAGGATATTCACAGAGCGGGGAACTTACAAAGGCTCTTCTGAAAGAAATTCTAACGGATGAAAAGCCTAAGCCACGGAAATTTGTAATGAAGGATGATAAGATTTCCAAATTCTTTTCAGATGATGTCACAGACGAAGAGATAGAGGAAACAATCATCAGGCTCCTTGAAGAATGGAGAAAGAAAAAATAACGATAGAACAGGGAGTGGTCGGTATGAACGAGCAGATAGAATTTGAATACTATTACGGTGAAGAAGCAGAGCAGTTTAATTTTCTTATGCTGCCCAAATTTCTTCTTAAAGAACCGCGTTTTGCACAGTTGTCGGATACATCTAAAATACTGTATTCGATGATGCTTGAAAGAATGGGTATGTCCAGAAAAAATGGATGGTTCGATGATGAGGGTAGACCATTTATTTATTACAGCATTGATTGTGCAAAACAGGAAACCGGCCATTCAAAGCCTACCGTGATAAAAGCCTTGAAGGAGATTGAGGAGATAGGGCTTATTGAAAGGAAAAAGCAGGGGCAGGGCAGACCAACCATAGTGTACGTAAAGAAATATGTATCAAAGAAAAAGCCACCAAACCCAGATAGAAAGCCAGAAGTAAAGAACCTTGACTTCAAGAAGTCAACACCTTTGACTTCAAGAAGTAAAGAGTTTGAACCTCAAGAGGTAAAGAGGTCTGACTTCAAGAGGTCAAGTGAATTTACTTCAAGAGGTCAAGGGTCTGAACTTCAAGAAGTAAACGGTTTTGCCTCTAATAATACAGAGTATAGCTATACAGAGAATAGTCATACTGATCAAAAATATACAGAGGTGAGTAATACCTGTCCTGTCATGTCTTGTCAGGCGCAGGGTGTGGATAACTCTGATGACGACGAATGGCTGGATCATATTGATTTCTCAAAGCCTGTCAAAGTAACCATGAAGGACAGACGGACTGACAGAGAACTCTATATCGAGATGCTGAAAGATCAGGTGGAATATGACCGTATCCTTGAAGAGGACAGGTTTCATGAAAAGATCAACATCGTTGATGGAATCATTAACATCATTGCTGATATTGCAACAACACAGCCACCGGACGGATACGAAAGGATCAACGGAAGACAGTACCCTCATGAGGTAGTGAAGAACAGGCTTTTGAAAATGGACTACGATACGCTCATTCATGTACTTGGCAGATTCAAGGAGAACACCTCGGAGATCAAGAACATGAGAAGCTATCTGCTGACGGCACTTTATAATGCCAGGGATGAAAAGGATATACAGTTCCAGAACTTTTTTAATCACAGCTATTACAACACAGATTGGACGGAGATGAAGCGATGATATCTTTTGCAGAAAAGCATCCTGAGCTTGTCGGTGAATGGGCTGAGGAAAACGAAATAAGACCGGAGAGCATATCTTATGGCTCCAATAAAAAAGTCCTTTGGAATGGAAAATGCGGACATTCATGGGAGGCTTCGATCAAGAATCGGGGAAACAAGCATGGCTGTCCATACTGCTCCGGAAATAAGGTCTTGAAGGGTGTTAATGATCTGGCTACCCTTCATCCCGAACTTGTTGATGAGTGGGATGCAAGCAATATGCCGTTGATGCCCGATATGGTTTCGAGAAAAGCGGACAGGGAGATTACATGGAAATGCCTCCGCTGTGGTCAGACGTGGAGATCAAGGATCGCAGACAGGACAGACGGACATGGCTGCCCGGTATGTGCAGGCGAAAGGCTGGTACAAGGGATAAATGATTTTGCTACAGAGTATCCGGAGCTTGCATCGGAGTGGTCAGATAAGAATACGAGAAAGCCTACAGAAGTGTGGTCGAAATCGAGAGAGAATGTCTGGTGGCATTGCAAGGTGTGTGGAGCCGAGTATCAGGCTGTAATCGACAGCAGAGTGAAGGGAAGAACCTGTCCCGAGTGTATGAAAAATGAAAGGCTTGAAAGAGTACCGTTTCATAATATGGAAGAGGAGATTCTTTTTAAGCGAAATGCCATTGCTTTCTATGCGGATCAGAATGATGAACCTGTATTGATCGGGAGTGATGAGATCATAGGAGTTCCGCTGGATGCATATTTTCCAAATAGGAAAGCGGCAATTCTTTACTCAAGCACTATCATAAGAGACTGTCTCGTGAGAAGGGAAAATGCTAAGAACTGGCTATGTCTGAATGCCGGAATAAAGCTTTTCCGATTTCTTCCCAAAGATGGAAACGAATATGATAATTGCGTATGCATTACACTTCCGGACAGGACAATGGAAACATTCGGTATGGGATTGCAGGTGATGTTCGACCGGATTGGGATCCCCGCAGAAGTTGATATCATAAGGGATGTAATAAAAATAAAAGGGTTTTCAAAACCTGGATCAAATTCAAGTTGAA
>ONDO01000022.1 GCA_900316625.1 uncultured Lachnospiraceae bacterium | reverse complement strand
AGAAGGCTCCTATGTTGCGATTTATAATGGCACGGATAAGAGTTATACCGGTGCAGTATTAGCAGATATTCTTCCGACCGGATCTATCGAAGAGACCGCACGTGTTTCTGGATCCTATATGGTGAAATATAACCCGAACGGAAGTGTGGTAGAAGATGTATTCTTCTCGAATTCCGCTGATTCGAGATTTGGATATGTGTTCTCAAGGAGTGATATTGCATCAACTGGTGATGGTTATTCACCGGCAATCCGTGCAGCTCTTCCTTCTTCATCGAATGATGGAGCAGAAGTCCGTAAGAATTTTACAGATGAGAAGAAGATTATCGGTTTCTATGGTGGCTCTGATGCGGAAAAAGAAGCTGCGAAAGGAATGAAACCGAAGATTGTGATTGAGAATGGAGACCGTCTGGTTCTCCATATCGAAGTGCCCTTTGAAGGGAAAGATCGCCCTGAAAGAAAAGATCTGATGCTATCTGTTCAGGGTGTAGAATCCGGACAGGTTGTATCGAAGAAACTCTCTGAGATGGGAGACAGTGTTTCGAATGTTGCATCTGCAGATCCGAATCTTGTGAAATTCGATGTTGTGCTCGATGATGTTACGGTTGCAAACCATCGCTTTGCAGCTCAGTTTGCAGCGCTTACCCATGGTGAAGATATTAATGTTGTAGTATCAAATTCCGCGGGTGTATCCCCCGCAACCAGTGAAACAGCAAGAGATAATTCTCTCTATGCCGGTATCATCGCCGGTAGTGGAGATGGTGGTATTGCAATTACGTCTTTCCGCCATTTCCTTAACATGAATCCTAAGATGAGTGAAGTGAAGGATCATGAAGGCGAACGTGAGAAATTCACAGAAGTTCGTCAATTAAATGACCTGATATGGTCAGATTTCTTATCAAATGTTGGAAAATCGGATGCAGATAATATTTATTCATCTGCTTTTAGTCCTGACTCTGACCTGATTTATTCTGCTGAGAAGATTTCAGATCCTGAGATTCCGGGGACAAGTGAAGCGTATTCTATCGTTGGACTTAAGGGGACTGCAGATAATGTTGACTTTGGCCTCTTTGGCAAGGCTCCGAAGGATCATGTATTTAAAGTGAGTGATCTTCGACTGGAAGGCTGTTCTTTCGAATCCAAGGGACAGAGTACCGGTGCGATTCTTGGTGAATTCCAGGGAAGCGATCTTGAATTTCATAATATCTATGTCGGAGATTATGTCGATCCCGATACAAAGGATATTATGGAATCTGTTTTCCAGGCTAAGAAGTATGCTGGCGGCCTGGTAGGTAGCATAGCCGGTATTGGCAGCCATACCAAAATTACCCAGTGCGAGAGCAATGCTTATATCAGGGGTGAAGAGACTGCCGGTGGCCTGATTGGCCGTGTTGATAAGGGGTCACTGGATATCAGTAATACCTATGTTGCCGGTCATACCCGTAATGCTTATTACGGACTGGAAGAGGATGGTAGTACACAGGGAAGGATCAATATCTTTGCTGGCAGTAAGGATGATCATAAGGGTAGTGCCGGTGGATTTGTTGGAAGCTTTAAGGGTCAAAAGGATACTGTTTCCATCAATAACTGCTATACGACTGCCTCTATCGCAGGTAACAAGGGCTTAACCGGAAAATATATCGGAAGTTTGGAAGGGAATGCAAGCAGTAATAATACGACCTTTACCATAACGAATGTCTATAGCCTGGGCCCTGTGCTTACTCAGGAACTTGTCCCTCAGACGAAGGATGTGGGGTCTAAGTCTGATTTCACTGTGACAGTAACGGAGAAGACTCCGATTAAGACGGCGCTTGATGCATCCGTTGTGGATAGTGCATATCCCAATGATGCTGCACTGAAGATTGCGGGTACCGATACCGCAGCATATCCTTACATGACAATTCTCGAACTTGCTGGAGAGAATCGTGCGGATATGACGAAGAAGTACCCGGTCTTCCTTCGCAGTCACTATGGGGACTGGGAGACTGCCCATCCGACCGAATTCAAGCTGATGAATGCCAATAAGCTGACCATGCAGTTTACACTGCCGGATGATCAGAATCTATTTACCATTCTTGCGACTGGAGTAAGCAGTGGTCAGGCAAATGAAGAATGTTATGTATTCTCTTACGACAGAGCGCAGAAGAAGCTTTATCGTGATGGAGAAGAGTATAAGTACTTCACGGCAGACGATGCATCCGGTCATACGGTTCTGAATCTCTATATGGACGATATCTCTGTGGAGGGAGGTCATTTCGCAGATCTCTTCCCTCAGCTTACACCCGGTGAGGATGTGACTATCCGACTGTCTACGGGAATGATTTCGAAGTCTCTTATGGATGAGATGACAGATTCTATTCCTAGGGACCTTGACGGAACAGAGAAGGATGGCGTTGGAACCGTTAATTCCCTCTTTGACAGTGTGAATGTTCCGAATAGAACGATCGGAATCAAGAATGCAAGACATCTGCAGAATATGGATCCGTCCGTGAGCCGCGTGGGTCAGTTTGGCTATGCGGTTATTGACAAGACCGGTCTCGATGTCATTCATCCGACCAATGCAATTCAGGCTGCAGATATCAGATGGTACTCTTACAACCCAGATGACAAGGCCTCCTTTGTCTACGATGTCTCCCAGATCAATCAGCAGGAGATTGGCAGCCAGGATGTAATTACATATGCTGCACGTACTTATGATGAAGGAAGCAAGGCCTGGACTGCCGGAAAGCAGCTGACGAATCTTGGCGCCGGACATACCAATACCTTCTATGGAATCAGCACAGGACTTCTGAATTCCTATAGTGCAAAGCGCACGGATACCGGAGCCTCGAACCCGAATAACCGCAATGCGTATATTCTCGAGAATTTCATTATCGATGCGACAAACGCGGTAAATCGTGATGATTCCTGGGATCCGAATGCTGCAATCTTCAAGACAGTATCTTCGGACCTTACAATCTCTGATGTCTATCTTGCAAATATCAGCGCCTATGCGACCAATCAGCAGGGTTCAAAGGACGGTGGAGCAGCAGCGGCTCTTGTAGCATGCATCTGGGATCCGACCTCTCAGTCCTGGAACGCAAAACCGAAGACACTTACTCTAAAGGGCAATATTACTCTGGATCAGAGTGCGCCTTCCCTTCTGGATGATGACAGGAAGCAGATCTTAGGCTCAGCCGCAGCCGGTGGCCTGATCGGTAGAGTTGGTTCTCCATATCGCACGGATAATTACTTCGCGCTAGCTGATGGCACGCTTGTTCTGAAGGAGAACTGTAACGTCAGAATCAACGGCCATATGTTGGTGAACTCTGTCGGAGACTCGAGAAATGCGGGTTACTATGGCCAGGATGCAGGTGGCGTCGTAGGTTGTGTCAATGGTAATCTATCCATCGAGGATAGCTCGAACATCATCATGAACATCAGCGGTGGTAAGACAAGCATCGTCGCAAATGTAGAACACGCCGGTGGTCTCGCTGGATCTGTTGTAGGTACTGTGTCCATGAATATGGATGATGCGACTGGCTATGCAAACTTCATTAGTGCTGTTGGTGATGGAAGTCTTGAAGTAACTGCAGGTAGCGTTGACGGTGTTACGGCTGGTGGTCTCTTTGGTAAGATTGATAACTATTCGAATACCTCTGTGAATATTACCAGATCTGCAATATTCGGTGATATTACGGTAAGCAGTAATGCAAACGCTGGTGTGGCCGGTGGTCTGATTGGACAGATAAGGGGTAATATGAACACTCACGCAGTACGGGGTGGAACTTATTACTCGAATATCAGACTCTGCTTTGCATCCGTTCGTACGGTTCAGTCACAGGCGAATGCTGGTGGCCTGATCGGTTATGCAAGGGATGGTATTAATATCAATAACTGTTATTCCTCTGGCAGAAATGATGCCAGCGGTGACAGTTATACCATTCATAGTGGAGTAGCAGGTGGTCTGTTTGGCCATGTGGAAGATATTATTGCAAGAGACTCCTTCTCAACCTGTACGGTACAGTCTCCAGATGAAGCAGGTGTGTGCGAAGGCGGATTTGTAGGTTATGCAGCTTATTCTGATATCCGGAATTGTTATACGGCCGGAAGGATTAAGACCTTAAGTGCAGCCTCTATTAATGCAGGTACATTTGCGGGTGCTCTTTCGGATACTCAGATCGTCGATGGTTCGGATTATTATACTCAGAAGGATTCTCCTCATGGTGGGGTTGGTAATTTCGATCCTTTATTAACTTCTGTACAGAAAGCAAAAGAGAATAGCTATCCTTATGTCACCACTCCTGATGGCCTTGATTACCATTACGATGCAAGCCTTACGACAGGATATCCTCTGAGGACGGTATGTCATTATACGGATGTATATAACATTCTGGGGGCAGGGGATGATGTTACTTATACATTCATCGGTGACTGGCCGAATCCGAACGGCAGGAACAATAGACGCAGGATGGCTATTTCTGCTGAATATGGTGAGACGGATCCGATCAGCCCATCTGATCCGGCACTTCCGGTGACCAGGAAGGTTTACCTCTATCAGTTCTCGGAAGGTGGTCAGGTATATGCGGTTGAAGTAGGAACTGACGGAACAATCTCGGTCTATAAGGTGATTACGACAAGGGATGAAAGTGGACAGCCGATTCAGGTGCTTGGAGACGCAGTAGTGCTGACTGCCGGTGAAGGTGGCATGTGCTTTACAACAGAGGATGCAAGCCCTGTATCTATCAGGATCAGTACAAGTGGTGAAGGAAAGGCGCTTGCTCCTGTAGCGAATAATGGGGGAAAAGATGTGGCAGCAAGTTCTACTGCAAGCTATGAAGCAGATGCAGCAGAGAAGAAGTTAAGTAATACACCCTGAGCGTGAAAGAGATTTAGCCTAAGGGAGAGTTTTATATATGCGAAGAGCGATGTATCGAAAACTTCATAGCAGAGCAGGTGGAGTTTCACCTTTTGAACTTGTGCTGATCATCGGAATCGTATTGATGCTTGCGGTGTTTGGGGTGATTATCTATCAGTATCATGCACTACAGGTAGCTCATGGCAATGATACCCTGGCTGTGAATACGGCAGAATCAGTTGCTAAGACCAACAGTCTGAATGGCATCTCCTGTCCGGTAAATGATTGCCCGGGTGGGGATTGCCCTCATCATTTTCTGAATCGATATGTTGGTTATTATGACTATACATCGCATAAAATTGTAGCTCGTCCGACCGGGACCTATAACCAGTCGAAGAATCCTGAGGCGCTTGATAAGACCTATAAGGGTGAAGCACAGACCATGCTGCTTCGTGTTGTAACAGAGAATGGAACGATCAAAATCGACTGGATCACACCGGATGAGGTCAAATAGTGTGGTCCCTTTGTCATTGGTATGGATCACGCGGTAAGAGATTAGATTGAAGGAATCGTATTGCATATAGAATTGGCATTTAAAATATATCAGGCGGTATTACTTTTTATCTTCGGTACGATCTTCGGAAGCTTTATTAACTGCCAGGCATACAGAATCGTACACCAGGAGAAGTGGTGGACAGGACGAAGCCATTGCGCGACCTGTAATCATCCCTTGAATGGCCTTGACCTGATCCCTATACTGAGTTACCTCTTCCTGCATGGTAAGTGCCGTTATTGCGGTGAGAAGATCTCACCTCGCTATATGTTAACGGAATTATGGATGGGAATCGCTTTTGTAGGTCTCTTCTTAAGTAATTCCAATACCAATATGGAACTTCTTCGAGATCTGGGACTTACCTGTGTGCTTCTGGGGATCTCTCTTGTGGACTGGGAGACGATGGAGATTCCGGATGGATACATCCTGTTTGGTATCTTCTGGTGGCTCCTTACGAATACTGGTAAACTGGGAATCGAATGGTGGGCTATGGACCGGAAGGGCGGCATGAGAGCGGCTTCGGTCTACATTTTGAAAACCATGGGGAAGTCCTTCCTGGCAGCAATTGCTATTGCAGGAATCATACTTCTCTTGTCCCTTGTTATGGATAGGATACTGGGCAAGGAGAGTATGGGTGGCGGAGATATCAAGATGCTCTTCATGACGACTTTGTATCTGGGCATCTGGAATGGTCTCTTCGCCCTGATCCTGTCTTGTGTGATCGGACTTCTCTTTATTGCTTTCTGTAAGCAGAAGAAGATTCCTTTTGGTCCTTCGATTGCGATTGCAACATATCTTGGACTTACCATCGGACCCTTCTTTACCCGATGGTATCTAAGTATGTTATGATAGTATATCAGGATTCATTCCTGATTATAGAGATGGATATTCTTGCGGATCTTATTAGAAGATGTAGGGAGATAATAGTTTATGAGTAATAATCTGATTGGAATTGAGATCGGCTCATCCCGTATGAAACTTGCGGAAGTGCGCGATGGTAAGGTGATACACTTTATTACCTATGACCTTCCGGAAGGAACGATGCGAGGCAGAGAGATTCTCGCCTGGGATGCACTTGCAGATGAACTGAAGAAAGCTGTTGCAGCCGGAGGTTTCACTTCGAAGAAATGTGCTATCGCAATTCCGGATGAAGAGACACATCTTCGCCGTCTGTCTATGCCGCCGATGAATGACCAGCAGCTTCTGGTAAATCTCCCTTACGAGTATCATGAATTGATTGCCGATAACAAGGATAATTACATCTATGATTATTCGCTGATTAATATCAAGCGAGATCCTGAAAATCAAAATAATAATACGAATGCTCTAGAGATTGAAATCTTAGGTGCAGCCGTATCGAAGGAACTCATTTCGAAATACAAGGATCTGTTTAAGAGAGCAGGTCTCAAGCTGGTTGCTGCACGTCCTAGAACTCTGGCACTGTCTTCTTACATGAAAGCGAAGATTCCGGAATTTATGACCAAGGATACCGCTGTGATTGATTTTGGCTATACAGCGTCACAGATTGATATTTTCCGCAATGGTGTCTATGAAGTAACCAGAACAATCGATGTTGGTGTAGCAGCGATTATCAAGGCTGCTGCAGAAGCCCTGAATAAGGATCCTCATATTGCCAAGGAGTCTCTAAAGGTGAATACGGATGATGTTCAGATGAAAGAATCCGTAATTAATGTATATGATTCTGTTGCAGTTGAAGTAATGCGTGCACTGAATTATTTCTCCTTCGAGAATCCGGATAATACATTGGAGACACTATACTATTTCGGCGGTGGTTCCTGGATTCAGCCCTTCGTGATTGATGTCGTACAGGATCTGAGTCTTAAGGCAACAGCACTGTCGGCATATGATCAGGAAAATAAAAACGCAGTCATTGATGGTGCAACAGCCATCGGGCTTTGCTTAGGTTGAAGGGAGGAATAAGATGTTTCGTAAAACAGCAAGTGCTTATCCAACCAAAACCGACATGAACTTCGTGCACGATGATGTCGCAAGAAGCAATCGAAGAGCAATCATTCTCTTCGTAATCTTCATGATCTTCCTCTTTTTCTTCGTTCAGGTTGCGGTTATTATGCCAATGAATAAGATCATGCAGGCAGAATCGGAATACAATCAGTTGAATGAGTCTTATCTGAAATTACAGGAATCAACCTCGAATTATCAGGAGGTGCAGGCGGAGTATGATGAGATCGTTGGATCTTATCTTACTGACGATGAGAAGGCATGTCTGAATCGCCCTGACATTCTTAAGATGATCGAGATCGATGTCATTCCTTTCGTTCCCGTGAAGAACATTACGGTTTCGAAGGATCAGATCAGTATTATGACAGATACAACCGACCTATATACAGTATCGAAGATTGTTCACACCTTACAGAATGATGCTGAGAATGCATATGCGACGGTGATTACAGCCTCCGCATCCGATACAGACGATTCTCTTGTAACTGCCAACTTCCAGATTACCTTCGCTTCATCGACGACGGATGGACAGTCCACGATGACGAATACAGAAGGAGGCGAGTGATATGTTGAACAGAAGCTTTACCAATCGTGAGAAGGTTCTGCTACTCATCTTTGTCGTTCTCGCACTTGGGCTATTCTATTACTTTGTCGCATTTCGCGGCTTCAAGGAACAGATGAGACTCTATGACACGACGGAACTTCAGTACCAGATCGATACAGAGACCATTCGCGCAACCAAGCAGAAGCAGATGGAAGATTACATCGATAAGCATAAAGGTGAAACAATCGGAACGGTGGAGAAGTACAATAATCTCTCCCAGGAGGTGTCAGTACTAGGGGATATCCTCGATGGCAAGGTTACCGACATTACCATCAATTGGAGTGAACCTGTTGCAAGTGGAAACACGGTGCGAAGAATCGCTGGTATTTCTTTTACTGCACCGAATTATACCGTGGCATCTTCTGTAGTCGATGCCATTCATAACTGCCAGTATCGTTGTGTGATTGGAGATCTTGATCTTAGTTCACCAGAGGGAAATATGTCTTCTAGTAAGGTTAGTGTATCTATGAGCGTTACCTTCTTCGAGACCATCGATGGAGTAGAGAATACACCTGGACTGATCATTGATACGCCGAATGAAGATACTTCATCTTCGGAAGAGTCAACTACCCCGAACTAAGCTATCGCTTTGAGGCCGGAGCTTGTAACTGCCCTGTGGCATTGGTGAAGATAAGTTAAACTGAATATGAATTCGAAATTTACGCGCTTTTTTCGTGTTGAAAAGAATACAATCTTTCATCACGAAAAGGCGCGTATTTTTTGACAGGCTTAAGCCTTTTCGTCTATAATCTAATAAATTATGGCTGACTATACATTTTTATGAGTATGGCATAATCAATTTTTGCCTTATTAAACGATTCAGTTTGGAGTTTTACCAGATGAGAATAGGTAGCGGATACGATGTTCACAAGCTCGTGGAAGGAAGGAAGTTAATCCTCGGTGGTGTGGAGGTTCCTTATGAAAAAGGGCTTCTAGGCCATTCGGATGCGGACGTCCTTCTGCATGCACTTATGGACGCGCTTCTTGGTGCGGCAGGCCTTGGTGATATCGGTTTACATTTCCCGGATACAGATCCTGCATATAAGGGTGCGGATTCGATGAAGCTCCTCTTAGAAGTGAAGGATATGCTCCTTAATAAGGGCTATGTGGTTGGAAATTGTGACTGTACCATCATCTGTCAGGCTCCCAAACTTAGACCTTATATCGATCAGATGAGAGCTAACATCGCGAATGCGCTGGGAGTAGCAGAAGAACAGGTCAATGTGAAAGCAACCACAGAAGAACATCTTGGCTTCACCGGACGTGGTGAAGGAATCAGTGCAGAGGCTGTCTGTATCTTAGAGTCAATCTATGAGGGATCTGCTTCGGTATTCGATTCAGAGGCAGGAACCTGTGCCGGATGTTCTGGTTGTGCCAGGAATGCGTAAGACTTAGATTAGATAGGAATAGAAATGATTGAAATCTATAATACACTGACGAAGAAAAAAGAAGAATTCAAACCCATAACACCCAATAAGGTGTCCATGTATGTGTGCGGTCCTACCGTATATAACTTCATTCATATCGGTAATGCTCGTCCCATGATCGTATTCGATACGGTTCGCCGTTACTTCATGTACAAGGGCTATGAAGTAAATTACGTCTCTAACTTCACGGATGTCGATGATAAGATCATTAAGGCAGCCATCGAAGAGGGCGTTGATTCCGAAGAGATCTCTACCCGATATATCGCTGAATGCCGCAAAGATATGGCAGACATGAATATTCTGCCTGCGACCAGGAATCCTCAGGCAACACAGGAGATCGAGGGCATGATCAACATGATCCAGATCCTGATCGATAAGGGGTATGCATATCCGGTTTCGGATGGAACGGTTTATTACAGAACCAGAAAGTTCGATGGCTACGGAAAGCTGTCTCATAAGAATATCGAAGACCTTGAAGGTGGCCACAGAGATATTAAGGTTACCGGTGATCTGAAGGAAGATCCCTTGGACTTCGTTCTTTGGAAGCCGAAGAAGGAAGGCGAACCTAGCTGGCCGTCACCTTGGTGTGATGGTCGTCCTGGCTGGCATATCGAATGCTCCGTTATGTCCAAGAGATATCTCGGTGATACCATCGATATCCATGCAGGCGGTGAGGACCTTATATTCCCTCATCATGAGAATGAGATTGCGCAGTCTGAAGCAGCAAATGGTGTTCCTTTCGCTCATTACTGGATGCACAATGCATTCCTGAATATTAATAACAAGAAGATGTCCAAGTCTCTTGGTAACTTCTTTACCGTTCGTGAGATTTCCGAGAAGTATGATCTGCAGGTTCTGCGTTTCTTCATGCTGACCGCTCACTACAGGAATCCGCTCAACTTCAGCGCAGAGCTGATGGAGAGTGCGAAGGCTGGACTTGACAGAATCCTTACGGGCGCTGAGCGTCTGAAAGATCTCATCGAGCAGGCTGATGAGACAGACCTGTCTTCCGCAGAGATGGCTGGACTGCAGGAGAGCGAGAAGTTCACTATCCAGTTTGAGAAGGCAATGGATGATGATTTCAATACTGCAGATGCAATTACTGCAATCTTTGATTTCGTTAAGTTCTTAAATACCAATACAGATGAGAACTCCAGTAAGGCATATCTTACCGGACTTCATGATTCTCTCTGGAGACTGGCAGATGTTCTTGGCCTGATCTTAGATCGTGAAGAGGAGAACCTCGACGATGAGATCGAAGAACTGATCCAGGAGAGACAGGACGCAAGAAAGAATAAGGATTTTGCTAAGGCGGATGAGATTCGTGACAAGCTCCTCGCTATGGGCATCGTTCTGGAAGATACAAGAGAGGGCGTTAAGTGGAAGAGAGCCTAAAGGATTCTATGAAGTACGATCCTTGTAAGATGATTACCGAACGCTTCGAAGTCAAGGATAAGCCCTTGCAGTCCTATTCGCCCCTGGCATTAGCCTTTCTCGGAGATGCTGTATATGAAGTGATTGTACGTACCGTGATTGTTAGTATGGGGAATACCCAGCCGGCTAAACTTCACCAGCATAGTGCACATCTGGTTAAGGCGGCATCTCAGGCAGCTCTTATCGAAGCTATCCTTCCGGAACTTACGGAAGAGGAAGCGGATGTGAATCGTCGTGGTCGCAATGCCAAGTCGAATACCCATGCGAAGAATGCATCCGTAATCGACTATCGGAAAGCAACAGGGCTTGAAGCACTGGTTGGTTATCTATATCTGAAAGGGGATACGGACCGAATCCTCGAACTTGTTAAGATCGGTCTTGAGAAAGGAAATTTACTATGAGAGAAGACGATTCCGTTATTGAAGGACGAAACGTCGTTACGGAAGCCTTCCGCTCCGGAAGATCCATCGATAAGCTTTTTGTTCAGAATGGACTGAAGGATGGTCCGATTCAGACCATCATCCGTGAAGCAAGAAAACAGGGTACCGTCATCGACTTCCTGCCCAAGGAACGTCTTGATGAGATGTCTTCCACAGGAAAGCATCAGGGTGTCATCGCTTATATCGCCGCTTACACCTATGTGGAAGTCGAAGATATTCTGAAGATTGCAAGAGATAAGGGAGAAGATCCCTTCATCTTCTTCCTTGATGAAGTAGAAGATCCTCATAATGTAGGTGCAATTATTCGTACTGCGAATGCGGTTGGTGCCCATGGTGTTGTCCTTCCGAAACGTAGAGCATCCGGTCTGACTGCGACAGTTGCAAAAGCATCTGCCGGTGCCTTGAATTATGTTCCGGTTGCCAGAGTGACTAACCTGTCTAAGACAATGGAAGCTCTGAAGGAAGAGGGAATGTGGTTCGTCTGTGCTGATATGGATGGAACCGAGATGTATGATCTGAATCTTACAGGTTCTATCGGTCTTGTCATCGGTAATGAAGGTTCCGGAGTATCTCCTCTGGTATCGAAGACCTGTGATATGATTGCATCCATTCCGATGATGGGACAGATTGGTTCCCTGAATGCTTCTGTTGCGGCAGGTGTTCTCGGTTATGAGATTGTAAGACAGCGTAGGGGCAAGAAAAATTGAGTAATCCTATAGATACAACTTCACTTGAAGAATTGTGTCATAAGGCAAGAGAAGGATCTGCAGAAGCAGAACGTAAGTTGATCGATCTCTTGAGTTCTGATGTCCAGAGAATCGCAAGCTCTACATTTTCCGAGGGGCTTGAAACAGAGGATCTCGAACAGGAAGGTCTGATCGGACTTCTGGAAGCGATTCGGGATTATGATCTTACGAAGAATGATTCCTTCCGGCCTTTTGCAATCTTATGTATCAAGCGACAGATTAAGTCAGCACAGGAGAGAATGCTTCGCAAGAAGAATCAGCCGCTGAATGATTATGTATCGCTTGATCTGTCACCGGAAGAGGATGGCTATGATCTATCCCAGATCCTCTCAGTAGAGAAGGATAATCCGGAGAAATTAGTTCTTGAAGATGATGCGAGGGCAGAACTCTTCCACAGGATAGAGAGCCTGCTGAGCCCACTGGAGAGACAGATTCTGTTTCTTAAGACTCAGGGTTATAAGGGGAAAGACCTTGCGAAGATTCTTAATATCACACCGAAATCGGTGGATAATGCACTGCAACGGATTCGTAAGAAATTAGAATCTGTTTAGTGCGAAGGAATATGGGAAAAAGAAAAAAGGGGAGAAGCGGAGTGGGATTCTGCTTCGTAGAAAGAGAAAATCATGGTTGGAAAATTAAATCTGGAACTAGACAGAAGCATTAATCTGCCTTCGCTCGAGAGATTCAAGGAATTAGGTCCCAAGGCCTTAATGGGAGTAACTCAGGGTGTAATCGTAAGTATTAATCTTAAGAATCTGAAGTATTTCAATGAGATCTACAGTCCGAGAGAAGGTGACTGGCTGATTCAGTTCATGGCTGAGTACTTCTGCCAGCGTAATCCGGATTATGTTCTGGGCTGCCGTTCATACGTAGATCATCTCTTGCTTCTGACGGAGGGCAAGAACCTCTCCAAGGAAGCTCTGGTGAAGAAGTATGAAGAGTTTTGCAATGGCTTCCTGGACGAAGTGAATAAGAAGTATGTTCGTGCTAAGGTTCATCTGGAATGCGGTATGTATATCATGCAGCCCGGAGATGACTTCCTGACTGCACAGGACAATGCACGTTATGCAAGAAGAAGCATTAATAATTCTTATCGCACAACCGTTGCTTACTATTCTGATGATCTTCGAAATAAGTCCATGGAGAAGGCGGCTGTCATTCCTGATTTCCGACGTGCATTAGAAGAGCACGAGATTATGGTTCTTCTGCAGCCTAAGTATTCTGCATCGCAAGGCCACATTGTTGGAGCGGAAGCTCTGTCTCGTTTTGCGAACCCGGAAGGAGAACTGGTTTCTCCTGCAATCTATGTTCCTATTTTAGAGAACTCCGGACTGATCTCTGAACTTGATCGTGAAGTTATCTTCCGTACTATTTCACTTCAACAGAAGTGGATGGAAGAGGGAAAACATCTCTTTCCGATTTCTGTGAATCTATCCCGTATGGATTTCTTCGAGAGAGGATTCCTTGAGGAGATTGACCAGAGAATTGAACAGGCTGGTATTCCCAAGTCCTGTATCGAATTTGAACTGACAGAGACTGCAATCGTTGAGAATCTGAATGAGATCGTAGAGAAACTGACGGCCCTTCGTAGCAAGGGTTATCGTATTGCGCTCGATGATTTTGGCTCTGGTTATAATTCGCTCTATGTTTTAGGCAGAATTCCTGCGAATGTGATCAAGTTCGATCGTGGATTCGTTCTCTATTCCATCCAGAACGAGATCGGTAAGACGATTCTTAGGAATCTTGTTGATACCTTCAAGAGTACTCGTTTTGAAGTACTGTGTGAGGGTGTTGAAACAGAAGAAGAAAAACAACAGATTGTAGAATGCGGATGTGATGTTATCCAGGGCTTCCTCTATGACAGACCACTTCCCATCGCACAATTTGAAGAAAAGTACATAGTTCCCGAGAGGGAAATAGGATAAGCTATGATTTATCTCGATAATGCTGCAACTACAAAACCGAAGAAGGAAGTCATCGAAGCGATGATGCCATATCTGACGGATTACTATGGCAATCCATCTGCAATATATCAATTTGCAGGAGAAGCCAAGGCAGCCATCGAGAATGCAAGAGAGTCCTGTGCCAGACTGATTGGTGCAAAAGCATCCGCCATCCACTTTACATCCGGCGGCACAGAGAGCGATAACTGGGCGCTTGTCCAGGCTGTTCGGCTGAACCCGGATAAGAAACATATTATTATAATCAGGATTGAACATCACGCTATCCTTCATACGGCACAGGCACTTCGCTTGGAAGGAAGCGAGGTGACAGTGCTTGGAGTGGATGAACGTGGAAGAATCAATCCTAAGGATATCGAGGATGCGATTCGTCCGGATACTGCTTTGATCTCCGTTATGACAGCCAATAACGAAATCGGTACGATAGAGCCCATCGAGGAGATCGGAAGAATTGCTCATGAGCACGGAGTCCTCTTCCATACGGATGCGGTTCAGGCTTTTGGTCAGATTCCACTTGATGTAAATAAATTAAATGTTGATTTATTAAGTGCGAGCGCTCATAAGATTTACGGTCCCAAGGGTGTCGGCCTGCTATATATTAAAGAAGGATTAAAGTTTGGCTCCCTCTTACATGGTGGTGGACAGGAAAGAAATCGTAGAGCTGGTACTGAGAATGTGGCAGGTATTGTCGGTTTTGGTAAAGCGTGTGATATCGCATATGAAAGCCTGGATGATCGTATGAAGAGAGAGAGCGAGCTGAGAGATCATCTCATTCATAGAGTCCTTACGGAGATCTCGGATGTGAATCTGAATGGTGATCCTGTACATCGTCTCCCCAATAATGCTAACTTCTCTTTCCGTGGTATAGAAGGCGAGAGTCTTCTTATCATGTTAGATATGAGAGGTATCTGCGCATCCAGTGGTTCAGCTTGTACGGCAGGTTCCATCGATCCTTCACATGTTCTGCTTGCAACAGGTCTTAGTCCTGAAGAGGCAAGAGAATCTGTACGACTTACCTTATCGGATGAGACGACTATGGAAGAGATAGATCAAACGGTAGAGGCTCTGAAACAGATCGTACATGATTTTAGAGAGATGTCTCCTCTATATAATTAATGAGAGTATTCGTATGGGGCTTGTCGGAGGTTATGGATAAGCCCCATATTTATCGAAGAAAGGGATAGAATGGCGAAAAAAGTTGTAGTAGGTATGTCGGGTGGAGTGGATTCATCGGTTGCTGCCTATCTCTTAAAAGAACAAGGCTATGACGTCATCGGTGTTACCATGCAGATCTGGCAGTCGGAAGAACAGGCCATCCTTGAAGATAATGGTGGCTGCTGCGGACTGTCTGCAGTGGATGATGCAAGGCGTGTGGCTCAGACTCTTGGAATTCCTTACTATGTAATGAATTTTAAAGATGAATTTAAGAAAGCTGTTATCGATTATTTTACAGAAGAGTATCTTCATGGCAGAACACCC
The DNA here is from genome assembly GCA_900316625.1 of uncultured Lachnospiraceae bacterium. Classification (GTDB taxonomy): domain Bacteria; phylum Bacillota; class Clostridia; order Lachnospirales; family Lachnospiraceae; genus Lachnocurva. The sequence goes on along the minus strand of ONDO01000022.1, from coordinate 10,758 downwards.
AACCCCTGCATTGCTTGTAATCGTTTCGTGAAGTGGGAGAGTCTTCTGACAAGGAGCCTGTCTATCGGTGCGGATTATATTGCGACCGGACACTATGCAAGAATTGAGAAACTCGAGAATGGTAGATATACGATTCGTAACTCTGTTACTGCAGAGAAGGATCAGACCTATGTTCTCTATAATCTGACCCAGGACCAGCTTGCCCGTACGCTGATGCCTGTGGGGGATTATCATAAGGATCAGATTCGTAAGATTGCTGAAGAGATTGGACTAAAGAGAGTTGCTCATAAGCATGATAGTCAGGATATCTGTTTCATCCCAGATCATGATTATGCCGGATTCCTGGAGAAGGAAGCGGGGGACAGGGTCCCTGGTCCTGGGAATTTCGTATCGACGTCCGGCGTGATCCTTGGCAGACATCTTGGCATTACCCATTATACGGTAGGACAGCGTAAGGGTCTGGGACTTGCCATGGGGCATCCGGTCTTTGTAAAGGAGATTCGTCCTGAAAGCAATGAAGTCGTCATCGGGGAAGAGAAGGATGTTCTCTCATTTACCGTTATATTCACCCATGTGAATGCGATGGAAGATGAAAAGTTAGATACCCAGAAGACTTATCTTGGTAAGATCAGATATGCTCATCGTGGCACGCCTTGTAAGATAGAGAAGATCTCAGATGATCGGTATGCTGCACATTTCGAAGAAGAAGTAAGAGCAGCAACACCAGGTCAGGCACTGGTTCTCTATGATGGAGATCTGATTGCCGGCGGCGGTGTGATTGAGGCGTAAGAGAAAAGGGAATCCTTTCATCAGAAGGGATTGAATTCGGCGTTTCTTCTTCGATAGATCATCTGTCCTTTAAAACCGATCTTCTTAAGATCAGAAACGACACCCGGGAAGTTCAGTCCGACGTTAGCGGTTGTGTGGCTGTCAGCCCCTAAGGTGATCATGCGTCCACCGAGGTCATAATAGCGCTGTAATAACTCGTAGCTGGGATTGGGTTCGGAGAGTCCATGTTGCATGCCGCCGGTATTTACTTCGAGAGAGATGTTTCTTCTTATAAGGAAGTGGAAGATCTCATCGAAGAGTTCCGGGAACATGGAGTAGGAGAGTCTGGCTTCTTCTTCCCCATAGAATCTCTTTGCGTATCTTGCGATATAGTCCATATGTCCGAGGGAGTCGAAATCTGAGAATTGCTTTATATTTTCGAGGAGGCTTGTAAAGTAAGTCTCGTAGCACCAGGTGACAGACTTCCCTTCATAGAAGGAATCGTAATAAGGGTCCATACCATCAATGAGATGAAGTGATCCAATAATGTAATCAAAATTATAGTTGCGTAGAAGAGAGTGATTGTCATCAACACACTGGGGCTGAAGACCGAGTTCCATGCCGATAAGAATTTCGAAGTCAGGACTGTTTTCCTGCAGAGCAATTTTCTTCAGTGTGGATAGATAGTTTGGCAGATCTAATTTGAAACGATCTGGAGTTTCAGGAAAATCGAGATCCATATGATCGGTAATGGTGATACCGGAGAGACCGAGTTCTTTCGCTCTATTAATCTGATCTAATACCGGTGTACTCGAATCACCAGACCACTCCGTATGGAGATGTGTGTCAAATAAGTTTTTGTATGCGCTCATTCAGATACCTCGTAACAATGTCATAAGTCTTCTATATATTATCATAGAGAGGATGAAATTGATTGTTAAAACTTCGTCAATAAGGCTTGAATTCCCTAGGAAAATTATGTAGAATGAAATCCGTTCGAGATAGATGAACATAAAATCATATTAATAACTTATTAGGAGGAATTTAGTATGGCAGTTAGAGTAGCTATCAATGGTTTTGGTCGTATTGGTCGTCTTGCATTCAGACAGATGTTCCAGGCAGAGGGATTTGATATCGTTGCAATCAACGATCTTACCTCCCCCGACATGCTTGCATATCTTCTGAAGTATGATTCTTCTCAGGGACGTTATGCTCTTGCAGATAAGGTTTCCAACACCGATCATTCCATCATTGTTGACGGTCATGAAATCGAGATCTACAAGGAAGCTGATGCTCATAACCTTCCTTGGGGCAAGCTTGACATCGATGTAGTTCTTGAGTGCACCGGTTTCTACACCTCTAAGGACAAGGCTCAGGCTCATATCGATGCTGGCGCTAAGAAGGTTGTTATTTCTGCACCTGCAGGAAATGATCTTCCTACCATCGTTTACAACACCAACCATGAGACCCTTACCGCTGATGACAACATCATCTCCGCTGCATCCTGCACCACCAACTGCCTGGCTCCTATGGCAAAGGCTCTTAATGAGCTCGCTCCCATCCAGTCTGGTATCATGGTAACCATCCATGCTTACACTGGTGATCAGATGATCCTTGATGGTCCTCAGAGAAAGGGCGACAAGAGAAGATCCAGAGCAGGCGCTGAGAACATCGTTCCCAACTCCACCGGTGCTGCAAAGGCAATCGGTCTTGTTGTTCCTGAACTGAACGGCAAGCTCATCGGTTCCGCACAGCGTGTTCCTGTTCCTACCGGTTCCACCACCATTCTTACCGCTGTTGTAAAGGGTGATGTTACTGTTGATCAGATCAACGCAGCAATGAAGAAGGCTGGTACCGAGTCCTTCGGTTACAACGAAGACCTGATCGTATCCAAGGATATCGTTGGTATGACCTATGGTTCTCTCTTCGATGCAACCCAGACCATGGTTCTTCCTGTTGGCGATGGCAACACTGAAGTACAGGTTGTTTCTTGGTATGACAATGAAAACTCCTTCACTTCCAACATGTGCAGAACCATCAAGTACTTCGCTAAGTTCCTTAACAAGTAATTCTTGATGTAAGTGAAGACCTTAAGAGGGGTCCGGTCTTATGGGCCGGACCCCTTTTTTAAACATCATATGTCTGAGATAGAGTAGGGCATATGTAAGCGTTTTGAAAACCTGCCATACGTTTTCAAGATACAAGAGGAGGCAAATAATGGAATTAAATAAGAAAACAGTTGATGACATCAACGTAAAGGGTAAGAGAGTTCTCTGCCGTTGCGATTTCAACGTTCCCATCATCTCCGGTAAGATCACCGATGAGAACAGACTGGTTGCAGCACTTCCTACCATCAAGAAGCTGATCGCAGACGGTGGCAAGGTTATCCTTTGCTCCCATCTCGGCAAGGTTAAGACCGAAGAAGATAAGCTCACCAAGACTCTTGCTCCTGTAGCAGTACGTCTTTCCGAGCTCCTTGGCCAGGAAGTGAAGTTCGTTGCTGATCCTGAAGTTGTTGGCAAGAACGTTCGCGCAGCTGTAGCAGCTATGAAAGACGGTGATGTTATCCTTCTCGAGAATACCCGTTTCAGAGCAGAAGAGACCAAGAACGGAGATGCTTTCTCTAAGGATCTTGCTTCTATCGCTGATGTATTCGTTAATGATGCATTCGGTACCGCTCACAGAGCACATTGCTCTAATGTCGGAGTTACGAAATATGTTGATACCGCAGTTGTTGGTTACCTTATGCAGAAGGAGATCAAGTTCCTCGGTAATGCCGTTGAGAATCCTGTACGTCCTTTCGTAGCTATTCTTGGTGGTGCTAAGGTTGCTGATAAGCTTGCAGTTATCGATAACCTTCTGAATAAGTGCGATACTCTCATCATCGGTGGTGGTATGGCTTACACCTTCCTGAAGGCACAGGGTTATGAGATCGGTAAGTCCCTTCTCGATGAGTCCAAGCTTGATTACTGCAACGAGATGATGGCTAAGGCTGAGAAGCTCGGCAAGAAGATCCTTCTTCCTGTAGATGCAGTTACCATTAAGGATTTCCCTGATCCTATCGACAAGCCGGTTCCTACCGAAACCTATGATATGAAGGATATGCCTGCAGATCGTGAGGGATGCGATATCGGACCTAAGACCCGTGAAATCTTCGCTAACGCTGTTCGTTCTGCTAAGACCGTTGTATGGAACGGACCTATGGGTATCTCTGAGAACCCTTCCCTTGCAGCTGGTACTATCGCAGTAGCAGAAGCACTTGCTGAGACGGATGCAACTACCATCATCGGTGGTGGCGACTCCGCAGCAGCTGTTAACAACCTCGGCTTCGGCGACAAGATGACTCACATCTCTACCGGTGGCGGAGCATCCCTCGAATTCCTTGAAGGTAAGGAACTTCCCGGTGTAATGGCAGCAAATGACAAATAATGATTCTCTGCCTCTGTGTGGAGTGCTGAACACTCGGTTTTTGTGCGCGAAGCGAATAAGATCCGAGTGACTCAATATAAAGGAGAATAGAAATGGCACGTAAGAAGATTATTGCCGGCAACTGGAAGATGAATAAGACCCCTAGCGAAGCTAAGGCTCTTGTAGAACTTCTTGCACCTCTCGTACAGAATGATGATGTAGATGTTGTATATTGCGTTCCTGCAATCGACATCGTTCCTGTTGTTGAGTCTGTTAAGGGCTCTAACGTAGCAGTTGGTGCTGAGAACATGTATGTTGAAGAGTCCGGCGCTTACACTGGTGAGATTGCTCCTGCAATGCTCGTTGATGCTGGTGTTAAGTATGTTATCATCGGACATTCCGAGAGAAGAGAATACTTCAAGGAAGATGATGCTTTCCTTAACAAGAAGGTTCTTAAGGCTTTTGAGCATGGCCTTACCCCCATCCTTTGCTGTGGTGAGACCCTTGAGCAGAGAGAGTCTGGTGTTACCCTTGACTGGATCCGTCTTCAGATCAAGTCCGATATGCAGGGCGTGACCGCTGAACAGGCTGCTTCCATGGTTATCGCTTATGAGCCTATCTGGGCTATCGGAACTGGCAAGACTGCAACTGCCGATCAGGCTGAAGAAGTCTGCAAGGCTATCCGTGAATGCATCGCTGAGATCTATGATACCGATACTGCTGAGAAGATCCGTATCCAGTACGGCGGTTCCATGAATGCCGGTAACTGCAAGGAACTCCTTGCTAAGCCCGATATCGATGGTGGACTTATTGGTGGCGCTTCCCTGAAGGCTGACTTTGGCGAAATCGTTAACTACAATAAGTAATGAGATTCCGGTGAGGGGGACAGCTGTGCTGTCCCCTTCTTTGTTTTTCTGAATAGAAGCCTTGAGTATCTATTACAAATGATTAAGTATTGCTTATATAATATACTTTATTGATAAGCAATACTTAAATACTTGATAGGATATTTTAATAAGGGCACACAATTCACAAAAAAGTATCAATATAAATCGAATGGATTTAGAGACTATTTTTTGGATACGTCAGCTATAATATAGAAGCACGTTAATCCGGCGAGAATTATATTTAAGTAATGATTATGGAAGGAGAAATTAGACTCATGAGTACCGAGCTGAAACCCATTAAGGAAGGTAAAGTAAGAGAGGTCTATGACATTGGCGACGCAATCGTAATGTATGCGACAGATCGTATCTCCGCATTTGATGTAATTCTTAAGAACAAGATCGTTGATAAGGGCGCAATCCTTACCGGCATGTCTAAGTTCTGGTTTAACTACACTAAGGATATCCTTCCTAACCATATGCTTTCTACCGACCTTGCAGATCTTCCTGAATTCTTCCAGAAGGAAGAATTCAAGGGACATGTCATGAAGGTTAAGAAACTTGAGATGCTTCCTGTAGAATGCATTGTTCGTGGTTATATCACCGGTTCCGGCTGGGCTTCCTATCAGGAGAACGGTACCGTTTGCGGTATCAAGCTTCCGAAAGGCCTCAAGGAATCTGACAAGCTTCCTGAACCCATCTATACTCCTTCCACCAAGGCTGATCTCGGTGATCACGATGAGAATATCTCCTTTGAACAGTCCATCGACCATCTGGAGAAGTATTATCCTGGTAAGGGTAAAGAGTATGCTGAGAAGCTCCGTGATTACACCATCGCTCTCTACAAGAAGTGCGCAGAGTATGCCCTTTCCCGCGGTATTATTATCGCAGATACCAAGTTTGAGTTCGGTCTCAATGAAGATGGCGAGATCATCCTCGGCGATGAGATGCTGACTCCGGACAGCTCTCGTTTCTGGCCGAAAGAAGGTTATGAGCCTGGTCATGGTCAGCCTTCTTTCGATAAGCAGTTTGTACGTGACTGGCTGAAGGCTAATCCAGACAGCGATTACCTCCTTCCCCAGGATGTTATTGATAAGACAATCGCAAAGTATAAGGAAGCATATGAACTCCTTACTGGGGAAAGCTTCAAGAACTGATATGAATTGACGTTGGCGTCTATAATAGTTTCAGTTGAAATGTAAACCCCTTTTAGATATGTATGGAGATTACATGAATCAGTTTGATTTAGACAAGAAAGCCCAGGAAACTGGTTTAAAAGAAGAATGCGGTGTATTCGGCATCTATGACTGCGATGGCAATGATGTTGCCTCCACAGTCTACTATGGACTCTTTGCTCTGCAGCACAGAGGACAGGAGAGCGCCGGTATCGCTGTAACTGACACCAATGGTCCTAAGGGCCTGGTACAGTCCCATAAGGGTATGGGACTTGCAAACGAAGTATTTGACGGAGAGTCTCTTGCAAAACTTCACGGCAATATGGGTGTCGGGCATGTTCGTTATTCTACAGCAGGTCAGTCCACCCGCGAGAATGCTCAGCCCCTGGTTTTGAATTATGCAAAAGGCACACTTGCTCTTGCACATAATGGTAACCTGATCAATGCAAATGAACTCCGTAGAGAGCTGTCCCAGACCGGTGCAATCTTCCAGACCACCATCGATTCTGAGACCATTGCCTACTTCATCGCAAGAGAACGTCTTAACTGCCATTCTGTAGAAGATGCTATTGGACGCACCATGGATAAGATTAAGGGAGCATATTCCCTGGTTGTCATGAGCCCGAGAAAACTGATCGGCGCACGTGATCCCTTTGGTTTCCGCCCTCTGGTTCTCGGAAAGCGCGATAATGCTTATGTTCTTGCTTCCGAGACTTGCGCACTGGATACCATCGGCGCAGAGTATATCCGTGATATTGAACCCGGTGAAGTTGTTACCATCTCTAATGAGGGTGTAACTTCCAATAAGTCCCGTTGCCCGGGCAGAAGCGGAGAAGGCAGATGTATCTTCGAGTATATCTACTTCGCAAGACCGGATTCCTATATCGACGGAGTTAGCGTCTATGAGTCCCGCATTAAGGCCGGACGTTTCCTGGCACAGGATTCACCGGTTGATGCAGATCTCGTTGTCGGCGTTCCCGAATCTGGAAATGCTGCAGCACAGGGATTCGCCCTCGAGTCTGGTATTCCATACGGTACAGCATTTGTTAAGAATTCTTATGTAGGACGTACTTTCATTAAGCCCAAGCAGTCCAGCAGAGAGTCCGCTGTCCGTGTAAAACTGAATCCCATTCGTGAAGTTGTTCGCGGCAAGCGCGTTGTCATGATCGATGATTCTATCGTTCGTGGTACAACTTCCGATAGAATTGTTGGTATGCTGAAGGAAGCCGGCGCGAAAGAAGTACATGTTCGTATTTCTTCGCCTCCCTTCCTCTGGCCTTGCTACTTCGGAACGGATGTTCCTGCAAGAGAGCAGCTGATTGCATACAATAGAAGCATTGAAGAAATCCGCCAGATCATCGGTGCAGACAGCCTCGGATATCTTAATATAGATCGTCTTCCGGAACTTACCAACGGTCTTCCTATCTGTAATGGCTGCTTTACCGGTAAGTATCCTCTGGATCCTCCTCAGGATGATATCCGTGGAGAGTTCGACGCTTAAGCGTAAATGAAGAGCAAACCATAAGGCAGGCTTGATTCTAAAAGATGCCCTACATTTGTAATAAGGAGTAAGAATGAATACAGATCAGTATATCAGTCCACTTTCTGAGCGTTATGCCTCCAAAGAGATGCAGTATATCTTCTCTGAGGACAAGAAGTTCCGTACCTGGAGAAGACTCTGGATCGCTCTGGCGAAGACAGAGATGGAACTTGGACTTAAGGGTTCCGATGGTCAGCCTCGTATTACCCAGGAGATGATTGATGAACTCGAAGCGAATAAGGATAACATCAACTACGAAGTAGCAAGAGCAAGAGAGAAGCTGGTTCGCCATGATGTTATGAGCCATGTATATGCTTATGGACAGCAGTGCCCTAAGGCAGCCGGTATTATCCATCTCGGAGCTACTTCCTGCTATGTCGGTGATAATACGGATATGATCCTTATGAAGGAAGCACTCGAACTTGTACGTACCAAGCTTATCAATGTAATTAATGAACTTGCGAAGTTTGCAGAAGAGTATAAGGATCTTCCTACTCTGGCATTTACACATTTTCAGCCTGCACAGCCCACGACCGTAGGCAAGAGAGCAACTCTCTGGCTCAATGAGTTCATGGTTGATCTCGAGGATGTTGAATATGTTCTTTCTACACTGAAACTGCTTGGCTCTAAGGGCACTACCGGAACCCAGGCCTCCTTCCTCGAACTCTTCCAGGGTGATAATGAGACCGTAGATAAGATCGATCCTATGATCGCTGAAAAGATGGGTTTTGCAGGATGTGTTCCCGTATCCGGTCAGACTTATTCCAGAAAGCATGACACCAGAGTGCTGAATGTTCTTGCTGGTATTGCAGCTTCTGCAACCAAGATGTCCAATGATATTCGCCTGCTTCAGCATCTGAAGGAAGTAGAAGAACCTTTTGAGAAGAATCAGATTGGTTCCTCTGCAATGGCATATAAGAGAAATCCTATGCGTTCTGAGCGTATTGCTTCTCTGTCCCGTTATGTGATGGTAGATGCTCTGAATCCTGCAATTACTTCCGCAGTTCAGTGGTTTGAGCGTACTCTGGATGATTCTGCGAACAAGAGACTCTCTGTTGCAGAAGGTTTCCTTGCAATTGATGGTGTCCTTGATCTCTGCCTGAATGTTGTCGATGGACTGGTTGTATATCCTAAGGTTATCTATAAGCACTTCATGGCTGAGATTCCCTTCATGGCAACTGAGAACATTATGATGGATGCGGTTAAGGCAGGTAAGGATCGTCAGGAGATGCATGAGGCAATCAGAGAACTTTCTATGCAGGCTGGTGCTCATGTAAAGCAGGAAGGTCGTGAGAATGACCTCATTCAGCTGATCGCAGCTGATGACAGATTCGGAATGTCCTTAGAGGATCTGGAGAAGAATCTGAAGCCGGAACTCTATGTTGGCCGTGCTCCAAGACAGGTGGAAGTATATCTTCGTGATGTTGTTCGCCCGGTTCTTGATGCAAATAAAGACATCCTGGGTGTAAAGGCTGAGATTAACGTCTAAGACATAGGATATGATCGAATTCGAGTGATCCTGAAGTGGTTTAGAGGTTGGTATAACAAATCAAGTATTATCAAGGCTTGAAATCATGTTAAGAAAACATGATTTCAGGCCTTTTTTGTGTTGTGATACGATTATGATACTGGCTTTCCAGAATATACTTTAAAAATACATAAAATCAAAAGAACAGTAATTAACTAGGGGCGTAATGGTGGTGTATTTTTGCGAGGTATGTTGGCTTTCACTTAGCAACTTTATATTAATGGAAGAGATGGAGTAACGGGTTAGTGATTCTAAATAGATTCTATAAATAGCTTCCTTAAACCACACATTGCGTGTATAGGACGGACATGATATAATCAAGAAAACGCAATGCGAGGAATGAAATGGATATTGCAAAGGTGATTAAAGAATTACGTGAGGGTGTGAAAATGAATCGAAAAGAATTCTCAGAGCACACTGGGATTCCGGTTCGAACACTTGAGGATTGGGAGGCTGGACGACGCACCCCTCCGGAGTATATACCGAGACTTATTGCGTATCAGCTGAAATATGAGGAATTGGTGAGGGGTTAAAGATGGCAAAGAATAAGATTATTACTGTACAAGATGTGCCTATTACGGTTTCTGTATCGGATGAGCAAGATTATATTTGCATTACGGATATGGCAGCGGCAAAATCTAATGATTCAAGAGCAGCAGATGTTATAAAGAATTGGTTGAGAAATAGAGGCACATTGGAATTCCTTGGCACATGGGAACAGATTTATAATCCAGAATTTAAAGTGGTCGAATTTGACCACTTTAAACAGGAAGCTGGTTTACCAACATTTACTATCAGTGTAAGTGATTGGATTGAAAAAACTGCTGCTGTAGGGATGATAGTGAAAAAAGGCCGTTATGGAGGAACTTTTGCTCACAAAGATATAGCGTTTGAATTTGCTTCTGCAATCAGTCCAGTCTTTAAATTGTATTTAATTAAGGAGTTTCAGCGATTAAAGACGCAGGAGAATGATGTTCAAAAAACAGAATGGAATGCAAAACGTTTTTTGTCGAAGAATAATTATTTGATTCAAACGGATGCAGTAAAGAACTATATTATTCCGTCTTGCAACTATCGAGATGACTTGAAATGGTTACCATATGCAGAGGAAGGCGATCTTCTTAATATAGCATTATTCGGTTTTACAGCGAAGGATTGGAGAAACGCAAATCCGAATTTAGCAAAGAATAGTAATGTTCGAGATTACGCGACAATTAATGAACTTACGGTTCTTTCGAATCTTGAAACTCATAATGCACAGATGATTCGAGAAGGAAAAACAAAAGAAGAAAGATTTACTGCTTTAAAAGAGATTGCAGAATATCAGCTTCGAATTCTAAAAGAGGCTCAGCATATTAGTAACAGAATTGAAAAAAATGATTAGGTTAAGACAATTGATTTAGCTGATGTAACAGCAGCATTTGATGATATGTTGGAAAATGATTGGATTGATTA
>ONDO01000037.1 GCA_900316625.1 uncultured Lachnospiraceae bacterium | reverse complement strand
AGACCATGGTCTTTCCACACGCTGAGTCTATGAGCCTTGACTTCCTTGGAGATGGTTGTTGGATCCTTACAAAGGTTCTTGGCAATGTCCTTGAAGGTTTTTCCTTCATTGATTGCTTTTTCAATGTACAGTCTGTCATTGAGCGTCAGATGTTTTTGATTGCCTGGTATTAACTTACTCATTTTTTTCCTTCCACTGCTGTCAGAAGGACAGGGCAATCATAGTACAATTGTATGCAAGAGTAAACGCAACCTGTGCAAGACTAACGTCTACCTCTAAGTTGCAGTAGAATTTACTTCTACACTGGAATTTACTTTTTCAATTCACGAAAATTAAGTCAGCAAACTTGGGACTATGCTCAAAGGAGAATGGCAAAAACATATTTAATTGTGGGAGCTGTATATACTATTATTTCAGCAATTGCAAATATCATCTTATTTAAGCACGGTATAAAAGTGGATAAGCTATGGCTTGTAGTTGGGGCTATTGTTTTAGTGCAGTGTACAGCACCATTAATAAAGTATGTGCTTGTAGAAAACGGATTAAAACGTAAGTTTGATCAGAATGGGAATATGCGACAATAGATTGAATGTTTAGCAATTGCGTGATAGGAATAGGATATATGAGTTTAACGTAGTGTATTTCTGTTTGCACTTATGGCGAGTTTGATAAAGACAATTTGAAGTTAAAGAAAGGGTGACAGCACATGACAATAGAAGAAATCCTCCGTGGTGAGTCAAAGGACCTGGAGTTCAAAGAAAAACTGCCGGAAGACAGTAAAAAATATATGAAGACGATTGTTGCCTTTTCTAATGGTGATGGTGGCAGACTTATCATTGGTGTCAATGACGACAGAGAGGTTGTGGGAGTTGATCAAACGGCCGTTTTTACCATGATTGATAAAATCACCAATGCTATTAGTGACAGTTGTGAACCATTGATTATTCCGGATATTGCGCCACAAGCAGTGGGAGATAAAACGGTTATTGTGGTAGAAATTAGTGCAGGAAGGCAAAGACCTTATTATCTTAAATCTCTTGGAATGGATAAGGGTACTTTTATCCGTACAGCTGGTTCTACGCGGCTTGCTGACAGACCATTTATCCAGGAAATGTACTATGAGGATGAGAATAGATCCTTTGATAATGTTGTGAATAAAGACATTGAAGTAACAGATGCAGATATTAAAAGCTTTTGTGAGGACATGAAAAAAGAGGCACAGCGTAATTGTATGGACGAGAAAGACGCTAAAAAGGTTAAGACTCCTACCAAGAATAACCTGATAACCTGGGGAATTCTTAAGGAAGAAAATGGAGTTGTTCGTCCAACGTATGCATATTATTATCTGAGAGGTCTTGATGGTGTTATGTCTCAGATACAGTGTGCAGTTTTTAAAGGAAATACACGTGGTATTTTTGTAGATAAACGAGAGTACGGAGGTAATCTCTGGGATCAGGTAGAGCAGGCGTATCAGTTCGTTCTTCGAAATATTCATCTTGGCGCAAGGATAAAGGGCATTCACAGGCAGGATGTTTATGAACTTCCTCCGGAAAGTATACGAGAACTTATCATCAATGCTGTTGTAAATTGCAGCTTCCTCCAAGGAAGCCTTGTTCAGGTGGCAATATATGATAACAGGCTTGAAATATCGTCTCCTGGTGGGTTGATGCCGGGAGTTACGATTGAGAAGATGAAAGAAGGTTTTTCGAAGGTTAGAAATCATGGTATCGCGAATGCTTTTGTTTATATGAATCTTATCGAACAATGGGGGAGTGGTATTCCAAAGATATTAACACAGACTAAAGAGTATGGACTTCCAGAGGTTGAGTTTATCGATATGGAAAATGCCCTTAGAGTTAATATGTACCGTGCTCTTCCGGAAGATGGAAAACAAACGATAAAAGCAAACGATAAAAGCAAACGACAAACGATAAATACAAATGATAATGATAAACAAAAAACGGCAAAAGAATATGCAATACTTGAATATTTAGGCAGGGTGGATAAGGCTAAAACAGTTGATATTGCTGCAGTTATTGGCCTTGGACCTGATCGAACAAGGGTTATTCTTGCGTCGATGGCCAAACGTAATATGATAGTAGCAGAGGGGGCAAATAGAAATAGAATTTATCGTTTGCCACAAACGATAAATTGATATATTTTTTTATCACAAACGATATTAATGGTTGTACTTTGGTTGCAAAAAGTTATAAAAAGCAAAAAAATCGATGGAATAAACGTAAAAGCACAACAACATATAGCTATAAAAGAAAATCAATCTTACTAGATGTTGATGCTTTTCTAGAGTTTGAGTAGACCCGCTAAAAGGTATTATTGCCTGCAAACCATTGTATTTTAAAGGGCTTGCGGGCTTTTTATATTTAAGTGATACGAAAATGATGAATTGTTCCAAGTGGTTTGCAGGTTGAAAAATGAGTAATCTCATTTCTGTTATATTTGTTATTTGATTCATATTTTGCAAAGGAGATTTCGTGATAGAGGCACATAATTAGGCGGTAAATGTGTTTATTTACATTGCCATTTTATAAAGATATGATTACGTATATACGTATACAGTACGTCAAGACGTTGCTGCGAAAAGGAGGGGATATTTATGGAATATCCGGAAATAAATATCAACGAATTGTTTGCAAAACTTGAGATTTTGAGGAGTTTCTGGATTGGACGAAGCATAGTTTCCGGGGTTTTGTGCATCCGGAGGATCTGGACCGGGTGGAGGAGTCGATCCAAAGACAGATCGAGGAAGTGAATGGTTCAATGACGGAAGGAAGCTGTCCGAGGGATCAAAAGGCCAAGCTTGAGAACGGTGATCAGAGAGCAGATGGATCGGCATCCGAAGGCGGCCACCGGGAAGATTATGTGGAATATCGTATCATTAAGAAGGATGGAAGCATCCTTCCGGTTGTGGATATCGGAAGGCTGATTGATAGTGAGAATCACGGGGAGGTCTTCTTCGTATTTATCCGGCCGAAGGATGAATTTCAGAAGAACTTTTGAGTGGGCTATATTTCGAAGAGGAAGTCATCATGTTTCAAAAGAAGTATTTGAATCGCTATCGGAGCTTTCGGAGCAGTTTGACTTCGCTGCAGAAAGCATGACATCTCCTTTATAAGAAGATGTGAATGTATGCTCAAAAATCATGAATCAACTTGTAGACCTTGGTGTCATTGTTCCAGATACATCTGTTGTGAAAAAGGGATACCGCTACCAAAGGATTTATTCTCATTTACAAATATGAAGCGGGCGCTATCCTGGCACTCACCGTTCTGATCGGAGGAGCATTCGTCTATTCGAAAACCGCTGCACTGGACCTTAGTAGTCCGGCATATTCAAAGACAGAGGAAGTGTCTGCGGCGGATGGAAGTTCGGATGCGGACGGGAAATCATCCGCAGATGCTTCGGACAGCAAGTCTGCTAAGAGCTCATCGGCAAATTCTTCTGATAAGTCATCGGCGAAATCGTCTGCAAAGTCATCGGTGAAATCATCTGCAAAGTCATCGGCGAAATCATCTGCAAAGTCATCCAAGAAATCTTCCGGTAATGCGAAGACGAATGAGACTGGTATCGTCTCTGATTATGTGGATGTAAGTCCTTCGGCGGATGGTGCCATGACAGATGGACAGAATGCCAGCAAGAAAAATGACCGCAGTGGCGTAATCGAGTTTCCTTTCGTGCTGGCAGAATAATACATAATAAGCAAGAGAGGAATTCCTGCCAGATAGAGGGAAAGCGTTTTTATTGGGGAGAGCGTTTAGAGCGGGGGATGATATATGAAGGACAAGCGTCGTAATCTGAGATGGTTTGCCACGGTTGCAGTTATGATCTTTGCCGTGGTGCTTCTTACGAGTTGTGGGAAGAAGGGACAGAATGCTGGATCATTGGATTCTGTGACACAGGAAGTTCAGGAAGCGGCGGATGACTCGGATGTATCAGCTCTAGATGCAACATCGGATGGCGAGGAGGATTTAAGTGCTACTGACCTTACATCGTCTCAGGCAAATGATGAGGGAAGTACTTCACCAGGCGATGCAGGAAGCACTTCGGCAGGCGCGACAAGTAGTGCATCTATAGGCGCGACAAGTAGTGCATCTGCAGGCGCCGCCGGACTCTTCAGCCAGCATGGCAAGCTTTCCGTCGAGGGAACACAGCTTGTGGATGCCCATGGTCAGCCCTTCCAGCTCCATGGCGTGAGCACTCACGGCCTGGCCTGGTATCCGCAGTATGTGAACGAGGATGCCTTCCGCACTCTTCGAGATGATTGGGGTGCCAATGTAGTGCGTTTCGCCATGTACACCGCCGAGAATGGTGGATACTGCACGGGAGGTGACCGTGAGAAGCTTGTGTCGACCATTCAGACTGGTGTAGATGCCTGCACGAATCTGGATATGTATACCATTATCGACTGGCATATCTTATCGGACAATGATCCCAACATGCATATCGATGATGCAAAGGACTTCTGGAACAAGGTCTCCAAAGCGTATTCTTCCAGAGATAATGTGATCTACGAGATCTGTAATGAACCCAATAATACCAGCTGGGAGAGTGTAAAGACTTATGCGGATACAATCATCCCTATCATTCATTCGAATGATGCGGATGCTGTTATTATCTGTGGTACGCCGACCTGGTCCCAGGATGTGGATCTGGTTGCGAAGAATCCCTTAGAGCACATGGAAAATGTGATGTTTGCGGTGCATTTCTATGCGGCAACGCACACCGACTACAACAGACAGAAGGTTATGACTGCACTCCAGGCTGGGACTCCGGTCTTCATTTCTGAATTCAGCTTCTGTGATGCATCCGGAAATGGTGACATCGATCAGGCATCAACGGATGCGTGGAAGAAGCTGATCGATGAGAAGAATCTGTCCTATTGTGGCTGGAGTCTGTCGAATAAGGCGGAGACGTCTGCGCTCATTAAGGCAAGCTGTGCGAAGACCAGTGCCTGGACAGATGATGAGTTGTCAGAGTCGGGAAAGATTCTAAAGTCCTGGCTCAAAGGGGAGTAGAAGTGCACGTTGCCGGAGGTAGCATGGAAATCAGAGTCGGGAGAGATTCTAAAGTCCTGGCTCAAAGGGGAGTAGAAGTGCACGTTGCCGGAGGTAGCATGGAAATCAGAGTCTGGAGAGATTCTAAAGTCCTGGCTCAAAGGGGAGTAGAAGTGCGCTTTGCTGGAGGTAGCATGGATACAAAGTGCTCTGGCGATACGGGAGGCATAAGGTGGGTAGAAGAAAATGCATCTGCATTGTAAGGAAATGAAAAATGCAAAAAATGCGCATAAATATGCTCTATTGGTGTAAAATGGGACTATTAATGAATAATGCATGTGAATAAATGCAGAATTCCGCGCATCTATATAGATGTGCGGGAAAAGATGCGTGGAAAAGATGTATGGAAAAGATGCGTGGAAAAAATAATTAAGAAAAAAGATACTAAGAAAAAAGATTATTGGGAGGAAAAGAAACATGTTTATTGGAACCTGGTGGTCCTTGATGCCACCGATCGTAGCAATTGTGCTGGCTTTAATTACGAAGGAAGTCTACATCTCGCTCTTCGCGGGTTGTGCGCTCGGCGCCTTACTCGCGGCCGATTTTCATTTCTGGACTGCTTTCGACATCCTCTTCAACACGACCATCAATAGTGTGGATTTCTCCATTCTGATGTTCATGATCCTCTTAGGCATGATTGTTATGCTCATGCAGGAGTCAGGTGGTACGCGCGCTTACGGTGAATGGGCGACAAAGCGTCTGAAATCCAAGCGGTCGGCTCTGATCGCAACTGCCCTCTTGGGTGTGCTGATCTTCGTCGATGACTACTTCAACTGCCTGACGGTCGGTTCCGTTATGCGTCCGGTTACGGACAAGCAGAAGATCTCTCGTGCAAAGCTGGCGTACATGATCGATGCTACAGCTGCTCCGGTCTGCATCATCGCACCGATCTCTTCCTGGGCGGCAGCGGTTAATTCCTATGTTCCTGAGGGCTCCGGCATGTCTGGATTCCAGATGTTCATGTCCACGATTCCTTTCAACCTCTATGCACTGCTCACCATCTACATGGTCTTCTTCATGGCAATTGCGGGATTCGACTTCGGAAAGATGAAGCAGCACGAAGACAATGCAGCAAAGGGTGACCTCTTCACTTCCGGTGGTGAGGAATTCGTGAATCAGACCTACACCGACCCGACCGAGGGTGGTAAGTATGCGAAGGGCAAGGTGATTGATCTGATTGCTCCCATGATCGTTATGATCGGCTCTGCGATTGGCTGTATGATCTGGACTGGTTTCTTGAATGGCGGAAGCAATATCATCGAAGCATTCGCAAATTGTTCTTCTTCTGAATCCCTTGTATTTGCTGGTCTTGTGACAGTTGGTTTCCTTCTGATTTTCTATCTGCCTCGTCGTGTTATCGGATTCAAGGATTTCATGAATTCGGTTCCTGAGGGCGGTAAGATGATGATGCCGGCAATACTGATCCTGACTCTGGCATGGACTCTGAAGGGTATTACAGATACGCTGGGTATGGGAACCTTCATTGGTGAAACGGTACAGATTGATTCTATGCTGGCAGGTCTTGCACCTGTGATCATCTTCCTGATTGCAATCTTTGTTGCATTCTCCTCCGGTACCAGCTGGGGAACCTTTGCAATCCTGGTTCCTGTTGTTGTAAATATGTTTGGTAAGACCGACACCACCATGATGAGTGTTGCTGTTGCTGCAGTTCTTGCAGGTGCTGTATGTGGTGACCATGTCTCTCCGATCTCGGATACGACGATCATGTCTTCCTCCGGTGCGCAGAGTAATCATCTGAACCATGTCAGAACTCAGATGGAATATGCGATGGTTGTTGTCGCTGTCTGCGTCGTAGGTTACCTGATTGCTGGCTTCACCAAGAGCTGGTGGCTGTCTCTGGGAAGCTCTCTGGCACTGCTGACCCTTGTTCTTCTGGTTATTAAGAACCGTGTGCAGAAGGGTGAGAAGGCGGAAGCGTAAAGGGCATTCCGGAAGCATAATGCGGAAGCCATAATGGCATTCCGGAAGCATAATGTGGAAGCATAAAGGGCATTCCGGAAGCATAATGCAGAAGCCATAATGGCTTGACTACTCCCATGGGCAAGCCTGTGGGTTTTACGCCGAAATTTATCACTATTATCATGGGGTGCCGGAACTCTGGTATAAGAATTCTTGTAGGCGGAATCGCTCGAGTCGAGCGATTCCGCCTACTTTTTTGGGTGGCCGGGGAGTGATGTAGGCGGGGAACCAATAAGTTGTTAAATCCGCTTACCATGGAGAGGGAGTGTAGCATCTTATGTAGGCGGGAAAAGCGTGTTGGGAGGATTTTTGTCTACGATAGGGCGGAAAAGTAACTTAAAAGAAAATCCCCGCCCTATAAGTTGCTAAGGAATGCCAGGGAATAGGGCGGGAAGAAGAGAAAAGACAGATCCCGCCCTATAAGTTGCTGCGGAATGCGAGGGAATAGGGCGGAAAGAAGAGAAAAGACGAATCCCGCCCTATAAGTTGCAAAGGAATGCCAGGAGGTAGGACGGAAAGAAGAGAAAAGACAAATCCCGCCCTATAAGTTGCTAAGGAATGCCAGGGAATAGGGCGGAAAGAAGAGAAAAGACAAATCCCGCCCTATAAGTTGCTAAAGAATGCCAGAGAATAGGGCGGGAAGAAGAGAAAAGACAAATCCCGCCCTATAAGTTGCTAGAGAATGCCAGGGAATAGGGCGGGAAGAAGAGAAAAGACAAATCCCGCCCTATAAGTTGTTAAAAAAAGCCAGGAGATAGGGCGGGAAGGAGAGAAAAGGCCAATCCCGCCCTATAAGTTGCTAAAAAATGCCAGGAGATAGGGCGGGAAGGAGAGAAAAGGCCAATCCCGCCCTATAAGTTGCTAAAAAATGCCAGGAGATAGGGCGGAAAGAAGAGAAAAGACAAATCCCGCCCTATAAGTTGCTAAAGAATGCGAGGAGATAGGGCGGGAAATAAAGAAAACAACAAGTCCCGGGTATTTCTGCGAAATACCCGGGACCATTGCTTGGTCATCTGATTATTAATTGTGGAATAATGTGTAACTTACTTCTCAGGAATCTCAACAATCCATCCCTCAGGTGCGGGAAGCTTGCCCATCTGGATACCGGTCAGGGTGTCATAGAGCTTCTTGGTTGCAGGACCCATATCATCCATACCGGCAGGGATGTTGATTACCTTACCGTGGTCATTCACCTGACCTACAGGGGAGATAACAGCTGCAGTTCCGCAGAGACCCATCTCTTCGAATTCACCATTCTCGAGTTCTGAGAGGAAGATTTCCCTATGCTCTACATTCATGCCGAGAACATTCTCTGCGATGTAGCAGATCGAACGGCGGGTGATGGAAGGAAGAATGGAATCAGACTTCGGAGTTACCAGAGTCTTGCCACCGTCCTTGATGAAGATGATGTTAGCACCACCGGTTTCTTCAATCTTGGTACGGGTTGCAGGATCGAGATACATATTCTCGTTAAATCCCTCTCTGTGTGCTTCCATAATCGGATGCAGGGACATTGCATAGTTCAGACCAGCCTTGATGTTACCGGTTCCGTGAGGAGCCGCACGATCGAAGTCAGGAATACGAACAACAACGGGCTTAGCACCACCCTTGAAGTAAGGGCCAACAGGAGTAACAAGAATTCTGAACATGTACTCGTCAGCAGGCTTAACACCGATAACGGAGTTGTAACCGAACATGTAAGGGCGGATGTAGAGAGTTGCTCCGGAACCATAAGGAGGTACCCAGTCAGCATTCGCTGCAACAACTTCCTTAACAGCCTTCAGGAAACGCTCAACAGGGAATACAGGCATCTCCAGACGCTCACAGGAATCAGCCATACGCTGTGCGTTCAGGTCAGGACGGAAAGTAACAATCTTGCCATCCTCAGTTCTGTATGCCTTCAGACCTTCGAAACAGGACTGAGAGTACTGCAGAACACCAGCACATTCGTTCATGGTTACGGTATGATCCTTGGTCAGGGTACCATCATCCCACTTACCATCTTTATACATGGAGACGTAGCTATAATCGGTTTCCATATAACCAAAGCCGATATTGCCCCAGTCTAGATCTTTTGCTGCCATTGTTGTGTCCTCCTTGTAATCTTTTTTCTTCTCAATTACCTAAATAACTATTTTAATCCTTTTTACCTATGAAAGGAGCGATTTGTGAATTGATATAATGAATGGAATTCACTCTTCGTATGAATAATTTTCAATTATTATACACCATTTCCAGTAAAGTGAAGAGTGAAATATTGTATTTTTACAAGTTCTATTATCCACAAAGTCTATGGCAGAGTTTTAGAACTTCCTTGCCCAAAGAGTATATAGCAGATTTTTGAGATTCTTTACGCACAGAATCTATAGCAGAGTTTTAGAGATTCCTTATCCACAGAATCTATAGCAGATTTTTGAGATTCTTTGCCCACAGAGTCTATAGCGACGTTTTGAGGCCCTTTTCAGAGACAATCAGAGGAAAAGCGTCAGTCTCGCGAAAGCATAGTGCCTCGCTGAACTTACAGCTTTTATCTCGTCTCGAAAAGGGCCTCAAAAGAAAGTTCGCTATAGACGACCGGGAAAGTGCCTAAGAAGAAAGCTCGCTATAGACGACCGGGAAAGTGCCTAAGAAGAAAGCTCGCTATAGACGACCGGGAAAGTGTCTAAGAAGCTCGCTATAGACGACCGGATCACCCCACCTTACGTCTGTGCATTGCACGCTCCACCAGACTTACGTCCATGACAGGCCAGACACCAATCCCGAGTCCACCAGGTCCGATGTGCTCGCAGACCGGTAGGGACAAGGGAGAGATCATGATATCCGAAGGGAAACGCTCCGGGAAGTGCGCCACAAGCTGCTTTGCGAAAGCCTCGGCTTCCGCACGATCCTGGGAGTAAGCGATGGCAAACTGGCAGTATCTTGCACGAGGGTCGTGATACTTCTTTACGAGATCGCCCTCAATCTGGTTCATCATGCGAATCTTGGCCTGGGTCATATTTCTCGCGGTAGCGCAAGCATCCAGAGAACCACCATCCATGAGAGAGAGGATGGGATGGAGCTTGAGAACCGAGCCGATTGCAGCCGCCGCAGGCGTAATGCGGCCACCCTTCTTCAGGTATTCGAGGGTGTTGAAGGCCACGTAGATCGATGCGTTGCCGGCTTCCTCGCTGATCCAGTCGATGATGTCTTCAGGCGAGTAGCCGTAGTTGATGAGCTGCAGCACGTCGCGAACGATGCGCTGTTCGGAGATGGATACGCCTCTGCTGTCGCAAATGTAGACCTTGCGGGCATATTCGTCCTCCATCGAGAGCATTTTCGCAGCCATAAACGTGCCGGACAGACCGGAGGATATGGTGACGTAAATGACTGCGTCATGCGTAAGAAGCAGCTCGTCCCAGAGATCCATCATGTCGCCAGGGGCAGGCATGGATGTAGAACAGGTTTTGCTGGCCTGGAGCTTCTCGAAGAAAGATTCACGGGTCAGAGTGGATTGCTGATCGGACACCTTAAGGGTTGTCTGTCCGGGCGCATCCATAGAATTCTGTTCGGTTGCGCCTTCGGTATATGTCTTGCCATCGATTAGAAATGACATGGGAATGATGCGGACACCAAGACGCTCTGCTTCTTCAGGAGAGAAGCCTGCGCCTGAATCTGTACATACTGCGATTTTCATATAAGTCCTCCTTGCGACAACTCGCCCTACATTTACGAAGAAAGAGATCAGATAAACGAAAACTGATCTGAATTCGCGAAATCCGACACAAGTTGTATTTCGTACCTGATAAGAATAGAATGGATGGAGTAACGGGGCAAGAAACGTTTGAGAAGAACTGTCTGAAATCCGACGGATTATGGAAACTGTCGGAGATGTAGAGGGAGAGATATGGGAGAGAAGATGAATAAGAGCCAGCGACATCTGATCGATGCCTTCATGGAGGTGAGGGAGAAGAAGCCGCTTGAGAAGATCTCGGTTGTGGAACTGTGTAAGATGGCGGAGGTGAACAAGTCGACCTTCTACGCTTATTATCACGATGTCTACGACCTGTCGGACCAACTGCAGACAGCGGCATTTCAGAAGATTCTGGAGGAGATGGGGGACCTGTCGACTATCGTCTTCGATACGCCGAAATTCACGCGGGACATCCTGAGGCACTGCATCCTAGAGGAGAAGGACATCAGCATTCTCTTCTCCGGGTCCGAATCCTACAAGCTCCCGCAGAAGCTGTATGAAGCGATTATGGAGGTCTTCTACCACTACAAACCGGAGCATGTGGGCGATATGAAGCATCAGATCATGATGAGCTTTAAGGTCTACGGTGCCTATTTTGCCATGATCACGAACCAGGAATTCGACGATGAGGAGAAGATTCACTACATCGGAGAACTGACGGGAATGTTCAAGTAGAGTATGATAATGTAGAAGTCAGGCATGCTTTATATTTGATAATGTAGAAGTCAGGTATGCTTTATATTTGATAATGTAGAAGTCAGGTATGCTTGATATTTGAAATCAAAGATGTGACAGATCCTGCCACAGACCCTTATAAGGATCATACAGGTAGAAATGAGGAACGTAATGTTATTTGGAGACAGATTAGAACTGAAGACTGTAAACGAAGGGATCAATGCGGTTCGCACCACAGCTGGCGCAGCCCTGATCGATATCCGTCCCAAGTCTGAATATGCCAAGGGACATGTGAAGGATGCCATCAATATTCCTTACAATCGCATCGATCTCGCAGTGAACCGCCTGCGTGATAAGGACGCACTCTACTATGTCTGTGGCGACTACAATCACAGACCCAAGAAGTATCTGAAGGAATTCAAGAAGTATGGCTTTACCAACATCCATTCCTGTGGATTCATGGAAGACCACAAGGTAAAGCCGCTGGGGTAATCTGTCACCTGAAGTAAGGATTCAGGGAATAAAACTTATTCGTAATTCTTGCCAGAACCGTAAGCCTCGAGACGTTCCTTGGTCTGACGAGCGATTGCCAGTTCTTCGTCGGTCGGGATGACATAGACGGAGATACGTGAGTCAGGCAGGGAAATCAGTGTTTCACCATTCGCATTGTCATTCGCTACGTCATTCAGTTTGACGCCGAGGTAGTAGAGCTTCTCACATACCAGCTTACGAATCAGGGAGGAATGCTCACCGATACCTGCTGTGAAGGAGATAGAATCGACACCGCCGAGAACGGTTACGTAGGAACCGATGTACTTAACGATGGAATATACATAAGTGTTCAGAGCGCGGATAGCGTTCGGATCATTCTTGCCATAGGCGGTGGAGAGGTCACGAACATCGGAACTCAGGAAGTCAGACAGACCGTAAACACCGGACTTGTTATTCAGGATATCCATAACACCCTGGGTGTCGAGATCTTCCTTCTTAGCGATTACGTTAATGATCTCGGGATCGATGGAACCAGAACGTGTACCCATGATGATACCTTCGAGAGGAGTATATCCCATGGAGGTGTCAACAGACTCGCCATTACGAACAGCGGTAATGGATGCACCATTGCCGAGGTGGCAGATGATCTGCTTGCAACGATCGTAAGGCACGCCCATAACTTCTGCGGTACGGCGGGATACATACTCGTGGCTCATACCATGGAAGCCGTAACGACGAATCTTGTACTTCTTATAGTATTCGTAAGGGATTCCGTAGAGGTAAGCTTCTTCAGGAAGTGTGTGATGGAATGCGGTATCGAATACACCAACCATGTGAGTGGTGGGCATGTACTTCTGGCAAGCACGGATTCCCATCAGGTTAACAGGGTTATGAATCGGTGCGAGGGCAGAGCATTCTTCAATCTCAGCGATAACATCGGGTGTGAGACACTCTGCATGGGAGAACTTGTCTCCACCATGAACGATACGATGTCCAACGGCGGAGATCTCGTCAACGCTGTCAATAACACCGTGATCTTCACTGATCAGAGTATCGATAACCATCTTAACTGCAGCGTCGTGATCGGGAAGATCCACATCGCGTTCAAGACGTTCTGCATTCTCAGGTTCATAGCGGAAGTGGCCGAACTTGGAGCCGATACGTTCGCAGAGACCCTTAACAAGAACCTCTTCGTTGTCCATCTCGAGAAGTCTGAATTTCAGGGATGAGCTACCGCAGTTGATTACCAATATCTTCATTATCTTGCTCCTCTTAGATCTGTTCTGTTTCTACTTAATAGTTACTATTTGCTACTTACTACTTGCTATTTTCTAATTAAAACTGAGTACTTAGTATTTGCTACTTACTATTTTTCTAATCACTTCTAACTACTTAGTATTTGCTAATTACTATTTTCTAATCAACATTAACTACTTACTATTTGCCACTGACTGATTACCACTTATTACCTGCTACTCATTAGGTATTACTTAGTTTATGTCTCGAGCATTTTGTTTGTGTGTCCATATGAGATTTCGAGATCTGGTACAAATCCGTGGCTTCCTATATGTGTTGAAATAAGCGGAAATAGAATTTGTTAAAACTTTAACAACTTCACTTGTCAAGATTATAACAGATAAGAAAATTATATCTAGTGTATTTGCTCAAGTTTTTTGTATACTTGCACGGCAATAGGATGATAATGACAGATTGGCAAAAAAAATGCCTATTTTACTGTGGCGATTGCCAGTTTGTAGGCAAAAAAAGTAAATTGGAGGGGAAGCCCACCGATAAAAACAAAATCCCATGCAACAATTTGAGATTCCGAGTTGTCTATAAGATAGAAGGGCAGGAAATCATGCCATCCAAAGAGCAAGAGACCCGGAAATAAACCCCATCTCATCTGGCAATTACTCTGTGTAGCGGTATATTAGAAGTATAGGAGAGGACTTATGAAAATGGGCATATCCCATTTCGATGGCCAGCAGTACCGCCCCAGATCTATGTCGAAGACAATGACCTCTTCGGAATCGATGAGAATGAACCTGAGGTTATCGACAGCAATAGAGAGCTTCTCATCGTGCGTTACCGCGTTCCAGACATGGAACTGGAAACCCGGGAAGATTACGTTATGGAGGGCGGGGGTCAGAACTGGCACACTTATGACAATTATCTGCAGGTCATTAAAAAGGCTGGTGAGGAGCCGGTCGATCACTATTTTGAACATTCTGTCTATGATGAAAAATCCCAACTTGAGATGGAAGCCTATTCCCCGGAGTTGACCTGTGTGACTGGGGAAGAGCCGAGCACATTCACTGTGGAATGCCATGGGCGCGATGGTTTGATTAGCTTCGCAGAATGGCAACATGATGGTTTTGCTTATGCAATCAGTACGCAGTACAAGCCCCTCTCTGAGGAGGAGATGAAGGAACTTATCTATCAGATCTGGTAAGGGAAGACGTATGGACTATTCAATTCCTATAGGAAGAAATTACAAGACAATTGATGCGCTCCTGATGGCCGCGGGAGAAACTTATAGAAACGCATGCGTTGCGGGAAGCCCTACATTTGCGAAGCAAAGCAGTGGAAATGTGGAGCGTTCGGAAGCGAAGCAGAACGTCGGAAATGTGGAGCGGTCGGAAGCGAAGCAGAGCGTCGAAAATGTGGAGCGGTCGGAAGCGAAGCAGAGCAGTGGAAATGTAGAGCATATCGAGGCAAGGCGTGGGAGTGGAAATGTGCACCGCAGCGATATCGAGGCGCTTCTGGATCAGCATGGCGACAGGGTTCTCCGGCTGGCATATTCTTACCTCCACAACATGAGCGACGCGGAGGACATCCTGCAGGAGACGATGATCCGCTACTTTGAGAAGGCACCGGAGGAGATGTCGGAGGAGCACAAGAAGTCGTGGCTGCTACGCGTGGCGGCCAACCTGGCGAAGAATCGCATCAAGTACAACAAGCTCCGGGAGGCTGACGAGCTGAATGAGGAACTGGTAGCAGAAGGCCGCGAGGACCTGGCATTTGTCTGGGAAGCGGTGAAGAGCTTGCCGGACAAATACAGCGAAGTCATCCACCTCTTCTATTATGAAGGACTGAGATGGAGGAAGCAACCGTGCGGTCTCTCCTTTCACGCGGCAGAGCGAAGTTGAAGGAAGTTCTGAAGACTGAGTATGATTTCGGCGAGTAGTGTGGAAGAATCACAGCCGGGAATGGTTACGGTGAGTAGTGTGGAAGAACCACAGCCGAGCATGGCTACGACGAGTAGTGTGGAAGAACCACAGCCAGGTATGATTTCTGCGAGCAGTGAGGAAGAATCACAGCCGAGTATGATTCCGGTGAGTAGTGAGGAAGAATCACAGCCGAGTATGATTTCTGCGAGTAGTGTGGAAGAACCACAGCTGAGCATGATTTCTGCGAGTAGTG
>ONDO01000036.1 GCA_900316625.1 uncultured Lachnospiraceae bacterium | reverse complement strand
TTCATCTCCTCCCGTCCAGGGCATAGGCTTACGGTATTCGCTCTCCGTCTCTCCGAAGACGCCATACTCATCCCCATAGAAGATAGACGGAATGCCTGCAAAAGTCATCATAAAGGCCATTGCAAAGACCAGCTTCTTCTTATCCTGCTTGCAGTATGACAGAAAGCGGGGCACATCATGCGTATCCAGGAAATTCATCTGCACCTCTGCCACCGGTTCCCGGTAACGGAAATACATCCGGCTGATGCGATCTGCGAATTCCTTCAGCGTAATCTTCCCTTCTGCGAAGAAGTCCCTGGCGATATCCGCAAACTGGTAATTCATGGTGGAGTCCATCTGGTCTCCCCTCAGCCAGGCTTCGGAATCCTCCCAGATCTCACCGATCAGGAAAGCATCTTCCTTCTCTTCTCTGACCGCCTTGCGGAAGGCGCGCCAGAAATCATGATCGATATCATGTGCGGCGTTTTCACAGAGCTTGCACGTAACGGCTATACCATGTCTCTCATGGATATCTCTGATGAAGCGCATCCTAAGGAAACCATTCGGGATATTATTGATCAGAAGAGTGCAGATGGCATTGTCATCCACGGTTCTGTTATCAATCAAGCGACGGCAGATCTTATCATCGATCGTTCCTTCCCCCATCTGGTGATTGGTCACCCGGATTTTGATAACCGCCTCTGCTGGGTAGATACCAACCACGAACTGGCTGGTGAGCATGCAGGGGAATATATTCTGAAACATGATTCTCTCATGAACGTGAGAAGGGCTTCCGCTCCTTCCTGCTCCGTCATAAGCACAGAGTTACTTCAGACCATGTGGTCTACACTTCCTCCACATGGCAGGAGGGCTATGAGGCTGCGATGAAGATTCTCTCTTACGATTCTTCAGATGCTTCTGCTGCAGGAGGCAATCAGATTCCCGGATCCATCGTTTGCGAGAACAACACCATCGCTGTCGGCGTCTCCCGTGCCATCAAGGAACTGGGGCTTAGCGTGCCGGAGGATGTGGCTTTCCTCACCTTTGATGTCTATCATTACTCTACGATCTTAGATCCCAAGCCCGAGGTTGTCGAAATCAACGTCTACGACATGGGTGTTCAGGCAGGAGCCATGATCTGTCGTAAGATTGATAACCCTGGTCTCATGATTCAGAGTTACATCACTTTACCTGAGATGGAATAGCATGGAAAAATAACGAAATATAGAAATAAATTTTGAATTTAGAAAGTGAGGATTTATATATAGTGAACAAAAAAGGAGCCCGACGCATCAGGCTCCCTCTAGGTGTTGTCCGAAGACGACCACCGCAATTCGTATTAGTAATATAACACAGACCGGAATCAAGTGCAAACCATTTCAAGAATTACTGATGAATTCCTGAAGCTTAAGTAGATGAGTCCTCTGCATAGCTCTTTCAGTATCGTTCTTTATTGGGTTGTTACTTGTCTCTGTGGCTGTTGGCAGTCTTTATGCTGTTGTAATCACCTTTCCTGTATCTGTCAGGCAAACTCTGTCTGGAGTCGATTCTCATCGGCTAAGGGCTAGAGACGAATGATATCGATAATCTCCCGAATGGGTACCTCTCCCCCTTCGGCAAATGTAAGACGACCGCTCACTGGGTCAAGCTTCCGCACACTTCCCCCAACCGTAAGATAAGTGCCGCCTTCCTTGCTCTGATCCGGCTTGAAGTAAGTGATGCTGACATCAGAACGAATTCCCTGATAGAGATCCTCCTGAATCTCCTGCAGCACCCGGTCGATCTCCTCCTTACGATTCTCCGTAAGATCCACTCTCTGGTCTGTCAGGCGAGCCGTCTCCTGTATCTCATCATCATATCCGCTCAGCGCTGCAAAGGGCGAAAACTGTGCCGCCCTCTGTTCCATACTGTTCTTCGTGTGTTTCCGAACCCCCGTCCATTCCGTGTGGAGGATTGCTTCATATTTTGAATTCATATATCCTCCTTCCGGGGATTAAGTTCTAATGACCAGAGAGTTTCTAAAACCCCCTCAGGCCTTATGTCCGCCGATCTGGCGGTTCCGCTCGATGGTATTCGCCCCTTCCTGCAGATCCGTACCCTTAAGCACGGCATTTTTGCCATACTTCTTCTTGAGGAGGAGCATGGCCTCCTGAGCTCTCCGTTCCCTCTTGAGTTCTGCCTCTTCCGCTTTCCTCTTCTTCTCCAGGTCCTCTCTGGACTTGATTGCATCCGGATCCTCGACGAGATCGAAGAAGTCCATCTGCTCATAGACCTTGTCCGCAGACAGATTCTCCAGTTTCTCCTCTTCCGCCAGTTCCCCGGTCATCAGCCTGTCCTCCGGGATGGTATTGACCGCTGTGATATTAATTCTTCGAATCAGAAGTTCCGGCGCTGTCACTTCCTCGAAAATATGGAGCGCATGCTCCGTCATGATCTTCGCCGAAGATGTGAACCTCCCTAAGTTCGACGAGCCACCCGCATGTTTTGGCACCATCCGGCCATAGAAATCGACTGCCACTTCTCCCTTATATTCCTTACGGATTACCGGATCCTTCAAACTCTCTCTGTCATAACCGATGTAAAGCACGATCTGGTTCGCCAGAAGTCCCTTATCTACCAGATCCAGCGCCAGAAGTTCTGTCATCTCCCGGACGATTATCTTGGCCTTCTCATTCGTATAAGGACACTGCAGGACCTGTCCCGAGCTCATACTCGTATTCTTGGGTTTATAGGCTTTTACATCCGCAATCGTTGTATTCTCATAACCAAAGGCGTGATCAATCAGATACTCTGCATTGATGCCAAAGAGGCGATAGAGATAATCTTCATCCGCTATAGCAAGGCTGGCGATATCTCCCATGGTATAGATACCAGCATTCTCCAGCCTTCTCGCGATTCCACCACCCACACGCCAGAAATCTGTCAGTGGTCTGTGATCCCAAAGTTTCTCACGGTAAGAGATTTCATCGAGTTCTGCGATACGAACTCCGTCCTTGTCTGCAGGAATATGTTTGGCAACGATATCCATTGCCACCTTGCAGAGATACATATTGTCAGCGATGCCAGCTGTTGCAGTAATGCCGGTATCCTTCAGCACCTCCCGGATCATCTTCATGGCGAGATCATGTGCAGTTAACTGATAGGTATTCAGATATGCCGTAACATCCATGAATACTTCATCGATGGAATAGACATGTATATCTTCCGGTGCAACATAACGCAGATAGACACTGTAGACATGGGAACTCACCTCTTCGTAGAGCTTCATTCTCGGTACTGCTGCGATGTAATCCAGTTCCAGATAGGGATCCGTCGCAAGTAGTGTCGCATCTGCAGACTTCCCACGGAACTCTGCCCCACCGATCCTCTTCTTTCGATCGGCATTGATCTTCTTAACCGCAGCAACAACCTCAAAGAGACGCGCTCTACCCGGGATTCCATAGGCCTTAAGACTAGGAGACACCGCAAGGCAGATGGTCTTCTCAGTCCTGGAGACATCTGCCACCACCAGATTCGTGGTCAGCGGATCCAGTTTCCTGGCCGCACACTCAACCGACGCATAGAAGGACTTCAGATCTATGGCTATATATGTTTTCTTCTTCGCCATACGACCTCCTTCTCAAGCGACTATTCTCCCTCCTATCTTACCACACTTCTTCCCAAACTGATTTGGCAGGGCAACTGCTCCATTTCATTCTCAATCGCGCCTTCCCACTCCATATTCTCAGAGGGGCAACTTCACCATTGTTCCTCCCCCTTCTTATTCCTCACCCTCTTCAGCCTTATGAATCTCGATGGCCTTATTCTGTACATCCATCGGGGTCCTTTCGTAGCGGTTGAATTCGTAGGTGTAGGATCCACGTCCACCGGTCATGGAGCGAAGCACGGTGCAGTAACCGAAGAGCTCCATCTGGGGAACATCTGCCTCGATGACCTGCTTACCATTCACGGGAGACATGCCCAGAACAACTGCACGACGCTTGTTCAGATCACCCATAACATCGCCGGTATATTCATCCGGAACGGTAACACGAAGCGACACGATCGGTTCGAGCAGGATAGGGCCTGCTTCCAGAATACCCTTCTTGAAGGCCTGCTCTGCGGCAGTCTTGAAGGCCATCTCCGAAGAATCTACCGGATGATAAGAGCCATCGTAGAGGGTTGCATGAATGCCAACTACCGGATATCCGGCCAGAGGACCTCTCTCACAAGCCGCTGCAATACCTTTTTCAACTGCCGGGAAGAAGTTCTTCGGAACTGCGCCGCCCACAACTTCTTCATCGAAAACATAGGGTTCACTTCCACCAGAGGGTGCGAAGCGGATCTTAACATGACCATACTGTCCGTGACCGCCTGTCTGCTTCTTATACTTATATTCCGCATCCGCCGTCTTCATAATGGTTTCACGGAAGGCTACTCTGGGCTTCTCCGTCTGAATATCCACCTTGTATTCATTGTGGAGTCTGGACTTAATAACATCCAAGTGCAGGTCACCCATGCCATAGATCAGGGACTGGTGATTTGCAACATCGCTTACGGACCGGAAGGTCTTGTCTTCTGCCATGATCTTCGACATAGCAAGTGCGATCTTGTCGACATCGCCCTTATTCACCGGCTTCCATCTCAGGCAGGTAAGCGGCGTCGGCAGGTCCATCTTGGGGTAAACCACCGGATTTGCCTTGGTAGATAAGGTATCCCCCGTCTCGATCGTTCCACGTTTCTGAAGAGCCCCCAGATCGCCCGCATGCAGTTCCGGCACCTCTTCAGACTTGTTGCCTCGTAAAATATAGAGCTTGCCAATCTTAAGCTCTTCTCCGGTTCTCGAGTCATACATAAGATCGTCGGATTTGACCACACCGGAGCGGATCTTGATCAGGCTGTAATGACCGATGAAGGGGTCAACAATCGTCTTGAAGACGAAGGCTGATTTGGGTTTCAGGATATCGAAATTCGCCTCGAAGATCTCATTGGTCTTGGTGTTGATGCCTGCCATGGGACGGTTATCTGCCGACGGCATGTACTTTACGATATCATCGAGCAGGGTGTAGACACCGCGTTCATTCAGACCGGAACCGGACTCGACCGGTACGATGGAGCCATCTGCGATAGCTACACGAACTGCTGCGCGGATCTCTTCTTCGGAGAAGGTATCACCGGACAGATAGCGGTCGAGGAACTCTTCGGATGTCTCCGCAACTGCCTCCATCAGGCTGTCATTATACTGTCCCATATACTCCATGGAATAGTCGGGAACATCGCCTTCCACAGCATTCTTACCCTCATACTTGAAGGCCGTCTTCTGAATGACATTGACATAACCGGTCAGCTCGCCGCCTTCACGAAGGGGCATGTTAAAGGGTGCGATCTTCTTACCAAAGCGGTTGCTTAAGTCCTCGACAACCTCACGATAGGACACCGTATCAATATCCATATCTGTAATGAAGAAGATACGAGGCAGGTTAAACTTCTCGCAGAGGTCCCATGCTCGTTCCGTACCAGCTTCCACTCCAGCCTTACCAGAGACGACAATGATCGCACCATCTGCAACGCTCATTGCTTCATCAACTTCACCCTCAAAATCAAAAAATCCCGGAGTATCCAGGACATTGATCTTGAAGTCCGTCCATTCAATCGGCACAAGGGAAGTCGCTACGGAGATCTTCCTCCGAGTCTCTTCCTTTGTACAATCTGAGATAGTTGTACCATCTTCTACCTTACCAGGTCTCGCGATGATTCCTGATAGACTTGCCATTGCCTCTGTCAGCGTGGTCTTACCGCATCCCCCATGACCGAGAAGAACCACATTACGAATTTTGTCAGTAGTATAAACCTTCATGTTCCACCCCTCCAAATTCTAACGAGCCGCATTCATAGACGTTTCTAAGTATGTAATTGTCAGTTTCTTTTCCGATTCCTTCTTGAATTTATAGAACTATTCTATCGCATCACGCGTATTGTCACAATTGTTTAATCAAGATTCTTGAGAGAAATTGTAAATT
This sequence comes from uncultured Lachnospiraceae bacterium, assembly GCA_900316625.1. GTDB lineage: Bacteria > Bacillota > Clostridia > Lachnospirales > Lachnospiraceae > Lachnocurva. The sequence goes on along the minus strand of ONDO01000036.1, from coordinate 7,951 downwards.
AGACAGACCAAGAAAAAAAGTTTAGAAATTGTTTCGCTCTAGGATTTTTTCTCATCCTCTCTGGCATGAAGTTCGTGCGAGATTATTATGAATGTATTTCTTTTTCGATGGACATGATGAGAAGTCCACCTGCTGCTTTTTGTCCGGTGATTGTGATACTTAGCTTAAGATCCTCAGAATTGTAGGTTTCTTCAATGATTTCTCCCACATATGCGTGGCGGAGCATCTTACGGAAATCAAGAAGAATAGGTTTCGAGAGAATCCTCGCTTTCTCTATTCCAGCCGGAAATCCGTATGCTTCAATGCAGATTCCTGTGATTGTTTTCTCAGCTTCATTGAAATTCATCCGTTTCCTCTCTCTTCTAATACGAAACTATATGATACACACGATTGCCTGAAGCAGGATCCGCGTTACAAGAAGACAAGCTTCATGCAGGAAGAATTGCTTCGGTCACTTCATTCTTATTCCCCTTTGAATTCCTGATTCGGCCAAACACTGTCAACCGTCAGTTTTACAGAGTCAAGGCTAAAAGATGGATCACGGTATTTAATCTCATTTTTCTCTGCAAGTTCCTCACTGTAATGCTCTAAGGGAATCACGCGATAGCTGCCATTCTCCCAATGGCAGACCAGTGGATGAATATCCGCATGTTCAATACAAACCTGATCCTCATCCTTATGAAGCGTCACTTCAGCCATACCGGATATTACACGGTTCATGATTCCTGCCCCGGAATCAGAAGTTCCGGTCACGAAGTTTCCAACAGAATAGTAACATAAGCACCGGTTTCCATTCTCAGACTCTACCCATTCGATGGGTTGGATTACATGAGGATGGGCACCCAGGATCAGATCTGCGCCATGCTCTGTGAATAGTTTTGCGTACTTCCTCTGATATTCGCTTTCTTCCAGCTGGTATTCCGTTCCCCAGTGAGGACAGACAATGGTAAAATCCGCATTTTCTTCTGCCCAGTCCAGCTCTCTCATCGCCTTTTCCTCTGTCAGATCGTCGACCAGATAATCCTCTGGCTCTGCAATCCCGTTCGTACCATAGGTATAGTTTAAAATAGCGATACGAATTCCATTCTTCTCTACCACCCGAATCTTCTCTGCATCTGCTTCATCCTCATGCAGACCAAGCAGGGTTACATCCGGATGTTTCTCCTTCCAGTAGCTGATATCTTTCCGGATTGCTCCTTCTCCACGGTCCAAAGCATGGTTTGTAGCGCTTAAAATCGTGTTGTATCCTGCATCAACCTCAGCATCTCCCACTTCCTGCGGGGAATTAAAGGCAGGATAGCCAGAAACCCCAAGTTCAGAACCACCCAGAATCGTCTCCTGATTCAGGATCGCAAGATCCGAATTCTGACTCAGTGCCCTTGTATCATCGAACAGAGCACTGAAATCATAAGAACCATCCTCTTGTAAGAACGCAGCCATTACCGGCTCATGTAGTAGAATATCACCGATCATGACAATCTTTACTTCTGCATGGTTTCCTTCATTACTATCAATATCTGCAAGTTTGCTTGCAGAATCCTCTCTTTTTACTTTTGGGGTACTAGATGTTGTATCGTCTTTCACCATCTCCTGCTCTGCACAGCCAGAAGTAGTAACAGACTCTTTTCCACAGGAGCCAAGGGATAAGACCAGCATGATTCCAAGAATCAGGCTCAGGCATTTCTTTTTCATTTACTTATTCTCTACTTTCTCATCTAACTTTTCAGATCTTATTCTATTCTTCCATCCCTCTCCTTTGCATTCTCCTATGCGATCAGGCCTGCATATCCTGCCATAACTCCAAGTACAGCGCATAAGAGAAGCAGAAGTATGGGATGTAGTTTCATTCTTAGCTCGAGGAATATGCCAAGTAGAAAGACCAGGGCAGAAAAGATAAGCGTTCCCTGACTTCCAATAAAAACCTGTCCGCCAACAGAAACCATAGCTGCTGCAATCAGACCCACAACCGCAGGTCTTAGCCCCTTCATCATCCCTTTTACCATCCAGTATTCCTGAAATCTGGTATAGATTCCGGCAATTACTAACATGAGTAAGAAGGCAGGCATCGATACGCCAAGCGTTGCTGCAATCGCACCACTGAGACCTCCCACTTCTGTTCCTACATAGGTCGAGATATTGATTGCAAAGGGTCCAGGCGTTGCTTCGGATACGGCAATAAAATTCACCAGTTCCTCCTCCCGCATCCATCCATGTGCTTCCACTTCCTGTTCGATCATTGGCAGCATGGCATAACCACCACCGAAAGTGAAGGCACCAATTTTGAAGAAGATAAGGAATAGACTTAGTAGTTTCATCTCTTCCTCCCCTCATCAGGAATCTGATGTTTATCAGTTTTTTTCGTCTTCCAGCTTGCAACAATACCTGTAAGAGCTGATAGCAGAATCACCAGCAATACATTACAGTGGAAGAATGAAACACAAAGAAAAGCAGCACCCATTAAGATATACGAAAAGCTCCCTTTCTCTACATTGGAAAACATAATAAGCAAGGCCCTAACAATGAGGGCAAGCACCCCCGCACGAATTCCTGTAAAAGCAAAACGCACGACTTCCACTTCCTCAAACTGTCTTAATACATTCGCAATAAGATAGATGATCAGAAAAGAAGGTAAGATCACACCTAGTGTCGCACAGAATGCGCCCCAGAATCCACTGACCCTCTTCCCCAGAAAAGTCGCTGCATTGACAGCAATGGGGCCTGGTGTTGATTCCGACAAGGATACGATATCCACAATATCATCATCACTTGCCCATTCATGCCGATTCACAGCCTCTTCGCGAATCAGCGGAATCATAGCCGCTCCACCGCCGAAGGAGAAGAGACCTATCTTAAAAAAAGTAAAGAATAGTTTTAAATTAATGCTTATCTTATTATTCATGAATTGCCTGTCTTATATCTTTAATCAGATCCTTTAAGATTCCGGAGATTACCGTATCCCTTCTGCTAAGAACACCATAGACTATTTTACCTTCATCTCTTGAAAGTGTAATGCCTGGCTGGTCTTGCTTGGCATAATGGGTAAAACTCCTCGGACTGATATTGGCAAGTCCATTCTCCTTCATCATGATATTCATAATGTAATCACTGTTCGTGGTAACCGCTACCTGAAGTCCTTCTACCACCTCGCCCGTCTCCTCGATCGTCCAGTCGGACTGTCTTCTGAACTGATCCATCTCTGTCTGGATCAGTTTCTGCCCCTTCCAGTTCTTGTTCCTCTCCTTTGTCTTGCCGACCATATCCTCTGTCTTAAGGAAGAGCATCGCAGGGGTCTCACCGAGGATTTCAAAATCCATCTGATCTCGGTTCAGATCATAGCGGAAACGATCAAGTTCCTCCGGGAAAACATATACAAATCCGATATCATCTTCCATATCACGAATTCTCTGTACGATATGAAAAGTGGAGTCCGTATGGATGTTATATCTCACCTGTTCCTTCTCATGAACCTGATAAAACTCAGAAAAATGACGTGCGAACCAGGAGCTTGGATTGGTTGCAATTCGAATGACGTCCTGATCCGAATCGATATTCTCCATCTCCATTCTCTCCAGGCCTTCGAGAATCGGCAGGGCCTGCTTATATAATAATCTTCCTCTGGGTGTCAGAGTGATTCCACCTGCCTCTCTTCGAAAGAGACTGTACCCTACGCCCTTTTCCAGAGATGCTATCGTCTTACTTACGTTCGACTGGGTGGTATAGAGAATTTTCGCAGCTTCGCTAAAGGATTTGCTGTCTGCCGCTGCCATAAAATACTGTAACTGCTTGGTTTCCAGCATAGATCTTCTCCCTTGTCATGATCGTTTCCCAGGCTTTCTCCCTGGCCTTCGATACCCAATCAAAAATATACCCCTTCGTTCCTGCTCTTGCAAGTCCGAAGGGGCAAATATAAAAACGTATTTTTCAGTTTATTACTTCAATACTATTCCAAATCAGAATATATTACTCGATATCAAGATCTGCCGTCACCTGATAATAATCGCATGCATGGGAAGTATAATTCTTCACATTTGCCTGAGAGATCATGCTCATCTTGAGGAAGGCGCAATATACGAAGGCATTATCATCGAGTACTTCCTGTTGCATCTTAAGAGCAAGTTCAGCACGCTTATCGGCATCAAAGCTTGTTGCCATCTCCTGGCCCAAGGCATCGAGATCCGGATTGCTGTACTGACCATCATTACGTGCTGCATCAGTCAGGGCAAATACGGTAAACCAGTACTGAGGATCACCTGTCGGGCACTGAACATTTGCCATTGCATATACATCCCAGGCAGTTCTGTCCTTTACGATTTCATTCTGATCTGCAGTACAGTTTACATCCAGATCAATGCCAACCTCTTTCAGGGTTGCCTGTGCGGATTCAGCTAAGAGCGGAAGTTCCTGACGACTCGGATAGGTAAGCCACTTTACAACGAGCTTTCTCCCATCCTTCTCTCTGATACCATCTCCATCGCTGTCTGTCCAGCCGGCATCTTGGAGAACCTGCTTTGCAGCTTCCGGATCATAGCTTTCCGTCTTCACCTTGTCTCCTCCAAAGGCAGATCCGGAAGGGAAGGTTCCATTTGCAGTATATCCATTTCCTTCCAGCAGAGTATTTACAAATCCTTCCTTGTCGATGCCCAGTGCAATTGCCTTACGAACCGCCGGATCTGCACATACAGAAGACGGATCGAAGTTCATCTTACCGAAGAAGCAACGGGATGTTGAGATCTGTGAGAACTGGAAGTTATCATTCTGGAAGTTAGGATAGGATTCATAGGCCATACCATAAGCTGCCTGAACCTCACCCGACAGAAGCGCATTCGCCAGTGTATTGCCATCCGTAATGGTACGAATGGTAACCTGATCTAACTTAACTTCTCCACCCCAATAATTCTCATTCCTGCTAAGAACCAGAGATTCGTCCGGCTTCATCTCCTGAACAACGAAAGGACCGGTACCTGCAACAATTCCATTATCAAAACCTGCCTGGACATCAACAATACATCCATAAGGATCTCCGAGATAGTTCAGAAGAGAAGGATTCGCTTCACTGGTGTGGATGGTCAGAATCTGTCCATCTGCTTCCATGGATGCAATCTTCAGATCTCCGGGAGCACGATCGTGAACAGACAGGAGGTGTTCCAGACATTCCTTGACTGCTTCTGCATCCATTACACGTCCGCTTGAGAACTTCACCCCATCACGTAAGGTAATCTTCCAGGTAAGATCATCCGGATTCTCCCATCCGGTTGCAAGCCAGGGCTCCATCTCCATCGTATCCGAGAATTTTACGAGCGTTTCACCTACGCCATAGCGGATGCAGGCCCAGCCTGAATAGGCCTTGTGAGGATTCACATCTCCCTCTTCATTCGACGAGTTGAAGGTTGTATCACCAATTACAATGCTCTTGCCGGAAGCACTACTTGCCTTCTTCACAGCATCGGTGTTCGAATTCTTGCCACAAGCCACACCGGAGCTAAGAGCAAGCGTCACTGCAAGTGCGATTGCAGCCATTTTCTTCATTTTCATATTTTCCTCTTTCTCTATATATTGTGTATCCCTTTGTAAGGGCCTACAAAACACTATCGATCAGTTTCTTCGTGTAGTCAGCCTGCGGATCACATATCACCTGATCTGCATCTCCTTCTTCCACAATCTTTCCCCCATACATCACCAGGATGCGGTCACTGATATTCTGGGAAAGCGCAATATCATGCGAGATCATAAGATAGGAGATTTTAGTCTTCTTCTTCACCTCATCCAGTAGATCCACGATCTCTTTCTGGACCGTTACATCCAGCGCAGATGTGGCTTCATCTAGGATAAGAAGTTTTGGTTCTAATAGAAGCGCTCTTGCAATGGCTGCTCTCTGGCACTGTCCACCGCTCACTTCATGGGGATATCGCTTCAAAAGATCCCTCTTTAATCCACACGCTTCTAAGATCTCTACTGCTTTTCGATCCGCCTCTTTCTTAGAGACTCCGAAGATTCTTAAGCTTTCGGTAATTCCATCCCCTAAGCTTCTTCTCGGATCGAAGCTATCCACGGGGCTCTGAAAGACCATCTGCATCTTACGGTAAGCATTCTTAAGTTCCCTGCCCTTACTATGGGTAATATCCTCTCCACATAGGAAGATCTTACCTTGGCTTGAGCTCTCTAAGCGGGTCACCATTCTTGCAAGCGTTGTCTTGCCGGAGCCGCTCTCACCTACGATAGAAACTGTCTCCCCCTCACGAATGGAGAATGACACCCCATCGACTGCAATGACATCCTTCTTTTTATCTGATCCGAAGACTTTCTTCAGGCCTTCGACTCTTAGGATCTCTTCCATTAATCCTGACCCTTTCTTCTTAATCTCGGCACGGAATCTAACAGTTTCCTGGTATATTCTGCCTGGGGATGATTCAATATGTCCTCCGTGCGACCATACTCCACACACTCTCCATCCTTCAGTACCAGCACCTTGTCCGCCATTCTTCTGACCAGGCCGATGTTGTGTGTTACCAGAAGAATGGAAGTTCCCATTTCTTCTCTGGCCAGAAGCATCTCTTCCATGACCTGTTTCTGCACTGTCACATCCAGTGCAGACGTCGGTTCATCCGCCATTAAGAGGCGTGGTTTCAACAGCATTGCTGATGCAAGCGCAACTCTCTGCTGCATTCCGCCAGAGAGTTCAAAAGGATAAGCATCAAGTATCCTTTTCGTGTCATCAAAACTGAATTTTCTCAGCATTTCTTCTGCTCTCTCCTCGAATTCTGCCAAGGAGACTGCTTCATGCTCCCGCACTGCTTCGTAGAGCTGTTCTCGTATTGTACGAATCGGATGAAAGGACGCTCCGGCATTTTGGAATACCATTCCGATCTTCGATCCGCAGTATTTGCGGACTTCCTCCTCCTTAAGTTCCGGAAGGTTTACATTTCCGAAGAGGATCCTGCCTCCCGTCACCTCTCCTTCCCTGCCAAGGAGTCCCATAGGGGCCTTAATCAGGGTGGATTTACCAGATCCGCTCTCGCCCACAATACCGAGGATCTCGCCCTCTTCCAGCGCAAAGCTCAGATTTCGAACGACCGGGACGTTGCGATAACTTATGCATACCTCTTCGTATCGAATTACTTCTGCCATCTCATCACCTGCCATTCTTCGGATCCAGCCAGTCGCGTATGCTGTCTCCAAGGAGATTGAATACCGCAACAGACAGGAAGATTGCAAATCCCGGAGACAAGGTCACCCAGGGCTGCGTTGTTGCAGTCACCAGAATCGGTCCGAAGATATTGGGCAGAATGTGTCGCATGATCAGTGTAAATGTAGAGCAGCCTGAGATTCTGGCCGCATCCAGATATAGGGAGTCCTTCTGAGACAGGGTCTGACTTCTTGCGATTCTTGCATATTTGGGCCAACTGATGACAGCCAGGGCGATAACTGCGTTATGGATTCCACCGCCAAGAACTGCAGCAAGGGCCAGTGCGAACACCAGCCCCGGGAATGCAAGGAAGATGTCGGAGATGCGCATCAGAATCGTATCCAGCCGGTTTCCGCTCCATCCACAGATGATTCCAATGCTGGTTCCAATGATCGTAATCACAGATACCAGAAGCAAGGTGGACAAAATACTTGCCTTAGCGCCAATGATCAGGCGACTGAGCATATCTCTGCCATAGCGATCTGTTCCGAATATGTGCGCTAAGGAGGGTGCTGCCTTCGCATTTCTCAGATCCTGAAGATATGGATCATAGGGGCAGAGATGCTCCCCGAAGATTGCAATCAGGACCAGTAGGACCGCTAAGGAACTGAAGAGAATGAGACGTATTTTGTTATTCTTCTCTACATGCTTTCTCATTCTTCCACTACTCCCAGTCGAATTCTCGGATCCATATAGTGATAGAGGCAATCAGTTACCAGATTTACGACCACATAGATGATTGCCATCCACATAACATAAGCCTGGATC
>ONDO01000031.1:6816-29141 GCA_900316625.1 uncultured Lachnospiraceae bacterium | reverse complement strand
TATAACTTAGGGGTTGCTCTGTATTTCCGAAGGACTCACTCGATGGGTCTTAAGTGCTTGAGGGACAGATCCATGATGGGTGCGGAATGGGTCAGAGCACCGGAGGATACGAAGTCTACGCCCAGATCTAAGATCTTCGCGATGTTCTCCCTGGTGACATTGCCGGAGCACTCTGTCTGTGCACGACCAGCAATGATCTCGATGGCTTCCTTCATCTCATCATGGGACATATTGTCGAGCATGATGATATCAGCGCCAGCTTCTACCGCTTCCTTTACCATGTCGAGATTCTCAACCTCGACCTCGATCTTGCGAACGAAGGGAGCATAGTCTCTGGCCATCTTTACAGCCTGGGCGACACCGCCGGCTGCACCGATGTGGTTGTCCTTTAAGAGGACACCATCGCTTAAGTTATATCTGTGGTTGTAGCCACCACCGACACGAACGGAGTACTTCTCGAAGATACGGTTGTTGGGGCTGGTCTTACGAGTGTCGAGAAGACGGGTTTTGGTGCCGGTCAGAAGGGATGCAACTTCATGGGTGTAGGTTGCAATACCAGACATTCTCTGCAGATAGTTCAGCGCCGTACGTTCACCGGAGAGGAGAACGCGGATGTCACCATTTACAACTGCAGCCAGGTCACCGGGCTTCACCTCGTCACCATCATTCTTCTTGCGGATGACTTCGGTCTCAGGGTCAAGAAGTTTGAAAACACGCTCGAAGACATCCATACCACAGAGGATACCGTCCTGCTTCACGATCAGGTCAACCGTACCCTGCGTCTTCACCGGCATCACGGAATTCGTGGTAACGTCCTCGCTGGAGATGTCCTCCTCGAGAGCACTTCTGATCAATTTATCAACATTCAGGTTCATCGTAATGGGATCCATATTACTTCTCTTCCTTTCCCTGCTCAGCATTCTCACGGTCGATCTCTGCCCAGATGGCAGCCTTCATGCCCGCCTCGAATTTCTCCATATCTACATAAGTCGAAGGATTCAGGTAGTAGAACTTCTGAATCTCATCGTTTGATTTCTCCAGCATATCGACGAAGAATCGAACTTCGCCATTCTGTCTGTCCTCCTCATCCACTTCGATCATGTGAAGGGAAGTGAGTTCGAAGCCAGACGGTTAGCGCCATGCACACCATTGCAAGCCGTCTCACCAGCAGCATAGAGATGCTTCATGGTCGTGTGACTATACTTGTCGACCCAGACACCACCCATGAAGTAGTGCTGCGCAGGAACAACCGGAAGCCATTCTTTGGTCGGATCGATGCCCTCTTCCATGCAGTGAGCGATGATATTGGGGAAACGCTCTCTGATATCCACTTCCGTAATGCAGGTCATATCCAGCCATACATGACTCGTGCCATCCTTCTTCATCTGATCCTGAATCTTCTTGGAGAGCACATCACGCGGCAGCAGCTCATCTGCGAAACGATTTCCATTTTTGTCATAGAGATGCGCACCCTCACCACGCACGGATTCGGAGATCAGGAATCTGCGTTCCTTCTTCGTATTATAGAGAGTGGTCGGATGGATCTGCACATAGTTCACATGTTCCAGCTTCACTCCATGACGGAGAGAGAGCCCCAGCGCATCACCCGTCAGGTGGGGGAAGTTGGTAGAATTCTCATAGATACCACCGATACCTCCACAAGCCCACATAACATGGTCACAGAAGACCGGCACACGGTCACCATCCTTTGTCTGGATCAGAAGACCATCACAGGTGTTGTCACGAACCAGGATGTCAATCATGGTCGTGTGATCCATGAGCGTCACATTCGGAAGCTTCTGCACCTGTGCAAGGAGCTTGGACGTAATCTCACGCCCCGTAATATCCTCGTGATAGAGAATACGGTTTGCAGAATGTGCCCCCTCTCTCGTGTAACGAAGGTTACCCTCCTTATCACGATAGAAGTCCACGCCATAATCGATCAGCTCATTGATGATATCACGAGAAGAACGAATCATGATATCGACCGACTCCTTACGATTCTCGTAATGTCCGGCGCGCATGGTATCTTCGAAATACAGATCGTAGTCGTCATCATCGCGCAGGACGCAGATGCCACCCTGTGCCAGGAAGGAATCGCTCTCCTCCAGGTCACTCTTGGTGATCATGAGGATCTTATAATCCTTCGGCAGATGCAGTGCTGTAAAACATCCGGCAACCCCATTACCTACGATCACAACATTGTAATGTTTCTCAATTTTCTGATTCATTTTCATTGCCCATCCATTGATGTATACCTAATGCCCGCACATAAGTGATGGAACCCAGACCTTATCCCTTGCGGTACGCGGGCGATTCATCTATTTTGCAAGTTCAAGCATCTTCATCATAGGTTCATATGCTTCCTTCATGAGATCTACGTCCACATGGATCTCCGTGTCCTCTTTAAGAAGAGCATCACGCACCTTCTCCAGGGAAACCTTCTTCATGTTAGGGCAGAGCTGCATATTGCCGGCGGTATAGAACTTCTTGTCCGGATGCGCTGTGCGAAGGCTGTGCATAACCCCCATCTCGGTCGCAATGATGAATTCCTCAGCATCAGAACCATCGACGAAGTTGATAATGCCAGAAGTCGAGCCCACATAGTCCGCCATCGCCACAACCTCAGGCTTGCACTCCGGATGTACGCAGACGAGCGCATTGGGCTTAGCAGCCTTGGCCTGAGCCATCTGGTCCTTGGTGATCGAATGATGCACATGGCAGAAACCATCATTAAATATGAATTTCTTCTCGGGAAGCTGATCAGCGATATAGTGAGCTAAGTTCTGATCAGGAATGAAGTAGATCTCTTCATTGGGAAGTTTAGATACGATCTTAAGCGCATTGGCACTGGTAACACAGACGTCAGAATGCGCCTTAAGTTCAGCGGTAGAATTAACATAGCAGACGACCGCAACGCCTGGATGCTCATCACGCACTTCAGCGATGCGCTCCACGGTGCACATATGTGCCATCGGGCAGTCTGCATTCAGAGCGGGAATCAGAACCTTCTTCTCCGGATTCAGAATCTTTGCAGATTCACCCATGAACTGCACACCACAGAGAACGATGATCTCTGCGTCTGTCTCTCTTGCTCGTCTTGCGAGGAAGAAAGAATCACCGATCTCATCAGCGATATCCTGGACCTCATCCGGTACATAGTAATGTGCGAACAGCTTGGCATGTTTCGCCTCGCAAAGCTCGCGAATCTCTCTCTGTAAGTCCTCAGTACTCGAGCACATAGTTCCTCTCCCTTATTCTTCTCCTGAATCCATGCGGATTCCTTAATAGCCGACCCTCGCGTCGAACTGAATGTATAGCTCGTGAAGATCACAATCCAACTGTGCGGATAACACAATTGGGTTGATTATAGCACTATGGATTTGTATCTTCAAATAATAGTGATAAAAACTATTCCTCTTCCAACACATTCCCGGTACGATTGCCATAGCCCTCGAAGATCAGCTTCAGACGATACTTTCCATTCTCTTCAACCAACTGCATAATAGACGCATTGTCCACAGGATAATCCCACATCTTCTCCAAGGGGATCTCATTCACAACGATGAAGAGGGCATGCAGGAAGGCACCATGAGAAACATAGAGCCTCGTCTTATCTTCTGACATGCCCAAACGAAGGATCTTCTCGTAGAAAGTCCGTGCCCGTCCCAGAAGATCTTCGTAAGTCTCCGCCTGATCCGGCATACAGCAATGTACCGGATCATGGAAGAAGTCATGGTAGAAGTCAGGATGCAGCTTTTCAACCTCCGTACCTTCATAGATACCAAAGCTCATCTCAACAATCAAAGGCTCTGTCTTAAAGACCTCCCTCTTCTGCCCCGTTGCTTCCTCCGCCGTCTCAATCGTACGAACCAAAGGACTCGTATAGATCTCATCCGGACAGATACCATTCTCCCGCATAAACTCAGCCGCTTTTCTCGCCTGCCTACGACCAGTCTCATTCAGATGCGTATTCACTCTGCCCTGCATCATATGGCGAATATTCATATCCGTCTGACCATGACGGAGAAAAAAGAATCCAGACATAACATCAACCTTTCCTAACCACTATCGCAGTGGATATAACAACGATTTCAATTCATCTATGGCCGTCACAAAAGCAGCCTTCATATTCATTCTGATAAACTCTCACCATTATAACATCCAGGTACAGGCTCATACTGCACAAGAAAACCCGCAGAAAACTCCGCGGGTTATACATATTGATGTCATATGAGCAGTTGGGCGGCCACTATTATGCCATACGAGCAGTTGGGCGCGTTTTGAGGGCCTTTTCAGAGACAATCGGAGGAAATGCGTCTGTTACAGGTAAACTACATGACGCTGAACAACAGCATTTAGCTCGTCTCGAAAAGGCCCTCAAAAGGTAGCAGCACAACTGCGACCGGTCATCACAATGGCAGTTTCGCTGTAATCACCACACAATTGTTATGGCAGTCCGCAGAGATCTTCCCCTTGTGCGCATCCACAATCGCCTGCACAACAGAAAGCCCGATCCCAAAACTTCCACGCCCATTCTCCGTATTCCGTGACTGGTCTGCACGATAGAAGCGGTCGAAGAATTCCGGATGAGCACCTTCTGTCACTGCCCCCTCTTCCACAGAATTCGATACCGTAAGAAGAACACGCTGACCTTCACGCTTCAGGGCAAGCTCTACATTTCCACCTTCAGAAGAATACTTCATCGCATTATCCAGCAGCAGGGATACGACCTGGCGCATCATGGCTTCGTCCGCGGTCAGACGGATACCGTCCTCGACATCGATTGCAAGCTTCCTGCACTTGGACTTTGCCATCGCAAGGTAACCATCCGCCATCTCTACGACCGCATTGCTAAGATCCATATCACGTTTCTCCATGATGGGATTGTTCTCCTCATCCATTCGGGTAAGGAAGACCAGGCGCTCCGTCAGCCTCGCCAAACGATCCGTCTGATGCTGGATACTCTTGATCCACTTATTATCTTCATCAATTGTCATCTCGAGGACTTCCGTATTCGCACGGATGATGGCAAGAGGTGTTTTGATCTCATGGCTTGCATCCGTGATGAAGCGCTTCTGCTTCTCGTAGGATTCTGCGATGGGGCGGATGGCCCTCTTCGACAGAAGGAAGACCAGAACGAATACTCCAGCCAGGCCCAGAAGACTTACACCAACAGACGCATAGAGGAACTGTCGGAAGCTCTCCATGTCCCTTGTGCAGTCAACGAAAATATAGAGCTTCCCATCCGTATCCTGGTCAAGGACCATATAGCGATAGTCCCCATCGAATCCCTTACTGCTACCGCTCGAACGAACTTCCTCGACCATCTGTCCGGCGAGGTCTGATGACACTGCCGCAATATGATCCGTATCTGTTGCCCTAATATTCCCATCCGAATCCAGGGTCACAGTAAAGTAACGGGTATCAAAGGGCATCTCAAGATTCCTACGATGCAGTACCGGCTTCATATCTTTGCCTGGCTCTATATCTCCGAAGGAATCCGGCTTCAGTGCAGGGAAGCTTCCTCCGTTCTCAGCGAGGATCTCCAGCCTCTCATCCGTCTGAGCGAGCACGCTGCGGAAATTCACTATATTCATAATGCCGATCAGCACCGCAAGCACGAGTGTGACCGACAACATGGAGATGGCGATGAATTTTCTTCGTAATAATCGAACCATAATGCTTTCTCCAACTTCTATTCATTGTGAGTCGACACCCTGCCACGCTTAACTCTCCAGAGAATACCCCACGTTACGGGTTGCCTTGATCTTCACGCCACTTCCGATGGACTGCATCTTCTTACGAAGATATGAGATATAAACCCATACAACGCTAAGATCCGTATCCGTATCCAGTCCCCAGATGCGATCCATGAATCGATCCTGTGAGAAGATCTGACCGGGATTACGCATCAACATCTCCATCATCTGGAACTCTTTGTTTGGAAGAGCAACATTCTTATCACCACAAGACAGGGTATAGGAGGAACAGTCGAGAGAGAGGTCTTTGAAGGTCAGGACATTGTCTGCAACTTCTCCTGATCTTCTCGTGATGGCACGAAGGCGTGCCAAGAGTTCCTTCATCGCAAAGGGCTTGGTCAGATAATCATCAGCGCCTGTGTCGAGTCCCAGGATCTTATCATCGAGTTCACTCCTGGCCGTCAGGAAGATCACAGGGATGTGGTTGCCTTCTGCACGAATCTTCTTCACGACTTCTAGTCCATCCATCTTGGGCATCATGATGTCGAGAATTGCTCCATCGTATTCCTGGGCAGACAGGTAATCATAAGCATCCTGCCCATTATAAACTGCATCGACAGAGTAGTGATTGTGCTTTAACACAGCCACAACTGCATCCGAGAGTTCATGTTCATCTTCAGCAAAAAGTATTCTCATATATCTCCATCCTCTGCTATTTTCTATTCGAAAAACAACTTCATCTATTGTGCTCACATCCCGGTTTTACCTCTTATACTGACATCTTAATCCGGTAAACTTAATAGAACCTTAAATCTTACCATCCATACCTCCATCTTTCATCCTCTATGGATTCTTGTCAACAGGTTCTAAGGTCCATACGCCGACGCAGACAGCCTGCGATACAAAAAAGCCTGCCTCCCGGTTGGGAGACAGGCCAGTGTTTACTTCTGTGTAAGCTTTTTATTTGAGAACCATTCCTAATAATCCAGTGGACTGCAGGAAGAGGATCAGCATGATGATGGGACATACATACTTCACCATAACTCTGTAGAGAGTCTTACGTCTCATCTTGATGCCATCCTGCTCGATTTCATCAGAGATCCATTCGGGTTTCAGTACCCAGCCGATCAGAATCGTGGACAACAGGGAAATGAAGGGCATCATGAAGGAATTCGAGATGTAATCCATGATATCGAGTAACTGTCCCGTGGAGCCATTGGGCAGCTGCACTTCTACATAGAGCAGGCTGTAGCCAAGTGCAATGATAATGGATGCTGCGGTGTAGAGAACTGTCAGCACGCCAGTCACCTTAGGACGGCTCTTGCCGGTGATCTCCATGCAGTTTGCAGTGATTGCTTCCAGAACCGAGATGCAGGAGGTCAGAGTTGCGAACACTGCCATCAGGAAGAAGGCTCCTCCGACAAAATGTCCAGCCACACCCATCGCTGCAAAAGTCTTGGGCAGTGCAACAAACATAAGTCCAGGGCCTGCTGCCATTCCTTCCGTTCCGCTGAAGACGAAGATGGAAGGGATGATCATCATACCTGCCAGGAATGCAACACCGGTATCGAAGATCTCAATCTGTCCGATGGACTGATTCAGGTCAACATCCTTCTTAACATAAGATCCGTAAGTAATCATGATTCCCATGGATACAGACAGAGAGAAGAAGATCTGGCTCATAGCATCCAGAAGGATTCCCAGGAAGTGGCTGACACCGGAGAGGAAAGTTCCTCCTACAAGCGGTGTAAGATCCGGCTTCAGATAGACAAGCAGTCCGTCAAGTCCGGTACGTGCATCTGCTCCTTCACCATGTTTAAGTGTCAGTGCAAAGATTGCAACTGCAATGATCAGAAGTAAGAGGATCGGCATCAGATACTTGGACCAACGCTCGATACCCTTCTCAACTCCACGGAAGATGATGAAGGCTGTAACCAGCATGAAGATTGCGGCATAGATTACGGACTGTACCGGATCTGTAATGAAGCCGGTGAAGTAATCATCTGCTGCGGCATCGAAGCCATGTCCCGTCAGGAAGGTTACGCAATACTTAAGAATCCATCCGCCAATAACAGCGTAATAGGTCATGATTACGACCGGTACGAGAAAGGTAAGGATTCCAAGAAATTTCCACTTGGGATTGGCTTTCTCGTAAGCCTTGATGGAAGACGACTGGGTCTTACGTCCCATCGCAATATCAGAAGTCAGCAGTGTGAATCCGAATGTCACAACCAGCACGAGATAGACGACCAGGAAGAGACCGCCACCATCCTTTGCTGCAAGATAAGGGAATCTCCACAGATTACCAACACCAACTGCAGAGCCGGAAGCAGCAAGGACGAATCCCAACTGTCCTGTAAAATTACTCTTGTTCTTCATTTCTCTCTCCCATTTTCCAGTGTATCTGGTAAAGGCTTAATTCTTTACCACTTTAACACGTTGACTGATAATTGTTCTTATTGTACAACATTCATTCACATGAAGAAAGAAGAACTTCAATTATTTTCACCTTTTCGATGCGGTTTGTTCATCTGCTAATTATTACATGTAATCGAAGAGCCCCTGCAGAATATCTGAGATATCAATTTGCTCATCCAATCCTATTCTTCCAACTTTCTTGTATCCACGTGATCTGAGGTCGAGCATTTTCACCTGTTCACAGTGAACCACTCCTCGCAATTCAGGGGTTCTTATTCTTCTATGTAATACTCCCTCGTCTCCTCTTGGAAATATAGGGCAAACCATTGCAGCCCCTGACCCATGAAAGTAATTCGTGCTTACTACAAGAACTGGCCTTGAGACAGATTCCACCTGGAGAATATCCCCTTGATTTACACCTGTACTCATCACCATTCCTCGCTTCCTTGGGGCTCTCCCCAATCGAATTCCTCTCCGATATCCAGATCTCCTCCATAAGGAATTGATCTTTCCGCAAGTGTAAGATGCCTTCTCGGTTTTTCGAGTATGATTTTCCCATCCATAACAGTAACTTCGAGGTAATCGTCAATACTGACTTTGGCCGCATTGAGGATTTCACGTGATAATCGTATCCCCTGACTATTTCCCCAAGCTTTAATCTGTACCTGCATATGAGTCCCTCCTTCGTATATACATTGTATATCCGTCTTTTCTGATATGCAATGCGCTCTTGTGCCAATTCAAACATAAAAGCCCCACCCGGTCTTGCCGTGAGAACAAGGATTCCGGATGGAGCTTCTGTAAAACTATGCAATTCTTAGAGACGTTCTACATCTATCCCTTCACACCACCAGCTTTGCGATATTCCAATCCGCCTTCTCACTTCCACCATTTTCATAGATGGTGAGCGCAGCCATGACCATATAAGGGGAAGCTGTCAGCTTATGAATAGAGCGAAGTTTCTGATAAACAGACATGACACCATCCAGATAAGCTTCCGGATTGTCCTGCAGCACCATCTTGGTAATTACCGGGGTGAAAGCAACTCCTCTGAACTCATTGAATACGCTTACCTTCTGCTTCAGCATTTCCTGGTCAGAAGCAATCTGTTCTGCCAGTGCACGTGTTTTCTCATTCATTGTGGTCATATTTCCTGTAGTTTAATCAAAAAGCCCTACATTTCCGAAGGAGTTAGATGTCCCCCTCGGAAATATAGGGCCCCTTTAGAATTAGAATTCAGTTACAAGTTCCTGTGCATGGCTTGCATTCAGAGACTTCATTGCCTCTACGAACTTGTCGGTAGGAACGCCGTGCAGCTGAACCTTCTGACCTCGTACGGTAACAGAAACAGTGCCTGCTTCAACTTCCTTATCACCAACAACAAGAATGTAAGGATCCTTGAACTGCTTGAAGGTCTTGATCTTCTCGTTCATGTTCTTATCAGCATAGTCTGCCTCGACACGAATGCCGGCATCCTCGAGCTGATCCTGGAGCTTCTTACAGAAGTCGTTGTGCTCAGGCTTGATGGGAACGAGAGCAACCTGATACGGAGACATCCAGAAGGGGAATGCGCCCTTGTAGTTCTCGATCAGAATACCCATGAAACGCTCGATAGATCCGAAGATTGCACGATGCAGTACAACGGGCTGCTCGAGACGGCCTTCCCTATCCTGGTAGGTCAGACCGAAGTTATGAGGAAGCTGGAAGTCGAGCTGTACGGTACCGCACTGCCATTCACGTCCAAGAGCATCCTTGATCTGAAGGTCGATCTTAGGGCCATAGAATGCGCCGTCGCCCTCATTTACTTCATAACCGCCCTCACCGTAACGCTTGTCGAGGATCTTCTTCAGAGCTGCTTCTGCACGGTTCCAGACTTCGATGTCACCCATGAAGTCATCGGGACGGGTAGAAAGCTCAGCACGATAGGTGATACCAAAGGTGCTGTAGATCTCATCCGCGATTGCAAGGATGTTGTCGATCTCCTCTTCGATCTGGGATTCCATTACGAAGGTATGATCATCATCCTGACGGAATTCCTGTACACGGAAGAGTCCGTTCAGCTGGCCGGACTTCTCCTTACGATGGATAACATCCAGCTCGTTGTAACGGATAGGAAGTTCCTTGTAAGAATGCAGGGTACGCTTGTAGGTAAGCATTGCATTCGGGCAGTTCATAGGCTTTGCTGCCATGGTATCAATATCATCTAAGGATCCGTTAGAGCCAGGGATGATGAACATGTTGTTAACATAATGTCCCCAGTGACCGGAGATCAGCCAGAGCTTACGGTTATTGATGACAGGTGCGGAGATCTCCTGATATCCATTTCTGTCATGGATTTCTCTCCAGTACTGGATCAGAGCACGATAAGACTTCCATCCTCTGGGCAGCCAGTAAGGCATACCAGGTGCAGTCTCAGAGAACATGAAGAGATCGAGCTGAGGTCCGATCTTCTTGTGGTCACGCTCGAGCGCTTCACGAACGAGGTTCAGATGAGCCTTGAGTTCGTCCTTGGAAGGGAATGCATAGAGATAGATTCTCTGCATCATATCGTTATGCTCATCACCCCTCCAGTAGGCACCGGAAGTGGACTTGATCTTGAAAGCAGCGCTCAGAAGTTCCTGAGAATTATCTACGTGAGGTCCACGGCAGAGATCCACATAATCTTCACCCGTGTAGTAGACGGTGATGGTCTCATCCTGAGGAAGATCCTGGATCAGTTCCGTCTTATACTTCTGATCCTTGAAGATCTCCAGAGCTTCTTCCTTGGAAACAACCTTGCGGGTCCAGTCTTCCTTACGCTTCAGGATCTCGCGCATCTTGTTCTCGATGGGCTCGAAATCTTCCTGGGACAGAGGTCTGGGGAGAGTGAAGTCATAGTAGCATCCATCTTCGATCTGAGGACCGATTGCTACCTGAACCTTGTCATATCCGAAAATCTCGCAAACCGCCTTAGCCATTACATGAGCCAGGGAGTGACGATATACCTGTAAAAATTCTTCGCGTTCCATATTTATTTCCTTTCGTATCTCGCGACTACCGGTCGCAAGTTTCTAAGTATGATCTGTCTTCGAAAATGAAGACCGATTCGTTCGTTGGAGCATCCCAACAAGTATTATAGACATCCGTTGACGAATTCGTACGAACGATATTGACAGAACCGGATGTGAAAGTGTGATACACAGAATACGGCTCTGCTCCACATTTCCACCTGAATCCCATATTAATGCTTGGGAATGAGTACTTCCTTACCACCCATGTAAGGGCGGAGGACTTCAGGGATCTTAACGGATCCATCAGCCTGCAGGTTGTTCTCGAGGAATGCAATCAGCATTCTAGGAGGAGCAACAACTGTGTTGTTCAGAGTGTTTGCAAAGTACTTGTTGCCATCCTTGTCCTTCACACGGATCTTCAGACGACGAGCCTGAGCATCACCGAGGTTAGAGCAGGAACCAACTTCAAAGTACTTCTTCTGACGAGGAGACCATGCTTCGACATCGCAGGACTTCACCTTAAGGTCAGCCAGATCACCGGAGCAGCACTCCAGAGTACGTACGGGAACATCGAGAGAACGGAAGAGTTCTACGGTGTAAGACCAGAGCTTGTTATACCAGTCCCAAGCTTCTTCAGGCTTACATACAACGATCATCTCCTGTTTCTCGAACTGGTGAATTCTATAGACACCACGCTCTTCGATTCCGTGTGCACCCTTCTCCTTACGGAAGCAAGGGCTGTAGGAAGTCAGAGTGTAAGGAAGCTTCTCTTCATCATTGATGGTATCGATGAACTTACCGATCATGGAATGCTCGGAAGTACCGATCAGGTAGAGATCCTCGCCTTCGATCTTGTACATCATAGCGTCCATCTCATCAAAGGACATAACGCCTGCTACAACGTTGCCGTGAATCATGTAAGGAGGGATAACATAGGTGAATCCCTTGTCGATCATGAAATCGCGAGCATAGCTAAGAACTGCGGAATGAAGGCGTGCGATGTCGCCCATGAGGTAATAGAATCCATTACCTGCAACCTTACCTGCAGCATCCATGTCGATACCGTCGAAGCGAGCCATAATGTCGGTGTGGTAGGGAATCTCGAAATCGGGAACTACCGGTTCTCCAAACTTCTCGATCTCTACATTATGTGAATCATCGGGACCGATGGGAACGGAAGGATCGATGATGTTCGGAATACGCATCATGCGTGACTGAACTTCTTCCTGATACTTCGTTGTATCAGCAGTAAGCTGGTCGAGCTTTGCAGCGTCTTCAGCAACCTGTGCCTTAACCTTCTCTGCTTCCTCGCGCTTGCCTTCCTTCATCAGCTGGCCAATCTGCTTGGAAAGCTGATTCTTCTGAGCGCGGAGCTCATCTGCTTCTACCTGAGCAGCTCTAGCTTTCTTGTCAAACTCGATGACCTCATCCACGAGCGGAAGTTTCGCATCCTGGAATTTCTTCCTGATGTTTTCCTTGACCGCGTCAGGATTTTCCCGTAAGAACTTGATATCTATCATTTCTTCCTCCTAATCTTATGTCCGCTCTATCACGGCTACCGGCCGAGTGATACGGACAGACAGATAACGTAACTTACTCATTATAGACCTCGAGACTATATATAACAAGAGAAGCCGAGCTTTTCCTCGAATCCGGGGCCTTCATCTTCCTCAAATGCTGATTCAACTAATTACATCTCAGACAAAAGATGTTATGATTGTCTGCGTTAAGGTTAACATATAGGATTTCAGGAAGTACAGCGTCATGAACTTTTTTAATAAAGACCATAACAAATATCTGGTGATTCTCTTCTCCGCCATCATGCTGATTATCATTCTCATCGTTGGACGAATCGGACAGAAAAAAGCACAAGAGAAGTCTCCCGAGGCTGTTCAGGAGACATCACAGGTAATCGATAGGACTGATACAGATCATACGGAAAACACCACGCCGACGGAGCCAGCCTCTGCCGGCGATTCTTCTGCTCCAAAGGAGAATTCTTCCGCTTCCCTAGAGAGTTCCGGATCCAGCCTGGCCTCAGTTTCCTCTCTTTCCGCTGCCAGGAAATACTCACAGCTTATCATCGTAAGTTGCGACGGTGGTGAAGCTCAGATAAGTATGTATGAAAACAGTGGCGATTCTTCCACCTGGAATCAGATTCTCTCTTCCCCGGGCTACATCGGCTCCGATGGAGTCGGTCAGGCTTCTGAGGACTCCTGTCATACTCCTCAGGGAATATACGGTTTCACGATGGCCTTTGGCAATCTCCCCGATCCAGGTTCCGCCATTCCCTACACCCAAACCGATGCCAATTCATACTGGGTGGACGACCCGGACTCTTTGTTCTATAACCGATTCGTGTATGTAACCGACGCATCCGCCACTGCTAACAATTCAGGCGAATCCACATCATCAGTTGTAGTCACCAAGGCATCCACCACTGCTGACAATACAGTCAAATCCACATCATCAGTAGTAGTCACCAAGGCATCCACCACTGTTGACAATACAGGCGAATCCACATCATCAGTAGTAGTCACCAGCGCATCCACCACTGCTGACAATTCAGGCGAATCCACATCATCAGTTGTAGTCACCAAGGCATCCACTCCATCCGCTGAAACTACTGTGACTCCTGATGTTCTGGTCAACGACCCCAATTACTTGTCCGGCAGGATTCTTCTCTCCCCTTCTATCCGCTGGAATTCGGCCGAGAATCTGCATGATGCAGGGTACGCTTATAATTACGCCCTGGCTCTGGATGTAAACTCTAACTGCACACCCGGCGCCGGCTCTGCCTTCTTTCTCCACTGCAATATTAATAAGCCCACCCAGGGCTGTATCACCGTTCCGGAGGATGTTATGAGAGATATCCTTATAAATATAAAGCCGGACTGTCATATCATTATCGACACGGCAGAGCGGCTGAATCAGTACTGATTATATTGTCTTCCTGGGAGCAAATCGTAATCGAAGCGTCATCCCCATTCAAACAGGGTCTCCGGGCTTGCAAGTGTGGGCGTCGACACCATGACAACCGGCACGTCTACCTTGGGGTACATGTTGCAGAGAACGCTGCAGATTCCATGATCAATGCCCCAATTGTTGTCTTCCTTGGTCCCAGAAGTTCCACTACTTTCTTGGCAATATGCACCGAATTTTCCGGCGAAGTATCTGGGCCTATATGGAACTTTGTCAGATCAAAATTTCCTGCGAAGTATCTGCGCCTATATGGAACTTCGTCATATCAATATTTCCTGCGAAGTATCTGCGCCTATATTGAACTTTGTCAGATCAAAATTTCCAGCGAAGTATCTGCGCCTATATTGAACTTCGTCAGATCAAATAAGTATCGATCATCCTCTGAATCTCAGTCGTGCTCAGGGGCGATGTACTCGTCTCCTCCGTAATAATCAAGTTACGGCCCAGAACATAGTTGTTCTTCTCGTACTCTTTTATCTTAATCACCGCATCTCTTGCATACCGAATATCATCCATCATTCCCCGATGTTCCCAGATGATGATTTCCCGTGTCCTTTTATTGAGGATCATGAAATCAGGGTAAACCTTTTTGTTTCCCTTTAGGATCAGCGGACATTCATATCGATATACCAGCCCATTCCTCTTCAGCATATTCGCAATCGTGAGTTCTGACTTTGATCGAACATGTTCTCCATTTTGAGTCACAAGTTCTGCATAATCCACTGCTATTCCAAGTTTCTCAAAAGGAACGCTGCTCCACTGAACGGAGTATTCCTTATAGGGAAGCACGATTGGATTAAGATACTGCTTTGCTTCTTCAGGAAAGCCAGAATACAGATTACATATTTCCTCATAACATCCATCAAAGTCTTTTAAGAAAACTTCAAGTCTTTCGACTTCATTTGAAATCATTTTAAAAGCCTTTTCGTCATATTCCTTCTGAACATACTGGCGAATAATCTGTGGTTGTGATTTACAGATGTATTTGCCAGACTTATCACTCGGCTTCGATCTCAGATAGAACGCAATACTCTTCCCTTTTTTCACTATATGTATTTTCCCATCAGGATATTTCTGAATCCGTTGATATTCCGTTGCTTGTACTTTCTTCAACTCAGCAAGCCTTTGTCTTGCTTCATTATATAGTTCTGTCTGCAAAATCATATCTACCCCTTTCTTGCGTTTAATAACCTCCTCCTATTATACAAACAGACAAAGTTTATTATTTTTAATTTTGTCTAAAGATTACCTAAACAATTCATAAACAAAAATCTGCTTCTTCATGATTTATTTATAAATAAGAACATCCTATCTCTTATCTTTAGAATTATAATCTTAATATCTCTCTTTCGATGTAGTGTTTTTATTCAAAACAAAAAGATATAATCATTTTATCTGTTTTCTAATTTTGAAAAACACATATAAAGCCATAAACCTGGAGGTAATAATCATGGGCTCTTATGATAACGATGGTAACTATATTCCCACTGACGATGAGGAATTCCTTAACGGCGATGTTCCTATCCGCAGTGAAGAGGAAGAACAATATATACTCGAACATGAACTTGAGGAAGATGCCGCTGAAGCAGATTCCCTGAGTCGAGAAAATGAAGACGATGATCAGGATTCTGATGATCAAGAAGATGAAGATATCATTGACGATCTTCTCATCCTCTCCATGTTAGATTCCAAGAAATAAAATAACTAAGACTTCTTTCTATCAGTATTCTCATATCTTGATATTCAGATTACATAAAATAAATCCAGATACCACGTGTTAATAATTGCTTTAACACAAGGTATTTGGATATTCAGATTACATAAAATAAATTCAGATACCACGTGTTAATAATTGCTTTAACACAAGGTATTTGGATTTTCAGATTACATAAAATAAATTCAGATACCACGTGTTAATAATTGCTTTTACACAAGGTATCTGGATTTTCACTATTTCATTGTTCTATTTTACTGTTCTGCCGACCAGTTATCCGGTTCATCCTTAGGAGGCTCTCCGAGATATGGCAGATACAACTTCGCTAGGATCTGTGCATTCATGTATGCCATAATCGCAGGCCATACCAGGAAAAACAAGGGAATGGTCACACGAAGAACTTCCGGCATCCAAAGAAGAATTGCCGGTGACAGCCAAAGCACTATCATAAGAAGACTATAAGGTGCATGTTGAATTCCAAGAATCAATGCATTTTTAATTGTCTCACTCACAGTATTCTCAATTAATCCGGTCCAGCTCATGTAGTAGATCCAGACTGAAGTTACAAGCATAACTCCCAGAACAACAATCGCAAGAATAACAACATTCATTGGCTTAGCCATGTTTTTACCAATCTGAAAATCCATAAAAAGAATTCCATAAGCAAGAAGCATTCCAATCCAGACTCCAACAGTCTTCTTGAAGTTCTCTGCGAATAACTTGAAATAACTCTTTGCGAGAGGTCTCTCATCACCGCGAATTGAGCGAATCAGATAAGTGTACATGGAACAAGTTGCTGTTCCTATCGTAATAATTGGAATGCAGGTAATTACAAACAGGAGATTCAGCACAACAAGATCTGCTGCTGTCTGCCACCATTCAAATGCTCTGTTCTTATCAAACTTTCCTGAAGCCATAATTTCTCCTCTAAGTTATCTTTCTCGCCCTATTAACCGGCACCCTCCACGCTTTCGTAGGGCGGGATTCACCATTTCTCGTTTTCTCGCCCTATTGCCTGGCATCTTTAAGCAACTTATAGGGCGGGATTTCGGATTCACCATTCCTTGTTTTCTCGCCCTATTGCCTGGCATCTTTAAGCAACTTATAGGGCGGGATTTCCCTTTCAGTTGCTTTCTCGCCCTATTATCCCGCGCCCTCCACGCTTGCGTAGGGCGGGATTCACCATTTCTTGCTTTCTCGCCCTACATTCCCCGGCCGCCAGGCAGATCACATGTAAACACAACCAAAAATTGCCTGCTCCATCTTATCATGAAGCAGGCAATAATTCATCTACCATATATTCTGGTTACTTTGCGAATCTCGCTGGCAAGTCCCTTCTTCATGCGGTCCTTACGCAGTCTCCAAACCCAGTTGCCACCCAGTGTGGACGGGGTATTAATGCGAGCCGTATTGTCCAGGCCCATATAATCCTGAAGCGGAATAATGCAGGTATCTGCAGGAGATGCGATACAAGCACGAATCAGGCTCTTACAGATTTTCTCCGGATTCGTAGAATGCGCATCCGCAAAATCCGTCACATACTTCGCTGTCGCCTTATCCAGGCCGAGGAACCAGCCCAGCAAGGTCTCATTATCATGCGTTCCCGTATAAGACACACAGTTATGCGGATAATTATAAGGCATGTAATCACTTGCACTACCCGTATCACGTGCATCAAATGCAAATTCCAGCACCTTCATATTCGGATATCCGGAATCAGACACAAGCTTACGAACCGTATCCGTAATGAAGCCCAGATCCTCCGCGATAATCTCCGCAGACGCCTTCCTTAGAACCGGTTTCAGCGCACGAACCAGCTTCATACCAGGGCCGGTTTCCCACTTGCCATCCACCGCATTCTTCGCATCTGCCGGGATTGCATAATACTCATCCAACCCACGGAAATGGTCGATACGAATCACATCATAGAGCGTTGCTGCCATAGCAATTCTCTTCTTCCACCAGGCAAAGCCGGTCTTCTCATGATAATCCCAGTCATAGAGAGGATTACCCCAGAGCTGCCCCTCCGGTGCGAAGCCATCCGGCGGACAACCAGCGACACCCGTCGGGCGGCGCTTCTCATCCAGGCGGAAGAGTTCCGGATTCGCCCAGACATCAGCAGAATCCGGGCTTACATAGATCGGCAGATCCCCGATAATTCGGATTCCCTGCTTGTGCGCATAATTCTTTAACGCGCTCCACTCACGATAGAACTCGTATTGTAGCCAAATGTAGAACGACACGTCCTCCTGGAGCAGATTCTTATATCTTGCGATTGCATCAGCATCGCGAAGACGAATATCCTCCGGCCAGAGGGTGAAGGAAACATCATCAAAATGATTCTTTACCGCCATGAAGAGTGCGTAATCCTCTACCCAGTCTTCATTTTTCTTGCGGAACTTCTCAAGATTCTTCCTATCCCCACGATTAACAGAGAAATTCTGAAATGCTTCCCTCAGCAGCGGGAAACGATTCTCATACTGCTTCGCATAATCGATGCGGGATTCCATGTGTCCGAGATCCGCTTTACGGACCTTCTTCTCATCCAATAGTCCCTGATCTATCAGCGACTTAAGATCAATGAAGTAAGGATTGCCTGCGAATGTTGAGAAGGACTGATAAGGTGAGTCCCCATAACTCGTAGGTCCAAGAGGCAGGATCTGCCAGTAGGTCTGTCCTGCCTTCTTAAGAAAATCAATAAAATCGTATGCTTCTTTCGAGAAACAGCCTATACCATACTCGCCCGGCAGGCTGAATACAGGAAGGAGTATTCCTGCTGCTCTCATACATTAACCCTTTACAGCACCGGCCATAACGCCTTCGATAATGTACTTCTGAGCAACCAGATAGAAGATGATAATCGGCAGAATTGCGAGTACAAGGACTGCCATCATTGCGCCCCAGTCGATGATACCATGGGACTGCTTTAAGAACTGAACCGCGATGGGGATTGTTCTATATTTGTTGATGTTAAGAACCAGGGAAGGAAGCAGGTAGTCGTTCCAGATCCACATGGTCTCTAAGATTCCGATGGTGATGGTGGTCGGCTTCATGATCGGGAATACAACCTCGAAGAAAGTCTGAATCGGGGTGCAGCCATCAATCATGGCAGCTTCCTCGATGTCGATCGGCATGGACTTAATGAAACCGGTGTACATGAAGACTGCAAGACCGGCACCGAATCCCAGATAGACAATACCGATACCAACTGGGTTGGACAGATTCAGCATGTTCGCAAATTTCGACAGTGTGAACATAACCATCTGGAAAGGGACAATCATAGAGAAGAGGCAGAGAAGATAGAAAATCTTCGTGAATCTGGTCTTAACTCTGGTGATGTAGTAAGCCGTCATGGAACAGCAGAGAATAATCAGGAATACAGAGAAGATCGTGATGAAGAGGGAGGTTCCGAAAACCTTGATCAGATCTGTCTTGTTAATACCATTGATATAGTTCTGCAGACCGAACCAGGACTTCTTCACGCCGCTCATCCACTTATCGAATCCCTCAGAGAGTTCATAAGCAGAGATGCTGAATGGATTACGGAAGATGTAAGCCTTACGCTTGAAGGAGTTCATGAATACGATCAGGATCGGAGAGATCCAGAGGAGGGATACGATAGCAAGAATAACGGTAAGGACATTGTCAAAAGCGCTATATCTCTTAACTGCCTTGGGTGTAGAAAGGTCTTTCATTACTGCTCAACCTCCTTTCTGGTGGTGATCTTATTCTGAATTACGGAGATTACTGCAACGAGGATGAAGAAGATAACAGCCTTTGCCTGTCCAACACCCTGCCAGCCGCTGGTTCCGTAGAAGGTATCATAGATGTTCAGTGCCAACAGTTCTGACTGCTGTGCGGGGTTACCACCGGTCAGAGCCAGGTTCTGGTCGAAGAGCTTGAAACCATTGGTCAGTGTAAGGAAAGTACAGATGGTAATGGTCGGCATCATCATCGGAAGGGTAATCTCCTTTAAAAGCTTCCAGCCACTTGCACCATCGATCTTCGCAGCTTCGATCACATCGGGAGGGATGTTCTGCAGACCTGCGATGTAGATAACCATCATGTATCCGATCTGCTGCCAGCTAACGACGATAACCATGCCCCAGAAAGCGGACCACTGGGTACTAACGATGGTCTTGGAATAGTCATCTAAGATGGCATTGAAGATCATGAGCCAGATATAAGACAGAACGATACCACCGATCAGGTTCGGCATGAAGAAGGAAGTACGGAAGATGTTGGTTCCGCGGATTCCCCTGGTCAGTGCAATTGCGATAGCGAAAGCAACCACATTGATGATCAGCACCGTCACGACAGTGAACAAGCTTGTGTACCAGAGGCTGTGCAGGAATGTCGTGTCGAGCTTTCCATTCACATAGAGGATCTTCGTGTAGTTCTCGAGTCCAACCCACTTAAAATCGATAACGGTCGTGAACTTACAGAAGGAGAGGAAGATACCGTAGACGAACGGTACTAAGAATCCAATTGCAAATGCGATCGTTGTCGGAATCATAAAGATTGGAAAGTATTTTTTGATTGCTTTTTCCATGTCTATATCCTTCCAGAATCATGTTTACTAAGTATTGCCTTGCGGCATTCCGAAGATTTCTTCGGAGAATTCTCCCCTAAGCTGTGACACCCGGGAGAGACTATCCGCTTCCTTCGTAAATGTAGAACGTACCTGAAATTGAGGAAGGTAATGGCACATTCCATAGATCGAAGTGAGCAGGATTTCATTATGAATTTTTGCATAAAGAGGGAGACAGGCGACTTTCTGTAGGGATTGCCACTTGTCTCCTCCTCTCTTAGCTAATGGGGTGTTTTACATTTCCGAAGGTTACTCAGCGTGTGCAAGAGCCCACTGCTCAGCCCAACCATCAACGATTGCGGACTTAACGGCATCCCAGTCGCCGGAACCATCAGAGTATGCGGTAAGTGCGGAAGTTACGCCCTTTCTCCAATCATCTACGTTCGGGGTAGCGTTGAAGGACCAAGCTACGGAAGTCTTACCAGCGGACATCAGAGCGTTAGCATCCTTGAAGAAAGGATTGGTGGACTCATAGTCACCGGTGAAGGTATCGAAAGGAGCGGTAAGTCCCATAGTATTGGTGATGGCATCACGTCCTTCATCAGAAGTGATAACCCAGTTCAGGAAGTCAAGGGAAGCCTTCTGATCAGCTTCAGAAGCCTTAGCGTTAACTGCCCAGTAGTTCTCAGTACCAGCGCAGAGACCTTCGTTTGCATCATCAACACCGAAGTAGATAGGCATCATGCCAAGGTCATCAGCGGTTACGAGGTAACCATTCTCATCATCGGTAAGACCGGAGAATTCCCAGTTACCATTCTGGTAGAATACTGCTTCCTGCATACCGAACTCTTCTTCTGCATTGTAAGAACCAGAAGCAAGGGTCTTAGGATCAGCGGTAGAATCAGTGATGTAGAGATCCCAAACCTTCTTGAAGTTATCAAGATATGTTCCGTCGATCTTGTCTTCACCAGCGATCAGATCGCATCCATCATCCTTGAACTCATAGTAGAGAGGCAGGTTGGTAAGATGGCCACTGAATCTCCAGGAAGAACCATCATCAAGACCTGCGGAAGTGAATGCACCCTTCAGGTCATATCCACCAGCTTCGTTGATCTCATCGAGACGTCCCTGAATATCATCAGCAACAGCCTTCAGAGTATCGAAATCCTTGATGTCAGCTGCGGACTTGATCTTAGCACCATCGAGGCCGGCATAGGTCTCAAGAATGGTCTTGTTGTAGATGATACCGTAGCACTCGTAGCAGTTAGCAATTGCTGCAACCTTGTTGTCATAGTTGATAACAAGAGACTTATCAGTAAGATGCTTGTAGAGTTCGGAATCCTTCAGATCTACGGTGTAGTCATTCCAGGTCTTAGCTGCATCTGCATTACCTACGTTGAAGATGGTAGGAGCATCGGACTTAGCCATCTCAGACTGAAGTGTTGCATTGTACTGTCCATCAGCTGCGGTAAGAACGGTAACTTCGGTTCCGGTCTGATCGGTGTAGGTCTTTGCGAGGTCCTGCCAAGCTTCATCAGATTCAGGCTTGAAGTTCAGGAGATAAACCTTACCAGATCCAGCAGCGGAATCATCACCTGCTGCAGCGGTCTCAGTGCTTCCCTTGTCAGCTGCAGGAGCATCAGTCTTGCTACCGCATCCAACTGCCATGCTAGCTACCATTGTTGTAGCAAGCACCATTGCTAATGCTTTCTTTTTCATGAATTAACCCTCCATATTTTAGAATATGTTACTGGTACGTCCCCGAGAACGTTCCCTACAATTGGTAATGTAGCACCTCTTGGAAACGTTTTCAATACTTCCAAAGATTTTCAGCAGACCTTACATTTTTTGATTCCGGAATTTGTGTAATATTGCTAGTGAAATATAGAGCATCCCCCTCAAAGTACCGGTATTACTGTATTTTACGGGCAATCATAAGAATAGGGGACCTGCCAGGTGACTGGCAGATCCCCTATTCTGTAGACTTT
>ONDO01000031.1:0-6767 GCA_900316625.1 uncultured Lachnospiraceae bacterium | reverse complement strand
AAGACCTTCCCGAAGGCTGCATACCCTGAGACATGCACTCCTTCAGCATAGAGATGTGCGGTATCACCCAGTGACTGGATACGGAAACAAGCCGTATTATGCAGCCGCTTCTCAGCGTTCAGCACTGTGATTCCTGTAGGAGGAATGCAGGTCTGGTGCCACATCACAACCGGAGATACTCCAATCAGATGTGCCAACATAACAGATGTCACCCCGAAGTGGCAGAAGATTACAATTGTCTTCTCATCATCGTCATCTCGCACCTGATATTCACTAGTTCCATGCAGCATAAGATCAGAAGCTTCTGCGGGATTCACATGTCCACTCGGATCACGGAAATCATAATAAGCGCCTGCGCGCAAAACATGCCTTCCAGCCTTATCCGCCTCACCGGAATACCTGGAAGAACTCTTATCGCCAGAACTGCTTCCAGCCTCATCCCCACTCACTTCATGGCGATAGTATCCATATTCCTCCAGAATCCCATCAATTCCTTTGCATACTCTCTCCCACTCTTCCCGTACTTCACTGCGCTCGCGATACATAGGAGCATCCCACCAGAAGTCCTTATCATAATTCATTGGATCAGATGCAAAGTCCTGTGGCATGAGATCCCAGCTTGCATGTACTTCCCCAGTTGTCGGATCTGTCATGCGAGGCTTGAATTCACGCAGCCAGTCATATTCCCTAGCTTCCATGCCCCACTCCGCAAGCGTCGGTGCAGCCGTCTCCTTTGCACGACCAAGAGGTGACACAAAGGCACGGTCCACCTTCCAGCTCTTCGCTCTCTTAGCAAGCGCTGCAGCTTCCTTCTTACCATTCTCTGTCAGCGTATCCGTTGTATAATCCGGTTCACCATGTCTTACAAATATAATACGCATCGATATAACCTCATCTTTCAAAAGGACCACCTTGTCTACAGTGTCAGCCCCGTCTACAGTCTCAGCCCCGTCTACAGTCTCAGCCCCGTCTACAGTGTCAACCCCGTCTACAGCCTCAGCCCCGTCTCCAGTCTCAGCCCTAACCCGGTCCCTCTACAATTCTATTCTACTCATCCACGATAATGTAGAATCTTACATACTGTCAACCACGTCTCACAATCCATCCACGCATTTTTCCGCAGTTCCAACCTATTTACACATTTTCCAATCCATCCACGCATTTCTCCGCAGTTCCAACCTATTTACACCTTTTCAATCCAGCCACACATTTCTCCGCAGTTCCAACCTATTTACACATTTTCCAATCCAGCCATGCATTCCTCCGCCCCCTGCCTATCTCCCATTCCTTTTCTCCCGATCTTCTCCGCGGTTCCTCCGCCCCCTGCCTATCTCCCATTCCTTTTCTCCCGATCTTCTCCGCGGTTCCCCCGTCCCCATGTATTTTTCACAATTCCAAACCACTTCTCATCTATAAGTTTTGCCTGCGATATGTTATTTTTAAAAAGAATATTTTCATTGGAAAAGGATTACGCTATGAAAGATCTGGAACGTCAGAAAGAATCAACAAAACAGAAGATTGAACAGATTATCAGCCCTTCAGGCGCATTACAGGAAAATGCCTACAAGACCCTGATCGAATTACTTGCCGAAGCCGTTGAAGAAGGCAACAAGCTGGTGGAAGGATTCTGCCACGCCCAGCTCGCCCGCTATTACTACTCCATGAGCGACCTCAAGAAATCCGGTAAACATTTAAGAAAAGGTCTTCCCCTTCAGCAGGCAAACAAGGACTACGACGATTTAGCCATCAGTTACAACCTGCTTGGCATCGATGCCATGAATCACGGTGACTACCAGATTGCCCTTGATAACTTCCTGCAGGCCATAAATGATGCCGACATGACCAGCCGTCCCGTTGGTACTTCACTGATCAATATCGGACACATCTACCTCGAACTCGGAGATTTCGACGAAGCAATCAATTACTGCTCCCGCGGTCGCCAGATCTATCAGCAGTTTGGGCCTTCCTACAACCTCCTGATTGCATATTCCCAGGAGAGCATGTACCATTGCTTGAACGGTCACCCCGAGCTCGCAACCCCTCTGATCGACGAGATGATTGACATCGCAAAGCAGCTCAACCTCACCGAACAGCTCGACAGATTGCCCTTCATTTCCGAAGTATACGCACTCTACTACCACTCCATGGGCGAGCCCGAGCAGGCACATGAGCACATCCGCGCCTTCATTCGCAGCCTGAAGGAATCCGATGAGACCCTCGATTACATCGAGGACATGGTCTGGATGGCACAGATTCTCCTCGAAAATGAAGACCTTAGCCTCATTCCCGACCTACTCGATATCATGCAGGCACCAGCAGAAGCATCGAATATCAACCATCTCAAGCTCCACTATATCGAGCTTCAGATCCGTTACCACGACGCTCTTGGCGAGCTCGTCACCGCTGCACAATGGGGCAAGCGGTTCTTCGATGTCAGCATGGCGAAAAAGAAGGATGATATCGAGATCTATCGCATGAATATCGAACTTCGTAACGAAGTCGAAGATATGAAGCGTCATCAGCGTGCCATCGAAGAAGAGAACAGAAGGCTCTTACAGGAAGCTTCTACCGATCCTCTCACCGGCATCGCTAACCGCACACTCCTGAATCAGAAGTCAGAAGAGATGTTCCAGCAAGCCTTTGCCATGGAGACCACCTTCGGCATGGAGATGCTCGACATCGACTTTTTCAAGGAATTCAATGATACATACGGACATCAAATGGGTGATGAGATCATCCAGACGGTTGCCGGAATTATCGATTCTGTTTCCGATGATAAGACATTTGTCGC
This sequence comes from uncultured Lachnospiraceae bacterium, assembly GCA_900316625.1. Classification (GTDB taxonomy): domain Bacteria; phylum Bacillota; class Clostridia; order Lachnospirales; family Lachnospiraceae; genus Lachnocurva. The sequence continues at coordinate 3,976 of ONDO01000031.1, read as the reverse complement.
ACGTTACGGTGGCGATGAATTCATGATCGTATATCTCGACCAGACAGATGAGCAGATCATGAACAAAGCCAACTCGATTCGCCGCAAGCTCATCGCAATGCATATCGAGAACAGCGGTTCCACCGTATCTCCCTTTGTCACGATATCGCAGGGAATTCGAAACAGCCTTGTAACCGAGACCCATCGTGTCTGGGATTACACCTTCACCGCCGACCACGCTCTCTATGAAGTAAAGCGCACACACAAAGGTAGCATCCGCCTCCTGCACGGTATGAACGCTACAATTGATGCTTCAAATCCCGGCATCTGCGGGTAAGTTTTCATGACTTCATTACCATCCCGGGGGTGCAAAAAACGCGGTATTTTAAATTATGCCACCCCATTTTCATGGATTTCCTTCGGATATCCCTCCAAAAGGGGTCAAAATAACGGTTTTCATAACTTATGGCACCCTTTTTCTTCCGAAAAGGGTGCCATAAATTCAATTTTCCATATATGCCACCCCTGAGCAAGGGGTGGCAGTTTTTTTCCACATCAGTCAGCGCATCATTACACCCGGAATCGCAGAATTGACAACATGTCCCACTTCAGTCAGCGCATCATGCAGTAAGCCACTGCGCCTAGAATCACCAGGTCAATCACATTCCACAACGTGAAAGTAAGAAAATACTTTCCTTTCTTCGCTCCACTCTCCAGAGAATAAAGCTGGAAGGTAATAATGCTTGCCATGGAAGCAATCAGAGTCCCGAGTCCACCCAGGTCCGTACCAACAATCAGTGCCTTGCCCTGATCTGTGAAACCGGACAAGAGTACCGCTGCCGGAACATTTGAGATAATCTGTGACGACAGAATTGCTGTCAGAAGTTCTCTTCCCTCGATCATCTGTGTAAGTGCCGCCTGAATCTGTGTCATCGCACCGAGATTTCCAATCAGCACGAAGAAACTTACAAAGGTAAGAAGAAGTGTGTAATTCACATTACGAAGAACCGACCTATCATACACAAGAATCGTAATAAGAATGATTCCAAATAAGATTCTATAGTCGAGAATTCTCGCAACTGAGAACATGGATACGATGAAGAGAATTCCATAGAGAAGAATGCTTACGAGTCTTCCCTTAGAACGAAGCAACTTCTCACGCAGCGCCTCCTCATACATCTCATCCTTCCCAGTCAGGTTCTCCCCACTTTCATACAGGGAAGCTGCCTCCCGATTCTTTCCTTCCGGGATTTCAGCCTCCTTCACTCTTCCTTCCGGGATTCCTGCCTCCCTTGCTTCTCTTTCCGGGGTTCCGGCCCCCTTCGCTCTTCCTTCCGGGATTCCTGCCTCCCTTGCTTCTCTTTCCGGGGTTCCGGCCCCCTTCACTCTTCCTTCCGGGATTCCTGCCTCCCTTGCTTCTCTTTCCGGGATTACAGCCCCCTTTGCTCTTCCTTCCGGGACTCCAGCATCACTTGCTCCTCTTTCCGGGGTTCCAGCCTCCCTTGCTTTCCCTCCCAGCCCTTCTTTAGGACTAATCAGGGTCTGCAGCAGAAGAATCACAAGTGCCACTCCCGTATAGGGAAGCATAAGTCTTAAGAACTCTCCCATTCCAATTCCATAATAAGAAGTAAGATACAGATTCTGAGGATTACCAAAAGGCGTCAGCATACTACCAAGATTAGCCGCAATCGTCTCCTGCACCAAAGTCTGGATCTTCGCCTTCTCCGAGCATCCCATCATGGTAAGCAGGGTCAGTGGAACCACCGTAACCAGCGCCACATCGTTGGTCACAAACATGCTCAGCAGGAAGCAAAGTAACATGAATCCGACACTCAGTCTTCTGGTATCCTTCATCCTCTGGCTAAGTTTTCTACTGATATATCGGAAGACCCCCGCCTTCGCGAATCCAGCCACAACCGCCATCAGACAGAAGAGAAGAATCAAAGTTCTCCAGTTAATATAAGAGAGATATTCCCGACCCGGTGTCACGAAAAAGCAGGAAATAATTGCCAGCACGGTCGCCACAGTTAGAATCGGCTCTTTCTTTATGAATTCCAGTATATTTCCTCTACTCACTTTATTCCTCGCACACCTTCATTCACGCCCCACATTTCCAACGTCCCAGCATACCCATTCACGCCCCACATTTCCGGTGTCTCAGCATACTCATTCACGCCCCACGCACATCCCCACAAACGGGTTAATTATCACTTCTTCCAGTGCAGTCTATGCAGTTCTCCAGCTTCGTTCAGTCCCTCGAAATGATTCTGGCGGAAAGCCTCATAGAGCACCACCGCTACAGAATTACAGAGATTCAGAGATCTCGTATCTCCATACATCGGAATGCGGATGCAGGTATCTTCGTAATCCACCAGCATTTCTTCCGGAATGCCACGCGATTCCGGTCCGAACATGATGTAATCATCCACACCGATCTCAACGTCACTGTAGACCTGATGCGCCTTTGTGGTCGCCATCCACAGTTTTCCAGCCTCGGCACGGCTTCCGGCGATTCCTGTCTCTCCATCAATGCCAGGCGTTTTCACCTGAGAATTCTTCTCCAGGAAATCCTGGAAGTTCTCATACACATGAAGATCGAGTTTGGGCCAGTAATCCAGTCCCGCACGCTTGATTTCCTTCTGATCCAGGCTGAATCCCAGCGGCTTGATCAGATGAAGGGAAGTGTTGGTCGCCACACAGGTACGTCCGATATTTCCAGTGTTATACGGAATTTCAGGTTCATATAATACGATGTTCATTTCATCTTCTTTCTATACCAGATCTACTGCCAGGACCACATCCCTGCCGTATTCCTCGGCAGTTTGCTCTTCATCCCTGCCGTATTCCTCGACAGTTTGCTCCACATCCCTGCCATATTCCTCGACAGTTTGCTCCACATTCCTGCCGTATTCCTCGACAGTTTGCTCCACATTCCTGCCGTATTCCTCGACAGCCTGCTCTTCATCCCTGCCGTATTCCTTGACAGCTTGCTATACATTTCTACTGTCCATATATCATCTTTCGATTCATGCGGTATTCTGCACAAAAGTCCCTGCTGCACCGCAGTACAACAGGGATGATTATAGCACACTATCTATTGGATTAATTCACGCTCTCGAGCAGAGTCTTCCACTCACTTTCCGTCATACTCATCGAACTCCAGATGGAATAGGAATAGGTTCCGTCCGTCTTGATAGCAAGTACATTATCCTTCAGAATCCAGCCATTTCCACAGTCAACCGAAGTCTTCCAATCCTCGTAGACACCGGAGATATCATAGATCTGGTCTTCATTCTTCTTATAATTATCCGCCACCAGCCTAGAGTTCTTCGCCATGCGATATACCACCTGGTCATATTCCACGTCACGATAGCTGATTTCCGAGATGCCTGCGATCAGTCGATAATCCGCCGTCTTCACTGCAAAGGGGCAGAGGGTTGTGTCGAGATCCTTGATGTCGAAGGTATTCGCCTTGGAAAGTTCCTCCGCCGTACGGAACTCCTGCATATCCCAGACTACTTCCGTCTTGTCGCTATTCTTTCCGTCGGCCCTCCCAGCGCTATCTGCCTCGGCCCCCTTTTCTGCATCATTCGCGGGCTTTGCCGGACTTGCAGCATCATCAACCGACTCCGTGCTGTAGTCCTCCCTCGCTAATCCCTGATCTGTTCCGTCAGCCGCGGACCCGCTACTCGTCTCGGCAGAGTCGCCGGTATCCGCTGCCACTTCCAGGCCACTATCGCTGGCCGGCTTACTGCCACCTAAGAGTCCATTATTGATTGCAACACCCGCTCCCGCCACGATTAGGAGGCAAGCCGCCAGGGATGCAACACGTACGATATTATTCCTACGCTTGGTCCTCGCCATGAATTCCCTATGCTCTATATTTTCGACGATGCGTTCCCGCATCTCATCTGTCACCTGGACATGGTCCATGGCTTCCTTATACTTATTCTCCAATGTCGTATTCCTCCTTCAGAACTTCCACACTACTCGCCGA
>ONDO01000012.1 GCA_900316625.1 uncultured Lachnospiraceae bacterium | reverse complement strand
AAGGATGATTTTCAAACGGATAGATTTGATCAATTCGAATTTCAGATGTAGCATCCTTATCAACCGGTGCACCTAATAATTCCTCTACAGATTCGAAGTGTACTTTTTCTCTTTTTGCAGCCATGGCTTAATACCTCCTCTGATAACTCCCGATACGCAGAAGCAGCTTTCCCCTTCGGATCATATTCAAAAATATTTTTGGCCATCTGACTTGTCTCTGATGCTCTTACAGACATTGGCACTTCAATTTGAAACACTGGGATTGCTTTTCCATATACATCATTCACTTCCTGAACGATTTCTTTCGCATAGGTAGTTCTACGATCAACCATAGTGAAAAGTATTCCTTCAATTTCCAGATGATTGTTTAATCTACGTTTTACGGTATAGATTGTTTTAATCAACTGTTGTAAGCCTTTAACCGGAAGATAAGCGGCCTGGACAGGAATAAGTACGCTATCCGCACAAGCAAGTGCATTCACGGTCAGAATACCAAGAGAAGGCATACAATCAATCAATACATAATCATAGTTGGCTCTCACCTGCTCCATATAAGTACGGAGTACAAGTTCTCTGCTCATTGCACTAACTAACGACACTTCAGCAGCAGATAAATCGATGCTCGCCGGTAACAGGTCCAATCTGTCCGTGATATGCATGATTCCAAATTCCGGATCAATTCCCTTGTCATTAACAATCTGATCAATAACATTGGTCACCGTAGCTGGAAGTTTATCCGGTTCTCTGTACCCCATACTTAGCGTGAGTGAAGCCTGTGGATCAAGATCAATCAATAGAACCTTTTTCCCATCAGCAGAAAGACCTGCACCCAAATTTACTGTAGACGTTGTCTTTCCAACTCCTCCTTTTTGATTGGCAATCGCAATTACCTTACTCATTTGTTTCATCCTCCGTTTCTTGAGATAATAACTTCCTTAATTTTCTGAGATGCATCATCTGACCATATTGCTGCTCAGGCATTTGTACTTCCTCGTTCTTCGGATCATCTTGATTTTTAATAGCTTCCATAATCTCTAGCATTGTCCTAATTGGAGTCATGAGTTCTTCTCCCATCTCCTCTGACTTATCAATTCTCTGAAGTTCACTCAAGATTTCTTCTAGACTTCTTTTAAACTGATAAATCATTTGCATATTTCCCATAGCAATAACCTTATTCTTCAATACAGAATCAATAAGATAATCCTGCTTTGTTCGATACCCTAAAAGTCTGTATCTCTTCTCAAGTTCCTCATTTTCTTCAGGAGAGAGTCGAAAGGCGATAGTCTTATTTCTCCATCTGTTCTTTTCATCCTTAATCTTTTCTGACATCCATAAAGCCCATCCTTTCTCTGTTTAACTGATCAGCCATATCCGTCTGTACTGTAGGGAAAAGATGTGCATAACGATATGTGATATCAGGCGCCTCATGACCAACTCGTTCTCCAATTGCCAAAGCTGAAAATCCCATGTTAATCAACAAGGATACGTGGCTATGTCTAAGGTCATGTATTCGAATTCTTTTAACACCAGAAGCTTTTACTCCTCGATCCATCTCATGATGAAGAAAGCTCTTGCTAATTAGAAATATTCTTTCATTTGGTTCAATGTTATATAGATGACTAAGATAAGACTTAATCTCTGCCTTCAAGAACTCCGGTAAATAGATTGTTCTATTACTTTTGGGAGTCTTCGGATCTGTAATGACATCTTCTCCACTTAATCTCTGATATGACTTGTTGATGCGAAGTGTACTGTCTGACAGATTAAAATCCTCCGGTGTCAGTGCTAATAATTCTCCAAGGCGGATGCCACACCAGTAAAGAATCTCAAAGGCCATATAGGACTCTTCCTTATCTGCAATCGCTTCTGCAAACTTTTCATATTCTTGCTGAGTCCAGAAGTTCATTTCCTTTGGTACTTCTTTTCCCATATTTCCAACTTTACGAGCCATATTAGCCTTAAGCCCATACATGCTAACTGCATGATTCAAAATGGCACTCAGCTGATTATGAATTGTCTTCAGATAGGTTTTCGAATAATGATTTCCTAATGAATCTGTTTGTTTCATAATCTCGTTCTGCCAAGACACGATATCCGGCGCCGTGATCTCACTTAACTTCTTATCCTTGAAGTAAGGAAGGATTTTCTTATTAATAATCACTTCTTTTGTCTTCCAAGTATTTTCCCTGAGTCTTGGCTGCATATCTTCGATATAAGTTGCCACGAAATCACCAAAAGTCATATCAACATCTTGAGCTGCCTTTAACTGAAAATTTTGCTCCCACTCAATAGCATCAGCTTTTCTTGTGAATCCGCGTTTCGTTTTTTGCTTCTTTGCACCTGTCCAATCTATATATCTTGTACGGACCTCCCAGGTGCCTGTTGCTTCATTTTTAATAATTGCCATCTTTGATCATCTCCTTTAAAAAACTGTTACTGATTGAATCCATAGAAGCATTCCGCAAAATACTTTGCGCTTACGCGACCACTGATGGTATGAAAACCTTTTTCCTTCATCTCCCTATTGAGCTGCTGGATAATCTTATAGGCCATACTCTGTGAAACGCCTAGAGCTTCCTTTACATCCTCTGCATTCATCAGTCTTGTTTCCTCTTTAACCATCTCTATACCTCCTGTGTTTCATTTTTATATCATTTCTATAATCAGTTCATATCTGTACTGTTTCTATGAATTATATTAACCGTTCATATCTGTACTGTCAATACAATTTTTAAAATTTCATTTCATTTATGAACTGTTGATGATATACTTAATTCATCACATTTATTAAGAAAGAAGGCTTCTACCTATGGCTAAAGCAGAATCTAAATATGTTCACCCATTAGGTGATAAAATACGTAAATACAGAACTCTCAAAGGATTCACTCAAAAAGAGCTTGGTGAAAAATGTCAGCTCAATGAATCCACGATCCGTAACTACGAACTTGGTAATCGTTATCCGGATGAAGTTACTCTTCATACAATTGCGGATGCTCTTGGCATTGATCAGCACGCACTGGCCGATCCAGATCCTACAAACGTATTCGGTGCAATTCAGATTCTCTTTGATCTTGAAGAGCGCTATGGTTTGACACCTCAGTTTGTTAATGGCGAAGTTCACCTTGTACAACGTCCATTAAAGGAAGATGCTCCACTTATCGATGAACTTAACTATCTGCAGATGAAGCAGAGTCTTCGTCTCTGGAACTACATTCGAAAAGTATGTGATGACGGAAATCTTCTGGATGAAGAATATAGTGAATGGAAGAGCCTGTATCCTGATTACATCGAGACTGACAAACAATTTGGCTATGCAGAAGATCCTGAAATTGAAAAAAGGATTGAAGAAGTGTCTGCAGAGATTGAAGCCAACAAGCTCGATGAAGGATCAGATCCTAAGCCATCCAAAAGACCTAGGAAGACCCGTCTGTAACTTTTCAATATGAAATTATCTCCGGATAATCCGGTTGTCATTTTGAGAGAAAATCTGCTAGAATAGGCAATAGATATAACTGATGTAAATTCTGAAATTATTCTCTAGAATAATTCCATATATAGAACGGTTGTCGTTTGGTTGTCACCAAACGAAAAAGAGGCTGAAATCAATAGTTCCTGGCGGTTTACTCGTGAGATCATAGAATACTCTGTTGACTCCTCTGACCTCATTTATAATTCTGCTCATAACCCTCTGAAGAACTTCAAAAGGAATCTCTGCAGATTCCGCAGTCATAAAGTCAATTGTTTTTACGGCGCGAAGTGCAATCGCATAATCATAAGTTCTCTCGTCACCCATAACACCTACGGAACGCATATTAGTGAGTGCTGCAAAATACTGATCCGGCTTCCATGGAGCTTTTTCTCCATTCTCCTTCGCGTATCCTTCTGCAGCATGATCTACTTCTTCTCTATAGATGAAATCCGCATCCTGAACGATACGAACCTTCTCTGCATTGACTTCTCCGATAATACGGATACCAAGACCAGGGCCAGGGAAAGGCTGACGGAAGACCAGGCTCTCAGGGATTCCGAGTTCAAGACCTGCCTGGCGAACTTCATCCTTGAAGAGGTCACGTAAGGGCTCGATAATTTCCTTGAAATCAACGAAATCAGGAAGGCCTCCAACATTATGATGAGACTTGATCACAGCAGACTCACCGCCCAGACCAGACTCAACTACATCAGGATAGATCGTTCCCTGTGCCAGGAAATCTACCTTACCAATCTTCTTCGCTTCTTCTTCGAATACACGAATAAATTCTTCACCGATAATCTTACGCTTTGCCTCTGGTTCGGTTACACCTGCAAGCTTGCTATAGTAACGCTCCTGAGCATTAACACGAATAAAATTCAAATCAAACTGACCTGACGGGCCAAAGACTGCCTCAACCTCATCGCCTTCGTTCTTGCGAAGAAGACCATGATCTACGAATACACAGGTAAGCTGCTTACCAATTGCTCTGGACAAAAGACCTGCTGCAACAGAAGAATCAACACCACCAGACAGTGCCAGCAGTACCTTACCATCGCCAACCTTCTTTCGAATTTCCTTAATCGTAGTCTCGACAAAAGAATCCATCTTCCAGGTTCCGGCGCATCCACAGATATTGCGAACGAAATTGTGAAGCATCTTGGAGCCTTCAGCAGTATGAAGAACTTCCGGATGGAACTGGATTGCATAGAGATTACGGCTAACATCCTCACATGCTGCAACAGGGCAGTTATCAGTATGCGCAACACTACGGAAGCCAGGTGCCATTCTCTCAATATAGTCAAAATGACTCATCCAGACGGTTGTGGTTTCAGACACGCCTTCAAAGAGTTTCGAGGAATTGTCTGTGTGGCACTCTGTCTTACCGTATTCTCTGTCTGAAGCACGCTCTACATTTCCACCGAGGACATAATTCATGAGCTGTGCGCCATAGCAGAGGCCAAGGACAGGGATTCCCATCTCGAAGAGTTCCTTGGGTGCAGTGGCTGCTCCTTCTTCATAGCAACTGTTAGGGCCTCCGGTCAGAATGATCCCCTTGGGATTCATCTCTCGAATCTTATCGAGGGGCGTGCGGTAAGAATAAATCTCACAGTACACGTTATTCTCACGAACACGGCGGGCAACAAGCTGGTTGTACTGACCGCCAAAGTCAATAACGATTACTTTCTCCTGCTGCATGCTTTCTCCTTCTTAAATCATGTAAATAGGGGGTGCAAAATATTAGGCATTTTCGGGGTAATAGGACGTAACCATATGAGCTGCTTAGGTCCATGGGCAGCGACCTGACGACAATAGGTACGCCATCCATAGAAAACGCCATTACATTATAGTTGCGAATTCTTCTTATTACAAGTCACGCTTCGACTTCATTCTAAGATTGAGTCATCAATACCATATGTTCCCTATTTAATACACCCGCCTTTCTCCATATTCCTTGCCCAATTGCCTCCTTCTGTTTTATACTTCTTTGTTGGAATTGTGCGCAATTCAGTGCACAATTAGTACTATTCATTCAATTTCATAGATGGGAGACATTATGGGTCAGCAAACCGTAATCAAGGATGCCCGTGCACTGGGTATTCCGAAAATGATGCTTCTCGGACTGCAGCACATGTTTGCAATGTTCGGAGCAACAATTCTCGTGCCAATTCTGGTCAATTCCTACTTCGAAGGAGAAGGCCTCTCCATTCAGGTAACTCTTTTCTGTGCCGGCATTGGCACCCTGCTTTTCCACCTTCTTACCAAGGGTAAGGTACCTGCATTCTTAGGTTCCTCCTTCGCATTCCTTGGTGGATTCGCTACTGTTGCAAATCTGAGCACCGGTAAGTACGCTAACATGACCATGGGTGAGAAGCTTCCCTATGCATGTGGCGGTATCGTTGTTGCCGGTCTTCTCTACCTCCTGCTTGCGCTCGTGATCAAGCTCGTTGGTGTTAAGAAGGTTATGCGCTTCCTGCCTCCTGTTGTTACCGGCCCTATCATCATCTGCATCGGTCTTAGCCTTGCACCTTCTGCAATCGCAAATGCCAAAACCAACTGGCTCCTTGCAATCATTGCATTCGGAGTCGTTGTATTCTTCAACGTCTGGGGCAGGGGAATGCTGAAGATCATCCCCATCCTTCTCGGTGTTGTTATCTCTTATGTATGTGCAATCATCTTCAACGCAGCTGGCATGACCAATGCTGACGGATCTTCCATCCTTCAGTTCGGTGCTATTGCAGAAGCTTCTATCATCAGCTTCCAGCCTTTCCAGATCTGCAAATTCGATATCACTGCTATCCTTGTTATGGCACCCATCGCTATTGCAACCATGATGGAACACATCGGTGATATCTCTGCTATCTCCGCAACTTGTGGTGAAGACTTCGTCGAAGATCCCGGTCTTAACCGTACCCTTCTCGGAGATGGTCTTGCAACTGCTCTTGCCGGTTTCATTGGTGGTCCTGCAAACACCACTTACGGCGAGAACACTGGCGTTCTTGAGCTTTCCAAGGTTCATGACCCCCGCATTATCCGCATCGCAGCTTGCTATGCTATCGTTCTCTCCTTCTTCCCCAAGGTTGCTGAACTGATTGGTACCATGCCTGCTTCTATCATCGGCGGTATCTCCTTCATCCTCTATGGTATGATCTCCGCAATCGGTGTTCGTAACGTCGTTGAGAATCACGTTGATTTCACCAACACTCGTAACCTGATCGTAGCTGCAATCATTCTCGTAACCGGTCTTGGTTTCAAAGATGGTCTTACCTTCACCATTGGTGGCACAACCATCACCCTTACCGCTCTTGCTCTTGCATCCATCTTCGGTATCATTCTGAACGCAATCCTTCCCAACAAGGACTACGATTTCAGCGAGAAGGAAGCAGCTGAGCTTAAGACAGAGGACTTCAATCGCTAATTATCAGATGGATCATCATTAGAAACAAATCCGCCAGGAGCATATAGCTTGCTCCTGGCGGATCTTCTTTTACTATCTACTGTTGTCTTTTTTATGCTTCTCTGTAGTCTGTTCTCTTCTTACAGCTGTACATCCACATGCTTTCTGATCTGAGACGCAAGGCTGTCCAGGTTCTTCAGATACTTCGAATCCGAGCCAAACATCTTCTCGTATCTCGCTGTCGACTTTACAGTGGATGAGGACGAGATTTCCATACTTCCATCCTTCTTCAGCCGAATACCTGCATCGCTTAATTCATCCTCATACTGACTCGTGAGTCGCTTTAATTTCTTTGCGGCATTCTTCATCTCCTTGGAGTCACCTTTACCTGCCGACTCCAGAGTATAATTATATGTATCGACAAAAGCCTTCATCTTCTTGGCATATTCCTTGGCAGGACCTGTTGACTCACTCAGGTCTTCATCTGTGTTGTAGGCGGAAGTCTGCAAGGCTCGAATCGCCTTACGAAGAGCAGACGAATCTGCAAATGTAAGTGTTGCATTACTAACCTCGGTTCGATTGGCCTTCTTCACGAACTTCTGGTTGTCGCCATAATCCTTGCGGATTGTAAGATTGTTCGTCACTGTAAAACTCATAAGCTATACCTCTCGGACTGCTCTACATTTCAATTCAGATTCTATATCGGACAATCCTCTCATTTTCTTTAATTATGCACTGTTTTCCGTACTATATATAGGTTGACTTCCCTTCCCCAAGGTCCTAAAATGTCTAATGGTTATTGGTTATACAATAAGGAGGAATAATATGGCATTACCTGCTAACGTAATCGTACTTGATCATCCCCTGATCAAACACAAGATCTCTATGCTTCGTGACAAGAACACCGGCACCAACGAGTTCCGTGCTCTTGTATCTGAGATCGCAATGCTGATGGGATTTGAGGCTCTTCGTGATCTCCCCACCAAGGAAATCGAAGTTGAGACCCCTATTGAGAAGTGCATGACTCCCGTTATCGCCGGTAAGAAGCTTGCCATCGTTCCTATCCTTCGTGCTGGTCTCGGCATGGTTGATGGTGTACTGAAGCTTGTTCCCACCGCTAAAGTTGGACATATCGGTATGTACCGTGATCCTGAAACCCATGAGCCTCACGAATATTACTGCAAGCTCCCTGCTCCTATCGAGCTTCGTACCATCCTTGTTGTTGACCCTATGTGTGCTACCGGTGGTTCTGGTTCTGATGCCATCAAGCTGATTAAGGAGCATGGTGGTCATAAGATCAAGTTCATGTGCATCATCGCTGCACCTGAAGGAATTCTAAAGATTGCAAACGATCATCCCGATGTACAGTTCTATGTCGGATCTCTTGATCGTGAGCTGAATGAGAATGCTTACATCTGCCCCGGTCTCGGTGATGCAGGTGATCGTATCTTCGGTACCAGATAATTCCCGAACCATATTGTTCTCTTCCGCCGGAGCGCCCTTCGCGTTTCGGCGGATGTTATGTTTAAGGAAAATGATGAATAAAACATATAACCATGACAATCTGATTCTGATTGGAATGCCTGGATCCGGCAAGAGCACCATCGGTGTGCTACTTGCCAAGGCATTAAACCGTGAATTCATCGACTCAGATCTTGTCATCCAGAAGGAAACTGGAGAATTACTCTCTGACACCATTCAAAGAGTCGGCATCGATGGTTTTAAAGAAATCGAAGACAGGATCAATTCTCTGCTTGATGTTCATAATTCCATCATTGCTACAGGCGGTTCTGCTGTCTTCGGCCCCAATGCCATGAAGCACTTCCAGGAGATTGGAACCATTCTATATCTCGATGTGCCTTATGTCGCTCTGGAACGTCGTCTCGGTGACCTCGATGAAAGAGGTGTGGTCCATCGTCCTGGTGAGACCCTGCTAGACATCTACGCCGAACGCACCAAACTCTATGAAAAATATGCTGATATTACTGTAACACAGCCTTACACAGGCTTCGATGTTGCTATGATACTCGCTGATACGATATCCAGGTTACGTACTGTTGGATTCTAATATAAGAGGATGAAAAAATGTTAGTTGGAACACATCACATGTTCTCTAATACAACCGGGCATGATAAGCCTGGTATGAAGATCGTCATCGTCGGTGCCGGCAAGGTTGGCCGTACTCTGGTCGATCAGCTCTGCAAAGAGGGTAATGATATTACCATCATCGACGAAGACGAGAAGAAGGTTGAGCAGCTCACCAATCTCTATGATGTTATGGGCATTGTCGGAAATGGCGCATCCTATAAGGTACAGGTGGAAGCAGACCTCGAACACGCAGATCTCTTCATCGCTGTTACAGATTCGGATGAATTAAATCTGCTCTGCTGTACCGTAGCAAAACGTGTCGGTGATACTGCTGCCATTGCTCGTGTTCGTAATCCGGACTATTCCGAAGAAGTAAGCTATCTGAGAGATAAGCTGGGCCTTACCATGATCATTAATCCCGAGCTTGAATCTGCAAGAGAGATTGCTCGGATCTTCTATCTTCCGACCGCTCTTGAGGTTAACTCCTTCGCACATGGCCAGGCAGAACTGATTAAGTACAAGGTTCCGGAAGGACATGTATTAGATCAGGTCAGAATCTCTGATCTCGCCCAGAAAGTACTGAAGAAGTATGTGAAACTTCTCATCTGTGCTGTTGAGCGAGATGGAGATGTGACCATCCCTAACGGTTCCTTTATATTAAAGGCCGGTGACGTTCTCTCCTTCGTTCTTCCCAGAAGAGACCGTAAGGCTTTCCTCAAGGGACTTGGTTTCAAGGCCTCTGTCGTTCGTAACTGTATGATCGTCGGTGGTGGAAGAAGTGCTTATTACCTCTCCCTCCAGCTCATCCATATGGGCATCTCCGTGAAGATCATCGAGCGTGATAAGGCTCGCTGTGAGGAACTCTCCGAACTCCTCCCGGAGGCTGTCATCATAAATGGTGACGGAACTGACGAGGATCTGCTTCGTGAAGAAGGGCTCGAATCTGTTGACTCCTTCGTCTCCCTTACCGGAATCGATGAGCAGAATATATTCCTCACCCTGCACGCACGTCGTGTCAGTGGTGCAAAGGTCATCACCAAAATCAATCGCACCAACTTCAAGGATGTCATCAGCAAGATGGATCTCGGTTCCGTAATCTATCCCAGATATATTACCTCTGAGGCTATCATCGCTTATGCACGTGCAAAACGAGCTTCCTATGAGTCTAATATCGAAACCCTCTATCACATGTATGATCACAGGGTTGAAGCTATCGAATTCCGTGTAGATAATGACTCACGTGCTACCGGCACTCCACTCAGGGAACTGAAGCTGATCGATAATCTCATGATTGCCTTTATCAACCGCGAAGGGAAGATCATTCTCCCCAGTGGTGATGACAAAATCCTCCCTGGTGATACTGTAACGATTGTAACTACGAACACCGGTCTTAACGACCTCGATGACATCGTAAAGTAAGGAAGTCCTATGAACACAAGTATCGTCCGATTTATCCTCGGATACGTTCTGAAAATCGAAGCTGTTCTCCTTATCCCGCCGATTATTACGGGACTGATCTACGGGGAGAAGCAGGCTATCTCTTACGTGATTGTTGCTCTTGTCTGTGCAGGACTCGGTTTCTTAATGACGATAAAGAAACCAGAAGATACTGTCTTCTATCTCAAGGAAGGTTGCGTTACAACTGCCCTCTCCTGGATCTTCATGTCCTTCTTTGGAGCACTGCCCTTTATGCTGACTGGTGAGATTCCCCACTTTGTGGATGCTTTCTTCGAAACAGTATCCGGATTCACCACAACCGGAGCATCGATACTGGAAGATGTGGAACGACTCTCTCATACCTCTCTGCTCTGGCGTAGTTTTACCCACTGGATTGGTGGTATGGGTGTTCTTGTCTTCCTTCTTGCCATCATTCCTCTAACCGGAGGTTCCAACATCAACCTGATGAAGGCTGAATCTCCTGGTCCCTCTGTTGGAAAGCTTGTTCCCAAGATTAAATCCACTGCACAGATTCTCTATCTGATCTACATCGGGCTCTGTATATTAGAATTCATCCTGCTTATCATTGGTAAGATGCCCATCTTCCATGCCATCTGCATGACCTTTGGTACTGCCGGTACCGGAGGATTCGGTATCTTAAATTCCAGTGCAGCAGATTACACTGCTTATCAGCAGTGGGTAATTGCTGTCTTTATGCTTCTTTTTGGCATTAATTTTAACTTCTACTACTTCTTCCTTCATAAGAAGTGGAAGAAAGCCATCGCCATCGAAGAAGTCCGCTGGTATATAGCAATTATTCTTGCTTCCACTGCGATTATCTTCTTCAATATCCACAATGCTCTGCCTACCGTCGAAGAGGGGATCAGACAGTCCTTCTTCCAGGTATGTTCCATCATCACTACCAGTGGTTTCTCTACTGTTAATTTCGATATGTGGAACACCATGCCCAAGTTGATACTGGTCACACTGATGTTCATTGGTGCCTGTGCCGGTTCTACCGGTGGTGGACTTAAGGTTTCCAGAATCATTATCTTAGTCAAAACCTTCGTCAAGGAAGCAAGTGGCTATCTTCATCCGAAATCCATCAAGAAGATCAAGGTGGATGGTGAGTCCCTGGATCACGATGTTCTTCGTTCCACGAATGTCTACTTTATCACTTACGTAATGATCTACATCATCTCCATGTTCCTGGTCAGCTTCGAAGACAAAGACCTGATTACAACCTTCACCTCTGTTGCTGCCACACTGAACAACATCGGACCTGGTCTTGGTCTGGTCGGCCCTGCACAGAACTTCAATATCATGTCCAATCTATCGAAAGTAGTACTTACCTTCGATATGCTGATTGGACGTCTGGAGCTCTTCCCCATGATCATCCTCTTCCACCCGGTACTCTGGAAAGAGGCTCTGATTGCAAAAGAGCATCAGCATAAATGGAAGAAAATGCAGAAGAAGGCCTGCGGGAAATAAAAAGCAGATCCTTACGGACCTGCCTCCAAATACTTGCTTAAATATATAAGGGACGAGCCCAGATCAGATAGGCTCGCCCCTTATTTTATGCAACAATTCGATCTAAACCGATTCTTATCCACTTTTCTAGAAATTGGCAAAATTGCTTAAGATGAAGTAATTTGAAGATTAGCATTCTCACATGATCGATCAGGATTGCTACTACTACAAAGGCAATAGAAAATCCAAAGACATGAATAATAATCTGTAATACAGATAAAGATGCCCAAGTAGCAAATCGTCCTGCCATCCAATTGTTCCATACCAAAGTATGATTGTTAAGAATATATGCTGCAAAAGCTCCAGGTGCGACAAATCCTATCACCGCATTACAAGCCTTAGGTAGTCTCAGTTTCGATGCTCCAATCACATAGAAAATCGCCATTCCTGCAATGAAAGGTGAAACATAAGATACAAAGGTTAGTCCAGTAATACTATAATCTGCAATCGCTAATGATTTATGTGAAATCAAAATCCCAAAGGACGCAAATTCCAGCAGAACAACACCTACAAACGCAAAGAGCGGATTAATATTCTTCCCAATCTCACACTTGCGAATGATTGCTCCAATAATGTAGAGAATTGCCAGCCAAATTACAGATAAGCCATCTTCCATTCCAAACTTAGAAAAGAGAACTTCATATCCGCTAAATACGAACAACAGTGCAATCAGAACTTTCCGAGCTGTCACTTCAGAACAAGACCTTAACCCACGATTAATCACAGGCATCAGGAAGAAGAGACCTGTATATGCCACAAAGTACCAGTAAGTACTAAAGGTAACTGGGAAAAAGCTCTTGATGAGGTCTGTTCCGGCCACGCTCTCCGGATATCTGAAGCGGTAATAAAGCGTAATTAAGACACTATAGAAGACCACTTGTAGCCACAGTTCAAACAGATTTGCGAACTTAGTCGGCTTCTCCCTACCGCAGTAGCCCACATATCCACTGATCAACGCAAAGATATCTACTGCGCAAAAAGCCCATATCTCCAGCGCCCAGATGATCATCTCCTGCTTACTGCCGGTTACGGCGGAGGAAATCATGCCTCCCTGCCCCAGGGTATGCAATACTAAGACATAAACCATCGACACAATACGCATCAGGTCGATGCCGTAATTTCTCTCTCTCATATTCTTTGACTCCTCCATAGCATCACAACCTGCTTTTTACCGTTTTATCTTCGTTCCATCTTCTTCCCATCATGGAGGACACAAGCATCGATACCTACATTATGCTCATTATCATAAACCAGAATATTCATTCTCTAATGTACCTGCATAGGACACTGTCGATATAAAGTTCAAAGGCTCTTCACTTCTGCGCAGAAGAAATCACCTGATACATATCCGGCCTGCGGTCTCTGAAGAGGCCCCAGGAGAGTCTGTCCTTGTCCAGTGCATCAAGATCATATTCCGCACTGATCACTTCCTCCTGGTCTCTGGATGCCTGTACGATGACAGCGCCTGTTCCATCGGTCATAAAGGAGGAGCCATAGAATACCAGCGCAGATTCCTGACCACCATTCTCCTCACAAGGATGCACTTCCTCACGACCGATTCGGTTTGCCGCAATGACAGGCATCAGATTGGCCGCAGAATGCCCCTGCATGGTCCTCTGCCAGTGAGGCTGACTGTCGACTGACAGAATGGGTTCAGAGCCGATTGCGGTCGGATAGAGGAGCATCTCCGCGCCTAGTAGCGCCATGGAACGTGCTGCCTCAGGGAACCACTGATCCCAGCAGATGCCGACGCCTATCTTGCCAAATTCTGTATCGAACACCTTGAAGCCGGTATCCCCGGGAGTGAAGTAGAACTTCTCCTGATAGTAGTGATCATCCGGAATATGTGTCTTACGATAGATTCCTAAAAGGGAACCGTCCGCATCGATCATCTCAACTGAATTAAAGGTCACATTGCCACTTCTCTCATAGAAGCTGATGGGAACTACAATATGGAGTTCCTTACATACTTCCTGGAATCTCCTGATTGCCAGGTTTTCTTCTACCCTGTCTGCATATTCATAGTATTCGTATCGACGTTCCTGGCAGAAGTAGGGACGCTCGAAGAGTTCCGGAACCAGAACTACATTCGCGCCATCTGTTGCTGCCTGACGAACCAGGCGTTCCGCAGTTGCAATATTCTCTTCTGGAGTTTCTTTCATTGCAAACTGAATAGCTGCAACTCTAACTTTTCTCATTAATTCTCCTGTTCTTCATCAGATATCCGATTTGACCAGAGTATCATTCAACATTCCTTATCGGGCTATCACTCCGGAATCTCATGACTTAGGCAATGAAGATTTCCTCCACCAAGCAGGAATTGTCTTGCCGGAACCGGCACTATCCTCACATCCGGTAAGAGTTCCTCTAGAACTTCTACTGCCCTCTTATCATTCTCTGTATTATCTCGGTTGCCCCAGGAATCAGCCATCTTCTCGTCCTGAGGGCCTGCATTCCTGTGCACATCCATGGCTTTATCACCATCTGCTTTGTCCGGTCTTCCAAACTGAGGCAGGATAATAGAATCATTCGTTCTAAGGAAATTCACATAGGAACCTGCAAGTCGTTCACCTGCTTCCCTATTATCTTCGCCTTCGGCATACTCAAACGCGTCCGCTTCTTCTCTGGTTACATACAAGGGATGTGGCATGAGCATCTTATGGATAACCAGCTTCCGTCCCATTGCATCCCTTGCTGATTCGAGATAATGGTATGTCTCCTGGGTCAGTTCATACTGAGGATCTGCCGGATCATCACACCAATTCAGAAGGACATGTCCAGGTTTTATGAAACAGCAGACATTATCCACATGTTCATCCGTCTCATCGTTATAGATGCCTCGTGGAAGCCAGAGGATCTTCGTGCATCCAAGGGATTCCTTAAGCGCCCCTTCAATCTCTTCTCTGGACAGATCAGGATTTCTTCCCGGAGACAAGAGGCATGTCTCCGTCACCATACAGGTTCCTTCTCCATCTACATGGATACTACCGCCTTCGAGCACAAGGGAAGAGGATATCTCACAGGGAATCCCCAGAGCCTCCATCATCTTCGGTCCGAATGCATTATCCTGCTCATAATCCTGGTAGAGGCCATTGTATTCTCCTCCCCAGGCATTGAAGATGAAGTCACGCGCAAGAAGCCTATTCTCATCGCCTGCTTTCCTATCGCGATTTACCAGAATCGAAGGTGTGATATCTCTGGCCCAGTTATCGTCAGATACCACTTCAAAGATGTGAACCCTATCCAGCGGAATTGTATGAATTCTTAAGAAATCTTCTATATCATCTTTCTGTCCCGGTTTACAGGTAAGGTAGAGATATTCTGCTTCTGTTACTGCACGATATACGGGAGCAAAAGTTTCTCTTGCTCTCTCCAGATCACGCCCCCAGGATCCCTTACGATTCGGCCATATCATAAGGGTTGCTCTATGTTTCTCCCATTCTGCTGGCATCTGATACATATATGAATACCTATCCTTCTTACAATCTCGCCTTGAAGTTATCGTAACTGAATTCACGTAGAATCTCTAATTCATTATTCTCGTGCTCTAGCACGATGGATGGTAAGGGCATGCCATTAAAAGTATTATTCTTCACTATAGTATAAAGGGCCATATCTTCGAAATGTAGCTCATCACCGATCTTAAGTTCGTGATCAAAAGCATAATCTCCAATCACATCACCGGACAGACAGGTTCTGGAACTCAGTCGATAGATATATCTTCCATCTTCACTACTATCCACTTCTCTCCCTTGGTCAACCGCAATGCCTTCACGAAGTGGTGGTGTGTATGGCATCTCGAGGACATCTGGCATATGACATGCCGCTGACGTATCCAGGATCAGGACCGGATACACTTCTGTATCTACGATGTCCATTACTCTTGTAACGAGTTCACCCGCATTCAGAACAACTGCCTCACCAGGCTCGAGATATACCTGTACCTGATAGGTATCATGGATTTGTCTTAAGAGTTTCACCAGACCGTCGACATCATACCCTTCCCGCGTTATATGATGGCCACCACCCAGGTTCACCCAGGTTATCTGAGGAAGTCTAAGGTAATCGGCAAAGTGCTCCTCAAATGCCCTCCAGGTCTTCTGCAGATCATCAAATCCCTGCTCGCAGAGGGTGTGCATATGCAGTCCATCTACTCCAGCTGGGAGAATCTGTCCCTGTTCGAGATTCTTACTGGCATATTCTCTTAATGTAACTTCTCGTATGCCCAGTCTGGAACCAGGCGCGCAGGGATCATAGATTGCGTGATCCTCCTGTGTCGACAATTCTGGATTGAGGCGAAGCGCGATGTGTAAGTCAGTTCTATCTGCCGCTTCTCTTTGCCTCTTCTCTTCCAGCCAGACACCGCGATGATATTCCAACTGGTTGAGAGAATTAAAGTACAGATGGTCAGAGATCTGACATAGTTCCTGCATCTCATCAGAATCAAAGGCAGGCTCGAAGACATGAATCTCCTTCTCCCTACCGAACTCTTCGTGGGCAAGCTTTGCTTCAAAGAGACCAGACGAAGTTGTACCACTCAGATACTCCGAGATGATTGCGTAAGTCTGATAGATCGAATATGCCTTCTCTGCAAGGAGTATCTTGGCTCCGCTTCGAACTTCCACATCATGAAGGATTCGGCCGTTCGATCTAAGTCGATCCTCGAAGATGAGATAGTAGGGGGTATGTACTTTTCGGTTCATGAGTACTCCTCGCTTATTTTCTCTTTGTTCTTGTATTCTATAAGCATTATAAGATAGTTTTTTACTTGCCCCATTGGATGTAGGGCCCAGATTTAATCCACCAGCACCGGATTCTCATCCACTACCCAAGGCAGGCCGTACTGATTCAGGAGTTCCATGTAAGGATCCGGATCGAACTCATCCGTGGTGAATACACCCGGCTTCTTCCAGGTGCCATCTGCAACCAGAGAAGTTCCGATCATAGCGGGAACACCGGTGGTGTAGCTGATTGCCTGAGAACCAACTTCCTTATAGCATTCCTGATGGTCACATACATTATAGATGAAGAGGGTCTTCTTCTCGCCATTCTTCGTTCCTGTGAAGATACAACCGATATTGGTCTTACCTACAGTGCGAGGTCCAAGGGATGCCGGATCCGGAAGAAGTGCCTTGAGGAACTGGATGGGAACGATCTTCTGACCATTGAAATCGACAGGTTCCGTAGACAGCATTCCAACATCTTCCAGACAGTGCATATGATCCAGATAAGACTGTCCGAAAGTCATGAAGAAGCGGATTCTCTTTATCTCAGGGAAGTTCTTACCCAGAGCTTCAATCTCCTCATGGTGAAGCAGATACATATCCTTATCACCTACCTGAGGGAAGTTATACTTGCGCTTAATCTCCATGGGTTTGGTCTCGATCCACTTGCCGTTTTCCCAGTAAGAGCCGTTTGCAGAAACCTCACGGAGGTTGATCTCAGGATTGAAGTTGGTAGCGAACTTGTAGCCATGGTCACCACCATTGCAGTCCAGGATATCAACAGTGTCGATGGTATCGAAGTAATGCTTCTTGGCATAAGCTACGAAGACAGAAGTTACACCGGGATCAAATCCGCTTCCAAGCAGTGCGGTAAGTCCGGCATCTTCGAACTTCTTCTTGTAGGCCCACTGCCAGCTGTAATCGAAGTAAGCGGTAAATCCGGCTTCCTTGCAGCGCTTCTCATAGATCTTACGCCATTTTGGATCGTCGGTATCTTCAGGCTCGTAATTTGCAGTATCTACATAGTCTACCTTGCACTCCAGGCAGGCATCCATGATGGTAAGATCCTGATAAGGAAGAGCGACGTTGAGAACAACATCCGGATGGTAATCCTTGATGACTCTCACGATATCCTCTACCTTGTCGGCGTCAACCGTGCCAGTGGAGATAGATAGCTTCGTGCCATTCTTCTCTAACTTTTCCTTCATCGCATCGCACTTGGAGACAGTACGGGATACAATTCTCATGTCACTGAATACATCATCGCGCTTTGCCAGCTTCTGGATTGCAACCTGTGCAACACCGCCACAGCCGATTACCAATACTTTCTTTGCCATAGATTACTCCTCTTCTTCCAGCATATCTTCTACATACTTGGGAAGCATGAACGCCCCTCTGTGAAGATGTGTGGTGTAATACCAGGTTTTAATTCCTCTTGCATCCCAACGCTCAGCATCGAAGTCCTTCAGCGGATGATACTTCTTCGACGCGAATCCGAAGAGCCAGTAACCCGCTGGGCAGGTCGGGATATGTGCCTGATAGACACGATTAATAGGGAAGCTGCGGTAAGCCTTACGATGCATGGACCTGCAGCTCTCCTCGTCTTCATCGAAGAAGGGGCTGCCATGCTGATAGACCATGATACCGTCTTCATGCAGTGCCTTGAAGCAGTTGCCATAGAACTCCTTGGTGAAGAGTCCGGCCTCATGTCCTAAGGGGTCTGTCGCATCATTGATGATAAGATCATACTGGTCAGAGCACTTTCTTAAGAAACGTAGACCGTCCTCGTAGTGAATGCGTACCCTTACATCATCGAGGCCCACCGCATTGTTGGGGAAGAACTTGCGGGAGACATCTACAAACATCTTGTCTGGTTCTACCACATCGATGATTTCGATCTCATTGTAGTGCGCGAGCTCTCTGGCGACGCCACCGTCACCACCACCGAGAACCAGGACACGTTTTACATTTGGATGAACAGCCATAGGGACATGGACCACCATCTCGTCATAGACGAACTCTTCCTGATCCGTGAAGATGACAGATCCATTCGATGTTAACACTCGTCCGAATTCCGGAGAATCGAAGACGTCAATCTTCTGATATTCACTCTCTCCATGGTAGAGTTGCTCTCCTACCCGGATGCCGAATTTTGTATTGGCTGTATGATATTCTTCAAACCAGAATCCCATCTATACTCCTTCATTGCAGTATGCAGTTAATTCCTGCATACTCTCTTATTTCAAAACCTCCAGTTCGGACAGATCCAGGCTCTTGGGTCCCTGCATGGAACAGCCACGTTCAATGGCATTATCAATATATTCCAAGATCTCTGCTGTAATCAGCTCACCCGGAGACACGATTGGAATTCCGGGAGGATAGCACATGACTGACTCACCGGAGATTCTTCCGATCGTCTCATGGATGGGAAGACTTACCTTCTCCGCATAGAATGCTTCCTGGGGTGTCGCCTTCACATTTGGGCTCACATATTCTGCAGATTCGATTTCTGTCTCAGGTTTTGCATAGAGACGCTTGATGTCCTCCAGTGCTCCGGCCAGACGTTCGATCTCCTGCAGACGGTCTCCGATAGAGATATAAGCAAGAACATTGGACAGTTCACCAAACTCCATCTGGATATCGTATTCATCTCTCAATAGATCATAGACTTCGATGCCGGTAAGTCCGATACCTCTGGTATTCACAACAAGCTTCGTCACATCGAAGTCGTAGATCGTACCACCATTCTTCAGTTCTGCGCCAAAGGCATAATAGCCACCGATTTCATTAATCTCATCTCTGGCATACTGCGCCATTCTGGCAACATTCTCGAAGGAGCCGTGACCTCTCATGGCGAGATTTCTTCGGCTGATATCAAGAGATGCCAGGAGAAGATAGGACGCACTCGTTGACTGGGTCAGGTTGATGATGTTCTGTACATATCCGGGATCTACATCTGCACCTGTAAGTAAGAGGGATGACTGTGTAAGAGAGCCTCCGGACTTATGCATGGAGACTGCCGACATATCTGCACCGGCTTCCATACCGGACATCGGCAGGTCTTCGTGGAAGGACAGATGGGTTCCATGTGCTTCATCAACCAGAGCAAGCATTCCATTCTTATGAGCCATCTCAACAATCGCCTTCAGATTCGAACAGATACCATAATAAGAAGGATTATTGATAAGGATTGCCTTGGCATCCGGATTCTCATCGATTGCCTTCTGTACATCGGCAAGTTCCATTCCAAGAGGAATGCCCAGTTTCACATCAACCTTGGGATCGATATAGACAGGAACTGCTCCACAGAGAATGAGAGCATTGATGGCAGACTTATGGACATTTCTCGGCATAATGATCTTCTCACCGCGTTTTACGGAGGTGAAGACCATAGTCTGCACAGAACTTGTAGTACCTCCAACCATGAAGAAGGCATTTGCTGCACCGAACGCATCTGCAGCCAGTTCTTCTGCTTCCCGGATGACCGATACCGGGTGAGACAGGTTATCCAGAGGCTTCATGGAGTTAACATCGACGTCCATGCATCGCTGCCCTAAGAAGTCTGTCAGTTCGCTGTTACCTCTGCCTCTTTTATGACCGGGTACATCGAAGGGAACGACCCTCTGCTTCCGGAATTTCTCAAGAGCCTCATAGAGAGGTGCTCTTGTCTGTATGTCCTGATTCATGCTTTTATATCTCCTGAAAACAAGCGCAATGTAAAAATGTGCGCTTCTCTTTAATATATCTCATTTTCGCCGATTATTCCAGTACATGCGCCTACTTTCATGCGAATAGGATACCGAATTCATAGGCAGATGATCAAGATATAAATATTTTATAAAATATAATTTATATCAGTTGATTTTCTTCTACGGATTATGATAGAGTCTCCATATGGAAAACCGATTGAATTAAGTTACATAACATATATTTTGGAGGTAATTATGGCAGTAATCGAACTGAAGTCCGCTGATTTTGAAAATGTAGTTTTAAAGGCTGATAAGCCTGTTCTGATTGATTTCTGGGCAACCTGGTGTGGTCCTTGCCAGATGCAGGGTCCCATCGTTGAAGAATTCGCTAAAGCACATCCTGACGCGATCGTCTGCAAGCTGAATGTCGATGACGAGCCGGATCTCGCAGAGCAGTTCAACATCATGTCTATTCCTAGTCTCCTTGCATTCAAGGGTGGCGAACTGATTGCTAAGTCTGTAGGTGTCACTCCTGCTGAGAAGCTCGCAGAGATGATGGGACTCTGATCCTTTATTAAGCCCCCTGAGCGACATCTGATGCTAGATGTAATAATGCCAGAAGAGAAGAAGTTTTTCTCTTCTGGCATTTTCTAATTCCTGTTTTCTATAGTTTGCGTATACACCTACCCTATAGTTCGAGTGTTCGATCACTTAAAACTTCTCTTCTACCCAATCCGGAACCTCTCCGTCACGGAATACCATCCAGACCTGCTGTCCATATCCCGTTCCCTGGTCATTCAGGTTGAACATGATATCGTAATCGACCGAATCCTTATCCTGTGTAATATAGTAATTCTGGGTCTGGTCCTTACTCCAGTCTCCGTAGGCCTCCATACTGGTCATCAGAGGCTGCAACTCTTCTAACTCTTTTTCGTCTGTAATCTCGATGCGATCTGTGCTTACATCGGAATCTGTATAGACCGTTCTCTCGATCACCAGATTCGAGATATTCGCAAGATCAGGAACCGGTTCCACGAAGAGATTATAGCGTCTCAGGAAGGCTATCGTATTCGTGTAAGACGGATACACCTCGAAGTTCATATCATTGTCATCCGCCCACCATTCGACCTGGCCGATGCCCCGGTTATTTGATGCAAATGTAAAGCCATACTGCGTAAGATCTGCCGAATATACCTTCATGAATTCCTGCAGACATGTATTCGCATCATTAATGGAATGGTCCGTATAGCCACCATCATAACGCAGACTGATATTACTCTGACTCGCCATGTAAGGGAGTTCTGACAGCCTATACCAGGGATTCCGATAGTTATCATTTGCAATGATCCGGTCCATGAGACTACTGTCGATATCCGTCGGTACCCTCATCTGCCTTGTAACACTTCTACCATTCTTCAGTCGCCAGGTCACAACCGCATCCCAGCCATACTGATTCATTCTATCATCTTCTTCCTGCCATCCATGCAAGAGACGAGACAGAGAGAATCCCTTGGGATAGTCCTTTATAGCAGAGACCATATTCTCCTGGGAAATCCTGGCAATCTCTGCCATAGGCTTCACTTCCGTGAGGTGCATGCCCGATGTAACTGCCTCTAATTCCTCTTCCGTGGTGTCGTAGATTGCGATATGTCTTACTTCCGTCGGATTCGTAGGTCGGAAGCTGTAATCAATCACTTCGGATGTCTTCGGTACATAGGTATCATACCCCATAAGATCCCAGCGATAGATTACAACCAGAAGAATCGCTGCGATACAAGACACGATCGTACAGATATATCCCTTGAAGAAGCGCTTGATGTCCCGTCTTAACATAACCTCAATGAAAGAAGAGATCAGAAGACTGGAGATCAGAATAATCAGGAAGAGAATCAGAGTTCTTCCCCTCCATTCCAGATCAGAGAAGATCTGATCCATCAGGGTGCCGAAGAATACTGCCCCGAAGATTGCGCAGAAGCCCTTCACAAAGAGTTCGAAATGACGGAAACAGATACCACACCCCGCATCTTCGCTTCTTCTCTTCTTGAAGCAGAAGTATGCGATGATACTTCCTAAGAGAGACAGGAAGGCAATGTAGCATAGACTGCTAAAATCCTGTGAGATCAGCTGATAGGTAGAATCCACATTTCCATAATGATCGATTGCCGATAACATGCGGCTCTTACCCATCATGAAATTATAGGCAGGCGTTATAAACATGCGCCCTATACTGGTAATTCCGCTGCCGGTCGGATAATACGTTACCAGATAGTAACTGCGTAGCAGCGCAAGTACAGCGTGTGCAACAAATTCGAAGAGCAGAAGGAAGATCGTCACCAGGATGGCATAGATTTCCCTTCCTGTCGTAAGCACTGCGATAACGGCAATAGAATACACCGCGACGAAGAAGAAGAACATGCGGAGCATTCCATAGAGAATCTCGCCGAAGACAAGCGTTGACATGGAGTGCATTCCTTCCGCAACACAGACCCCCAGGAGAACCGAGATCATATAGGGAAGTGCAAAGAGCATAATGCCATTGATATATACATCACGGAAGTGCCTGGATCTCTTCACCGGCTGAGACATATAGAAGTCGAGTTCCCGTCTGGAGAAGACATAAGCGAAGCCCTGATGTGCTATCACAACAGCCAGAAGCAGGGTGAGTCCCATGGCAATAGACGACAGACACATCTGTCCGAAGATCATCTGCGCCTGCTTCGTACGATAAGTTGCTCTGGCTATCTCCGTTGTCAGCTGATCCGCCACCTGACTTCTGTCATATACGATACGAAGGGGAGTTGCCACCGTGTAGAAGAGCAACTGTAGGACAATTGAGACAACACCTACCCAGAGTCGTCTCCCGAATAGATTCCTATGATATGAGAAGAAGGAAAGCCCCTTCTTAGGCGAGGATGAACTTGCGGACGTCATAGCCTGCCACCTCCGTCGTGCTGATGAATATCTCTTCCAATGTAAGTTTCAGAATCTCATAATAGACAGTCTCTGCGGAAGAGAAGATTTCCTCCGCTTCCTTGCGACTCGCATTAATGATATAGCTGTTCAGTCTTCCCACAGAATTCTGATAGCGTATGCTAAGCCGATCTTCGAGAGCAATTCTGTCCCTTTCTGTTTTGAATACCGCCTGTACCTTCTGCACCTTCTCCTGCATATCAGACAGATCTTCTGACAGAAGAACTCCACCCTCATGTAAGAGTCCTACATGGTCACAGATATCCTCTAATTCCCTCAGATTATGAGATGCAATAATCGGAGTCAGTCCTCTGTCCGCCATATCCCGTGCAAAGAGGGATTTCACGCCCTGACGGAT
Source organism: uncultured Lachnospiraceae bacterium (assembly GCA_900316625.1). Taxonomy (GTDB): domain Bacteria; phylum Bacillota; class Clostridia; order Lachnospirales; family Lachnospiraceae; genus Lachnocurva. The sequence goes on along the minus strand of ONDO01000012.1, from coordinate 26,086 downwards.
GACTGGATCGAGTCCATCGAAAGTTTCATCGCAGAGCAGATATCTGGTGCCGGAACTAATGCCCAGAATAATCGATAACTGCTTCTTCATTCCCTTGGAATAGGTATCAATCATACGGGATGGATCGAGATGAAAGTGGTTCAGCAGGTATGTGAATCTCCCCATATCGAAGTTCTCGTAGATCTTCGCATAATATTCCGCCATCTCTCTGGGTATTGAATTCGGAAAATAATAGGCATCATCAGCGATGAAGAATACCTTCCGCTTAACCAGAGGATCGTCATGTACCGGCTTACCATCGATGAAGACCTCGCCCTGATCCGGAACCAGCGTATCTGCAATCATACGAAGGAGGGTAGACTTTCCTGCTCCATTCGTCCCAACCAGGCCGAACACTTCATGTTCTCTGATATTCAGACTAACGTCACTGACAGCTCTGATCTCATCAAAACTCTTACTTAGATTTCGAATCTCAATCATCTTGCTTCTCCATCTCCTGCAGAGCCAACTGCACAAGTTCCTCTACCTCCAGGCCAAACTCCCTTGCATCGCGTTCAATATCCTTAATACGTTCCACGAGTTCTCGCTTCTTCTCCTCTATGAGTCTGGGGTTCTCCCGGACGAAATTTCCCCTCCCCTTAACAGAATAGATGAACCCCCTCTCTTCCAGGTCGTTATAAGCTTTCTGCACTGTATTGGGATTCGTGGAGAGTTCCATGGCAAGGCCACGAACAGAAGGCATCTGTTCATCTGCAAGCATAATCCCGGACAGGATCAATCGCTCGAAATATGATGATATCTGTTCATAGATAGGGCGACCGCTCCGGTAATCCAGCAGAACCATATGACCTCCTCTCTCACTTTCTGTACGGGCTGTACTATTCCTCTTAATACAGAAAGTATCAAAAGGGCCTATGCCTTGTCAACCTATGCCAACTCCGCCTCTACCAGATACCATACGAAGTCCCTGATCTGCTCTTCGGTGTAATCAGCCTGCACACCTAGTTCTTCGTAGCGAACTCTCTTATTTGTACTCATGAAGCATCAGCTCTTCATTCTGGATCCTCTGGCCATGCAGAAGCCGTATTTCCTAACCATTTTTCTTCGAATTCGGCCAATGGCATGGGCTTTGCGAAATAATAGCCCTGATAGAAATCTGTCTTCATATCGCGAAGCATAAGAGCCTGTTCTCTGGTCTCTACACCTTCTGTGACTACTTCAAGATCAAGGTCCTTCGCCATATTGATAATGGAATGAATGATTCTCTGAGCTCTCTCTTCATTCTTCGACTGCTGAAGGAAGATCATATCAACCTTCAAAGTATCCACCGGTAAGTCCTTTAACATATTCAGTGACGAATAGCCCGATCCGAAATCGTCCATTTCTACGATGAAGCCAGCCTCTCTCACACGTTCCAGGATATCAAAAGCAGCTTCTGAATTCTTGATAACCGCTGTCTCTGTAATCTCGAGGTGCAGGTTTCCAGGTTCGATATTATATTCTCTAACCAGTCCCGTGAAGATGGTATAGATATCGTAGTAATAGAAATCAATCGGTGAGATGTTGACAGAGAGATATGCGTCAGCATAACCTTGATCTCTCCAGCGTTTCAAAACCATGCAGGTATGTTCCCATACATAGTAATCGAGTTTTGTTATAGAACCATTGCGTTCAAGTGCCGGTACGAATCTTCCCGGCTGAATCAGACCATCTCTGGGATGCTGCCAGCGAACCAGTACTTCACCACCGCTGACACTTCCGTCTACAGCCACCTGTGGTTGGATATAGAGGCGGAATTCCTCTTCATCCAGGCCTGCCTGAAGATCCTTCATCATCTGCTGAGACCAGACAGCATCTAATCTCATATTTACATCAAAATAGCGTACAACTCTGGGATCATTCTGCTCTGACGCCTGAATAGCAAAGAGACATCGGTCACACATAACCGGTATAGATGCAGAATCACTCGGATCGATCTTATATACACCGAATAAAACCGTAATCTTATAAGACAGATCATCGGCAATTCGAATTCTTCCGGAAGCAGTATTATATGCTTCTTCAGAGAAGCGATCCTGAGGAAGAAGCAATGCAAAATGATCTGCTTCCAAACGGCAATATACATCTCCCTCGATACAGGAGGTCGTAAGCTCATATGCAATCTGCTTCAGGACATCATCTCCTGTGTCCTTACCGAAGAAATCATTAATGAACTTGAAGTTTTTTACATTACTAACTACCAGCACATATCTCCTATCTGGATTCTGAGACATGAGAAGTGCCGCTCTATGATAGAAGTAGTCACGATTATATAACCCTGTCAGATTATCACGGGTTGCTCTTCTATGTTCCTCTTCCATCTTCCGCTGTTCTTCTGTATGATCCTGGAACTGGAACATACGACCGATACTTAGTCCCTCATCACCAATAAGATCTGTAGGACGAACTTCGATATAGCGAAGCCCTGTGACCGCTCTCATAATCTGAAGGTCTATAGGATCCATTCCTTCCGCCTCAGAGAACAGTTCCATCTCAGTCATCGTAGGGTGATCCAAAGGCAGTTCCATGAGATCAGGGATTCCGAGAACCTTTTCGATATCACTCTTTAAGGTCTGCAGGTTCGTCTTGCTTACATTCAGAAGAGTACACATTGCATTATTTGCGTAATTACAATGCCCATCCAGATCAATAAACATGATTCCGTCAGACATCCCCTGAACTACTCTGCCTTCAATCTTCTCTCTAAGTCTTGCAGGCACCAGGAAGAAGGCTCCATAGTACATGACCAGGCCACCGATTGCATATCCAAGTACCGATATATCAATGGGAAGATGCGTGATGATATAGATCAGGTTTGATGCATAGATCAGAATCAGGATGACAAAGATCACCCCATAACGGAGGCGATATAGGGATACAGAATGAGCCCATCGGTAGAGTACCATGAGTAAAATGAGAAGCATCGGCACATAGCAAACTGCCAGATGGAGATAATAGAACTGCTCATAATCTGCCGTATAGAATGTATTGCCTGCGATTTCAGTCCTATGGACATTAAAGACATGACGATAAAAGGGGTTCACAAAAAGAGAAACAGAATCCACACCCAGGGCAAAAGCAATGAACCACTTTGTCCACCGAGGGGAGTATATCTCCGTATAAGCCTCTGTAAAGAGCCATCCAAAAAATACAACTGCATCCATTGTGATGAAGTAGAGACTCATGGCTCCAATACTGGCATCCTCCGAGAATGCTACCCCACTAACAATACAGGAGATGCATGCAATCACACCCACAAGTAGTAATTTTGCCATGGATGCAGCCAAAGTCTTCTTAATGCTCTTTGTTTTCAGATACAGCCATAATAGAACCGCTGCTGCACTAACATAACCGGTAATGATCAATACCTGCATCCACTCATCCTCGTCTTCTCTAATACAATCCTGTATGTTCGGTACTATAAAATACCGGGCTTTCATCTCGGCTATAAATAGCCGAGAATTCTCGCCCGGTTACTTAAAGACGTATTCCTGCCTTCTTCATAAGTTCTCTGGACGAATCTAAGGAATCCACACCATGAAGATTCTTAATCGGAGCGAATTCTTCTTCTCGAACGACTTCAAATGGAACGGTATCATCCATGAGTCGGACCATATCCACAACCAGAGTCTCGAATTTATAACCGTTTTCTTTTTCCGGCTTTATCAGGCAACCATTCTCATCGATATATGGAATCTTCTTCTCAACAATATGTACCGGGAGATCATTGCCCATAATCTCCTCTAATCGATCTACACGGAAGAGATAATTCAGAATTACACCAAAACCGTATGTAAGAATGCCATTGGAGTCCTTGGCATTTGCCATCTCCTCGGACAATTCATAATATTCAATAACACTGGGCTGGCCATTCTCTCTACACACAACACCCATCTTCTCATGAGGATCGTTCTTACGAACTACCTTGGATCCGGACTGGCACCCGGATAGTATGGTTGCACCAAGGAATACAGGATCACACATCTTCTGCAGAGGGTTATCCACTCCGAAGATATTAATCCATTCTACGCCTCTCTTGTGAAGATCCTCGAGAAGTCCTGCCTTCGCCAGACTGGAGAACCAACCTCCATTACCATTTGGACTCGTAGCGAGACGGCCCTTCTCTTCCATAAGAAGTTTTCCCTTGTAATCCACTGCAGCCGCCATCTCCTGAATGAAGAAATGAACATCCTCTCTGGAATAACCGAAATAGTTATGTTCTTCAAAGAAAGTTCTGGTACTTGCATCGTTCTTCTCTGATGTCATGATATAGAAAGGGATGCTTCTTCCCGCCTGGCTTACAACAACTTTCAGATTTTCTACCAGCTGCTCAAAGAGATAGAGTTCTCTCTCCTCACCTATAGGCAACGTTCCTTTCGGTCCATCAAAACCGAGACGCGTACCCATTCCTCCTGCCAGGAGCACTGCTGCACATTTTCCTTCACTGAGTGCCTCTAGGCCTGCTGCTCGATATTCTGACTCTCTATCCTTAATTGCATCCAGATTCAGTGCAGGGAGTGGCGCAATTTCTTTTTCTACGACATCTTTCTTGCTCTCTTGGCCATTTGTAATCTTATCCAGAAGCTTCCAATCCAGTTCGCCAACTTGCTTAAGAAGAGACTCCTTTTCATCTGAGCTAAGTTCTTCATAGTATGTAAGAACCTGTAACTGATTTTTTTCCTCGAGCAGAGACTTCGCTTCTTCGAATGTCATTCGCTATCCCCCTACCAGCTTCCTTTACTAGAAGAAGCTCTGATTCATATCTACATTTCCATTAATTCCAGGCACAGAACCCTTAGAAGTATACTGCCACATGTCATAGTGACCGGAATAGGTACATCTCGTATTGTATTGAGCGCACCAGATGACTGTACCACCGGAGACATTGCCCATATTAATCTTATGCGTAAGATGATTCTTGTCAGCATAGAGACCAGCTCTATATCCACTATTTCTTACTGTCGTGCAGAATGCATTAATAATTGCTGCTGCAGTATTTGCATCCACCGCATTCGTACGGGCATTTCCCTCCCAGTCGAAGAAGATTGGCATAGATACACCACCAGCCGCCTGCACCTGCTGGATAGCAAGTGATGCCTCCTCTACTGCCTGAGCTTCACTCTGCGCAGTAGAGTAGAAATATGCGCCCGTTGTAATACCATGCGCTTTTGCACCCTGAATATTCTGAACGCCCTTGGGATCTATATTCAGAGTACCCGTTCCGATGGAACGATAGCCCACACGAACAATAGCAAAGGATATTGCGGACGATGCAGCCGCCCAATCGATGTTTCCCTGGTGCCTCGAAACATCAATACCCGTTCCACTGATCATCAGCTGACCGTCACTACCGAAATTATATTTCACACCATGTATAACCTGTTCGCCGGAGACCGTCTTACCATTCTTATCATAGTAGTAGGACTTACCATTCAGAGACTGCCATCCATAATAGGTAGTCGTCTCCTTCTTGGAATAGAACTTAGCTCCAGACTTATAGTCAGCCATCATTGCCGGTGTACCCTTATCATCCTTATAGAGTGCGTTGCCTTCTGCATCATGGAGTGCTTGGGATGATACTACATTAACCATTGCCTGAGAGCCGGTTGCTGTCACATTACCGATACTTACGGTATAAGTGATTGTACCATTCTGGACATCTGATCCTCCGGCGGTAACCGTAATCTCATTCCCGTTATTAGAGACCTTAAAATCACCGCTTGCAGCAACAGCAGTTACTGTTCCTGTAAGATTTGTTCCCGCACCATCGGTAGCCGTCGGTGTCACCTTAAAGCTTGCCGTTCTGCCTGTTCCGTCCGCTGTATTGTAAACAGTAACATTATTTACAGAACCCATCTGAATGGTAAGGCTGGAAGGAGTATTATCCTTCGCTTCTTCCTCTTTCGTCGCATCCTGCTGCTTCTGATAGGCTGCATTTGCAGTATTGTAATTTGATTCTGCTATATCTAAATTCGCTTTCTTTTCATCTGCAATAGCCTTCAGGGATGCATTTAAGGTATTGGCATCGGCTTTGTCCTTTGCATCTTCATACGCCTTCAGGGCTTCTTCATACTTCGTCTTGAGTTCTGCGACCTGTTCAGCGGTAACTGTGCCTGTCTCGTTATCCGCCAGCAAAACCATCTGTGACATGGTACGAATACCAACCGTTGAAATCGCAGAATGGTTGAAGATGGACATAGGATCAGTAAGATGAAGTGCGTACCCTCCTCTCTTCCTTCTACTGGAAGACTTTACACTAAGAGTAACCACTGCACTGCCACTTGCACTTCCTGCCTGCGGTGCATTAGCAACACCAGCCTCTACATAACGTGCTTCCTTTTTCGTAGAAGACTCTACATATTCCACGGTATCTTTCAACGTTGCTTCCACCACTCTATCAGGAGCAGCTACGTCCGGAGCAGATGTATCGATTTCCTTGGCAACATCCACTTTCTTATATTCAAGTTTTCCCTTGACCGTCATCTTATTAAGGTAAGATACAGCTGCATACTCCTTTGTTGCATCTGTTGGTATGTATGCAACAGTTACGTCTCCTGCTTTGAGCTTATTGAGGTAGATAAGACCGTCATTGTCTTCGTCTGTATAGGTAGCACCCTTAACAGCGGTAACTGCAGTAGCGTATGCCTGGATATCCATCTCTAACTGAACGTTGAGCTCATCCAGGATTGTGACCTTTGTTCCGTCTTCCTTGGTAAGTTCCGTCAGGGTTTTATTCTCACTGCTATCAGTAGCTGATTCTGCTTCAACAGATACCGTTTCACCCGACTTCTTATCCGAAGTGCCCTTCGTAGATTCAGAAGTATCTTTTGTATTATTTTTCGTAGCCTCTTCTGCCTTACCGGTTACATCAAAACGGGCTGTCGACAGAATCTCTTTGAATGTATTTTCATCGTAAGGCTTCTCGGCAGCACCGGTTTCGCTCGCATTGCTGATGGCCTTCTGATCAATTTTTATTGCTGTTAATGCATCTTCCAATCCTGCTTCAGATTTTGAAGAGATGAGTTTTATAGAAAAGGGAACTCCCTTGATTCGACTGTCAGACTTCTCATCAGGAGTAAAATAGATCTTTAGATCCTTCTCCATCGACTCTCCACTCAGAGAAACCGTCTGGAAAGATGGAACTGCTACAATTTCCTTTTTCGTAACAGCCTTGACAGCCACCGGCTTGGAACTATCATCGATAATTTCCGCCGGTTCTTCTGCTTGTGGAAGGTCTGCTCTGTTACTTAAAACAAATGCAGTTCCAACCGAGGTGAACACAATTGCCCCCGACAGAACACTGGCTATAATTTTCGTCTTCAACGGCCAGTCTAGAATCTTATCCGCTATTCCGTAAACAATTGCCTTTGCTCTCTTAATAAAACTCATTTTCCTCTTAATCCTCCAGCTCAAACTATCTCACATCAAAGAAATACATCCATAATAATCCGGTGCAAAGAATTGCTCTCCACTGGATCAGCATATCTTTGAAAAATCCGATACGATTGATCGTAATCATATTTCCATGATCAGTTTGTTTCATTTACATGATTCGCTCCTCTATCTACAAATCATTCCGGTCCTACTCACCATGTACCGCAAGATGGGATCTTCCTTTTCTGAAGACAATCAGATTACTAAATACATAATTCAAAGCTATGACGATGAACTGACTGCAGAACTTCACCGGCATGTTGGGAAGGTTCAGTTGTCCGATGAAGAACCATAACATCCATTCCTCGATTGCCAGTGTAATAAGTCTTCCCAAACAGAAACTTGCGAATTGTCTGAAGAAGGCAGCCACTCCTACTGCATGGGAGATGAATACCCACTTTCGATTCGTGAAGAATGCAAATAGCGTGGATAATACCCAGGAGATGGCATTCGCGATCATGATGTTCCAGCCCCAGTACTCCGTAAAGAGAGCGTAGGAGATAATCGCAATCAGAAAGGTCTGAAATCCAAAGACGCCGTACATCATGGGCTGCTTATATCTTACATAAAGTGGCTGGACCTTCTGCCGGCCCACAGGGTGGTTTCGGAAGGCCCAGTCAATAAATCGGTCCATAAGATCATTCGGGTTCATCATAAAAACCTTATTCTACCGTTACACTCTTAGCGAGGTTACGGGGCTTATCTACATCGAATCCCTTACCGACAGATACATAGTAAGAGAAGAGCTGAAGAGGAATGATTGCCAGGGAGTTCGCGAAGAAGTGATTGGTCTGCGGAATATATATAACGTAATCTGCTGCCTTCTCGATGGTAGTATTTCCTTCATTGGTCACAGCAAGAACGAATGCTCCACGGCTCTTAACCTCTACGATATTAGAGAGTGTCTTCTGGAAGAGATCATCCTGAGTAACTACTGCTGCTACCAGAGTGTTCTCTTCGATCAGAGCAATCGGACCATGCTTAAGTTCTCCGGCTGCGTATGCTTCAGAATGAATATAGGAGATCTCCTTCATCTTAAGAGATGCTTCAAGGGAGATTGCATAATCGATATTTCTTCCGATGAAGAACATATCGTGTGCTGCTACATAGCGATTGGAGAACTTCTTAATCTCCTCAGTATTAGCAAGCAGCATCTGGATCTGTTCCGGAAGCTTATTCAGGTCTGCAAGATATTCTGCTTCTTCTGTCTCTGTGATTTTTCCTCTAACCAGAGCGAAACGAATAGCGAGAAGATATTCAGCGATCAGCTGTGCACTGTAAGCCTTAGTGGTTGCAACTGCAATCTCGGGGCCAGCCCAGGTATACATGATTTTATCTGCTTCACGGGCGATAGAAGAACCAACTACATTCACGATTGCCATGGTCATGACACCCTGATCCTTAGCAAGGCGAAGGGCAGCAAGCGTATCTGCTGTCTCTCCGGACTGGGAGATCAGGATAACGAGATCCTTCTTGCCCAGAATCGGAGTACGATAACGGAATTCAGACGCTACATCAACATCCACAGGAATGCGTGCCATCTCTTCGAATACATACTTGGCAGTGACACCGGTATGATATGCGGAACCACATGCAATGATATGGATACGTTCTACTTCTTTGATCTCATCCTCTGTCATCCCGAGTTCTTCGATATAGACGTGGCCATCCTTAATGCGGGGAGAGAGTGTATCGCGAACCGTCTTGGGCTGCTCATTCATCTCCTTCAGCATGAAGTGAGGATATCCACCCTTCTCTGCTGCATTCGCATCCCAGTCGATATGCTTGGATTCCTTCTCGATGGGATTCCCATCTACGTCATAGAAGGATACACCGGATTCCTGAAGGCAGGCAATCTCGCCATTCTCGATATAGATTACATCTCTGGTGTACTTAAGGATTGCAGGTACATCACTGGCGATGAACTGCTCCTTCTCACCGAGACCTACGATCAGAGGTGCATCCTTACGAACTGCATAGATACGATCCGGGAAGTCCTTGAAGATGATGCCAAGTGCATAAGCACCTTCGACACGGTGAACGACCTTGGTGATTGCTTCAAGCGGATCTCCCTTGTAGTAATAGCCGAGAAGATGCGCCACAACCTCAGTATCTGTGGTGGACTTGAAGGTGTCTCCCTTCGCTTCTAACTTCTTCTTCAGGGGCAGATAGTTCTCGATAATACCGTTATGTACGACAGCAATGGTACCCTTCTCATTCAGATGAGGGTGTGCATTGGTGTCAGAGGGCTCACCATGGGTTGCCCATCTGGTATGGCCGATTCCAACATGACCAGGCATGGTGGCGCCGTCATGTGTGATCTCTCTTAAGATCTGCAGACGTCCCTTTGCCTTCGTAACATCGATACAGGACTTCTCCTCATTGTATACAGCAACACCGGAGGAATCGTATCCACGATACTCCAGTCTCTCTAATCCATTCAGTAATACTTCTGTCGCCTGTCTTTCACCGACATAGCCAACAATTCCACACATATCGTCTCTCCTATCATCAAAAAATGGGGGACCAATAATCTGTCTCCCCATTTTATCACAATTGTATTATATGGTCTAGAAGCCGTAGTCCAGAGCATCGTCCTCATCTTTACCGGTCCGTTTAACGATTGCCTCAGAGATCTCCTGTACCTTCTCAGACGGCTCGTAATCCGTCTCATTGTAGAGGATCTGGTATAGCTTTCTGACATTTGATTCCAGAGTACAAGGAACATCCACAGATCCGCTTCCGAAGTCTCCGGTGCACTTATCGAAGGGGAAGCCGCTCGTATCTGACAGGGTATAATCCTTATAGGCACCTGCGAGTCCTACCAGTTCGCTTGCAGTGAAGGAAGTAGAGATCTTAGGGAATACAGCATCGATCAGCTTATTGATGGTTCCTGCATCTGCCTGCTTGGCCTTCTCGATGATCTTAGACAGTACTTCTCTCTGTCTTGATGCACGACCGAAGTCACCACCTGCAGTATAACGAATACGGCAGTAGCAGACAGCCTGTACACCATCCAAGTTAACAAGTCCGGTCTCCACCTTACTTGTCTTTCTTCCGGTGAATTCCTGGGTCTCACGCATATAGTATTCGTTAATCCAGAACTGTTCCTCAGAATCGACATCGATCTCGACACCACCGATTGCATCTACTACATCAGCGAGTGCTGTGAAGTCGCAGGTAACATAATCTTCGATATCCAGATCCAGGTTACGATTGAGCATATTGATCGCGTTCGCAGGGCCATCGTTATATGCTGCATTACATTTACGATAAGTACCCTCACCATCGATATCCAGCATGGTATCTCTGTATACAGAGATCAGATGCACTTCCTTGGTATCATTATTGATGGATGCTACCATAATGGTATCGGAACGTCCCTTCTCCAGATTACCGTTATCGCGGTTATCCAGACCAAAGAGGGCGATATTCTGATAGCCACTCAGCATCTTCTCTGTCTTCTTATCCAGAGCATTCTTCTCTGTCTCTCCGATATCATTGAAATCGATCTTACCAAGCTTGGACCATGCGTAGAGCATGATCACAACGATAAGCAGGATCACAATCTCAACAGCAAGAATGATTCTTCTCTTCTTACGACGCCTGGCCTTCTTGGACATGCGCTTCTTCTTGTTTGGCCGTTGCGCTTCGATCACACGACGGCCGTCTGGTCTGCCAGTATTCGTCTTATTGGGCATTTATATTTCCTCACAATTTCTACACGTACAAAGAGTCTGCTCTTGGGAACAGACTATGTACCATTATAACAACTTCCCCTGACGTTTCAACCGAAACGTAAAATCTTCGTAACATTTTACTGTACTAGTTTGAATATTACAGTATCTTAAATCAAATGTCTACTATACTTCTTGTCCGCATTTACGTGCATCGAAAGTGAAGAGAAGGAGCAGAGGCATTGCAATAAAAAGTGGTGAAACATACCTTACCAGAATCAGAGGAACAAAGGATGTTCCAAGAGTTAGCAAGAGGAGTATTGTCACTGGAAGCAGCAGTTTCTTCTCCTTCCGATAGAGAAGATAGAAAAAGGTATGGATAAGGATCCAGAACTGAAAGCCAATGGAGAAGAGCATGGAGACGAGAGGAATCTTCTCGAAGGAGATATCTAAGCACATCTTCCTGTAATACGCTTCTAATCCCTTCCAGAAGTGCGCTCTCACTGCGGGTTCGTTCAGCTCCGGTGACAGATCATAGTAACACTTCTTATATCCGGTATCAAAGGAATTGTTATAGCCATCCACGATGCTGGCCGGGAACCACAGATCCGCATTATTCGAAAGGTATGCTTCTGCATAGTCCTTGGGATAGCGGAGTCCTAGTCGCAACCAGTAAGCCATCATCTTTTCCCCATTGGCATCATTATGCATGGACACCTTGCTTAGGTCTGCATTCTCGCCTACATACTGCATCCTGGATACATCCATGAAGAGGTTGAATTCTGCTAGTTCTTCCGGCGACCACTTCTTATAGTGCCTTAGATATGTTCTGGCCAGACTCTGCGATACCATCGACAGCGATTCGCTCTTCTCTGGTGCCATATAAGGCTGGCAGGCAGCAAGCAGTGCTGCATTCAGAAGAAGGTATCCTGCGATGGATACCACTGCGAAAGCAGCCACTCCACGTCGGCTATGCTTTATATTTCGAATAAGAATGATTCCTACTAAGATGACCATTCCAACGATCATCAGAGGCCCCGCATTATTATTACGAGCTGAGATGGTAAGAATCAGAACGGCAGCCAGTTCAATTGGTCTTCGTAGCGATTGCCAGAAGTTCTTCTCCCCTGTCGCCATAAGATAGAGCAGGAAGAGAAGATAGGTCATGAGGGACGCGAAGAGCACATCTCTTACCTCCTGGGTAAGCAAGAGACCAATCATAGGGAAGAAGGCTGTATAGAGCCCCACCAGAAGTAAGACCTGATGTCTGACGCCTCTCTTGCGAAGGGTAAGAAGAATGGAGCTGTAACAGAGTGCCATGAGAAGCATCTGAACTACTACATAGATCGTAATTCCTGCATTCACTGAACCCGTCAGGTTCTTCGATGCCATGAGAAGCCTTACGACAATAAAGGAATGTAGCAAGGGAAAATTGCCATTATAACCATTGATCACCTGTATCAGTTCATTCGATGCATCATAGCGAAAACCTCCGGGAAATTCACTGAGCAGGGCTGGGCTCCAGGCCAGGAGTAAGCCAATCGGAAGAAGCCATGGACATGAATCGATATAGCGATCAATGAAGAAAACCTTGGACTCTTCGTCTTCCTTCTTCATGAGCCATTGCCACAAGAGGGTAATCAAGCTTGCAAAGACATGTGTATAGAGAAGAATCGGTATGAGAAGGGTAATAAATCTGATATGTCCGGTCCGTTCCAAGGCATATCCATATGCAGTCATCGTTGAGAATAAGAGGCCTAGAATATGACTTAAGATCCATCTCCTCCTATCCCAGGCAAGCTTAGAACATGCCTTCAGTGCCAGGTAAACCCCCACTGCCATGAGAACCGGCATAATACTATTACTAAATCTCAAACCCTTGTCTGAAACAAAAGTCGGAAATGTCATTGTGGAGATAATGGCCCATATAACATTCAATACAGTAATCATAAGCTTTTCCTCGCATCATGAATCCCTCGCAGGATTGCATACAGCTTATTCTTCTTATCATCTTCATAGAGAAGAACCCCCATCGCACGCTTTAGCGCCTTCAGATATGGATGGCGGAATTCTGCATATTCCGGATACTCGTGAGCAATCCAGATACGATTTCTCGTAATATAGTATCTGCGGAAGGCAGAGTAGAAGTAAGGATCCTTCAGTTTGAGTCTGGACTTCTTCGTTATATTCTGAAAAGTTCCATCCTGTGGCTTATCACTGTTCTCCTCAGCCTCCGCCTCCTGCTTCGTCACAGTTCCCAGTTCATGGCTCAGAATGAGATCATCGAGCCGGTGAATGAAGAAGCCCTTTCTATGGAGTCTGGCGCAGTATTCCTGATCGACGAGATCGATAAAATAGTCTTCACGATATCCGCCAACTTCTTCCCAGACCGAAGTATTCACCAGGGAACCGGAAGTAATTGCAAAGCGTACATTCTTAGGGTCCCCATCTTCCGAAACCTCAATGCGATTCCTTAGATCACAGATCCTAGGCGTAAGCATGGCAACCTTAGGATCCATATCCCTGAGATATTCTTCATATCTTAGGATCATATTGTCTGGAATAGAGGAATCCTGATCTAAGAGCAGACACCATGCAGAGCCTCGTCTGCTTCCCTCTTCTACAATGCGGTTACATGCATAGGCTATTCCATGATTCTCTCCATCAATGGGAAGAAGGATGATTCCCTCAGGATCATCTGCATCATGCCGAACCTCTTCTAACCAGTCATAAGAATCCCTCTCATTACAGAAGAGAATGAGCCAGTTAACCTGCCTAAGCACTTGCATCATATTGGTCAGGAGACGCTTTCGATCCGGATGGAAGACAACGATGCCGGCACATATATTCAGTTCTTCATACTCCGTCTTCTGCATCTCTTTAAACCCCTCTGCTTAGATAAAGAATCTCTGGGCGATCTTCTGAATGCGGCCCTGCTTCTCGTAATGTCCTCTCCGTATGGTCAGGAGTTTCTTCAGCTTTCCAGCATGTAGCAGCTCTGCATAGGTTGTAAGTACCTTGGTATCATCCTCTGACAGGAGCCCCTGATAGGCTTCTAACATGCCTTCTGCCTGTATCATGGAGCCACGAATCGTGCGATGGATACGACCGGTATCCCGCGCACGAGCAAGAACATATGACAGGGAATTCACCTTGGTCGCACCTACTTCATTCCCGGAATGCTGCCGATAGAGAATCGTCGCCTTGGGAAGATATACGATTCTTCCAAGCGCCGCTGCCGACAGGGACATCCACCAGTCATGCAGATACATATAAGGATGTGTAAGTCTCACCTTCTCCATGAAGGCGCGGTTCCACATCATCGTGCATCCTGTAATATTATTCTGAGCAAGAAGATGTGGCAGGTCCTGAATGGAAGGGTCCAGAGCCCGATATGCAAGATATGACTCACCTATTGTCTTCAGGTTCTCATCAACCACCCTAAGGTCCGTATGCAGAAGAATTGCCTGGTCTTCACCCTCCAGTTCTTCCGCATGCGTGATGGCGGAGAGACTATCTTCTATCTTATCAGGGAGCCAGACGTCATCCTGATCACAGAACATATAATAAGAATCTGTCGTATTCTTCTCTGCCCATTCATAGAGGCAGGAGAAGTTCTCCTTGGCGCCATGAAGAGTCCAGCCGCTTTGCTTAGCATCCTGCATTTTGGAGGCCTCCGGATCCACCAGATGAATCCTCTCATCTTGGCTTACATATTCCGACAGAATCTCCATGGTTCGGTCACTTGACCCATCATCCCTTACATAGAGAGCGAACTTCTCATGCGTCTGGGAGAGGAGAGACTCCAACTGTTCCGCCAGGAATCTCTCACCATTATAAGTCGCCATCAAAATCGCAACTTCTATCTTCTTATTCTCTCGGGTTTCCAAGATACAGTCTCCTATACTCGCTGTTAATGTAGGTCCAGGAATAAGCACTGAGAATTCTCTCGCGTGCTATCTTCCCCAGACGATTCAGCTCTTCCTCCGGCAGCTGGTCAGCATATTCAATCAGTTCCTGCAGGCTTCCACTCGACTTCTTCCAGTAGAGGGCTCCTTCCTGTCCAACTTCCCGATTGAATCCGACATCCAGGAGCAGATTCAGACGGGTGGCACCCAGGGCTTCCAAGAGGGAAGGGTTGGTTCCCCCGACTTCATGCCCATGGAGATAGGCATAGGCACCCTGTCTGATCTCCCGGAGCAGTTCCTTGTCATAGACGGTACCCACAAAAGCAATTCTCTCATCCGATACGAAGCCGGTTAGTCTCTCCAAACGGTCATAGAACTTGCCTCCCACATTGGTAACAATTGCAAGCTTCTTCTCCGTCTTCGACTGCATGAATTCCCGGATCATGGTCTCATAATTGTTCTCCGGAACGAAGCGGCCGACGATCAGATAGTATTTATTCCTATTAAGTCCCTTGTCAGATAACCATTTCCGGTACTTCCGCTCCGAATCGGTGTGACCTCCCTTATCATCCTTCGCATCCTCTTTTGCTTCTACATCTGCGCCATAGGCGATATATGTCGTCTTAGGCTGATACTTCGCATAGCTTTCCTTTATATAGGATTCAATATTCTGACTGTCACAGACCAGAAGATCTGCATGCTTTACCATGAGGCGCTCCGAGTACTTCCAGTACTTCCTTATGGGAAGTGGCCACTTAGCCCGCATCCATTCATGTCCATCCGGATTCACATGTACCTGACCACCCAGGGCATGAATTCTTCTCACCCACTTATGGAAGAAGGGTCCGATACGGCAAGCCAGGATGTAGACAATGGGATTCTCGATCTGATTCTCTTCGATGTACCTGCAGTAGAACTTCAGAGCATTCAGGTCATAGAAGACTGCAGTCGCAGGGCCAAGATCCGGAACCGGAATCAGGTCACAGAGTGCACCGTGGTATTCTGCCTCTTTCCATACATCCGGCTTACAGGCCACATGATACTGAATGGCTTCCTGATGACTTCCATTCCCACCTGAGGATACACTTTCCTCTTGTATCCTCTCCTCTTCTTCTGTCAGTCGGTCCACAAAAGTTTCATACCCGCCATAAGAGGCGGGTATTCCTTTGGAGCCGATAATAAAAACGTGCTGCATTATTTACTTCCCTTTGCCGTAATGACGGCGCCCACTGTAAGGAAGAGGATCTTGATATCCAGCCAGAGATTCCAGTTGGCGATATACCAGGTATCCAACTTTACAATTTCTTCGAAGTCCTTGATATTATTACGTCCACTCACCTGCCACATACCGGTAAGTCCCGGGCGGAAGGAGAGTCTTGCCTTATGATGCATCTCGTAGTTGGCGAACTCTGCCTCTGTCGGAGGACGGGTGCCCACCAGAGACATATCTCCCTTCAATACATTCCAGAACTGAGGGAATTCATCCAGTGAGTATTTGCGTAAGAAGTGACCCGCCGGAATGATTCTGGGGTCATTTTCCATCTTGAACATAAGTCCCTGCATCTCATTCTGGTCCTGCAGTTCCTTCAGGAGCTGGTCAGCATTGGGATACATGGTTCTAAACTTATAGAAACGGAAGCGTCTTCCATTCCTGCCGATACGGGTCGAGGTGTAGAAGACCTTACCAGGGGACTGAATCTTCACAATCGGATAATAGATGATGAGGATGAGTCCGGTCAGAACCAGACCGACAATTGCACCCACGATATCCAGTAATCTCTTGAAGAAGAGCTGTCTGGAATCCGCGATATTCATGGATGCCGTCAGCGTTACATAATTACCATAGGTATCTAAGTGTCTCGAAGGTACCAGCTGATTGGTATGAACCAGAGCGATATGAACTGTGATGCCGAATTCTACCAGTTCAGATGCCAGAGCTTCTGAACTTGCTCTGGTGTTCCCATCGATGAAGACTTCATCGACGACATGGGTACGGAGATACTCTAAGAAGTTATCTGCATTCGCAACGACAGGGACACCACTGATGACCTCTCCTGTCATATCCCGGTCTACGACAACGACTCCCGTTACCTTGAAATCATTATACCGGTCGATGGCGATATTATTCAGGCACTCCTCCGCATTAACGCCCTCTACGATGGCAATCATCTCTGACTTATTCACATCATGGAGCTTGCGATAACGGATGATTCTCTTCAGGATGACGCGCTCCGTATACTCCAGGAAGATAACGAAGATCAGATACATGAAGAGAGTTTTTCTGGAATAATAGACAGACTGTCTGGTTGCGTACATGAAGATCAGAAGACCTGCGAAGACAGCCATCGCATGTACGATAACCGCTCTCATCTCCTGGAACTTGGTACGCCTTAGGATTCCTGTATAGGACTCCATGAAAAATACAACGAAGATATCGATCAGGATGAGGATTGCACTCATGCGGGTGAAGATCTCACTCTCCAGCATCCAGTTACCTTCGAATCGAAGAGCATAAGCGATTGCAAGTGCGACTTCCTGCATGACAATATCAAGCAGGGTAAAGTCCAGATGCTTGATCCAGCTCTTCTTCCTCTTTTGATACATATTACTCCCCCGTATCAGACGTCTCTCTCATCTGACTTCTTGTCTGTCTCGCCCAGGCGCTTCTCGAGTTCAGTGACCCTCTGATCGAGAAGTCCTACCATCTGTGTAAGCCTCTCATTTCTCTTCGAGAGCTCGGAGAGAATCACGGTATGCGAGAAGAGGATCAGCAGGACGAAGATGAATCCGGCGAAAAACATCATATTAACCGGCAACTGGAAGTCCAGTAAGGCCGTAAGACCATTCAGTGCACCAGGCACCAGGTCCAGGATCAGAAGCATGATCAGCACCAGATACCAGAGCAGAACATACTTGAGTTCTATTCTCTTGGTGCGAAGCAGTCTGGTGATATATACGCAAGCGAAGATCGCAAGAATTGCGACTAAGATCTGTAATTCTAGAGTCATGCGGTCCTCCTTAGTCTGTCGCCACGGCTGCCACCAGGCAGGCCAGAGGCACCTTAATCATGTAGTAGATGGATTTCTTCATGGAGATGGAAGACTTACCGGATTCGCGTGCTCTCATCTCAACAGGGATCTCCTTGATCTTATAACCAGCCTTCAGAACTGTGACTGCTGTCTCCGGCTCCGGATAATCCCTCGGATAGTCCTTCGCGAAGAGTTCGATAACCTTGCGGTCTGCAAGACGCATTCCGCTGGTCGGGTCTGTCACCACTTCCCCGGTCAGTCGCTTGATCCACCAGGTGAAGAAGCGAATTCCCATTCTACGAAGTCCCGTTGACTGGAAGCCCTCGTTCTTAATGAAACGTGAACCGATCACCATGTTGGCATCCGATTCTTCGAGAATCTCTGCCATACGCTCTAAGAAGGCTGCGTCATGCTGGCCATCTCCATCCACCTGAATTGCCATCTCATAGCCATTCTCTGCAGCATAGATATAGCCTGTCTGCACTGCTGCTCCGATGCCGGAGTTCATGGGGAGATTCACATGGTTGAGACCATTCTCTTCCAGAATCTGTCTGGTGTGGTCCTTAGAGCAGTCGTTGATGACAACATAGTCGAAGCTGCCTGCCTTCGCCTCGATGTCACGCACCGTCTTCAGGATGGCGCCTTCTTCGTTATATGCCGGAATGATTACCAGGCGTTTCTTCTTCTCGTCTCTCATAGTATCTTACCTGCCAGAGTCAGGGCTCTGACTGCGATCTGGTCTAATACATTCTGGCGTTTCATCTCGCCACCGAATGCCAGAGCCAGACGGTTTCCCAGGTTCGTCTCAGTAGAGAGGATCTTCTCTACCAGTTTGTCTTTCGATGCATCATAACCATGATGATATTCTCTGAATTCACTGAGCTGGGCTTTCAGCTTACCCTTACGCATCTCCAGCTGCATCTTCTTGGAATGGATCTGGCCTACGATATCCATCTCTGCGCCAACCTGATTATTACCATGCTGGCGATAGTACATATAAGGCTTGGGATCGAAGATCGTCTTGCCATAGTAGCAGGCTACCAGGTAGCACCACCAGTCATGATAGATATCATGCTCCGGAAGATGGATACAGATCTTCTCTACTAAGGGACGGTTCATCATAACCGTACAGCCTGAGCACATATTCTCGATGACAGCAGAATTGAATCCTGGCTTATAATTTACGAGTTTCTGACCACTCATGGGTTTTAGGTCCTGATCGACCAGGAGCTTCTGGCAGAAGTACATAAGGGGCATATCCCCGGCATTCTCCTTCTCCATAGCGACGACCGCCGCTTCGATCTTCTCAGGAAGCCAGTAGTCATCCTGGTCTGCGAACATGACATAAGGGGCATCGGACATGGAAAGCAGCTTGAAGAAGCTCTTCCTGTAACCGACATTCTCCTCTGCATAGACCTTCACATTGGGATACTTCTCTTCATACTCATGAAGGATCTGAAGCGTTCCATCGGATGATCCATCATCACGCACCAGGAGTTCTAAGTTTTTCCAGCTTTGATTCAGAATCGAATCCATCTGCACTCGAAGATACTTCTCTCCGTTGTAGGTGGACATCAGGATCTGAACTTTAGAATTTTGATTATTCATCGACCTCATTCGACTTCTCGCTCTTGGAGTACTGGTTGACAAGGATCTTCGCAATCCACTTGGGCCAGAACTTACAATACATCTCATAATCCTCGTAATAGCGCTTATTCATGCCCAGCGCCAGAGTCGTCGTAGACTCCTTATGGATTCTGTGATAAGACAGAATCCTCTTCTCATAGAGGAAGTCACCCTTCATCTTCGAGAGCTTCTCCCAGGCTTCCCAGTCTTCACTTGCCAGGAAGTGGTTATGGAAGACAGGATTCGGAAGGTTATCCTTCGCAAAGGTTACGGAAGGGCAGAGAATAGGATCTCCCATGGAGAGAATTCTTCTGCGAACCCAGATGGAAGACTTGAAGCGATAGTTCTCCATCGGCTTTAACATCAGTCTCTTGATCTTCAGAAGCTTGTTCTCCCTTACGACCTTACCGCCCTCACGAATCTCTGCATAGTTGGTGAAGAAGATCAGCGGATGCCTGGATGCTTCCATAGCCTTCATCATGGTCTCTGTGTAATCCGACTCATACTTATCATCCTGATGAGCGATGGTGATATAAGGGGTCTTACACTGGTTGTAAGCATAGTTCCAGTCCTGTGTGATACCGCCCTCTCCCTCATTGATGTAGAGGGGGATATTGTACTTCTCAGCGATTCCTTTGATGAAATCGTTGGGTGTCGATGTCTCGATCAGAACAGAAGACTTAACTGTCTGATTCAGAATCGACTCAATCTGTTCTTCGAGGAAGTCACATTCCTTATAAGCGCAGATTGCAAATGTATGCTTGTCTCTATAATCTGTCATATCTAATAAACTCCTGTGCCTGTAGGGCACTTCTATTACTGTCTCTCCTTCAGATCATGGAAACGATCTGCACAGCGATTGAGTGCCAGTTCGAAGTCCTGTCTGTTCTTCGCAGTCATGGTCTGCAGCATGGTACCGGAGAAGAGTCCGATGATAGCTGCGAGGAAGATGAATCCTGCGACAATGAGCGTCGGGAACTTACCAACCAGACCAGTCTGGAAGTATCCTGCGAATACAGGAACCATCATGATGATAGCGATGACTGCCAGGATGGCAGAGATGATACTGAAGAAGCCAAAGGGCTTATAAGTGCGATAGAGTCTTGCGATGGTACGAAGTACCTTGAAACCATCAGAGTAGGTGTTCAGCTTGGAGACAGATCCTTCCGGACGATCTCTGTACTCGATGACGACATTCTCTACATGCATGTTCTTATCTGCAGCATGAATGGTCATCTCAGTCTCGATCTCGAATCCCTTGGACAGAACCGGGAAGGTCTTGATGAAGTTATAGCTGAAGGCTCTGTAGCCGGTCATGATGTCCTTGATATCAGATCCGAAGAGGCGGTTGATCGAACCACGTACCAGAGAATTACCGAAGTTATGGAAGGGTCTCTTATTCTCTTCGAAGTAGGTAGAAGACAGACGGTCGCCAACAACCATATCTGCATTGTGCTCGAATACTTCTCTTACGAGATCCGGAGCTGCCTCTGCAGGATAAGTATCATCACCATCGGTCATGATGTAACACTCTGCATCGATGTCACGGAACATGGTACGGATAACATTACCCTTACCCTGCTGACGTTCGTAGCGGACGATAGCCCCCGCCTCGCGGGCGATCTTATCGGTTCCATCACTGGAATTGTTGTCATAGACATAGATGGTTGCTTCCGGAAGAACGCGCTTGAAGTCTTCTACAACCTTTTTGATGGTCTTGCTCTCATTGTAGCAAGGAATCATAACTGCAATCTTATCCATGATTCTCCTCATTTTTCTTAAGCTTAGTTAATACTCCCGGTGGTCTGCCACCGTATCTGTCTGGAATCAGTCTATCTATTATAGCACAGAGTCTTCCCTTCGGAAATGTAGGGCTTCCCATCCGTCTTATGGTGCCGATGCTTCTGCTAATCAAACAGATTGGTCGGTATATTAAAGTAGGACAGGGTCAGTAATAATGTCATGCAGGCATGCCATACTGCAAATACCGCAATTTGCTTATCGTACTTCTCATCAAGGGTAAGTGCTCCTGTCTGCAATGCGAACATCAGGCAGGGGATCACCGGCAGGAAGTATCTTCCCTGAACACCGATCACATACTCATAGATCTGAGGGGTCCACCCTAAGAGAAGTCCTGCTACCACAATGGCTGCAACCAGCAGGAAGAGCAGTGCCCAGAAGATTCTGGTCTTCACATTGAAGACGATCTTCTGCTGCTTTCTGCGCAGGAACATGATTGCGAAGAGGAAGAACCAGACATAGATCATGAAGGGAGGAACGGTGACGTTCACCCAGCCGAGTCCCTCTCCCATAGCCTGTACCCAGTAGGTACCGCCGAAGATCATAAAAGTTCTGGCCACAATTAAGAAGAGAAGTCTTCTCGAACTAGCAAAAGTTTCATGCAGAAGAGTGGGAATATCCCAACCCTTTACATTCGCCCAGGTAATGATGTGCTCACCCATGACAGATCCGGTTACTGATGTCTGAACACCAACAAGGGATTCATATACTTTCCAAGCAATCATGATCAGGAAGGAAAGTCCAACCACCAGAAGGAACTTACCGGCTGCTTTCTTATCCTTCTTCCAATACTTGAAGACCAGGATCAGGGGCAGGATTGCCAGCAAGAAGTAGGAGTAATTCTTAAGCGGGAATATACATGCAGATGCAAATACCAGCATGGCCCACTCCGACTTCTTCCAACCGGAAGGAAGGTCATACCAGAAATGCAGGGTCAGGGCCAGGATCACCATGCTAAGAGACATGATCATGTAATCTTGAGCAAAGCTGAAGGACTGCTGAGACACAATTGCCAGGAGCCCCATGCCGAAGAGACCAAGTTTTGCGACCGGTATCTTCTTAATGGCATAAGCGTAGAATGCGACGAAGAATAATAGATTTACGAATCTTCCCATGAAGAAGGTCCATACCGTAGAGATATGGAGAAGTCTTCCTAACGTAATCGCAAGTGCGGACAGAAAGTAAGGATAGGACTGGGTAATGTAGGGCTCTTCCTTAGTCATAACGATGTGCTCGTCATCGACATGGAGGTCTGTGAAGACGGATGTATAGTAGACGTCATACTCTCCCATGTCATCGTAGGTTCCCTTGTAGGGGAAGATTGCATCGTCATATCGCATGGAGATCTGCTTATGATTTGGGTCCTTAACTCCTAGGAGAACGTTAGACATCTGGTAAGCCTTGAAGTAGTGCACGCTCTCATCCGGGGTGTAATGGATGGGAATCATGAACATATAGCATAGACCCATGAGAAATCCGATGACGAGATAGATCTTATGTAAGGATAGTTCCTTCACGTAGTGACCGAAGTAGATCACGGCCGTCATAATGAGAGATGCGAGAGCGAGACAATTTGCCATCTTCTGCACATAGAACATCTGCTGGAAGAGCACCTTCTTATCCAGCCAGAGGATGAAGAGGATACTTAGTTCCATCAGAAGGAACCACTTATGTTTCCAGATTAATTTTCCACAATTACTTAACTTAGAAGACATTCGAATCTCCCTAACTATTATTACTCAATGAACTCCACTCGTTCTCACGCCAGCTAAAAACACGTTTACACTTATACTGCACACGTTTACACTTATACTGCTAACCTTTTCTTCTCCTTATGAACGGCGAGGAGACTTACGATCAGAAGATATAAGAGATATGCGCCATAGGTCAGCATGAGGGTATAGGTTGCACCATTCATGCCGAAGGTATTCACCATGGGACGAATCATGATCATATTGAGAGCGAAATCGATGCCCATTCCGATGACCAGAAGCAAGGTCTTACGCAGGATCACAACAATGGAATACATGATAAAGACCAGTCCATACAGGATGGTGACATTAACCAGAGGCATAAAGAGCTCATAGTGGGTCAGGATATCCGGACCGTAGAGGAGCTTCAGTCCCCATCTGCCGAGGAGCATAGCCCCCAGGTTCACGATCACAACCATACCGATCGTAACGAGTAAGGTCTTCTTCATCGCCTGGCCGAAGTCATAGAACTTCTTCTCTTCATAGAGTTCTGCGATCTTCGGTAGGAAGGGCGTGAAGAGAACATTGGCAAGAAGCTGCACCACCAGGGTCGGGGATGCGATGGAAGAATAATATCCCACCTGGGTCGTATCCATCATCGCCTGAATGGTATTCTTAGGACTTAAGTTCTGCGCATAGAGCAGAACATTATAGATCATAATGGGCGCACAGGTAAGAAGAAGGCTCTTCATTCCAGGTGACTTCAGTGTGAAAGCAATCTTCTCCAGATGTGCTGTCTTATTAAGATCATAAATAGTTGCAACCAGGAAGTTACAGATAGCGATCAGGACCAGGGCGATAAAGAGATCTCCGGTCAGTTTCAGGCCCAGAACGAACATGACGACCGTCGCGATACCACGCAGGATATAGGACTTCCCGATATAATCGAATCGATCGAATCGCTGATCTTCTCCATAGAGCACATCCACGAATGCTTCGGCCAGACGGATCAGCATAAAGGCTTCTACACACCAGTACTGATAACCACTGTAAGAAAATGCAGAGATAAGAGAACATGCGATAACAGCGAAGAGGCAGGTCAGAAAACGGGAGCCCACATATTCTCCAGGCTGATACTCTCCCTTTACATCCGAGATCTGGAAGTTACGCATTCCATAGAGTGCGATCTGCAGATAAGTAGAACTTGCGGTAATCGCAATGGCCAGATATCCGGCAGATTCATAGGAATCCATGCGAACGACCAGAACCGTCAGCACCCATTGGGCGAAGGTATAGAGGAATGTTCCTATGGTATTCCACAAGAGGTTTTTCTTCATGAGATATAAATCCCTATCTAAGAGTGAAATTCGATGCAACTTCCTGCATCCTTTATTGCATCCGGAAACTAATTCGTCGCAACCACAAAGCCTGCGAAGATTCCCAGGATCAGTACAACCGCATGGAAGACAGAGAACATAACTATTCCCTTGTCATATTTCTCATCGATCACAAGCATATCGCTCTGCATCGCCAGCATGATGAGCGGCAGAACAGGTACGAAGTAACGTCCCTGAACGCCTACGATGAATTCATAGACTGCAGGAGTCCAGCCGAAGAGCAATCCTGCCAGGATTACTGCGATAAGAAGCAGAGTAATAATGATCATAAAGGCACGTACTCTGCCCTTCACTTCCACCTTCTGATCCTTACGCTTTGCGAACATAAGAGCAAAGAGCAGGATCCATACGAAGGAGAAGAAGGTCGGCACCGAGATATTCATGTTACCTAGTCCGGCACTCATAGACTGGATCCAATAGGTCCCGGCATAACGTACGAAGGTCTCTGCGAAGATATGGAAGAGAAGAAATCTCTTAGGATTCAGTGTCTCCGTAATCAGTGTATTCATATCCCAGCCTTCGGTATCTGCCCAACCGATGATGTGCTTGCCGAAAAGGGATGCTGTCGTCTCTGCGGAAGGATCTGCCAGCATCTTATCTATGATCACGATCACAGCAAAGAGAAGGATCACGCCTCCGAAGATTAGCGCAGAACGCTTAAGGGAAGCTCTATCTCTCTGCTTAAGAGCCCTAATGACAAGCATAAGAGGAAGGAAGGAGATCAGGAAATAGGTGTAATGCTTGAGAGGACAGAGCAGTCCGCCAGCCACTGCAAGGATTACCATCTCATGTATCTTCCAGTCTTCTTCGTACCAGAAGCGAAGCATGAGGGCGACGATCAGGGCACTAAGGGACATGATGAGCCAGTCCTGTGCGAAGGAGATGGCCTGCTGGGATACGATGGGAAGAATTCCCATACCGAAGAATCCGACCTTTGCGACTGGAGTCTTCTTGATTGCAAGGGTAAAGATGATGAGGAAGCCAAGGAGATTTGCCAGGCGACCTGCCAGATAAAGAGGCGCAGTATTCAGCTTGAGAACACGTGCAAGCGAGATTGCGATCACAGAGGGCCAGTAAGGATAGAGCTGAGTCTCAGCGCCACCGTTCTGTCCGGGAAAAGCTTCATAATCCGTATCCTTCATCGTTGCATTATCGATGATGATATTGGACTTGAGCTGAATGATCATCTGTTCGTAGTAATGCTCATACTCGAGGTAGTTCGTGTACTTGTTCTTGGGTTCGCGATTAGCATCGTCAGTTCGAAGGGGAACATAACCATCCTCGGAATCGTGGATACCGAAGAGGGCATTGGATTCCTGATAAGCCTTATAGAAGTGAAGAGGTTCATCCGGAGTATCGTAGGCAGGAATCATGACCATATACATGATGCCGATGAAGAGGCCGACGATGGCGAAGAGCTTATGGATTGCGATATCGCGCTTGGCCCAGAGGAACCATACCAGTGCCACCAGGATCATCCCCATG
>ONDO01000033.1 GCA_900316625.1 uncultured Lachnospiraceae bacterium | reverse complement strand
TTTCCGTTATTCGAACTCTAGAAAAGCATCAACATCTAGTTAGATTGATTTTTACAGGATATTCTCTCATCTGTGACTCTCTCTAAAAGCTGCAAATGCTGACTTTGCGTCCTGTACATCGTTACGCTTCCGCGCTCCTGCTTCCATGCCTGCGTATCGCTTTACGCTTCAATGCTCCTGTCCGGAAGCGTCCGCGTGATTTCCATGGAAAGCTTCAGCATATCAATCAATGTATTCATCGCCTTCATGTCCGGATCAAAATAATAGAAGATTTTCGTCCCTTCTTTTCTGGACTTCAGGATTCCCGCATCCTTCATAATCTGCAGGTGATGAGACACCGCAGGCCGTGAAAGCTGCGTGTGTTCCGCAATATCAATGGCGCGAACGCCCGAGCAGTCTCCCATCTTCATCATCTCGAGAATCAGGTACTGGCGGTTTTCGTCACCGAGCGCAGTAAGTATCCGGCGCGATGCCTCCAGCTCTTCGGACAGCACGCTAGATCTTCCGATGCCGGGACAAGGAGCCACATTCATCCTTATATGTCCATTCCCTCCAATCTCAGATGTATCGACCCAGAAACTCAGAGGGAGTGAATGCTAAAACTTTTAGCATTTTTTACCAGTCAGCGGAATAAGCACTGACCGCAATCTCATCATGTTCCGGCACACTGCTGAACATGGAATATTCAAAAGGCGCTTTGCCGCCCTTGGGAAGATTCTGAATATAGGTCATACCGCCACCGACCGGTTTTCCACCCTTTTTGAAAACAATATAAACTACAACATTTGTTGCATCCTTATCACTGTTGTTTGTGATCTCACCTGTTACGCCCGGTGAAATCTCATCATCGATGAAATTGACATTATCAGCAGCAAAATCCTTATCACTAACCTTATGAGAAGCCAGAACCGAATCATATTCAGAGCCGGAAACCGCGAATTCCATCATTGCATCTGTATGCCCTTTACAGTCTACTGTATCGCCGGACATATATATCGTCGTACCGGGCGCGATTGAAGGAATGTACTGATCCTCTGTGCCCAGAACACTTCCGTCGGGTGCCTTTACAGTTGTCGTAAGCTCCCAGAATGAAGGAACGCTTTTCGTATTCGGATTCTGCAAAGCGACCGCATATGTCGCATAGACCTGCCCTATGGAATCTGCAGGCAGAATGGTGTAGCCACTGTCCGCTATTACAAGCGGCTGCTTATCCTGTGACTTTTGATCAGACGATTCTGTTTTAGCATCACCTGTCGTTGTCCGTTTGACTTCCGTGGAAGTCCCGCATGATACTGCCATCACAGCGAATGTCAATATAGTGACTGCAATGGCTGCTTTCTTTCTCATTTTCATAATCACTACCTCACTAAAAAACAGCAGTGGGAAATTTCTTAACCGCTTTTACTCTTCTGGTTTTACTTCATCAGCATTATTTTTCTTTTTTCCAGTAATAATAGTTACAACAGCAAGAGCTGCATTAATCAAACACCAGCCTGACCATATTGCAAGGTCTGAGTAACTACCATAATTTGTAAAGCCAATTAAAGCTGCAATGCTAAATAAAATAATAAGTGCAATATTTCCACCTTTACCTTGTGACTTTCTTGTTGCAACAGATACTATACCTCCTGCTAACATGAATACTGCAACGATAATTCCCGCTGAGCCTGATACTTCACCATTTTTCTCTAATGCATTAGATAGACCTGCAGCACATGACTGAAAAACTACTATAACAAAAAAAATCATTGATAAAATACCTGAAACCAATTTCCATACTTTCATCTCGTTCTCCTCCTCATAAAAAAACAGCAGTAAGAAATTTCTTAACCGCTGCTATGATAAATATTTTCAACTGTAATTTGGTGTGCTGAAAGCACACATGGATGCGTTTTGTAAATTCCGGCGTCATTTCGTCCAAATCTGCAAGGCGAAAAAAACGGACGACGCAAATATCAGGAGAAGAATAGTCAAAAGAATGATCCACATAATTCTGAATAACCAGCGTAAAAGCGGTTTTTGATTTTGAACGCCCGGCAGTACCCGTACGACCGGACCCCAGAGAAAGCTGACATCAATGGTCAATAAAGCAATCATCAATAATAAGATCCGCCAGAAGTAGAGTTCGGCCTTTCCTGAAACATTGTCAATTTCCAAGGTTAAGGAAAAAACGATAAGAAGTGCATAGATATCGACCGCAACAAACATCTTCCATGGTTTTCCCGTTCGAAAGCCCGGCAGCGGGCCGAATAGTTTTCCGCCTTCAGATGGCTTCCCCTTGCCAGAATCATATTTTGGTCTGCCTTTGCTCCTGTCAGTCCGGATATCCTGCTCAAACTCCGGTTCAGGTCTGTACTTTTCCTTTAAGAGTCCTTCGTCGAAAAGATTTGTAAAGACAGCCGTCTCCATCTCTTCGACTTTCTGAAAGCGGTCCTTCGGATCAATGCGTGTTGCCTTTTCGATCACTTTCCGAAGACTGATTGCCTCCGGAAAAAGTTCCTGCAGAAGTTTTCCCAGGGCGTAGATATCCGTCCTTGCGTCGGACTGAGCAAAACCGTACTGCTCAGGTGCCGCAATCCCGTCCGTGCCTATAAGAATGGTGTCTCTGTTTGCCTCAGGCCGATAGCACTTTGCCGCGCCGAAATCTATAAGCCTTGCCTGACCCCGATCGTCAATCAGGACATTCTCTGATTTAACATCCCTATGAATGATCGCCGGATCTGCCTTGTGTAAAAATGAAAGACCTCTGCATAGATCGGAAAACCAAACGGTTCTGCTATCAATCGAAGGCTGTTCCTTCGAAAGAATATCATGAAGAGTCTGCCCGTTTATATACTCCTCCGAAACGATAACACAACCTTCCTTCTGTCTGAAACAGTCATAGACAATAGGAAAAATGGGATTGCGGTGTTCCATCAGATAATGATAGACATCATATTGCCCCTCTTCTCTCGCAATGATAAGACAAAGCCTGTGATGGGTCATGTTGATCGCAATTTCTCCATCAGCAGCGTCATCATGATATAATATTTGATAGTCGTTAAGTTGATGTAGCAAAATAGATGATTTGCCATTATTATCAGTACCCATAGAACTCATAAAATCTCCATGCCATCGGAACTCTTTGACAGAAAGGATCAGCAATGCCGCGCAAAACCAAGCTTCTGGCAAACACTTTAAAAGCTGCCAAAAATGAACACGATCTCAGCCGGTATCTGGACGATCTGGATCAGGATGAAAGCTGGATCGGATTCCAGGATTATTATTTCTCCATTCCCAAAGTCCGTGAGCAGAAGGTTGCAGATATAATCGTGCATTCAGGTCTGGATCGGACATATGCTTATCAGATTCTGAACGGTCGCCGTCAAAATCCGGGAAAAGACAAGATTATCCGTCTATGCCTTGCAGCCGGCCTTGATCTGGAAGAAACCCAGAGAGCTCTCAAAGTGAGCGGCATGCCTATCCTCTACCCCAGAGACAAAAAGGATGCAACCGTGATCTTTGCGATTGAACATGGTCTGTCGGTCATAAGCACCAACGAACTGCTCTATCAGAATGGGCTGGAAGTGCTTAATTGATTCCAGGGTAACGGTATTTACAAAAGCTGTCACTTTTACTTTTAATATTAATTTAGAATGCTACTCCCCAGTAAAAGCTTTTTATGACAGTTTTTTTCGATGACCCATGATTGCTTTCTCTTTCCTCTTTTCCGGATCTACTGATCGATATTAGCATATTTGGGTCAGCAAAAGTTGCATGAAAAATCTACATCTTTTTCCAACAGTTTGTTTTTAGGAATTCACTTATATCTGCAATATCTGCACTTTCATAATAATGAACAAGTTTCTTTTTGAACTCCGGAACATGATTCTCTGGAATTACTATTAATCCAAGACCATGACTAATCATGAAATGATTTGCAAAAATTACAGAAGCGCGTTTATTGCCATCTAAGAACACCTGTGTTCTCATACAATACATACATAAATCAATAGCAATATCTACTTTGTCCTTGTCGCTTTTTAAAATATCATTAATGCTTTCTATCACCTGAGATTCAATAGGCAATGGCGGGACATACTTCGTGCCTCCGATTGAAACCGGAACCCCGCGTATTCTACCTCCATCATGGAAAAATCCTTCATTAACAAGTTTTGCAATATAACACAATAAATAGTAATTACTATCAGCCTGTATAACATCATTATCGAGAATGAATTCCCATGCGTGCTTTAAATTGAGAATCTTCTGCACATCATCGGCAGTCATACCATTAACCGTTCCATTTTCGATTATTTCCTCAGTCTGTGGAAATGTTGTGGCAACTCCCTCTAAAACTGCCTGATCGTAGATATTAGCCTTCATATTCGCTCTAGCGAAATCAAGATTTCGAATCACTTCAGATGATAGTTCACTCTGAGTATAACCATTAGCTGCAAGTTCTTTATCAACTCTGCGGATTTGCTTTTTTAAGCTTCTGGCTTCCCTTGTGCTTCGTAAAAGCATCTGGTATAACTCGTCTGAATACACATCAACGTAAGTGGATGTCAATCTGCCATTCACTCTTTTTCGAATATATAAATACCTTCCACTACTATTTTCCTTAACTTCCGGGGAACCATCGTAGGGAATTAGATTCAAACGAGTCTGATAATCAGCTCTTTCTTGTAGTAGATGTTGAATCACATCAAAATTACCATCCATTTAAAGTTACCTCCTTTAGGGAACTTTTCTAACAAGAAAATATCAGAAAGTTCCCTAAAGTGCAATTCATTTTAGGGAACTTTCTATATTAAATCAGCGAAAAAAGTTCCCCAAAGTATAACAACTTCTGGTTTATTGGACCAGAAGTTGTTCAATCTTCGGTGTTTCTGCTGCCTGCTCCTATGGACAGCCCATAGCCAAGTAGTACACGGCATAAAGAAATCCAGCCCCGAAGGACTGGGAAGTCCTGAAAAAGCAGGAGGATCTGTATACAGCGATGGATGTTGCACCGTTATACGCAAAGCCTAGTGTGGAGACACCGGGAATTTAGGTTACAAGCCAATCATTCCAACAGGACAATAATACGCATTTCTATTAAGTGGAAAGACCTTATCGGATGTATCAATTATCAGGCCTGTTTCAATCGGCATCTTGTACTGCTCGAGTATTTTAAAATTCTTGTCTGCTTTGTCTTTACCTATGCCTTTTTTTATCTCTATCGGATACAGCGTCTGATCTTTCACATAAATAAGATCCACCTCTTTTTGATCTCTGTCTCGATAGTAAAACAACGTATGTTCTATTCTTTTTCCTTCGTTACGGATACTTTTTACTATCTCACTGACAACATATGTTTCAAAAAACGCACCAGCCATAGCCGAGTCTTCTAATATGTTCGGATCCGACCATCCACATAAAAATGCGCAGAGCCCGGTATCCATAAAATACATCTTCGGTGTTTTAATAATTCTTTTTGACAAATTGTTCGCATACGGCTGCAAAATCATTATGATTCCGGATGCTTCTAAAATGGATATCCATTTTTTCGTAGTTCTGGCATCAATCCCAACAGCGTTTCCTACTTCCGTATAGTCGAGTTGTTGCGATGTGCGCAAAGCTACAATTCTCATAAACTTTCTAAAATCATCCAGTCTACCAACATTTATCATACGGCTGACATCTTTTTCCAAATATGTAGCAATATAACTTTCAAAAAATGTATCTCTATCTATCCTTTTTATCCAGTATTCCGGCATTCCTCCTAAATATATTTCCTCAAAAATTCTATGCCTGTTCTTTGGTTCTAAGTTCTTTTGTTTTGATTGAAGACTTTTGATGTCCGGAATAAACTCACCACCTTCTATTTTCCTTTTTTCACAATCAGAAAAAGAATTGACTTCAACCAAGGCAGTCCTTCCGGCCAATGTTTCAGAGGCTTTCTCCCTTATTTCATGCGTATTGGAACCGGTAAGAATATACATAAGTGGTGCGGTTGTTACCTCACTCAAGCTTTTCAATTTTGCCTCATCAATTCTTATTTTTATAGCTTCCATCAGTTCAGGAACTTTTTGAATCTCGTCAATAATAAGTGGTATCCCATGCGAATCCAAAAAGAGTTCCGGATCATCCGTCGCAAGAATTCTCTCATTGCTTTTATCCAAAGTAACATATTCAAAATCCGGAAACAGATTTCGAATCATCGTAGATTTACCAGTCTGTCTCGCCCCATACAAAGTAATGCAAGCATATTCACTTGCGGTTTGTTTTATTTTCTTTTCCAGTTGTCTGTGGTAATACATCGCGAGCCTCCCATTTCATCCTTTTTCTTTATTATAATCCATGTTTCGGCAAAATCAACATCCGGTTGTCGTTTTCGCCGACGCTTTTGGTGCGATACAAAATAGAAACCCGATTGCTCGAGTTCCTTTAACACGCCGTAAGCAAGAAATCCCCCACCTCTATAGGTGGCGGGATGAATTGGGATGAATTGGAATGGCCTAAACCCCTTGAAATAGTTTGACTTTGTTACAGAACGGAATCATAATACCGATATAATGAAAGCAGAAAAGATGAAAGGAGCATCGACTATGAAAGAAACGAAATACGCAGGTACCCAAACCGAAAAAAATCTTATGGCTGCCTTTGCCGGTGAGTCCGAGGCACGCAACAAGTACACCTATTTTGCATCCAAGGCCAAGAAGGAAGGCTACGAGCAGATTGCGGCGTTGTTCCTCAAAACTGCTGACAACGAGAAGGAACATGCCAAGCTGTGGTTCAAGGAGCTGAACGGCATCGGCGACACCGCCGAAAATCTTCTCTCCGCTGCTGAGGGCGAGAACTACGAGTGGACGGATATGTACGACGGCTTTGCCAAAACCGCCGATGAGGAGGGCTTCCACGAGCTGGCACAGCGTTTCCGTCTGGTCGCCGCCATCGAAAAGCACCATGAGGAGCGTTACCGCGCCCTGCTGCACAATGTAGAGATGGCGGAGGTCTTCGCCAAAAGCGAGGTCAAGGTGTGGGAGTGCCGCAACTGCGGTCACATCGTCGTGGGTGAGAAGGCCCCGGAGGTTTGCCCCACCTGTAACCATCCCCAGAGCTACTTTGAAGTTCACGCAGAGAATTATTAAAGGAAGAAAATGAGCGAGATCATCCCCGGCACCACCGACGTCGCCAAGTCGGTGGGCTATCGGCCTAAGTCGGAGATCGTCGCAATGGTGGAGGATGCGAGATGAAGGTAGTGATCGTAGGCGGTGCTTCTGCCGCTGCCCGCATCCGCCGTCTGGATGAACATGCCCAGATCATCATGATCGAGCGCAGCGGCTATGTGTCCTACGCCAATTGCGGCCTGCCCTACTATGTCGGCGGCGTGATCGTGGATCGGGACGAGCTGACGCTGCAAACTCCGGAGAGTTTTTGGAACCGTTTCCGCATTGACGCGCGGGTGCGGCAGGAGGTTACGGCCATCGACCCCGAGGGGAAAACCGTCACCGTTCACGTGCTGGACAGCGACAAGGTCTATACGGAAACCTATGACAAGCTGCTCCTCGCCCCCGGCGCAAAACCAACGGTTCCTGCGCTTTCCGGCGTCAGCAGTGAGCGTGTTTTCACGCTGCGCACTGTGGAGGATACCCTCCGCATTCGGCACTTTGTAGAGGATCAAAAGCCGAAAACCGCTGTTTTGGCTGGCGGCGGCTTTATCGGCCTGGAAATGGCGGAGAACCTTGCGGAGATGGGCGTTTCCGTCACCATCGTCCAACGTCCGAAGCAGCTATTAGCGCCACTGGATACGGATATGGCGAGCTTTGTCCATGCGGAGATGCGCAGACACGGCGTGGCTCTGCGGTTGGGTGAAACCGTCACCGGATTCCGGCAGGACGGAAATTCCGTGCTGACCCTGTTGGAAGGGAGTGAGCCGCTGCATTCGGATATGGTGCTGCTGGCCATCGGTGTTACCCCGGATACGCATTTGGCAAAAGATGCCGGACTCAAACTTGGTATTCGTGGCAGCATCGCTGTCAACGAGCGGATGGAAACCTCCGTGCCGGACATCTATGCTGTGGGCGATGCCGTAGAGGTCACTCATTTCGTGACCGGGCAGAAAGCGTTGATTTCTCTGGCGGGGCCTGCCAACAAGCAGGGACGAATTGTCGCTGACAATATTTGCGGCGGAAGCAGCCGCTTTACCGGCTCTCAGGGCTCGTTTGTTCTGAAACTGTTTGGCTTAACAGCGGCCTCCACGGGGATCAATGAAAAGGCGGCGCAGGCAGCAGAAATCGCTTACGACAAAGTCGTATTATTCCCGGCATCCCACGCCACCTATTATCCCGGTGCACAGTCTATGGCAATGAAGGTACTGTATGAAAAAGAAAGCCTGCGGCTGCTCGGTGCGCAGATCGTTGGCGGCGACGGTGTGGACAAGCGCATTGATGTACTGGCAACGGCCATTCGCGCAAAAATGACAGCTTTGGAACTGACGGAGCTTGATCTCTCCTATGCGCCGCCCTATTCCTCTGCCAAGGATCCGGTCAATATGGCCGGTTTTATGATCGAGGACTTGGAGAGCGGGAAGGTGCGGCAGTTCCATTGGAATGAGGTTGAGGACTTGCCTTGCGATGGCAGTGCGACGCTGCTGGATATCCGTACAGAAGGCGAATATCGGCGTGGGCACTTGAGTGGATTCCGCAATATTCCCCTGGACGATCTGCGGGAGCATTTGGACGAGTTAGACCGGGGTAAGCCTGTCTATGTGAATTGCCAGACAGGGCTTCGCAGTTATCTGGCCTGTCGGCTTTTGACGCAGTACGGCTTCACCTGTGCCCATCTCTCCGGCGGATACAGATTTTATCAGGTCGTAACACAAGAGCAGCAGACAGCGCAAAGCGCATATCCCTGCGGAATGGAAAAACTATGAGAGAAAATTATGACCTCAGTCTCGTGAATGAGATTGAGGTCTTCCAATGGTTAGAAATTATGTCCACAAGGATGTTATAAACATAGGTGATGCATCTTTACTTTTTTCAAAGCCACAGTTATTGTAAAAGTTCATTTCATTGTCATATGCAATTACAGCTATTCTAAGATAGCTTTCGTACTTTTCTTTAATCTTTTCGATTAGAGTTCTGCCAATCTTCTGATCCTGATAATCAGGATTTACCAACAGATAATGGACGTATGCATTCATAACGCCATCATCCATGGCACATACCATTCCAACAAGTTTATCCTTATCATAAGCTGAAAAAACGGTATCAAAATTCTTCATTGCAATACAGAGTTTTTCAGGATAATGACCTGAAGACCAGCCCACTGATAAAAACAATTCTTCCAGTTCATTTTTATTAAAGTTATGCTTATCTGTATATATGATGTTCATTACTGGTCTCCTTAAATTAGTCCCATTTCAGATTTCATTTTTACAATACCATATTTTTCATACAAAGGGCGTCCCATTTCAGTTGCTTCTAATGAAATTTGGTCAATCCCACGTTCTTTTGACGGGAAAAAATAAGACAGGCTTTCTCCTGTCTTACATCACTTTTGGTCCACTGGACCAGAAGTTACTTTCTTATATTCTCTCGGCCAAAGTAGCCTCTACTTATTATATTCGAAAATATCCATATCTGCTACTAGTGCAATTCCTTTTTCAATTGCATCATTATATGACATATCCTCATATAAGAGTTTCTTTGTAATGTTATTGTAATCTGATTCATAGAATCGACTTAAAATAATTTCCTTAAGCATATCTGGAATATTATATTCAAGCTGCGC
Source organism: uncultured Lachnospiraceae bacterium (assembly GCA_900316625.1). Taxonomy (GTDB): domain Bacteria; phylum Bacillota; class Clostridia; order Lachnospirales; family Lachnospiraceae; genus Lachnocurva. The sequence goes on along the minus strand of ONDO01000033.1, from coordinate 23,620 downwards.
TGACGGATTGTTCTTTGACTTCATACGATCGTCGCGCACCCTATCAATCAAAGCATCCAATTCAGGTGTTATCTCAACCTCAGGAAGCAGCTTCGCAATATCATATAAGTGTCTCGAATCTCGATCCATCATATTTTGAATACGATAATCACAAACAGCAAATACCTTATCGATAAATGTCCTTTCTAAGGACTGAACCTGCATACTTATCTTTGCTTCATTAAATGGAATAGGAAGAGCAATTCCATTCTTTTCGCAGAATCTACCCACAAAGCTATAAACATCATGAGTCTCTGCCGGATAAACATCCTGGTAAAAACTCGTTTCAATAATCAGCTCCAAAGGTATTTCACTAAAAAATGATTCGTACTTAAACACATATTTGTTATAGCTATGGCGAGATTGTATATCCTCTGGATTCGTTAAAATCAGGCCTAAATCCTCTGCTAAGCTTAGAATCAAATTCTTTGTCTGCTTTTTTTCACCTTCAGTTGGCTTGCGATTCATAGACAAATCGATATCTTCTGAAAACCTATCAATGAGTCCATACGCCTTTGATAAAGAAGTCCCTCCCTTAAATACAAAAGGAAGATCACTTTGAGAAATGCCAGACAAAATCATCGACTGGATAGTATCTTTTTCAACCATCTGAGTCGTTCGATGTTCTTCAGCAGCTACAGTCTCAATAATCTCTTTCCACTGCTCTTTATATTCTCTATGCCAACTCACCCATCAAGCCTCCTTCATAGATATTTCGATAAACTTTATCTGGATATAATGATAAGTATTCTTTTACAACCGAAAAATCTACACCTACTGAGTTGACATATTCTCTTAGTTTCGAAATAAGCTCCTGTCCGGAAATCTCACTATACTTGTCAATTACAGACATCAAATCCAAAAACTGTAATGCTGATTTATTCTTAGATGTAACCTCAGCAACCGGTTTATATACAACAATAGTATTTCCATCTATCTCCTGCTTACGCTGTTTGGTAGATGCTTCATTACTACAAACTTCATAGCAAGAAGGGTTTTGCGTTGTAAATCCATATTTATTTGCAAGCTGTAATCCCGTTATATAGCCTTCCACCTTTTCTTCTGACCCAAGATACTTCTTCTCGATATACTTATCTACTGAAACCTTTCCTTTTGTTCCAAGAATCGTAACATACGACAAGAAATATACACCATTATATAAGCGTTCCAACTTACCTTCATCCACAAGCTTCTTCATCTCCTGGCGAAGATAATCTTTTGAATCGCCTGGCAACTCAGTCAAAAATATCGGCTCACCATTTTTGTAATTTTCAATTATATAATCATATACCATCTGGCTAACCTCACAAATCAGAAATAATTAATTTCAACTTTATGATATAGTCATTTATCCTTATTTGCAAGTTTTTATTATGGCGAATCAAAAAACAACCTTGTCCAAACCTTGGTTTATTACGACGATTCGCAAAGCCTAAATCCCCTATATAATCAACATTCCGCAGCATTCAACGACCTTGTCCAACAAATGGCAACAACATTCTTGACCACATAGTATTACGATCATCTCACAATACCACTTCACGGATATCACGAACGAGCCTTCGCAACACCATAGCCCTTATAAATACTGCATTCTGTAAAAAAACTACGAATTGCCAACAATGTGCGGATAATCCGTTACTTCGCGTGAACTACTCGGTTACTTGTAACCGAGTAGTTCACGAGTTCCACCTTACAGATCATGGCATTTTTCTTCCGGGCGATGACAGACAGGTTCGTTGCAAAATAAGTGCCTTCATACTGGAAGGTATAATGATCCTGAACATGGTTCTCTGCACAGCGTACAAAGCGCTTGTAGACTCGATTATAGAAGACACGGTCTGGATCATTGATGGACTCATCCGCCATCTCAACATCCACCCCTGCCCCCTCGAGCAATTGACGATAGCTCTGATTTGCCAGCAACATATTGAAACGACCGTTTTTCCATTCGTAGATAACGGTTGGAACATCGGAACGAAGTTCTGTCCTTCCCGCTGCAAGATAGAAAGGCTTATCCTCCGCTTCTTCGAAACGGATGCCCTTTTCATGCATCACATACAGAACCTCATCTGCCGGAAGCGGCTTGCTGAAGTAGAATCCCTGCACCTCTTCACAACCGATATCACGAAGGAAAGCATACTGTTCCTCAGTCTCAACTCCTTCTGCCAGAGTACGTATTCCGATGTGCTTCGCCATCTGAACAATAGAGGAGATAAAGGCTATAATGTCTTACATTTTCGAAAATATTAAGAATTTTAGGGGCTTCCTGGATATCTCTACCCCAGAATCGGCAGTAGATCTTCTGTCCGATCCACGATATAGTTTGCCTGAGCCAGTTCTAATTCTGCGCGGGTCCCATAGCCATAGGTTACGCCGATAGAATCAATTCCTGCCAGTACTGCCCCATCGATATCAAAATGGGTATCGCCGGTCATGATGCAGGCATCCGGATCCAGGCCAAGATCCTTCATCGCCTTATTGATCAGTCTTACCTTCTCGGAAGAATGATCATCGAATTCCGGTCCGGTCTGATAGATAAAGAGATCAGAGAGTCCCAGGCGCTCCAGAATCTTCTCTGCGAATACGTGGGGTTTTGAAGTGACAAGGATATTCTTCTGGCCACGTTCTATATTTGTCCGAAGGACATCTACGATTCCTGGATAGAGAGTGACTTCATACATGCGTTCTCCCTCATAGATACTGCGATAGAGGCGAACCGCCTCACTTGCATCCTCATCATTCATGCCGTAGATTCCACGGAAGGAATCCATGAGAGAGGGGCCGACGAAGCGGCGAAGCTTGTCTTCGGGCTGGTCTGTGATGCCCATGTGGTCGAGGGCGTAGGACACAGATGACATGATTGCATGGCCGGAATCCGTGATGGTTCCATCCAGGTCGAACATAAGATACTGATAAGACATAAAGACTCCTTATACATAAAAACTCCGGGCAAGTGATCCGCCAGGCATTCCCGGCGGCCATCCGGTCCGGAGTTCTATTCTAATCGATCAACCTCTTGATGTGTGGTGTTTTTTCTTGTACTCCTGCTTATTCTCGTACATCATATGATCTGCAGCCTTGATGACTTCGGAGTAATCGCGGGCACTGGCGGATGTCTTCGCATAACCGATGGAGGTAGAAACCGGAATCTGGTTATTACCAACGGATACGTGATGGTTCACATAGCGAACGATTCGCTTCATGATACGCTCGAATTCTTCATCGCTGTAGTTGCCGGGGATGATCATGGAGAATTCATCACCACCCAGGCGATAGACACGACCGAAGACGCCACGGTACTTGGTACGATCAACGACACCGTAGACACTCTCTCGTTCCAGATTGCCGTCCGCAGGTCGACGCATCGCTTCGTACATACGTCTTGCCGATACGACCAGAAGTCGGTCACCGGCTGCATGTCCATAGGTATCATTGACATGTTTGAAATCATTTAAATCCAGATAGAGTATTCCGTAGCTCGAATGCAGAGACTGCAGTCTCTTCAGCTTACGGTAGTAACTTCTCATATTGAGCGCGCCCGTCAGGTTATCGTGGTTCGACATCCAGAGGGTACGAAGGACGCTGTACAAAACAAGCGTAAGGAGTAATGCCAGTCCGAGGCCCAGCATGACCTGGCCTGTGATGCCGCCTGCATCATACCAGCCATTGGCCGGCGCGATGGAGAGCTTGTAGACATCTCCATTGGAGAGCTCTGCAGGATAGGTAAGATACTCATCCTTCAGGTGACCGGAATATGCAACAACTGTAGCTGAAGAATACGCCGAAGCATCCTTCCTCATAACGAAGGCATAATCCTGATGCTCGAGTTCCTGGACCTTGATATGGGACAGAACCTTATCCATGTCAATGGACATAGCGAAGAAGCCCCAGAATGATCTTGCATTGTCGATATTACGATAGATGGGCTGTAAGATGACGTAGACATTCTCATCATCGTTATACCTGATCGGGCCGGTAACCGTAGCAACGCGATATTTCTTCGCGTACTCGGCATCCTTGGAGAATCTGGAATCTGAGAGATAATCTGTCTTCTCGGACAGATCGTTGATATCCGGATAAGCATCATCTGCGACACCATCCGGTGCCAGGATCAATGCTGTCACATAGTCATAATGATGATAGATGTGATTCGATAAGGTCTCGAAGTGGGAATAGCTTACGCTCTCTTCTGACTCCAGGAAAGTCCCCATGATCTCAGTGGAAGAGATACAGTTCTCAAAGCAGTTCTTCAGCTCGTTCATCTTGATCTCAGCGACGTAACCGGCCTGCTCCTTCTTCATATCGTGATCTTCCCGTGCGCTTCGCACGACAAGAGTGATCATGATAATGGAGATAATCAAAAATGCGAGAAATGAAATTGTCCTTTGACTCCGCAAACTAAACATAACTAGTATAAACCCCTAACCTTCCCCAATTAAAGATTGTTTACACTTATTATAGCGAACTTTCGTGCACGTGCACATCCTATTGTCGATCACGTTATATCTAAATGTAGACCGTCCCCACGTCACCACATTCTATCAAGGCATCAGCACCGCCTCTAAGGTTACCGGATTATGATCCGAAGACTTGAACTCATCGTTATGGGTCTTCACATCATTGACCTGAATATTCTTGGAACAGATAAATCCGTCAATTACATAATACTGGAAGTTCTCGCGATCACTTCCTGCATAAGGCTGATCCAGGGAACGACAGCTGGGTTCCGAAGTATCCATAAGCATCTGGAAGTTCGGGAACTCACTGACATCGATCTGGCCTGCCTGCCACTTACCTTCGTATACAGGATATTCGGATATGTCAGCATTCGAAAAACTCTGGTTGAAGTCGCCGGCTGCAATCACATAATTCCCCTTAGCCGCTTCCTCCTCGAGAAGTTCACGGAGCATTGCCGTCTGGGCTGCCTTGCCCTCTCCACTGTCATATGCTTCCAGATGGAGGTTCACCAGTACGAGTTCCTTCCTACTTCCCTCCACCGGCACACGGCTTACAACCAGGCATCTCTTCAGATTGCCTACAGATTCCGGCCAGGTAAAGGGGCAGGGAAGCTGCACACGTTCCGAAGAAGTGATGGAGTAACGGCTTGTCGTATAGATTCCTGCATTCACCGTTCCAATGGGAGGAATGGGATAAGGAATGAATAAACTGCGGTAATTATATGCGAAGGTATGATCGCGACTTACTTCATCACGAGCAAAAAGCCGATTACTGATCTCTTCCGGTTCATTCACGAAATGAGAACGAAGCGCCTGGGTATCCACCTCCTGGAAGAAGCAGACATCAGCATTCAGGGCCTTGGTGACCGATACGATACCATCGATATTCCGGTTCACGCGATCCGCGCTCGCCGTATGTACCGAACTACCACCATCCAGGAAGAAATCTGCATTATTACCAAGAGCGCCATATCCGATATTCCAGGTCATAACGCGAAGCGGACTTCCGATCCTTGCTGCAGAAGTCTTGCCATCTGAGACAACTTCCAGAGTCTCTCTTGCTTCCGGCTTGAATTCTGTAACGGTAAGCACTACAACCAGTGTCACCGCCAGAATGAGAAGAAGACCAAGAATAGATCCCAAGATACGGAAGAGCTTTCCTAGCGATCCTGGTTGGCCAAAGGATCTTCTGCCACCATCCCTACGGGATCTGGTCTTTCTCTCAGGCTTTTTCTTCAATTTCCGAATGTTTTTGATATCCTCGTCGGTAAAGTAACCCATACTTTGCTGATTCCTCGCATACGATTTCGAAACTATATCTATTATACAATATATAGACAAAAGTGAGGAAATTTCTTTCAAATTCCTCAATCTTTTGATTCTATCAGAATAAGTATCCCTTCTTTGACTGAAATATCAGCAAATTCTTCGATAATCTCATTCGATGTTCCCAGAGAAGAATTGCCTCTTAGGGTAACATCCAGAAGTGGATAGAATACACCGGTCGCCGTAACCCCTCTCGCTTCCATCCCATAAGGAAAGATGGAGAGATAGTCGCCGAAAGCATCTTCTCTACGGATTCTCACTGCATGATCTCTGTCCACTAAGCGAATACGGTTATTCGAGTCCAGGAGCATTGCCTCCCTTCCCTCTTCAAGGGCTCTTACAAGGATTGCAATATTCGCTATGACGTGGTCCAGTCTGCTTCCGGTTCCACCGAAGATATAGATCCTGCCATCTGTCTCTCTTAGGGCCAGAGACAGCGCTGCCTCGGTGTCTGTATCATCCTTGATCGGATTTAGTTTGGTTAAGGCAATACCCATCCTGTCATGGATACTCTTCGCGTATTCATATGTCTCCTGGTCGGAGGAATCATAGTCCCCAATCATGTGATCCGGATAGACCTCGATACTTCGCAGGGCGGCGAGCCCCCGGTCAGCTGCAATGATAAAGGGATGGTCCAGATCTCTGAGGAAGTCCTTAAGAAGGGCCTGGTCCACATTTCCACCGGAGACGATGACGGCATCCCGCCCAGAAGTAATCTTTCGTATTCCTGCTTCTGACATGGAAACTTTCCTGCTTATCTCTGCTTCTGACATCACATCTTCTCCAGAAAGGCCTGCACATTCTCCTGAATGTCGCCATGGAAGATGGCAGATCCAGCGACGATGATATTCGCACCGGCGTCGAGGACATCCCTTACATTCATAAGTTTGATGCCGCCGTCAACTTCTACATCTGTCTTGAGATGGCGGGCGGACAGAATGTCACGCAGCTGGTCTAACTTCTGCAGTGTGTAAGGGATGAAAGCCTGTCCACCGTAGCCTGGATTTACAGACATGAGAAGAACCATGTCGAGATCCGGAAGGACATAATCAAGGACAGACAGGGGTGTTGCAGGATTCAGAGCGACGCCTGCCATCATGCCTGCGTCCTTGATCTGATGGACGACACGGTCCAGATGGGTGCAGGCTTCCGCATGTACGGTCACGATATCCGCGCCTGCTGCAGCGAAATCAGCGATCATGCTGCCAGGATTCTCCACCATCAGGTGGCAGTCAAGCACCTTGTCGGTGATGCCACGGATGGCGCTTACGACATCTGCTCCGATCGTGATGGGCGGTACGAAGTGACCATCCATGACATCGATATGGATGTACTGAGCACCGGCATCATCAGCTTGCTGGATATCACGCTCGAGATTCACGAAATCAGCAGACAGGATGGAGGGGGACAGACAATTCATAAGGAACTCCTTTTAAATATACTTACAATCTTATACTCTTCTGGCAAATAGAATCCGATTCACCAGCGTTTACAGCTCACTAATTTTCTAATTCACCGACGTTTACGGCCCACTAATCTTGGAATTCACCAGCGTTTTCGGTTCTTCAACTCATCATACAGTATGACGTAATTATTATATCTTGATTTAGCAATCTTGCCTTCCTCAAGCGCAGCCTTGACTGCACAAGATGGCTCATTGATGTGGGCACACTCTGCGAACTTGCAGTCCGCGATGTAAGGCAGGAATTCCGGGAAGCAGTCATCTAGGCTCTCCTTCTCCATCTCCGGCAGGAGAATGGAAGAGAATCCCGGCGTATCGCAGATGAAGGTATCCTCTTCGATGCGGATCAGCTGGGCGTGCCTGGTCGTATTCTTACCACGCGCGATCTTCCTGGAGATCTCACCGGTCTCCATCTCGATATCGCTCTGCAGCTTGTTGATGAGGGATGACTTGCCGACACCGGACGGTCCGGCAACCGTGGTCACCTTGCCACGCAGCGCTTCTCGTACGAGATCCACGCCTCTGTCCTCCCTGGCAGAGATGATGAGCACGCGGTAACCTGCTGACTCATAGGTCTCTCTTAGATCCCGTAAGAATTCGGTATTCTCCTCCGTAAGTTCTGCCAGGTCCACCTTGTTGAAGACGATAACACTGGGAATGTCCTGATACTCCATCATGATGAGGAAGCGGTCCAGGAGATTACGATCCGGCACAGGGTCCGTGGCTGCGAAGACAACTAAAGCCTGGTCTACATTTGCGACGGCAGGACGTATAAGAGAATTCTTCCGGTCGAGAAGCTTCTCGACGTGGCCCTTCTTCGTCTCTTCATCAAGGACAGTGATCTCGCAGAGGTCGCCGACCAGAGGCTTCTGTCCGTCCTTGCGGAAGATACCCTTGGCCTTGCATTCGTATATGTCTATGCCTACTTCCACGTAGTAGAAGCCCGACGTAGTAGAAGCCCGCAATTCCTTTGATAATTCTACCTGTCATGCATCTCCTTATTTTACAGCCAAAACAGGACCGGAGATTCCGGTCCTGTAATGAAGTTCGTCTATGTGTTGCAAAGGGCCCTTGGTCTCATATGCAATATTTTATGGATTATTGCCTCCCTGAGGAGTCTGGCTTTCTGGAGAAGTCGGGCTTGTTGCAGGAGTAGTATTTACGACTGGAGGAGTATTTCCGACATAGATGGTGATACCGGTGTTGGAAGAATACTGGGTTCCCGGAATCAGGGTTGTGCTGACAACCTTACCGTAGTCACCTTCTCTGGGTTCCTGCTTCATCTCACCCTTGAAACCAGCTGCCTGCAGAATTGCAACTGCTGTGGCGGGATCCATTCCTCTAACATCGGGTGCAGTTATCTGAACCTGGCCGGTAGAGATTGCGATAATAACAGCGGATCCGGAGGAGAGCTTGGTTCCTGCTACAGGGTTCTGTCCTACAACAGTACCAGCAGCTTCCGGCTTATCTTCTTCATTTATGGTAACAGTGAAGCCCTTGCTCTGCAATTCTGCAACAGCTGCGTCCTTGGTAGAACCAACGACGTTCGGCATATCGATCTCATCCGGCCCCTGGCTGACAGAGATGGTAATCGTGTCGCCTGCCTGGCCCTTCTGGCTGGAATCCGGGCTCTGGGAGATAACCTGGCCTGCTGCAACTGTAGAACTATGACCATAGCTTACATTCACTTTATATCCTGCTGCCTGCAGAGACTTGGTTGCATCTGCTTCGGTAGCACCGATGACATTGGGGATGGACTTTGAACCCTCACCACTGGAGATCGTGATCTTGACGGTGGAGTTCTCAGTAACCTTCTTACCAGACTTGGGAGACTGGTTGCAAACCTGTCCTTCTGCATACTTGGAAGAAGATTCGGTACCAATTACCTTATAGCCAAGGTTCTGTTTCTTCAGAGCTTCAGCTGCTTCGTCTTCGGTCATGCCAAGGAGGTCAGGAACTTTGATGTTGCCTTCTTCCTTTTCTTCATCTTCTGTATCTTCTTTCGTGGCTTCTGTCTTGGTATCTTCCTTCTTGGAAGAGCCGGAACCGAAGTGGAACCATCCCAGGAAGGAACCGATCAGATAGATTGCAATAATACCGATGATAGCTGCTGCTGCGATTCCCATGATCGTGATGGCTTTCTCCATCTTGGGATTCACATCATCATCTTCATCATCATAATCGTCATCATATTCATCTTCGTCCTCTTCATCGAGGATGTTCTTGATCTTATCTTCCTTGGGTGCTTCCTTGGGAGCTGCGACCTCACGAAGTTCTTCAAGTTCTTCCTGACTGATGACGCGGGTCTTGCCATTCTCATCGATGGCAGGAGCCATAGTTACGAAATCCTCATCCGGATTGACAAGTGCCTTCTTCAGGTCCACAAGAAGTTCTCCCATATCGGAGTATCTCCTCTCAGGGCTCTTCTGGGTTGCCTTGAGGATGATCTTCTCGATGGATACCGGAATATCTTCGATCAGCTTGCTAGGAGGAGTCATCTCACCCTGCAGATGCTGGATTGCAATCTGAACTGCGGTCTCACCGTCGAAGGGAACAACGCCGGTTGCCATCTCGTACATTACGATTCCGAGAGAATAGATATCAGACTGAGCGGTTACATAACCATTTCTCGCCTGCTCGGGAGAAGAATAATGTACAGAGCCCATAACATCAGCACTCATGGTGTTAGAAGATGCAGCTCTTGCGATACCGAAATCGGTAACCTTGACCTTACCTTCATGAGAGATGATGATGTTCTGAGGCTTAATATCACGATGAATGATGCCCTTATTATGAGCAGCCTCGATACCACGGCCAACCTGAATTGCGATGGAGATAACCTCCTTGTAGTTCAGATGTCCCTTCTTCTCGATATAGGTCTTAAGGGTGATCCCCTCGACATATTCCATTACGATGTAGTACATTCCGTCTTCGGATCCGACATCGTAGATATTGACGATATTCGGATGTTCCAGGCCTGCAGCAGACTGTGCTTCTGCACGGAACTTAGATACAAAACCTGCATCTTCAGCGAATTCACTCTTCAGAACTTTCACTGCCACATCACGCTCTAAGATGTGATCAGTAGCGCGATATACGTCCGACATTCCGCCGGCACCGACACGCTCGATAATCTCATAGCGATCTGCTAAGAATGTTCCAGGATTCAACATAATAAGTAACTCCTTTAGATAGTGACGACGATGACAGAGATGTTATCCGCACCGCCATTCTGATTTGCAAGTGACACGAGCGCCTCGACAGCGTCCTTCACATTATCCGACTCCTTCAGAATTCGAAGGATATCTTCATTACTGACCATATTGGTCAGGCCATCCGAGCAGAGCAGAACCTGGTCTCCCGCTTCTATTCTCTCCTCGAAGAAATCTATTTTCACGGTGTCTTCTGCACCGATTGCACGCGTAATAGCATGTTTCTTGGGATGACGGGCTGCATCATCCTTATTCATACGACCGGTACGAACCATCTCACTGACATAAGAATGATCGTAAGTCACCTGCCGCATGCTATCCCCATGAATGAGATAGAGTCTGCTGTCACCGACGTTCGCAACCGTCATAATATCATCACGGATGGTAGCGCAGACCACAGTCGTGCCCATTCCCTTCTTATCTGCTTCAGCAGCTTCTATATTGATCAGCTGATTTGCACGCGATAATGCGTTACGAAGTGCAGGTACCGGTTCTTCTTCCCCGGTCTCTCTGAGATCCCGAAGCAGGACCTCGATGGTTTTTTTCGATGCATAGTCGCCAGCCTTATAGCCACCCATTCCATCACATACGACGAACAGGTTCTCTAAGCCTCCGACTCTCACGTCCTCGGCATAGACTGCATCTTCGTTCTGATGACGCGTCTGCCCGATGTCCGATTTCAAGTAAAAATCCATTAGCTTACCTATAATTTAACCCCTCATGTGCCGTCTTCTCAGCTGCCCGCAGGCCCCATCGATATCACGGCCCAATTCTCTCCTAATAGTAACATTTATTCCGTATTTTTCAAGTTTCTTTTGGAAGGAGAGGACCGCTTCGTGGCTTGATTGAACGTAATCCCGTTCCTTGATCGGGTTGACCGGAATCAGGTTTACATGGCAGAGAATATCCCCGATCAGCCGGGCAAGTTGGGATGCATCCTCTTCAGAATCATTCACTCCAGACACCAGGCTGTACTCGAAAGTCACTCTTCTGCCTGTAGACTTCACATAATCCGCTGCCGCCTTGACTACTTCATGGATATCATAGCTGTTCGCAATCGGCATCAGCTGCTGTCTCTTCTCCTGAGAGGAAGCATGCAGGGAGATTGCCAGGGTGATGGACAGGTCTTCCTTTGCGAGGTCATAGATCTTAGGCACCAGGCCACAGGTCGATACCGTCAGGTTGCGCTGGGAGATGTTCAATCCATTCTCATCGGTCAGCATATGGATAAAGCGGATCAGATGATCGTAATTATCCATCGGTTCACCGGTGCCCATAACGACAACGTTCGATACGCGCTCGCCGATGTCCGACTGGATGCGGTAGATCTGGTCAAGCATCTCGGAGGGTTCGAGACCACGTACCAGACCATCGAGAGTCGATGCGCAGAAACGGCAGCCCATACGGCAGCCGACCTGGGAAGAGATGCAGACGGAATTGCCGTGTTCATAGCGCATGAGGACAGACTCCACCATATTGCCATCCGGCAGGGCGAAGAGATATTTTCTCGTACCATCGATCCGGGAGATCTGCAGATCCTCCTGGGTAAGAACCACAAGAGGCGCCTCCTGCTCCAGCTTCTCTCTTAAACCCTTGGATAGATTGGTCATCTCATCATAGGACGCCGCCAAATGAACATGCATCCACTCATAGAGCTGCTTGGCGCGGAAGGGCTTCTCGCCGATGCTTACCATATATTCTTTTAATTCGTCGAGGTTCATGCTCTTGATATCTGTCATGCGTGACCTGCTTCTTTCTTATCATGTCTGGCTTCGTGTGTCACCGGGNNNCGGAAGACTGCGACATAGAATCCGTCCTGACGGGCGGAGGCGAAGACCTGTCTGTCTTCGATCAGGGATAAATGTGGAGCTTCCCTAAGAATCCAGTCCCGGTTCTCCTGGTTCTCCCCCGGGTTTACCGTGCAGGTAGAATAAACCAGAAGACCACCATCCTTGAGATAAGGAAGGGATGCCGTGAGGATTTCTCTCTGCAGGTTCTGTAATTCCTGTAAATCTTTTTCATTAACTCTATATTTAATATCAGGTTTTCTGTTGAATACACCAAGTCCTGAGCAGGGAAGGTCCGCAAGAATAACATCTGCCTTGCCGATCATGTCAGGATCCGTCTTCGTGCCATCCCAAACCTGGGGATGGATATTCGGGATGCCGAGGCGAGCGGCGTTCTCACGAATCTTTCCAATCTTCTCTTCCGACTGATCACGGGAGATGATGTTTGCATTCTCACCTAAGAGAAGTGACATATTGATGGACTTACCACCTGGAGCAGAACAGAGGTCGATGACGGTCAGGGGAGCCTGGCTGTCTGTCTGCTTGCCGGAACCCTGGGTGTCTGTCTGCTTGCTGTAGCCCTGGCTGTCTGTCTGCTTGCTGGAATCCTGGCCGTCTGTCTGCTTGTAGGAGCCCTGGTCGTCTGCCTGGCTCAGATTCTCCATAACAGCTTCTGCCGGAAGCATGGAGCTTAGATCCTGTACATAGAAGAGACCTTCCTTGAATTCAGGCAGACGTTCAAGGTCAACCGAAGAATTCAGGCGAATTTTATCGAGGCTGGAGGATTTTTGTCTTCCACCGGGTCCTTCTGACTTCGTGCCTGGCTGCTCGGTTACCGTACAAAACTGCTCTATCTCTAGAAGTTCTGCTTCAACTTGCTCTGTCTCTAGAAGTTCTGCTTCGACTCCCTCTTCCCTTAAGCGGGAAATAAGGTCTTCTGCGCTGATTTTTCGCGTATTTACGACGACGGTAAGGTCTGGTTTCTGATTCAGACCTTCAAGTATGCTCTTCATTTCCGAGGGGTAACTCTCCTGCCAGAGATCAAGGATCCACTGGGGTGTGGAATAGCGGGCTTCGTCGGTGCGGGGCTGGGGTTCCTTGCCGGCATCACGGGCGCGGAGATAGCCGCGGAGGACGCCATTGACAAAACCGGAGAGCTGGGAGAGGCCGCGCTTACGCATGAGCTTCACTGCCTCATTTACAGCGGCGGAATCCGGAACATTGTCCATAAAGCGGATCTGGTAGACAGCTTCCCTAAGAACATTCCTGACCAGGGGCTTCATCTTCCGGACCGGAGTCTTAGAGACCTGGTCGATACAATCGTCGAGAAGCAGGGCATTCTCTATCGTGCCTCTTGCCAGGCGAACCGCGAAGGCTCGCTCCTTTGACGTAAATCCCTCTTCATTCAGCAGGCGGTAGATCGTCTGATGCGAGAATCCGCCGTGCTCAAGCACTTCTATTAAGATATCGAGGACTACTGCCCTGGGATTTCCTGCCATCGTCTGCTCCAATTCACATGAATTACACTGACTGCTCCCACGGGCAAGCCTGTGGTTTTTGCGCCGCAATTTATACCAAAACCATCACATTATAGCATATATAAAATTCGGGCACAAAAAAAGACCAGCCTCTGGGGAGACCGGCCTTTAGATTCATATGCAAAAGCGATGGATTCGCTCTTATCGTCACTGATTCCTTCGTCAGAAATCTTATTTCAGAATGTGAATTCCACCAAGAAGGGGAACTTCCTTGGTCTCACCCTGACATGCTGATACAAGAGCCATGATCCAGAAGATGAAAACAACAATGCTCCAGATCCAACCAACAAAGGGGATCATTCCGAGCAGTGAGAACAGATTCAGAACCAGAGACTGGTTCAGATGGAACTTAAGATAAGGATCATTCTTATCACCGGCGCAGATTGCGATGATGAATCCGATCCAGCCGATGTAAGCTACAATACCCATGCCCTTCTGAGCAGGTGCACCGGCAGGCTGCTGGTACTGCTGGTACTGCTGGTACTGAGGCTGACCCTGGTTAGGATTATACTGCTGATTGAAGTTCTGCTGTGCATCCTGAGCCGCATCAAGAGGTGCTCCACATACATTGCAGATGGTTGCTTCGTCGGGAAGCTGCGCTCCACATTTAGGACAAGTCTTCATAAATATCTCTCCCTCATAATCTCTGTACTATGTGATCCGGCGCTACCTACAGAGTATGTCTTCCATAAATACATCCCCGGACCTGTTACTAAATCCTTTTTAGTATAATTCTCTGTGAATATAAGTCAAGTGCCACAATATGTGGTGCCTGAAAATTATCAGTTTCCATGATGAAGATATATCGGTCATCTTCCGGGAATCATTCATCATCCGAGTGACTTCTTGCAATCAGAATCAGTCGAAGAAGCTGTAAGAGTGCAGATGCCGCACCTGCGACATAAGTAAGAGCCGCAGCTGTAAGAACCTTTCTGGTCTTCTTCAGTTCCTCATCGCTAAGCATATGGCCCTCTCGAAGCTGGATCATTGCTCTGTGGCTGGCATTGAATTCTACCGGCAGAGTCACGAGCTGAAAGAGAACCGAAAAGGAGAAAGCCCAGATTCCAAGAGTGATCAGGAAGGAGCCGATGGTAGGGCCACCGGAATAACCTGCGCCTAAGAACAGTCCAAGAAGGATCAGTGGCCAGGAGATGGTGGAGCCAAAGTTTGCCACCGGCACCAGAGCCGTTCTCCAGGTGATGGGTGCATACCCCTTGGCATGCTGGATCACATGTCCACACTCATGTGCTGCAACACCAATCGCAGCAACACTGGTCTGATTGTAGACCGAATCCGACAGATTGACGACCTTGGTTCTCGGATCATAATGATCCGTCAGTTCTCCGGACACATGCGATATCCTCACATCATAGATTCCGTTCATCTCTAAGATGCGCTGTGCAGCCTGCGCACCGGTCAGTCCCAGCCCGGAGCGAACTCTTGCATATCTTGCAAAGGTTCCCTTTACATTGGCTGATGCGATCATGCAGAGTACAACGCCCACGATGACCAGAAGATAAGTCCAGTCGAAATAATAACCTGTTCCCATGTACATATGAAACTCCTTTACTTATCCACGGTTCTTTGCAATCTTCGCGCCTGATTACACGAATTTCCGCAATCTCCGCGGTTTATCCACGTTCGCGCCTAAGCACAGTTCCCGGAAGGATCTTATGACCACGGAGGAATTCTTCCGCTGTCATGCGCTTCTTGCCCTCGAGCTGAATCTCCTTTAAGAGAAGCACGCCGTCACCGGTCATAACGGCGATGCCAGGCTTTCCGGCAGCCAGAACACTCCCGGCCGCAGCGCCATCCTGTCCGGCACCATCCTGTCCGGTGCCATCCTGTCCGGCTCCATTCTGTCCAGTGCCATCCTGTCCGGCGCCATTCTGTCCGACGCCATTCTGTCCGGCGCCATCCTGTCCGGTGCCATCCTGTCCGGCATCATCCTGTCCGGCGCCATCCTGTCCCAGGCTTCCATTCTGCCCTTCGACAAATGTAGAACTACCCTCTGCTTCTCCGCCGAACTTCTCCCTCGCTTCCTCGAAGCTCAGTGCCTCAGAAGTCCAGATCTTCAGCATCTTCCCATCCAGGAAGCTGTAAGCTGCAGGCCAGGGATTCAGGCCCCTGACATAGTTCTTCAGTTCTCTTGCAGGACGGGACCAGTCGAGATTCCCCATCTCTTTCTTCAGCATGCCGACATGTGTAGATTCAGCCTCCACCTGAGGGACAGGCTCTACATTTCCAGCCTCGATATCCTTCAATGTCTGCACGATCAGTTTGCCACCGACGACAGCCAGTCGATCGAAAAGTTCTCCGCCGGTGGTCTCCTCACCGATCTCAACTTCTGCCTTCTCTAAGATATCCCCGTCATCGAGGCCGATGCCCATCTGCATGGTGGTGACGCCGGTCACCTTGTCGCCGTTCAGAATGGACCACTGAATGGGCGCTGCGCCGCGGTACTTAGGCAGTAGAGACGCATGAACATTGACACAGCCGTACTTCTCCATCTCCAGAATCTCCCGGGGAAGGATCTGACCATAGGCTGCAACAACTATGATGTCTGCTTCATATCTACGAAGCTCTTCGATATTCTCCGGGCGACGGATACGCTCCGGCTGAAAAACGGGGAAGCCATGCTCTTGGGCATAGACCTTGACGTCAGAAGGGACGAGCTCACCCTTCCTTCCCCTCGGCTTGTCGGGCTGGGTTACCACCAGCGTAATCTCATGTCCGGCTTCTACCAGCGCATCCAGTGTGGTGGCTGCGAAGTCGGGCGTTCCCATGAATATAATCTTCATCAGTCTTCATCATCCTCATCATCTTCGCCATAGGGCTCTACTTCCATCAGGTCACCCTCAACCAGGGAGGTGTACATCTTGCCGTCGAGATGATCGAGCTCATGGCAGAATGCGCGGGCGAGGAGGCCTTCACCTTCCAGACGCTGAGGCTCCATATTTTCATCCAGTGCCTCAACAATGACGTGGTTGGGGCGGGTTACGATGCCGACCTTGTTCGGAACAGAGAGGCAGCCTTCCTGGCCGGTCTGAACGCCATCCTTCTCAACGATGACGGGATTTACCAGGATGATGGGGCCCTCACCGACATCGATGGTAACGATGCGGCGGAGAACGCCGACCTGAACTGCTGCAAGCCCAACGCCGTTCTCGGAATACATGGTCTCAAGCATGTCCTTGATGAGTTCCTCGAGGCGGGGAGTCATCTCCTTCACGGGATGAGAAACCTTATTTAAGATGGGATCACCTTCAATTCGAAGTGTACGAAGTGCCATATCTATCTCCTTTTCTATTCGTGGTTTGGCTCAGATTCAAGGGTAACCACTCTTAATCAAGATAACTTACTGCGGATCGAAATCAAACCACAATTCAACTACTCATTACTGCGGATCGAAATCAAACCACACATATACATCATTGAATCCGGATGTCGCGCGGATATAGTCTCCGATCCGGTTCTTTGCATCCACAAGTCTATCATAATCGCTGTCCTTTAGATAGACAGTCTTGCGGTAGACATCCTGCAGTTTGGCGATGCGGTCGTCTTCCGGGCCTAAGATTCGTAAATGTAGATCCTGCGCTCGTATGAAGCCTGCAACTTCATCTGCCTTCTCCGTAAGGTGCTTAAGGGAGGGCGATGTAAGCAGAACCTGCAGCATATGTCCTTCCGGTGGATAATGCATCATCTGACGATAGAGAATCTCTTCTTCATAGAACTCGGAGTAGTCCTGGTCTCTGGCTGCGAGGATGGAATAATGTTCCGGCTGGTAGGTCTGAATGACCACACTGCCCGCCTTCTCACCTCTTCCCGCGCGTCCTGCTGCCTGAGTCAGGAGCTGGAAGGTTCTCTCCGGGCCACGATAGTCCGAAGCGTTCAGGGAGAGGTCAGCTGCGAGAGCTCCCACCAGAGTAACATTCGGGAAGTCATGCCCCTTTACGATCATCTGAGTTCCAACCAGAATATCTGCTTCCTTATTGGCGAAGGCCTCTAGGATATCCTTATGTCCTTCCTTTCCCTTGGTCGTATCTGCATCCATCCGGAGAACGCGAGCCTCAGGGAAACGTGCCTTGACCATATCTTCTACCATCTCTGTTCCCACCTTGAAGCCTCCGATGTATTCGGAACCACAGTGAGGGCAGGTATCCGGCTTCCTCTCAACATGACCACAGTAATGGCAGTGTAACTTTCCATCTCTGTGAAGGGAGAGGGAGACATCGCAATGAGGACACTTGAGGCTCTTGCCGCAGGCTCTGCAACTTACGGAGCCCATCATGCCTCGTCTGTTCAGGAAGAGCATGGTCTGCTCCTGCTTTGCGAGGCGGTCCTCCATCAGTTCCTGCAGGCGCATGGAGAGGATGGATCGGTTGCCGGACTTGAGTTCCGAGCGAAGGTCTACGATCTCGCACTCCGGGAGGCTTCGATCAGCGACACGGTTAGGCATGCGAAGCATGACATATTCGCCACGTTCTGCTCTGCGATAGGATTCAACGGAAGGTGTCGCAGAACCTAAGATGACCGGGCACTCTGCCAGGCGGGCGCGTTCGATTGCCACATCTCTGGCGTGATACTTGGGTGCCTGTTCACTCTTGTAGGAATTCTCATGTTCCTCATCGATGATGATAAGGCCCAGGTTCTGGAAGGGTGTGAAGAGGGCGGATCTGGGGCCGATCATGATCTTGCAGTCGCCCTTTCTGGCGCGGTCGATCTGGTCAGTTCTCTCTCCCTCTGACATGCGGGAATTCAGAATGGAGACCTGGTCGCCGAAGTGGCGATAGAATCGCATCACGGTCTGATAGGTAAGTGCGATCTCCGGAATCAGAACGATGGCTTCCTTACCGGCAGATAAGGTTTCTCGAATGAGTTCCATGTAGACTTCCGTCTTACCGGAACCGGTAACGCCATAGAGCAGATAGGTATTGTTCTCGCCCTTTGCCATATCCGAAAGGACACGGTCCACGCAGGATTTCTGGCTCTCATTCAGCTCGATCACTTTACCGGGAGCCGAGAGATCCCCCAGTGGATTACGGAAAGTTCTCTCTTCTCTAACCTCCGCAATGGCATCTTTTTCAAGTCCACGGATAATACTTGAATTTATATTTAACTTTCCAGTTATGACTTCCCAGGGGATTTCCGATTCATCGACAAGAGCCTCAAGCAGTCGCTCTTTTGCGACGCTGTGGCGCTTTTTCGTTGAAAGTTCTCTCAACTTCTCTTCTGCTTCTTCCACAGGAATCGACAGACTCACAATCTTACGCTTCTTGATATTGCCCTTCTTGCCTGCAGGAAGCACAGTCTTCAGGGCCTGGTTCATGGTAGAACCGAAGTGCTCTGCCATCCAGGCCGCAAGGCTTACCAGCTGTCCCTGCACCGCATAACGCTCATGGTTCACGCAGATAATGGGCTTGATCTTCTCCGGAGCGATCTTGGGCTGCTCCGAGATCGTAAGAACGAAGCCGCTCAGGGTTCTGCCACCTGCCCCAAAGGGAATGGTTACCTGTACACCAGGGCGCACCTCTCCTGTAAGTTCCTCAGGGATCGCGTACTGGAAGGTACGGTCAAGTTTTTCCAGAGTTATATCAACAATGATATCTGCGTAGCGCATTAGATCCTTCCGTCTTCCGCAAGAACTCTCTCCCGGGCAGCCATGATCAGTTCGGTCTCATCCATGTGGTGCTTTACGCCCTTGATCTCCTGATAGTCTTCATGGCCTTTTCCTGCGAGAACGATAACATCACCATCCTGTGCATTCTTCAGAGCCTGATATACAGCCTCTCCACGGTCTTCCACCTTAATATATGCACCGGTCGTTTTCTTAATTCCTGTTTCAATATCTGCCATAATATCCGCAGGTTCCTCGAATCTCGGATTATCTGAAGTGATAATCGTAAGATCTGCGAGCTTACCGCTGACCTCGCCCATCTCAAATCTGCGAAGCTTGGAACGGTTACCTCCGCAACCAAAGATGCACACCAGACGCTTGGGATGATATTCCCGAAGTGTACCTAGCAGGCTCTCCAGGGCTACTGCGTTATGTGCGTAGTCAATCATAATGGAGAAACGATCACTGACATGTACCAGTTCGATTCTTCCCTTGACCTTAATGGACGCCATCGCCTTCACTATATCCGCATAAGGAACGTCAAAGTGGCGTGCTACGGCAATTGCAGTCAGTGCATTATAGACGGAGAAACGTCCCGGCTGAGCTACATCAACATGTCCTTCGAGGATACCCTCCATGTCGAAGGCGATGCCAAGTCTGCCAGGCGTATGTTCCAGCTCCAGATTTGCTGCATGGAGATCTGCACCCTCATTGATACCGAAGGTCTCCTTCTTACAGGTCGCATCCTTCATCATGTCAGCGCAGTGAGGATCATCGTAATTAAAGATCCCCACCTTACACTGCTTGAAGAGCAGGGCCTTGCAGGCCATGTACTCTTCGAAGGAAGCATGCTCATTGGGGCCGATGTGGTCCGGAGTAATATTGGTGAAGACACCGATCTCAAAGGGAATGGCGTCTGTTCTGTGCATCATAAGTCCCTGGGAAGACACTTCCATAACGCAGACATCGCAGCCGGCATCAAGCATCTTGCGGAAGGATTCCTGGATCACGTAGGACTCGGGCGTGGTGTTTCCGGAAGGCACAAGCTCGCCGTGGATCTCTGTACCAATGGTTCCGATCAGCCCGACGTCATGGCCTGCGTCCTCGAGGATGGCCTTCACCATGAAGGTGGAAGTCGTCTTGCCCTTGGTTCCGGTGATACCGATTACCTTCAATTCTTCTGCGGGATAATCGAAGTAAGCGGCAGACAGCTCTGCGAGAGCAATACGGGTGTTCTCCGTCTTATAGACGATAACGTCTGCAAGATTTCCGGCCTGACCTGCATCTGCGTCCTGGCTTGCATCTGCGGCCTGGCTTGCATCTGCGGCCTGGCTTACATCTGCGGCCTGGCTGAGGTCCACATCATCTTCGACCACGATAAGTCTTGCTCCCTTGGCTGCAGCTTCCGCTGCAAATGTATGGCCATCGAAAGATGCGCCCTTTAAGCATACAAAGGCGCAGCCATCAGTAATCTTACGGGAATCGTATACCAGTTCTGTGATTTCACCCTCTAATTTACCCTGAAGGAGGTTACCGGGTACTTTTCTTAATAACTCATTAATATTCTTCATTTATTATCTGTCCTTATGAATATATGCTGTATTTCTAAACTTATCAAAAGAGAAAAATCTTAATTAGTATACCGCAAAAATCAGGCAAAATGTGTATGAAAAGAAATCCCATCCAGGTCGCCTGCCTATCCTTGAAAAGACTGCATCCGTCATGTAATATGTTTGCAGTTGAACAAAGATTTAGGAGGCACTCATGCGTCATTTAATGAACCCTCTGGACTTCACGGTCGAAGAGCTTGATGAGCTCATGAATCTCGCCCATGATATCCAGGAAAATCCTGAAAAATACGCTCACACCTGTGACGGTAAGAAGCTCGCTACTCTTTTCTACGAGCCTAGTACCCGAACCAGGCTGAGTTTTGAAGCCGCTATGATGAATCTCGGCGGCAAATGTCTGGGTTTTGCCAGCGCAGACTCCTCTTCTGCCTCTAAGGGCGAAAGTGTAGCAGATACCATCCGTGTTATCTCCTGCTATGCTGATATCGCAGCTATGCGCCACCCTAAGGAAGGTGCTCCTCTGGTTGCTTCTGAATTCAGTAAGATCCCTGTCATCAATGCCGGCGACGGTGGTCACCAGCATCCTACACAGACTCTTGCAGATCTCTACACCATTCGTATGCTGAATGGTTCCTTCGATAACATTACCATCGGCCTCTGTGGTGACCTTAAGTTCGGTCGTACCGTTCATTCCCTGATCGAGGCCCTGGCAAGATACAAGAATGTAAAATTCATTCTCATCTCACCCAAAGAACTCCGTGTTCCTACCTACATCAGAGAAGATGTCCTGAAGAAGAATAACCTTCCCTACGAGGAAGTGGAATCTCTCGAGGAAGCAATGCCCGGGCTTGATATCCTCTACATGACAAGAATCCAGAAGGAACGCTTCTTCAACGAAGAAGAATACCTGAAGATGAAGGGCTACTACATCTTAGACAAGCAGAAGATGGAACTTGCCAAGGAGCATATGTATGTACTCCATCCGCTTCCCCGTGTTAACGAAATCTCCGTCGATGTCGATGAAGATCCCCGCGCAATGTACTTCGAGCAGGCACATAACGCTGTCTATATGCGTGAAGCATTGATTCTTACTCTCTTAGGACTTGTTCCTGAGAAGTAAATAAGAAGCAGCAAACGAATGCTTAGGACATAGGAAAAGACTCCTGAAATTCACGAGTCGTCCTACATTTACGAAGGAGATAGATATGCTGAATATCAGTGGTATCCATGAGGGATACGTCTTAGATCACATCAAGGCAGGTACATCTCTTGATGTCTTCCATAACTTAGGACTCGATGACAAGAACTACACAGTTGCTGTCATCATGAACGTTAAGTCCAACAAGATGGGCAGAAAAGATATCTTGAAGATTGAATGTCCCATTGGTTCCATCGATCTCGATGTCTTAGGCTTCATCGATCATAACATCACGGTTGATATCGTCGAGGATGGAAACATCGTTGAGAAGCGTAAGCTTACACTTCCTGTCGAAGTTAAGAATGTTATTCATTGCCACAATCCTCGTTGCATCACCACGATTGAGCAGGGTCTGCCTTCTGTCTTCGTACTGACCGACAAGGAGAATGCGGTTTACCGCTGCAAGTACTGCGAAGAGAAGTACGATCGGAAGAAGTGAGGAAATAACCATCAGTACCATCAGCAACATCAACACATCAGCAACAACAGCAGAGCAAGGTTGACAGCAGAGGGAAGCAGTCTGCGAGCATTTGTCTTAAGCAGAAGCTACCGGGTGTTTCGTTATACGTCTTATATTCCGAACGGCGATTGGTGTACCAACCGGTTGGATTCGTCGTACCGAAGTCATCAAAAGTCCCGTAACTTGGGCCGCTTCCGCTCATTCTTCTCTGTAACTCACGGTACTGGAAGTTACCGGGTGCGAGCTGGACTGCGCGGTCGATATAAACCTTTGCCATGGAACGGTTGCCCTGGCCATAGGCTGCTACCGATGCAATACAATACCATTCATGATTACGCTTTGACTGATCCAGGCCCGACAGTGCTGTCATCGCCTGATCGAAGTAGCCGGCATTGATATAGCTTGTAGCAGCGCGAAGAATATTATCAGCCTCAGAATTCTCCGAAGAGCTTCGATTCGAGTAGGCATAGCCATCATATTTTATGTCCTTCTGGCGCATATCAATGATTGCCTCATAAGCCTGCTGAACCTTCTTAAAGATCTCTTCAGCCTCTTCTTTATTCGGATTATTCATATTGGCATCCGGATGATACTTACGGGAGAGTTTTCGATATGCTTTCTTTATCTCATCTTCCGAAGCATCCGGGGATACCCCAAGTACTTTATATGGATCCATATCCTATCCTATGTGAACTACTCCGACTTAATACTTCGTATTTGAAGTCGGAGCTTCCTGCTTCAACCACTACTGCGTTCCTAACAAGTTACCCTGTCGGCTCGTCAGTATCTGTACGATTTCCATTTCATCGCCACAATATCCATAGATTTCATCGCCACAATACACATGAACTTCATCCATACTTGCCGGGCTCTCATCCGCAAGTATGGCTATTCTAATTATCCTGCATTGCTTCCGTCTGACCGGAAGACTTACGGCATGCTTTACATTTGTG
>ONDO01000038.1 GCA_900316625.1 uncultured Lachnospiraceae bacterium | reverse complement strand
AAAAAGGTGGCACAAAGGTTGCTTTTCTCTATATGCCACCGCAAGAGTAAATTTTGGCCTTTTCAACAGCAAGCTGGCGAAGCAAATGGTGGTACAAGGCAAGATTCTTACAATTTTCCCCCAGTGGAACGAAGATCCGGAGTCCCCAGGCAAGCTCAGAATTCCAAAGTTTTGCACTTATCGTGTATAGACGATAAAATAGAAGTGAAATTATCGTCTATACACGAAAGATGGTTCTACTTGGCGATATTTTCTGCATCTTGGGATACACATTTGTCCCTGACAAATACTCGAAAGATAGTGGAATCAATTGTTCTCCTGTCATTGATCAACCGGAAGAACGAACCAGTCAAGAAAAGAAGACATCATCGACCTGAGAGGAGGCAGTATATTATGCAGAGCATCTTAATCAAAGACACAACGCGTGAACAGCGCATCCAGATTGTGAATAAGGCCCTGAATGTCTGTGGCAGCGAATGTGAATTCTGCAATGGTTGCGACAATCTCGGCGGTGGGCTGACGGACACTTTCTATCAGCCCTACATCGATGGTGAGAAGGAAATCTCCGAACTCAATGCCAAGTATCGTGCGAATTACGTTCACTGAGAAACTACGAAGAAGCCCTACATTTGCGAAGAAGAACCACGTCACTTCATGTTGACTGAGGAATTACCATGTATCCGAAACTTGAAGAATCAACCGTAGAAGAGCGCCGCGAGTATATTAAGACCCGCTACCAGTGCATCAGCGACTGCGACAATTGTGGAATCTGTCAGATTTTCCATGGGTCGGATCCCGAAGTCGCGTTCGACGATTATATCCAGGGACGCGCCGAATATATGGACGTCCTTATGCGCTACCTCTAGAAGAATAAGGTTAATCTCCAGGTACGCCGACAGAATCAGCGGACGTCCTTATGCGCTAGCGCTAGAGAAGCACGTATCATTCCAGGCGCGACGCATCTTTTTGACAATACAGGAAGGAAGATATGTTACAACTACGTCCACACCACAGCCTCTGCATGCAATTCTATGTTGGCAAGGCCTATAGCCCTGATTTTGGGAGAAATATGGAGCAGAAGCTTTTACTCCCGGAGGACACCGAGCTTGGCATCACCTTTGGTTTGGATGACCTCTGCGCGCATTGTCCGAATCACAGAATACATGATGATTCTGAGGCCTCGCCGGCCATAGTAAACAGCGATTTGCATTCTTCACCAGTCATAGGAAACAGTGATTTGCATTCTTCGCCAGTCATAGTAAACAGTGATTCACACTCTTCGTCGGCCGTAGATATCTGCGATTCTGAGGCGCATGTCAGACAGATCGATCGTCGTGTGGCGGATCTCTTCGGTTATGAGGAGGGGAGCCGGATGACGCTGAAGAAGTTTTTCCAGAATTCCAGAGAGAAAATAATTCTTTCCAATCGACTGGAAGAGATGTGTGGAGAGTGTGACTTCATGGATATCTGTAAGGAGCAAGCAAAAATCATACGAAAAAGAAACCAAATATAATAATCGGACCATAAAGTGTGATGAATTCGAATTTGCTGGAAGTACCAGATTGGTAAACAAAACGGAATATTATCGAAAATAATGAAAGCCCGAGCTTATGCTCATACACCATAAATATAGGGCTTGTTAAGTACCGATTTCGGAAGGACCAGGAACTCGCACAGAATAAGAAGTACACAAATTATATTTTTGCAGTAAGATAGAGGATAACGATATCAGATTTGATTACAAGATAAGGCAGGGCAGAAGCGAAGACCATAACACCATCGCCCTCCTGCATTACCTCAAAAACTACGTTTTGCTTTTCTTTGAATACTATGTGTAAGAGGTACTAACTATAAGATTAGTGTGAAAAAGAAATGAAGTGATATTTGTTTACCACGGCATTATGATTAGTACTCTTTTCAAACCTGGTAAATAAAGGCTTTCAAGTTTTGAGAAGGACTCTAAAGAGGCGATATATAATGGCCTAGTGGTCAAAGTCGAAGGCTCGATTCGAATTTCCAAATTGCGAGTGTTAGTGCTTTATGCAGGTGAAATACCTTACATGAAATGATAGAAGAAAAATATGTGTGGTAATAAAGTGAGTATGGTAAATTCAGGCAAATCGAATCTATTTTTAAGGAGCATACTCCTGGTCATTGGAACCATGATCGCAGCATTTGGAATTGACTTAGCAATTAATGCTGGTTTTGGTGGTGCAACACTTGCAATCCTTTGGCAAGGTTTATCGAATGTTTTTCCCATAACTATAGGACAATCATCTATCATCATTGCAGTGGCAATGGTGTTGTTTTGTTGGTTTTATGATCGTAAGCAGATTCATGTTGGAACCTTAGTTTATCAACTTGTATATGGATTCTGTATCGACATCTTCGAACCATATCTGATCTATAGTGATAATCGAATGATCAACTTCTTACTTATGCTTTTAGGAATCACATTCTTATCCCTCGGATCAGCATTATATTCCATCGCAGATCTTGGTCGAGGTTCATATGAAGCAATGACGTTTGCTCTGGTGAATAGGCGAGGCTGGAAGATCAGTTACACAAGAATAGGCTTAGACATCATCTGTGTTGTTACAGGATTTGCCCTCGGTGGAAAAGTGGGCCTATGTACGATTGCAACGATTCTTATCTCAGGACCGCTTCTGCAATTGTTTGTAAAGATGTGTAAATCGGTGATACAGATCTAAGGAGTTACGTCCCATCACAAGTTCATAGTGAAAGATCTTTAATCCCCTGTCATTGGCAGGGGATTATTTTGATTCTGTTTAAAATTATGGAAGAAATTTTTATACATACATTGAAAGTCTGTCCACTATGTATGTGTAACAAAAAATCGAGCCGAAGAAAAGGAGGTACTAATGATAGATAAAGAAGTGCTAGAAAACGGAGAATTGAATCTTTGCCCTTTGGAGTATGATGACATTCTAATACCGGCAATCCAAGACTATCTTGCTAATTTTACATTCAAGAACTTTGTAGAAACAATTACATCGAGAGTGATTGGTCAACCGAATGTTAGACGAATCTGCCTCTGTGTGTATCTGTTCTTGAACAACATTATAAAGCAAGGGAAAACAAATAGCAATATTCTTCTTGCGGCCCCATCCGGGACGGGAAAAACAGAAACCTATCGTGCGATGAAGGAGTATTTTCAGGCATATCTCCCTGAAATAATTATTGAGAATATAGATACATCACAGATAACTACAACAGGTTTCAAAGGAGTTGATATTGGAAATGCATTGAGACCTTTTGCCAGGTTGGAAACAGAGCATCCGGTTGGAATCTGTTTCCTGGATGAGTTCGATAAGAAACTTGCACCATCCTTTGGAAATGGAACGAACGTGAACGCGGAAGTTCAGGGAAATATGTTAAAAATATTGGAAGGCTCTAGCATTCTATACGAAAAGAGCGGCAAAAAAATGTACCTGGACCGTGTTCTCTTTATAGGAATGGGATCTTTTGACTACTTCCGTAAACAATGGAAAGAAGAAGCGGTAATGGGGTTTGGATCAGTTTCTGACAAGGATACTTCACTATTTAAAATGATAAGTAGGGATGATTTGGTAAAATTTGGAGCACTCTATGAATTGGTTGGAAGATTTCCATACATCATCAATTTTAGTCCTCTTACAGAGGAAGCAGTAAAGGGAGTCATATCCAAGATAAGGAAAAAGCTAGAGGATGAATACGAGTGTCGAATTACACTCACCCCTGGCATGGAAGAAAGTCTCTTAAAGGAGGCAAACTCACCCTATGGATGCCGAATCTTTGAAAGTATGTTAAGGGAAGGTGCAAGCCATGGCCTCCTCAAATGGTACGAAGAGGAAATGAATGAACCAGGTACGCATCCTGTAATAACTATTAATAGCATGGATGAGGTATATGTGGAAAAGATTGAGCAAGAAGAAGTCGAATCTAATTGTACGGAGTAAAATGGGATACTTGCACAAATATAAGAATAGAATTAGGAGGAATTTTGCTATGGATATGAATTATACACTAGAACTTATTGATGAGGCGAAGATATTTCTTGAACTTTATCGAGATATGCTCAGTCCATTTTCATTGGATGATAATGATAGGAAAAGTGTACATTATCATGTTGTAATAGAAGAGACAGATGAATTGGTAGATATTTATCCGGGGGAAGAGGAAGAGACATTTGTTGTTCTCCATGAGGCTCATCTTGTTCAAGAATCTTATGGTTATGTTGCTGGAAGTGGTATAGAGGAGATGGATGAGTCTACGGCAGTATGTATCACTTTTATAATACGTAGAAAAGGTACAGATTTTATTCAGGAATTCTTCCGTGATGAAGAAGGGAATATTGACTTTGAAAAAAACATCCAATTAAGTGATGAGTAGTTCACTAAGGAGATTCCGATGGAGCTGATCCGGGAGATTGCGGCTGGTGTGGGAGAAAACAACGCGGAAGAGTTAGAGTGGATTATCGGCTAGAGATGGGCTATCATAGTGGCATAAGGAGTGTGTGATTATGGATTATAGTAAGCTGGATATGATTACCACGGCTATCGTTCTTGCAGTCTCTATTGTTGCTGCGTACTGCACGGTGCATCATTACGCTATGAAGAATAAGAGATAATGTATTAGTAGTGTGATAGGTGGCTTTAGGCCGCCTATTTCTGCGATTAAACGGTAATGGCTAGATTGTAGGGAGAGAATGAAAACGGTACTTAAGAGCAAAAAGAACTTACAGACATTAAGGCTGATGCTGGCATTACTTGTGTGGGGAACATTAATAGTTCCGTTCATACAGCCACAAGTAGTGGAGGCAAAAGATAAGGGGAGTTCAGCGAGCGTAGAGGAGGCACTGGCGAGTGTTCCGGCATATACTGGTGCGCCTGCGTATGAAGTAAATGGTGGTGTACCGTTCTTTACGGATGATGAACTGACTACAACGTCTTTTGAGAAGTATAGCTCTAAGGATAAAAAGGGAAGATGTCGTGTGGCTTATGCCTGTGTGGGCAAAGAGACGATGCCGACAGAACCAAGAGGTAATATTGGCAAGATCAAACCGAGTGGCTGGCATACAGTAAAATATGACGGAATTGATGGTAATTACCTCTACAACAGATGTCATCTGATTGGTTATCAGCTGACGGGTGAGAATGCAAACTCAAAGAACTTAATTACTGGTACTAGATATCTGAACACTGTAGGAATGCTTCCCTTCGAGGATGAGGTGGCTGACTATGTTGAGAGAACGGGTAATCATGTTCAGTATCGTGTGACCCCATACTTTGGGGATTCTAATAAGCTGGCCTATGGTGTGCTTATGGAGGCTGAATCCGTTGAGGACGGTGGTAAGGGTGTTGAATTCAATGTATTCTGTTATAACGTTCAGCCGGGCATTACGATTGCTTACGAAGATGGATCTAGTTCGGGTCCTGAATTTACTGGATCAAAATCGTCTAGATCTGAGAAATCTCAGAAAGTATCGACAAGTAGTACTTCAAATGAGGTTGCACGTGAACAGGGGGTGACACAGGAGCAGGTGGTCGCGCCTGAGCCACAGGTCGCGCCGGAACAGGAGGTACAGACAACACCACAGGCGGAAGTGCAGGAGGTGGCACCGCAGGCTGCTTCTGAAGATATGGTGTGGAAGACGAAATCCGGAAATGCATATCACAAGACGAACCATTGCGGAAACACGAATCCCGCTAATTGTACGCAGATAAGTTTGGATCAGGCAAGTAAGATGGGATTACATGCATGTGGGAATTGTTATAGGTAACATTGAGTTATTTGGTGTGTAGCTAGTAAGAGATTATTATCATATGGAACTAATAAAGAAGAAGCAATGTGTTCGGTGCGGTAAAAAGGTGCTTTTTTAAAAGTTGATAATGAGGGCTTCTTTCCAGAATGTGTAAGAATTGTTGCTGAAGAGAGAAGACAGGCACGTCTTCGTTATGAACGTGAACAGCGAAGAATTCGGCGTGAACAGTATATTGAAGCTCATAAAGTTGAGCTGAGAGCAGCTGGTGGTGTTGGAGTTTTACTTGCGGTTATTATCGGGGCTAACACAATTATGGGGACATACTTCTGAAAAGAAAATTACTGTTTCAGTTGTAGATACAGTAGCTCCAACAATTAAGATGGCAAGCGATGTGATTAATCTTAATGTTGGGCAGGTAACTTCAGTTTCGTATGATGATTTGCCAATAGAGGTTGCTGACAAATCGGAAATTGATCATAATTCGTTGTTATTTACAAAAATGGTAAAGGGTGGTACTACTTATCCAATAAAAAAGGTATACGACAAATCTTCGGAGAGTTTAAAATTTGAAAAAATGGGTGAATACTATGGCCATTTCTCAATCGCGGATACAGAAGGGAATACATCTGAATTTGACATTCAATATGATGTACATGATCAGAATCCTCCAGTTGTGTATTCGTACGTAAATACTGTGAGTGGCAAGACTAGAGAAAATAAGTCTATCGTTGACTGATCTTCAGGTGAAGTATACGGATGAAAGTTTTGCAAATCTTATTCTGAAAATAATAAAGCAGGATGGGAAAGTCGTACAAAGCGGCTATGCAAGAGCTGCAGGCCCTGCGATAACTTTCACTTACGAAGGGGAATATCTGATTGTATTAGAACTATCAGATGAGAGTGGTAATGAAATAGATGTTACAGCGTCCATAATAAAACCGTCTGAGAGTAGTGATACAAATGTAAACAAGAAGAATTCAAGTGATGAAAATGCTAGTAAGAAAGGAACTAGCCAAGAGGTAACAAGTTGTGGTGCAGAGTTAGACAATTCTGTTTCTACTCAGCTTTCAGATAATCAAGGAAGCAATACGTCCGCCGGTGATAATTCGGGAGAAGCTACTTATCATGAACAGGCAGTGACGCAGGGACAGATCGTGTATTGGACTCGGTCAGGGAAAAGCTATCATTCAACACCAGCTTGTAAGTCTCTGTCTAGAAGTGTTCTGATATCAGGAGCGCTTGATGAGGCGATTGCACACGGAAAATCTGTTCCGTGTGATAACTGTGTACGTCAGTAATGGAGAGGCTCTACATTTCCGAAGGAGAATATTATGAGCAAGCTTTTTATAGCAATGTTTCTATGTAATCTGTTGATCCCTCTAGTAATGATTTTGGCTGGATTCCTGCTCTACAAGCATCCGCCGAAAGACATTAATGGATTAATCGGTTATCGCACTAATTGGTCGCGGAAGAGTCAGGAGACTTGGGATTTCGCACAAGTGTATTGTGGTAAGCTCTGGATCAGGATTGGGATTATTCTATTGATCGTGTCTGCGATTGTTCAGATTCCTTTTGCGGGTGCGAGCGAGGATACGATTGGAATAATGACTTTCGTCGTAGAGATGGCGCAATTGGCGGTCATAGTTGCAGCTATCTATCCGGTGGAGAAAGCGCTGAGAAAGAAGTTTGACAAAAACGGAAAGAGATATCTCTGATCTTATTCAGAGAGTCAGGCTGAGGAGAAACACTTATTATTGAGAGGTATCGGATAGACTGATACTTCGCCCTACATTTACGAAGCAGAACTATGATTAAAGTATATGGAATGCCGACTTGCCCTTATTGTGATTACATTCATGAGCAGATCAAGGGGCGGGAAGATGAATTCACTTACATTAATATCGGGGAGAATATCCGCAATATGGGAGCATTCACCAGAATGAGAGATACGAATCCTGCATTTGATCATTCGAAGGAGATTGGCGATGTGGGGATTCCGGCTTTCGTACTGGAGGATGGCAGCGTGACGCTGGATCCGGCCAAGGTTGGGCTGATCGAGTATGGCAGTCCGGATGCGTGCTCCATCGCGGATCATAAGAGCGGAAGAAAAGGGTGCTAGGTAAAAATGATGCCTGTCTATGGATGATCGTAGAGAGGTTTATCATTTTACTGTATAGACCTCTATGATACAAAAGGGGATAGCTCCCAATATCAATGACATGAATTAAGATGCTTCACATTGTTCTTGCCGGATGTGGCAATAATTAAAGAAAGGCCAGGAACCTGGAATATCAGGATCCTGACCTTTGTTTTACCTTATCTCAATCTTATACGTGACATGGCACGGGATGTAAGGATATCTTATGCTGCTTTCTTCTGCTTCATCATGGTTCTAAGAGCATCGAAGCAAAGGATAAGTGCAAGTACTACAAGGAGTACTGCGATGATGGTACGTGCTACGCTCCAGCCGAAATCAGGGCAGGCACCGGAAGTGAGAGCAGTGACATTCTTGATTACGGTCTGAACCAGAGAGGTGACGGTGACAACCATCATGAAGATCATGGGGATGTAGAACATCTTGTTGTTCTTGCCAACCTTGCCAAGCCAGGTTGCAACTGCGAGAAGTCCGACACCTGCAAGGAGCTGGTTGGATGCACCGAAGAGAGGCCAGATGTTGATGTAACCGGTCATACCAAGTCCGACACCGAGAACAACAGTAACAGCAGTGCCGAAGACCGGATTGACGAGGAGCTTCTTGTAACCCTTCGCATCGGCAACGGTTTCACCGGGAGCCAGCCAGAGTTCCTGGAAGGTGTAACGAGCGAGTCTGGTGGAAGTATCCAGGGAAGTCAGGCAGAATACAGAGATTGCAAGAATCAGGAGACTCTGCATAACCGTCTGTGTTCCAGCGAGTCCTGGGATGGTTGCAACCATCTGAGATACACCGATGGAGAACACCTGCATAGGATTGGTGACATCTCCTGCCTGATACTGGCTCCAGAGATAACCTACAGCACAGATGGTGCAGAGACCGAGAACGCACTCGATCATCATGGAACCATAAGCAACAGGTCTTGCATTCTTCTCATTGTCCAGCTGCTTGGAAGTCGTACCGGAAGACACCAGAGAATGGAAGCCGGAGATAGCACCACAAGCGATGGTGACAAAGAGTGCCGGGAAGAGGAAGCCCTGTTTCTCGTTGAAGAATCCAGTAAAGGCCGGCATTACGGAGATACTGGGATGTGATGCGATAATACCTACAACTGCTACGCCGAGCATGAAGTAGAGCAGGAAGGAGCTGAGGTAATCTCTGGGCTGTAAGAGCAGCCATACAGGAACGACACTGGCCACGCCGATGTAGATACCGATGATAATCATCCAGGTAGTCTCGGACAGATAGATTGGATGGAAATGTAGACCGATTGCAATAACGGCAACGATCGATACAATACCAGCAATCGTAGAGATGAGAAGCGGTGCATTTCTTCTATATACCATGAAACCGAAGACGATTGCCATGATGATGAAGAGCAGGGAGATCATTGCGGTGGATGCATTGGCTGCAGAAGCTGCGAGGTCGAGTACACCAGCATCTGTATAGGTTGCGGCAAAGGTTCCGGCAACCATGGAAGAGAATGCTGCTACGACGAGGAGCAGAGTGAGGTAGGTGAAGATGGAGAAGAGCTTCTTCATCGTGCTACCCATCGTATCGCCGATGATATCACCGATGGACTGTCCCTTATGACGAATAGATGCGAAGAGGGCACCGAAGTCATGGACACCACCGAAGAAGATACCTCCGATCAGGATCCAAAGCATGACAGGAACCCAACCGAAAACGGCTGCCTGTACAGGTCCGGTGATAGGACCGGCACCTGCGATGGATGAGAAGTGATGTCCCATGAGGACCGGAGTTTTCGACGGAACATAATCAACATTATCCTGGAATTCATGTGCGGGAGTCTTGCGCGCAGGGTCGATACCCCAGGTTTTGGCAAGCCAGCCACCATAGAAGACATAGCCGCATACCAGAACGGCTATGCCAAGTAGTAATAGTACTGCTGCGTTCATTTTTTCTTTTTCCTCCTGTTAGATTGTGTTGAGTAATTACTTACCTATATATGAAGTTACCTCGCCGGTAACGGTAAGCCGAATATAAAACATGAGCTTTATGTTGAGTAATGAGTAATCCAGGTTTGATAGGCCGTGGAGTTCGTAGTGCAGAGGCGTTATGAGGCCTTGGCAAGTTGTTGTAGATGTTTCTTGGCTTCGTGACCGCTCATGTTTGTCACCACATGTCCACTCTCCAGTTCCAATAGTCCGGTTCGCATATCCATCCAGCCGTCCAGTGAGAAACGGAAGTTCTTATGAATGTGACAATGCTTCATGGCACGCCTTGCGTCCGGGCTTGCACTCTTGCAGATCACGATGACAGAGAGCACAGAACACATATGCCCAGGCTTCGGATCGATCAGTTCCATCCCATTTCGGTAGACGTAATCTTCGAAACGGCGATAAGTATCAAGATCCAGATGGTCTGCCTCGAAGATGTAGCAGTATTCATGACTATCCGCCGACCAGAGGACATTCTTCTTAGAAAGTACGTAATTCGACTGGGTCATATGTAAGTCGCAGCGAGCTGCAAGCTCCGGGAAGGAAGCTGCCTCCTCTTCATGGATATCGTAGTATCTACGATAGGAATTGATCAGTTCTTGAACAGTTGTAGTTATATCCATAATCATTGCTTTCTATTGTTTAGATGTCTGTAAGGCAACTAAGAGTAATTCAAGTGAGAGTGATGCAGTTACATGTGATTCAAGTGCGAATAATGAAGTTACATGTGATTCAAGTGTCTATAAGGCAGTTACGAGGATGACAATAAAAAAGCCTTTGCAATCTAGAGATTACAAAGGCAAGTGTACAAACTCGGTTCGTAATTGAGAGTTATCTCTCATGTTGCAAGAAACAATGGGAAATCATCCGGGAGCCATCCGGGAGTAATCACTAATGTTGCATATAATTCACTTTCAAGTTGAAAAAAAGTATATCACTAGTGAAAAGATTATAAACCATGAATTTTGAACAGAATTTTTGCTTATACGGGATAATATTTGGGCAGAATTTAGGAAGTGGTAAAAATAAGATATGTTGATTTGTACCACCATTTTGAAGAACAAAATGGTGGTACAAATCTGATTTCCCGTATATACCACCGTTTGGCAAGGACTATAAGCGGTTTGGAAGCTTGTTTACACAGATAATTTGAAAACGAAGCCACCTTTTTGCTAAGCAAAAGGGTGGCTTTTCTGTAGAAAGAACGAAGAATAATTCGCGACAAAAACATGTCTCTTCATGACAGAAAAACAAGCTCGCATGTAACGGTTTGCACTTGACCGCAACGTTACGTGGCGAGGTACCGTCATGAAGGGAGTAGATCATGATTTCACGTAGCGGATTAGTCAAGCAATGCGGTGTCTCCAAGCGAACCCTTGAACACTATGCATCCAAGGCCGGCTATTACATCCTTGTCCCAGTTCGAACGGACACGGTTGGTTGTTGGTACCAAGATGATGCTGTTGACATTCTTGAAAATATTAAGAAATTGAAGAATGTTGGGTTTTCATTGAGGGAAATATCACAATATGAGAATTCGTCCGAAGATGTGAGGCATCAGATGTTGTTGAAACAGATTCCTGTACTAGATGCTCGAATTAGTAGAGTGGTAAAGCAGAAGCAATATCTAGAGCAGATGCTTGAAGAAGCGAAATGAGATTAGAAGCGATTCTATTAAAAGAAGGGAGTAATTATGGATAACAATAGTATGCAGAACAATCAGTTCCAACAGAATGGTATGCAAAACCAGCAGAACAACCAGTTCCAACAGAATGGACAGATGAATCAGAATATGTTTAATCAGCCCGTGCAGCAAGTTCCAAAGAAGAAAAAGCACATAGGACTTATTATTCTAGGCATCATTGCAATTCTTATTTTGATAAATGTCGTCAAAAATAAGATAAGTGAGAGTAAGGAGTATCATGAGACGCTTACCTGGCCAAGCTCAAATGTTTTAGCACAGATGTTACCTGAACCTTCCTCAAAGTATGGAGTGGTTGAGTCGGAGAGTGAGAGATATTTGTCAGTTGACGTGTATCAGGTTAAGCCTGGAGAATTCGATGACTATATCTCGGCTTGTAAAGATAAGGGATTTACGGTTGATTATTATGCAGCCGATGATAGCTACTCAGCCAAAAATAATGATGGTTATTCCTTGATGCTTGACTATGAAGAAGAGCGAGGCAAGACCATGAATATAACCCTCAGTGCACCAAGTGAGGAGTCCGACGATGCCGTAGCAAGTGACGGAAACGAGGTGAGTGATACAACAGTTTCTGCAGAAGATACTGAGGATGACACGGAATCCGATGATGCAGAGGTCGAAGATAACGCGGACAACAGCGATGAGTCAGAATCTTCAGATGCAAGTGGTGTTGATCCTGATTTCAAAGCAACGATGGATGCTTATGAAAAGACCATGAATGCGTACTGTGACTTTATGGATAAGTATGCAAATGCAAATCCTACGGATGCCCTTGGTATGGCTGCAGATTACACCAAGATGATGACAGAATATGCGAATGCGACCAGCAAGATACAGTCTGTGAATGAAAATGATCTGTCTGGTGCGGATCTTGCCTACTATACGGAAGTTATGGGTAGAGTTAATACAAGACTTGCAAAGACAGCCACAACAGCCGGCCAGTAACTTTATAATAATTTCAGTAAAACTCAAGATAATTTATTCTTTCTTAATGGAAACTTAAGTTCATTTTAGTGTAATCTTCATTTTTAGAGAATCCAATTAGAATAGTAGTTAGCGCGTATGCATAGGAATCTTTGCATGCGACTAACTACTATTTTTTTGGAAGAATAAAAATTTCATTATTAATTTCAAGAGGCTTATGCTATTCTGTTTTCTGGAAATGGAGGACGCATATGTCTATTATTATCAAAGTCTTTGCCTGCCTTGTGGCTCTCGAATTCCTCTACATCATGTATCTCGAGACCTTCGCAACAACTTCAGCGAAGACTTCTCAGGTTTTCGGTATGGAAAAGGAAGAGCTTGAACGTAAGTCCGTGAACACCCTTTTCAAGAATCAGGGAATCTACAATGGCCTGATCTCAGTGCTGATTCTGCTGGCTGTATTCGCTTTCGGCAACGTTACAGCGCTCATGATTCTGATGGCTTACATCATTCTGGTTGCAATTTATGGCGGGATCACCAGCAACCCCAAGATCATCCTCATGCAGGGTGGACTTGCAATTATCACTCTGGTGCTCTGCATCCTTCTGTAAGGATCTGATAATATCGAATAGAATCCTGCAGATTGAGCAAGGCGACACTGTTTGTTGCCTTGCTTTTCGGTTTTGTGAGGACAATGGAGTTATTCCAGGCCATAACGGACTTGAATACAAAGAGTTATTCCAGGCCATGACGGACTTGAATACAAATAGTTATTCCAGGCCATGACAGACTTAAATACAAGTAACCTGAAGTAGTTTAGAAGTAAGGAGATTCATATGTTTGGATTCAAATATTACACCCCGACCAAGGTGATCTTCGGCAAAGATACCGAGGCGAAAGTTGCTGAATTAGTTGAAGAATTCGGTGGTAAGAAGGTTCTGATCCATTATGGCGGTGGCAGCGTGATCCGTTCCGGCCTCATGCAGAAGGTGACGGATGCCCTGGATGCGGCTGGAATCTCCTATGTAAGCCTCGGCGGCGCGGTTCCCAATCCCCGTCTTAGCCTGGTCTACGAAGGCATCGAGCTCTGCAAGAAGGAAGGCGTTGACTTCATCCTCGCCGTCGGCGGCGGAAGTGCCATCGATTCTGCCAAGGCCATGGGTTATGGCGTTGCCAACGAAGGCGATGTCTGGGACTTCTATTCTAAGAAGCGTCAGGCGAAGGCCTGCCTCCCCATCGGCGTCATCCTCACTCTGTCTGCAACCGGCAGCGAGATGAGTGATTCTTCCGTTATCACCAAGGAAGAGGGCATGGAAAAGCGTGGCTATAACTCCGATCTCTGCCGTCCCAAGTTCGCTATCATGAACCCGGATCTTACCATGACTCTGCCGGATTATCAGACCGCATGCGGCTGCACCGACATCATGATGCACACCATGGAGCGCTACTTCACCTCTGGTGGAAATATGGAGCTTACCGATGCTGTAGCTGAGGGACTTCTCCGTACCGTGAAGTCGAGAGCGGTGATTCTGACAGAGAATCCTGCGGATTATGATGCAAGAGCGGAAGTAATGTGGGCTGGAAGCCTGTCCCACAACGGACTGACAGGTTGCGGCAATAACGGTGGTGACTGGTCCTGCCACAAGTTAGAGCATGAGATCGGCGGACTCTTCGATGTAGCTCACGGTGCCGGACTTGCAGCTATCTGGGGAAGCTGGGCGAGATATGTCTATAAGGACTGCCTGCCTCGTTTCAAGAGATTCGCGCTGAATGTTATGGAAGTTGAGGATCAAGGCAGTGACGAAGAGATCGCACTGCGTGGAATTGAAGCTATGGAAGACTTCTATCGCCAGATTAAGATGCCGACCAATCTGAGAGAACTCGGCATCGATCCGACAGAGGAAGAAATGGCTCTGATGGCGAAGAAGTGCGCAGCTGGTGTCGGTGGACATTGCGGTTCTGCTAAGGTCCTCGAAGAAGCCGATATGCTGGCCATCTATAAGGCAAGCAGATAAGACTGAAACGGCATGTCACGGGCTGGCAAATTAGATCGAGACGGGCATGTCGCGGGCTGGCAAATTAGATTGCACCGGGCATGTCACGGACTGGCAAATTAGATTGAGACGGGCATGTCGCGGGCTGGCAAATTAGATTGCACCGGGCATGTCACGGGCTGGCAAATTAG
>ONDO01000017.1 GCA_900316625.1 uncultured Lachnospiraceae bacterium | reverse complement strand
GTTACGCCGGGCCAGTTACCAACGTACTGATTAGATCCGGTCAGGTCATTGAACAGGGTTGTCTTACCACAGTTCGGGTTACCAGCAAGTGCAATCTTGATTTCCATTTTCTCTCCTTACTCCATCTCCAGAATATCCGCATCATCTTTTCTAAGTGTCAGTTCATAACCTCTTACGGTTACTTCAATTGGATCGCCCAGAGGAGCTACCTTTCTGACATAAATCTCGGTACCCTTCGTAATACCCATATCCATAATTCTCTTCTTCAGTGCTCCCTGGCCATGAATCTTCACAACCTTGGAAGCCTCTCCTACATTGATGTCTCGAAGCGTCTTCATCTCTCTCCTCCTTCAATTTACATCGCAGCTTTCCGCGACGGACTTACCATAATTCTTCTTGCCATCTCTTCTGTGATTGCCAGACGGGCACCCTTGAGATTTACAATAATATTCCCATCACCGCCTGCCGCGATGATGTCCACTCTGGAACCAGGCACAAAACCCAGGTCCTCCAGGTGTTTTCGTACTTCGATTGGTCCACCTATCTTCGCAACCATAACCAGGTCACCTGTTTTTGCCATTGCTAATGGAAACATAACTCTCTTCTCTCTAATGTATGGAGCCTTCTCCACATCATTTCATATGTTAGTCATTCCTTACATCGACGTATGTTAGCATCTTCTAACATTTCAGTCAAGTAAATGTTTTGCGAAACTAACTTTTATGAAATATTTGTTAGTTATTCCTTACATCTCAGTTTTATTGAATCTCAGAGCTAACTCTGATAGAATCGCTGTAAGAGCTTGGCAACAGCCTCTCTAAAGCGGTGTATACCAACACCAGACACTAAGGAGATCAGACATGAAAATCCAGGAATCCGCACAAGACTATCTCGAGTCCATCCTCGTTCTGACCAAGGAGCAGGAAATCGTACGTGCAAAAGACATATGTGACTACTTCGGATATGCGCGAGCTACCGTATCCGTTTTCTTAAAGCAGCTTCGTGAGAATGGTTATGTAACCGTCAATGAACATAATCACATCCGTTTAACAGAGGAAGGCGAGAAGATTGCCAAGGAGACTTATGAGCGTCATCAGGTCCTGACCGATTGCCTCGAAAAGCTTGGTGTTCCGGATGATATCGCAGAAGCTGATGCCTGTCGTATCGAGCATTACATCTCTGCCACCACCTTCCGCGCTCTTAAGGATTATCTGAAGAAGCAGAAATAAACTATATAAGCATAAGAAAAACGTCCACCGGATTCGGTGGACGTTTCTTTTTAGTCGTTCGCGCTATCGGACGACGTTTTCTTTTATTCCAGAATCAGCCCTTACCAATCATGGTACCAGCCTTACCCTCCGGAGCTGTGCCCTTAGGATCTAATTTGGTAATCAGAACCTTACGGATTGCGGAGTCGCCGATGAAATCAATTGCAGCCTGAATCTTAGGAAGCATGGTGCCTTCTTCAAACTGGCCTTCTGCCATCAGTTCCTTTGCCTCTTCTACGGTCATATAATCAATCGGTGTCTCATCTTCCTTACCGAAATTCTTACATACCTTCTCAACACCGGTCAGGATAACCAGCATATCTGCATCGAGTTCTGATGCAAGCAAGCCTGCTGCAGAGTCTTTCTCAATCACCGCAGATGCACCCTTTAAGAGTCTGTCCTGCTCGAGAACAGGGATTCCACCACCACCGGCAGCGATCACTACCTGATCTGCATCCATCAGTGCTTTGATTGCGTCGATTTCTACGATAGAGATGGGCTTGGGGGTCGCAAGGATTCTGCGATAGCCATCCTCTGTCTTAACAACATGATTTCCCTTCTTATCTTCCTCTTCTGCTTCTGCATCAGTAAGAATCCGGCCAATCACCTTCGTCGGACGATAGAATGCTTCATCGTAAGGATCCACTGTAATCTGGGTAAGGATCGTGGCTACGCTCTTATATACGCCTCTTGCTAAGAGTTCGGAACGAATTGCATTCTGAAGATCATAACCGATATAGCCCTGGCTCATGGCGGAGCATACGCTCATTGGCGTTGCTGTGTATTCAGGATATGCCTTATGGAGTTCTGCCATAGCCATATGGATCATTCCGACCTGGGGTCCATTGGAGTGTGTAATGCAGACTTCATAGCCCTGTGAGATGAATTCAGCGACTGCCTTTGCCGTTCTCTTGGTTGCTTCCTGCTGTTCCGGAAGGGTCGTACCAAGCGCGTCATGTCCAAGTGCGATTACGATTTTCTTTTTCATACTTTTCCTCTTTCTGTAAGAACAGAATCTACCTGCTTATCTTATCACATCTATCGAGAGATGGTAGTCATGCTCACTGGTTCAGATCCTTGATCTTGTGGATCACCACTGCCTGTCCTCCCAGGTTCTCATAGGGTCCCTGAACCTCCGATGCCTTCACCGTGGTGTAGTTATCAGGGCTCTTTGGATCACAGAAGGTAAGGGTTCCTTCTGTCATATCGTATCCTACCAAAACCCTGCAGTGCTCATTATTGAGGAAGGACACATTTTCCCCGTTGATCTCCCACTGATATTCCTGAGTTGCATCAGTACCACCAGCTGTCCACATCAATACCGGATTACCATTGGCCACTTCCTGGAAGAGATTGACAAAAGGTGTTCCGGTAAGATCATAAACCGTATAGTCATCTAATCCCTGGTCATTGAAGTAGTTATTGGCAGCCTGCACAATTACCGGCGCATGACAGCCGAGACCTTCCGTCGTCTTGGGATCACCAAGGAAGCAGGTCTCCGGTGATACTTCTCCGATCGCTCCCTGGGGCAGATATTTATCACTCAGAGTCACTTTATCTATGCTGTCCGGCTGATAATAGTTCAATGCGATACAGAGAGCGGTAATCTCACATCCGGTTGGTAATTCCGGATTCTGTTCTATATTCTTCACCGCCAGTCGAATCGTATCAATCGATGGATTCGGATTCTGGTCCGGTAACATATATCTGGTCTCAACAATTCGTTCCGTCTCTACCTGCGTTTTGGTAATCGTTCTCATCTTTCTCATCTCAAAGAAGGTAAGATAAGCACTGATCATAGCAGTAAGAAGAATCAGCATGATGGCAATCAGAATCTTCAGTTTTCTCTTCTGTTTGCTGTTCAAGGGGCACCTCCGGAAAACTATATTCATCTTATCATATTCGAGCTATCTGCAAAAGAAAGCCTCACGCAAAATCGGTCCCGTCCATTCCTATGGACGAGACCGAACTTAGATCTTGCTTTATATTTACGAAGGAGACTTACTGTCTGGGAGTGGGAAGCATCTGCTGGAAACCTTGTTCCTCATGCTCTTCCGGTGTCTCCTCTTCCTCGGACTGACTGTTCTGGGCCTTGTCATCATCCTTCACCTCGCCGAGTACAACATCTACCTGGCTCTGCTTATAGCCCTTGTTCACCTGGCAGACGGTCAGCTTGACGCTGTCTCCGGGGTTCATGCCGGAGAGCACACTCTTGAGCGCACTCATGGAAGATACGGAAGTATCATTGATGGCTGTAATGACATCACCCTTGCGGATACCTGCCTGATCGGCAGCTTCACCTTCGATGGCCTGGGTGACGTAGACGCCTACGGGAATATTGTAAGCGATCGAGGATTCGCTGTTGATATCCATTCCG
The DNA here is from genome assembly GCA_900316625.1 of uncultured Lachnospiraceae bacterium. Taxonomy (GTDB): domain Bacteria; phylum Bacillota; class Clostridia; order Lachnospirales; family Lachnospiraceae; genus Lachnocurva. Next base: position 56,753 of record ONDO01000017.1, on the reverse strand, counting down.
TAGATGCCAAGGTAAGCGCCGGAACCCGTCTGTGCAACTTCATCTTCGTGATTTACTTCTTCACCCTTCATCAGGCTCTGGATAATGGAAGAAGCGGAAGAGATCGGAATTGCGTAACCTACGCCTTCAACCTCAGTGCTGGAATACTTCGCAGATACGATACCGACAACTTCACCATTCATATTCAGAAGGGCACCACCAGAGTTACCAGGGTTAACGGCCGCATCGGTCTGAATCAGCTTATTCTTGATTATCGTTCCGTCATCTCCTTGCAGGGCAACTTCACGGTCCAGGCCACTGATGACACCGGTCGTTACGGACTGTCCATAGCCGAGTGCATTACCGATAACAACGGCAGATTCACCGACAGAGAGATTATCGGAAGATCCAAGGGTTGCAACCTTAATGGCTGACATGGTCTCGGAACTGATATCGCTGAGGCGAACCTTAACGACACCGAGGTCGGTCTCAGGATCCGTACCCTGTACTTCTGCGGTCACTGCATTGCCATCCACGAAGGTGATGGTAAGGGTGGTTGCATTCTCTACGACGTGATTATTGGTTGCGATATAGATGTAGTCACTATCCTGGCTGATAATAATGCCGGATCCTGCGGACTGGCTGGGCTTGGTGTAGGTACCAAACAGACTGCGGTATTCCTCAACGGACAGATTGGTTACCTGTACGATGGCGGGCATTACGTTGGAGACCACATCAGATACATCCGTAACTGTGGTTGCGTTGGAGACCGCTGTGGAATCGATATTTCCGGAGCCTCTGCCCAGGGTCGTTCCACTTGTGGATGGATTGCTTTCAGACTGCTGACTCGGAAGAGCCTTACCTGCCAGATAAGATGTTCCGGTGAAAGCTGCTCCACCAACGGCACCAACGACCAGCGCGATTGCTGCAGCGCCTGCGACCTTCTTCGCAAAAGGATGCTGCTTTCTCGGTTTCTTCTGCTTGGGCTGCCGGGGAGTCGGATTCCCGTAAGGATTTCCGTAGGGATTGGACTGGCCATAGCCACTGCCTGTACTTTGTCCATAGCCTGGCTGGCCATTCTGACCATATCCATTCTGGGCTGCATTCTGATTCATCTGACCATTCTGATTCATCTGATTGTTCATATCGTGGCCGCCCTGATCCGAGCTGCCATCAAATCCATGTTCATAAAGACTCATATGTACGCTTCCTTTCATATCAGGATTTCTTGTCATTTCTTGATTTCTGAAGAGAAGTATAGGTGTCTGCTGTGACTAAATTGTGACCAAAACCCATATATTTTGTGAAGGAATGTGGACATTTCTGTGAAATTGTCATCACAGAGTATAATTTGTGACACCCATAGGGAGATTGGGATTATAGTAAGGATCGCCCTGACCGAAGCGGATATGGGTATTCTCTCCGGAGGGGCCATACATTTTCATCATCTTCTCATGCGAATAGCGGGAAGACTCCGGACTCTGTTCCTTCCTTCTCGCGGTCGCCTGCGGCTCGTAGATGATTCGGTATCCGGCAGCTCTGGCGCGCAGGCAGAAGTCCAGCATGCGGTCCCGTTCTGCCAGGTCCTTACGGAAGCCTCTCAGCTTCTTATAGACAGCAGCGTCAATCAGACAACAGCCCGGATCTGCGCAGGATATCTCCTGGGAGATCAGAAGGCGCCCCGCATAGCCCTCTTCCGACGGATGCATCTTCGCACATGCCGGATAAGAGATGCCCTCTTCATCATAGATGAAGCCACAGTTGTCCACCCTGCCTTCCCGGTTCGTGATCTTCAGGGCAACGACAGCAACATCGGGCTCCCTTAGATGAGCATAGAGCCTGGGCAATACACGCATTCCTCTGGCCTCTATTCCTCTGTCCTTTACGAAAATGTAGGACCCACGATGAACTCTGTAGTCTCTTCCTTTTCTCTCCAGTCTCCAGAAGCGATACTGCGCATCCCTTTTATACTGCCCTTCGATGGCGTACTTTTTGCGATGGGCTTCCGCTACCTTCAGATAGGTATTATAGCGGTCTGCCAGAAGTCTTCTGAATACCGACTCCGGAACTTCCTTGATTCTCTGGTGATAGAGCAGATGGGGAATACGAACAATGCGAAGCTTGGTCCCCTCTCGAAGAAGGCCTTCGATCCGGAGCATATAGTCATAGAGCTCACAGGCATCCAGACTCTCATCGAAGAAGCCCAACTTTCTTAACAATCCCATGGAGATCACCTGACTGCATCCGATGTAATCGGACTGCAGGAGCAGTTCCCGGTTGAAGCCTCCCTTAAAATGAGGATTCATACGGGTCCCCTGTACCAGCTCATCATGATCTGTGTAGATGAGGTCTGGTGCTGTCTCCTTCCACTGTCTGAGCTTATTGCCGGAAGCCGCCCTTCTCAGGTCGTCAAAATCCAGGGTTCCTGCTTCTCCTTCGACCAGTGTCTGAATGACTTCTTTCTCGACTGCCTCCATATAGTCTGGAGATAGCATATCTTCCTGGCCCAGGAAGATCACATAATCTCCACTCGCAAAGCGAATGCCGGTATTATAGGCACGGGCAGCCGTAGCATCCTGGCCAATCTGTCTGAAATGCACTTTCCCTTCCCTGGGGAAGATCTCTGCCGCCATTCTTGCATACTCTGAATATGCTGCCTGCTTCTCCAGGCTATCATTATTCTTTTCACGAGAAGATGCCCCGGACGCCTGCAGGAGGTACAGCTCAAAGTTGCTGTACCCCTCCTCTGCAAGCGACAGGAGCATCTCTCTGTACTTATCGGGATCTGGATTTTTCAGATAGACAAGGACACTAAATCTTACTTCATTCATACGTATTCTTTGGACTTATCTGCCATTCTGTTCAACGCGGAGAAGACGGCACGAATGGATGCACGGGTAATATTCGAACTTACACCGACACCAAAGATGATATTGCCATTGCGGCTGTCTTCCAGCTCAATATAAGCTGCAGCCTTCGCATGGGAGCCGACTCCAAGGGAATGTTCGAAATAATCCTGTACGGTAAACTCCACCCCGGGGACAGTCTGATGAATTGCGAGCTTGACTGCATCGATAGGGCCATTACCGTCCGCCTCAGAGCAGATCTCTTCTCCATTATATTTGTAATTGATACATACATGTGTATCATCGGATCCGGTATTATCGTCGATATCGACATGAAGCAGTTCGAAGGGATCCTTGCGATCCAGATACTGTTCCTTGAATGCCTTCATGATTCTCTCAGGCTTTACTTCTCCACCTTCCTGCTCAGAGATCAGCTGAATCACATCAGCGAATTCTCTCTGCATCTTCTTGGGAAGCTTGTAACCATAAACCGTATCCATAACAAAGGCAACGCCACCCTTGCCGGACTGGGAGTTAATACGAACGACAGGCTCATATTCACGTCCGATATCTGCTGCATCGATCGGAAGATAGGGCACTGCCCAGATCTTCGAATCTCTCTCCTTCATTGCATGCATACCCTTATTGATGGCATCCTGATGGGATCCGGAGAATGCGGTAAAGACCAGTTTACCGGCATAAGGATGACGTGCATCGATGGGCATCTTGGTGCAACGCTCATAGACATCAATGATTTCCTGAATATTATCAATATCCAGTTTCGGATCGATTCCCTGAGAAAACATATTATATGCAACATTCAGAATGTCGACATTTCCGGTTCGCTCACCATTGCCAAGCAAGGTTCCTTCGACACGATCTGCGCCTGCAAGAAGAGCAAGTTCTGTTGCTGCTGTTCCGGTACCTCTGTCATTGTGAGGATGGATGGATACAAGGACATTGTCGCGATCAATAAGATGCTTGGAAACCCACTCTACCTGGTCGGCATACACATTAGGTGTATTCATCTCAACGGTATTCGGCAGATTGATGATCACAGGATAGGGAGTTGCGTGATTCCATTCCTTGATTACTGCGTTGCAGATCTCTGCAGCATATTCCGGCTCCGTACCGGAGAAGCTCTCCGGAGAGTACTCTAACCAGACATTGCCATCAAAGGAATTCAGATGATCCTTGACCATACGAACACCCTCGATAGCGATCTGGGTGATTTCGTCCTTTTCCTTGTGGAAAACAACATCTCTCTGAAGAACGGATGTTGAGTTATAGATATGAATGACAACGTTCTTAATACCCTCTACCGCCTCAAAAGTACGATCGATCAGTTCCTTACGGCACTGGGTCAGGACCTGTACTTTGACGTCATCCGGAATCTTATTCTCACGAACCAGTTTGCGTAAGAAGTCAAACTCAATCTGAGATGCTGCCGGGAAACCAATCTCGATTTCCTTAAATCCAAGCTTTAAGAGGAGCTCAAACATCTCCATCTTCTCATTGACGTTCATCGGTTCCACAAGAGCCTGATTACCATCTCTAAGATCTACAGAAACCCAAATGGGTGCATGTTCGATTTCTTTGTTCGGCCACTCTCGCTCAGGATAGTTTACGACCGGATTTTTCTGGTACTTCTGAAAATTCATAGTCTCCTGCCTTTCTTCTTTTTTCTTTTCCATTTCCTAAATTCCTGTGGTTCCTGGCTTACGCCTCACCAAATCCATTTTCGAAGAGTCTTACGACACTCTCAAGTGCCTCCACTTCATCTTCGCCCTCAGTCACGATCTCAATCGTGTCTCCGGACTTCACACATGCGCCGAGTATCGACAGCACGGATTTTGCATTTGCTTCCCCACGCCATTCTTCCCCGTAGCGGAAGGCGACATGAGAATGGAATCTCACGGCCGTGTCGCAGAGAACTCCTGCCGGTCTCAGATGGAGACCCGTCGGGTTCATTACAGTAACCTTTTTGCTCTGCACTAAATTGCCTCCGTTTATCGTCTTAGATGATTCTCTATCCAGGGACTAGTTCATTACCTTTTCGATCAGACTTGCGAGTTCATGCGCATCACGATCGATTTCATTCTGGTTCTTGCCTTCGATCATTACACGAACCAGGGGTTCTGTTCCGGAAGGACGGATCAGGATTCTTCCCTGGCCTGCGAACTTATCCTCTAATTTACGGATACCCTCGCGAATCTCTGAATAATCATTATAACTCGTTTTTCTGTCATTCGGAACATGTGCATTTACAAGTGCCTGAGGAAGCACTTCCATTACTGATGCCAGTTCGGACAGAGGCTTCTTCTCCGTTACCATAACTTCCAAGAGGCGGAGTGCAGAGAGCATTCCATCACCGGTTGTATTGCTGTCAAGGAAGATAATATGACCGGACTGCTCACCGCCGATATTGTATCCTTCTGCCTTCATACGCTCGAGAACATAACGATCTCCGACCTGCGTGGTTGCGATATGAAGTCCTTCGCGCTCACCCATAAGAGTAAAGCCGAGGTTGGACATAACGGTTACAACAACCGTATTTTTCTTCAGTGTTCCCTGCTTCTTCATGAAGTTCGCACAGATCGCCATGATCTGGTCGCCATCAACCATATTACCATTCTCATCGACGGCGAGCATTCTATCCGCATCACCATCGAATGCGATACCGATGTCAGCCTTCTCATCACAAACACGCTGAGCGAGCTGTTCCATATGGGTAGAACCACAATGGTCATTGATATTGGTTCCCGTCGGATGTGTATGGATTGCTACCAGATCTGCTCCTAATTCTTTCAGAACCTGTGTATTGGTCTTATAGGATGCTCCCTCTGCACAGTCCACAACAATCTTCATTCCAGAGAGATCGATAGGAACATTCTCCTTCTCGAAATCGACATATTCGCGATCCATGTCGAAAGCATACTTTACATGACCGATCTTTTCTCCGGTAGGGGACTCGATATCAGCCATACCACTCTCAATCTGTCTTTGAATCTCATCTTCCATGGAGTCCGGAAGCTTGTATCCATCGCGGTTGAAGAACTTGATACCATTGAATTCCATAGGATTATGTGATGCAGAGATCACAACACCTGCATCAAATCCATGCTTTCTGGTAAGGTATGCAACTGCCGGTGTCGGCATAACACCAGCATAGACAGCATCTGCACCTACAGAGCAGATACCTGCAATCAAGGCATTGGCAAGCATTCCACCGGAGATACGTGTATCACATCCAACAAGGATTGTCGGTTTCTTATCTCCCCTTCCCTCGGTAAGAACATAAGCTCCTGCCTGACCAAGCTTGGTTGCAAGATCAATGGAAAGCTCTGTTCCTGCAACACCACGTACACCATCTGTTCCAAACATCCTGGACATGTAAATTTCTCCTATTTTACTACTATCCTGCTACTATCCTGCTACGATTCTACCATGCGGTTTAAGCTACAAGTTTAACTTTATTTGCGGCTCTGTGATTCCGATTTTGTCCCGGTCTCCTTCTCCGTATTCTCACTATCTGAACTGCTCTCCTACTTTGTCTTTTCTGTCTTTGCAGTCGTTTCTGCCGTCTCTTTCTCGCTGCTTGTCGTTTTCTCTGTTTCCTCTTTCTTCACCGCATCCTTGGTGATGGTCAGGTTGGTGGTAAGAGGCGACGCCGTAAGTCCTTCCGGCAGACTGACAACAACATTTAACTTGCTAGAGCCATCCTTTAAGCCGGTCGCATCTACATAACCCGTAATATTCTCGACCGAGAGACTCTTGATCAGATCCGGACTGCCAGAGACAGTAAGGGGAACTTCTAAGGCTTCAAAAGCAGAACTATAACCATCCGCCAGATTCCTTACCGTTAGATTGCTGGTTGGCAGCTGTACCGTAACGGAATTTTCTCCAGCCAGTCTCACCGTAAGTGTTGCCTGTGCCTTAGAAGAATCCACCAAGCTCACACCTTCCGGCAGATAGGTGGACAGATCTACCGTCGTCGTCCACTCTCCGGTAATGGTTGACAGATCAATAACACTATCCGGAATCTCAATGGAGGAGATCTCATTCAGTGTTGCAGGCTCACCCTTAATCATCACATTGGAAGGATCCACACTAATACCGGATAATTCCAAACCTTCCGGAAGACTGCCGGAAGCCGATGCATTGACATCAACCGATTTTGCACCCTGGATGTCTGCCGTCACTTCTACGGTGGTGACATTGATGGTGAGTTCGGAGGTGTCGACCTGCTTTCCATTTTCATCATAGAACTTAGGAACAACCGCCTCAGTGATATCGTCACTTGCACCATCGATATTACAGGTTGCAGTAACCAGATCGATGGTAGATACGATCTCTCCGGGTCCTTCCACTGTAATCACATTCGGTGATACGGAGACAGAATTCAGAACGTGGCCACTAGACGGTGTCCCGGTTGTCTGTCCGGTCACATTGAAGCGATTGGTTGCCATATCTCCTACCTCAATCGCGATGTATAACTGCTTGGAAGAGGGTGTTACCTGACCGGAATATCGATTCAGACTGATATCCACCGGCACCTTGCCTTCCTCGCGACGACTCAGATCCGCGACTGCGCTGATATCTGAGGTGCTCAGTTTCTCAATGATGGAGCGCTTTCCGCTGAGCGTCACCTTAACCGTTCCGGTACCATTCACCTTGTAGTAGAGGTTCTGCTCTGCAAGTGATGCCTCATTGGTGAAAGTTACATTCACGGTAAAATTCTTTCTGGTCTCCGGATTCTCGACGTTGACCACAACGAACCAGAGAACTGCTGCAATGACGAGGGAGAGAAGTTTCAGTCCCAGGTTGCTCAGGAGGGTGTCTTTGATCTTCGTCTTCATGACTGCTCTCCTTCCTGCTTCTTCTCTTCTTCAGCGTCTTCACTGCCCTTTGCATACTGAATCTGTGTCAGAGCCTCCAGGAGTTCATCCGGACTGAGATCTCTTCTCAATTCACCTTCCATGGTTACGGAGATCTTACCCGTTTCCTCCGATACAACAATGGTAAGCGCATCCGATACTTCAGAGATGCCAATTGCTGCTCTGTGTCTGGTTCCCAGATCCTTTGAGATGCTGTTCGAATCGGTAAGAGGAAGATAGCAGGTTGCGGAGACAACTCTGTCACCTCTTACGATCACTGCACCATCATGCAGGGGGGTATTTTTCTCGAAGATGTTAATGAGGAGCTGTCTTGTCAGGATTGCATCCACATTGATTCCGGTTCTCACATATTCTTCTAACTGGACATCCCGCTCGATGACAATCAGGGCTCCTGTCTTAACAGCACCCATTTCGTATGCAGCTTTTACCAGATCATTCTTGGTGTGATCATCGAAGCGCTGCACTGCTCCGCGGCCGAAGCCCAAGGAGAAGAGTACGTGGAAGAAGTTCTGTCTTCCCAGTCTCTCGAGTGCTCTTCTCAGTTCCGGCTGGAAGACGACGATCAGAGCGATAATACCTGCATTCAGGAGTTTGGATCCGAGCCATAGGATCGTAGACATGCGAAACAGAGCCGCGATAATGAAGAATACCGCAATGACAGCGATACCCTTGAACAGTACCCAGGCTCTGGTGTTTTTGATCCACTTTAAGAACTGATAGATGAAGAAAGCGATGATCAGAATCTCGATCACATCAGTTACATGAACATTCGGAAGACTTGCCCCGAAATAATCATTTAGGAAAGCGGATATATTACTAAACAGATCCGACAAAGGGAATCACTTCCTTCCTCTTCTTCCGTGAGTTATCTTCTTAACTGTCTTCTCTTCCTTCGATAACTTGATCTTAGGAACAGCTGTTACATAGTAATAATAGTCATCATCTTCAAACTGTACCTTCTCTACACGGTTGTAGTCGAGGTCCATCAGGAAATAGGTCATGAGGATTCCAAGGAGCAGCGTAACCAGGTTTCCAAGCAGAAGCGCCGGAATTCCGGAACGGTTACCCGTGAAGAGATACCCTGCCAGCATGATGGCGAACTCGGCTGCAGTGCCGAAGAATACAGCGAAGAACCAGGAGAAACGGATATTTCTCGTACGTACCAGGTAGACTACAAGGAACATAGCCACCAGGGAGATGATAAAGAAATAAAACATACGATTCTGAAGCATCTGGCTCATAAGAAGTGCGAGTGCCGTGGTCTTCGAAGACGAATCGGTAAGGATTGCAATGTTATCATGAATCACCTTGAGATAGAAGGCGATAAATCCACCGACAACGATGCCCGCAACATCATTCATGCTTCCAAGGAGTCCGGATACCAGGGGAGATGCGAAAGGAATTCCCAACTGGTAGGTGACAGGAAGGAGAATAAGATGATACTTGGTCTCCGCCTGGTAATAGACACAGATCAGGTAGCCAAGGATAAAGAAGGCCACTACGATCAGGGTCGGAACCGTGGAGATCAGGGCTAGATGCAGTAATCCAAAGAAGAGAATCACAAGCGCACAGCCACTGATCGGAAGAAACATTCCAAAAACAGAGAAAACGATAACAAGCAACGGGCTCTGCAGAGCACCCTCTACCGGGAACGCGGTTGCAAGACACCACAGAGAAACCAAAGTCAGGCACAAATGCCAGATTCTCTGCAGCATTACTTCGTGATGGGCCGCGTAACTGCGCAACTGATCACGGATCTGCATAAATGTGGTCATTCTTCCTCACTTTCATCGGGAATCTTCATATCTTCCCTGCGATAGATCTCTCGAAGCTTACGCTCTTCCTGATCCAAAACCTCAAGTTTCTTATGTGCTCTCCGGTATTTCCGGTCGGCATTCCGTCCGACTCTTCTTAGATAGAAGAACATCAGACTGACATAGAGGATCAGTCCTGCAAAACACGTAAGCAAGACTGTCGACATATGCAGCGTCACAACGAAGCGATAAAAGAGCATTGCGATTGCCGCAAAATATATAATTGCATATAGAAATGTACCCAGCACGAAGCCGCCCAGCACATGTGCTGCGCGGTAATCCTTCGAACGAAAACCATCTGCGAGCATAAGATCATATCTCTCCCTGCTCTCATACATGGCCACTCTGGTCATCTGTTTTACTTTTTCTTCATTCAGCATCTTACTTTATAAATCTCATCTTGTCGTCCTTGCCGAGCTTACGCTTGGTCTCAGGCTGAGGCGCCGATTTCGGATCACGGAAAGCATCCGTAAGTCCATTGGCAAACTTCATCTTACAAGCCTCACAGAAACGACCCGTTCTAATATTTGTTCCACAGCTCTCACAGAACAGCTGGATCGGAGAATCCGGGGTAAGTTCCAGTCTCTCATCGCGAACCCACTGTTTAATCTGATGTGTTGTTACATCATTATCTTCCGCAATCTGCTGTATCGTTGCACCAGGGTTCTCACGGATGTATTCCTTTACCCTCTGGAAATCATTCTCCATCTTACCCTTGCATGCTTCGCAGATGGGAGCCCCTCCCATATAGTTGAATAATCGACCGCACATCATACAATTTCGAACGTCCATCGCACACCTCCTGTGCAGTTTCAGTCACCCCTGCCTACGCAGACGCACATGACATATACACTTTCTGCACCGACTGCCTTCAGCGCGAAGCTGCAAGCATCTGCCGTTGCCCCCGTTGTGTAGATATCATCAACGATTAAAACACGCTTTAAGTTTACACCACATTCCCTGCCTTGAAAAGCCAAAAGTAGATTGTTACGGCGCTCCTCGCGGCTCATGGTCTTCATGGCCCTGGTTTCCTTACGACGAACCAGGAGGTCTGTCCTAACCTCTACCCCCAGCCGTTCCCCCAGAGCCCGCGCAAAACTCTCCGCCTGGTTGTAGCCCCTCGCCCTCTCTTTCGGCTTATACATGGGAACCGGAACGATTACCTCCGGGCGGATCCGCTCAAGCCACAATTCCTGTGCCTTCAGCGCATGTGCCGCATAGACTTTCGCGTATGCCCTGCGATTCGAATACTTGAAGCGGTACATGCTCTTCTTCATGCCCCCTTCGTAAATGTAGACCGACCGCGCCTCATCGAAATCATGCTTTCCAATCCTGCAGTCATAACAGAATTCAAAGCGGTCATCCTTTAGCTTCTTGCCACAGCATCTGCAAACCGGTTCACTCGCAATTCGGATTGTTTTGCGGCATTTGGGGCAGAAGCCGGCCTCCTCCACCAGCTCATCACATGCCGGACATCGATTGGGATATAGCATTTCTAATAACATCACTTCACCTCCATTATCTTGACGGAAACCGTCTGAATGTATAAAATCTGTGCAGAATAAGGAGAATATACATTTGAAAAAAATTCAGTTTAAAAGTATCACTGCACTCGTTCTTCTCTGTGGTCTTCTCTTCACTTCCTGTGGAGATTCCTCATCTCCGAAGAAGGGAAATAAGGTCACCGGTGCAGAAGAGAGCCTTACACCAACCTATGACATCGCCATTCTGAACAGCGAATTCGCGACATACAATCAGGACATCCGCATTGGTTTCACCGCTGCCCTCGATGACATGATTGGCCGTAAGAACTATACCATTCATGAATATAATGCTCATTCCATAGATGACATTCGTTACAATGCCAGAAGCATCGTCACAGATGAATCTACACAGCTTATCTTCGCCAACGGAGAGAATGCTATCAAGGCTATGTCCCAGGCAACACATGAGATTCCGGTGGTTGCCGCAGGTGTCTACGACATCCAGGAGACCTTAGGCACAGGCGAAGCATGGAGCACCCCCACCGGAACGAACGTAACCGGTGTTGCGGGGAGAAGTTCCATGACCGATACCCTTTCCCTTCTTATTGAGACCATCAACCCTATCAAGCAGGTTGCGATTCTCATCAGTCCGGAAGATACAGACTCTATCTCCCAGTGCAGACAGTTGGAGCGATATATGGATCAGGCCGGCATCAAGTGGAAGGAATATTCTCTTCTTGCTTCGGACGCCTACAAGACCGCCACCACTTCCCTCGATGGTGTCACTCCTCCCGCTATGACAGAAGATCAGGCGGAATCCCTGATTGGGGATGCGAATAATGCCGTTATGCAGCTTGCCATTACTGAATGTAATTGCATCTTCATTCCTATGGGTTCCAAGCTCACTGATCAGTGGCCTCTCATCGCCGGCACCGCCAATATCTCCGGAGTCCCCATCGTAACAGGAGATGTAAACTTCGGACGTCATGCGCTTACCTGCCTCTATCTCGATTCTTTCGCCATCGGCTATGAGGCCGGAACCATGGCATATCAGATTCTGGTCAAGGGTTCCAAGCCCGACGAGATGGATATCTCAGCTGCTCCTGCAAGCAGCCTGGTCAAGCTCTATCAGAACTCCATTGCCGACGCCTATGGCTGTGAGTTCCCCAAGACCTTCCATGAGATTGACTCCTATCTCAATCATGAACTCCCCGGTGCATCCACCGAGCGGGTCAAGATCAGTGACAGCGAAGAGGAATAATCACATATCGTTTGCCAACAAGACCGGGTGTCTCTTACGAGAGCCCGGTCCTTTTTTCGATTTCTTCCTGAATACGTTCTTCCAAACCGGAATACCTGCGGAGTTGGGACCCATTGGCCACCATCTTACGGAAGGCTTCTTCCTCACCGACCATAACAACACACTTCTTAGCTCTGGTTACGGCTGTATAGAGAATATTCCGATTCATCAGCATTCTCGGTACCTGCATCATAGGAATCACAACCGCCGGATACTCAGAGCCCTGAGATTTGTGTACGGTTACGGCGTAGGCCAGTTCCAGATCAGACAATTCTTTCAGATCATAATCCACCAGACGGTTTTCTTCATATTCCACCGTCAGTTTTGAATCATAGAGATTGATCTTCTTCACGATACCGGTGTCTCCATTGAAGACTCCGGTTCCGGATTCCGTCGTAATCCCCTTGCTTCCCTGAACCGTCCATTCCAGCTGATAATTATTCTTAATCTGCATCACCTTATCCCCCTCACGGAAGATACGGTCACCGGAGACATATTCCGTCTTTCGGTCCGACTTTGGATTCAGGTATCTCTGAAAGATTGCATTTAGGCTCTCCACTCCCAGTCTGCCCTTTCTTGTCGGTGTCAGAATCTGAATATCATAAGGAGATGCATTCACATATTTCGGCAGGTTGGTCTGAACCAGATCCAGCATAATCTTGATGATATGGTCTGCATCATTTCTCTCCATGAAGAAGAAGTCCTCACTCTTGTTATCGAGCTTCACTTCTTCCCCATGATTGATCTTGTGCGCATTCACTACGATATCGGAGCTTGCCGCCTGGCGGAAGATCTTGGTCAGGCAGACTTCCGAGAAGGCCTTGGAGTTTATAATATCGTGCAGAACATTACCAGGTCCTACGGACGGCAACTGGTTGATATCACCGACCAGGATCAAGCGGCATCCCTCCGGAATCGCAAGGAGCAGCGAATGGAAGAGCGTAATATCTACCATGGACATCTCATCGATGATAACAGCATCTGCCTCCAGAGGGTTCGAAGAATTCCGTTCGAACATTCCCAGGTTCTCACGCTCATCCCCTCCGGCATTTGTATCATCCTGCATTCCATGCACTTCCAGCATACGATGGATAGTTCTTGCCTCATATCCTGTTGCTTCTGACATCCTCTTCGCCGCACGCCCCGTCGGCGCGCCCAGAAGCACATCCTCACCACGAGAGAGGAAGTACTCGATCATGGTTCGAATGGTCGTCGTTTTACCGGTACCAGGTCCACCGGTCAGAACGAAGACACCATGGGTGGCAGCATCCCTTACTGCATCACGCTGCATGTCATCGAGTTCCATGCCAAGAGACTCTTCAATCTCGCGAATCTTATCCAGAAGGCCCTCGTCCGATGCATCATATATCTCATTCAAATGTAGGAGGAGGTCTGCACTCTCCCGCTCCAGGCGGAAGTAGTTGGCTGCATAGACTTCCTCTCCATCCACTACGCGGATCTTACGATCAACAAGAAGGTTTTCGATTTGGGTTTCAAAGCCTGTGATATCACTGTTAAGTAGTTCCTCTAATCCCGTCAGGAGTTGGTCCTTGGGGAGGTAAGTGTGTCCTCTTCCCGCTGCCGTTGACAGGACATAGAGAATACCACAGCGAACTCTGTATTCGGAATCAGCCGAAACGCCAAGCTTCCTTGCAATCTCATCTGCCGTCCGAAAGCCGACGCCCTGTACATCTTCCGCCACCTGATAAGGATTGGTCTCCAGTACCGTGCGGATTCTTGCGCCATATCGATTGTAGAGCTTGAGTGCCAGCTGCCCCTGGATGCCATAGGTTCCCAGATACATCATGGCAGAGCGCATATCCCGCTTCTCCACCATCTGATCTGCAATCTCCATCGCCTTGGTCTCGCTGATTCCCTTGATCTCCGCTAAGCGTTCCGGTTCATTCTCCATGACATCGAAGGTCTTATCTCCGAACTTGCGGACGATTCTGGCTGCCAGTGCAGGTCCGATTCCTTTGATGGCACCAGATCCAATATAGCGCTTCATGGCTTCGGTATCCTTTGGAATGGTTTCCTCAAAAGAGGTCACCTTGAGCTGCATTCCATAATTCTGATGTTCGATGTAATTACCACGTACCAAAAGGTTAACGCCTTCACTGATCCCCGGGAAGCTTCCCACGCAGGTAATCTGGTTACCATCTCCCATCTCCAGTTCGAGAACCGTATATCCGTTCTCCGCGTTTCGATATATGATGGACGCAACATAGCCCTCGATCTCATCGAAGGTTTCGTCCTGCTTTACATTTCCATCTGAATATCCGTAGAAATCCTTATCTTCCATCCTTGATCCTTCACCCATTCACTTCCTGCCTTCTTCGGCAGGGTATAAAAATATCATATAAAAAAATCGCCTTCCTGTAAAAAGGAAGGCTGCATTTTTCATTTAAGTTTTAGAAGTTTAGAAATAATACAGAATTACTCTGCATTGCTTTCTGTACTCTCACTGATTCCATAGCTTCTCATCATCTGCTCTACCATGCTATCCGTAAAGCGACTGCCGTACTTATCTACAATCTGTGCAGAGATATCCTGTATCACAGTATCCATGTAGAGGTCCTTGTACTGAGATGCAGTGCTGTCTTCCTGGTTTGTGCGCATTGCTTCTATGGACTTCTTCTCTTCCTTCAGAAGCTGTTCTACAAAATATGCTTCAAAAGTCTTCGCTGCTTCTTCGAGTTCTTCCTTCGTAGAAGTTGAGGAGAGATTCGACAGTCCTGACTGCACCTTACTGGTTCGATCTGCAGACTTGGTATTCTCGGTCAGCTGATCTAAGTAGCTTGTAATATTGTAATCAGAGGATATATCCATCCAGCTTACTCCCTTGATTATCTCTTCAGGTTATTTGCAGTATCTAACATAGAATCACTGGTTGTAATTGCCTTAGAGTTCATCTCATATGCTCTCTGGGCGATGATCATGTTAACCATCTCATCTGCAACATTGACGTTGGAGCCTTCGATATATCCCTGGGCAATCGTACTTCTGATGAGGCCGTTGGTATTCGCTTCATTTCTAGGCTGACCGGAGTTATTCGATACCGATAAGAGATTAGAACCGTTCTTCTCGAGACCGACAGGGTTAGCAAACTGATAGAGGGCAACTGACTGTCCCGTCTGGGTATAGGTTCCATCCGGACGACGATATGCTACCGCACCGTCGGTACCGAAGGTAACTGCATCTGTACCGGCTTCATCCGGAAGACGAATCGGATTGCCTCCGTTATCAAGCACCTCAAGTCCATCACTATTGGTCAGCACACGACGTCCATTTGCATCTAAGGACCAGCCGAAATCACCATTTCTGGTGTAATAGGTCTTATTGTCTGCACCACGGACTGCAAAGAAGCCCTGGCCATTGATGTAGAGAGCACTCTTATTATCGCTGGCTGTCTGAATACCCTGGGTGTAGATGGAATTGATCGATGCTACACGGGTTCCGAGGCCAACCTGCGCTGTGGTCGGCTTTACATCACCAGTTGCTGTAGTAGTCTCTTCCTGCAGTGTCTGATAGAGCAGGGTCTTAAACTGTGTTGTCTGGGTCTTATATCCAGTTGTATTAACGTTTGCAAGGTTATTTGCAATCGTATCAACGCTCGTCTGCTGTCCCTTCATTCCGGATGCAGCAGTCCATAATGATCTCATCATAATTGGCACCTCCTGGAGAATTCCAGTTTCTATAGATCAAACAAACGATTAAACACGACCTACCGTATTCACCGCCTTATCAAGTGTGGAGTCTTCTGTCTGAATCATCTTCTGTCCAGCTTCATAAGCCCTCTGAATGGTGATCATCTGCACCATCTCATCCACAACATTGACATTCGAAGTTTCCAGCGTTCCCTGCTCAACCCTTGCATCGGAAGCAACAACTGCGCCACCATCCACAAGTTCGTAATAGTTATCTCCTACCTTGGAGATATAATCATAATCTGCGATATCTACGACACCGACATTCCCTACCAGCTGATTATTCTGGTAGATCTGGCGCTGTTCACTAATCGTATATTCCAGATTGGGATTTACCCGAACATAGTTGGCCTCTGCTGCTGCAGAATTCGTAGCACCCGCCTGGTTCAGAACATAGCCACCATCCGAAGTACGAAGATAACCATTCATGTCCACGGTAAAATCACCATCTCTGGTATATCTGATTGCCTGATTTCCATCTGTATCCGTCACTGCTACAGCGAAGAAGCCCTTACCGGCAAGAGCCAGATTGGACTGTACATCTGTAACCTTGAAGGAGCCCTGGGACCAGTCTGTATAAGTCTCACCGACATCAACACCCAGATTGATGTTCCCTAATCCACGGGGCATGCCAAGTGTTCCGGAGTCTTTAATTCTTATTGCCAGGGTATCCGCAAAAGCCTGATTGACTGTGCCTTCTTTTTTGAATCCGGTCGTATCAGAATTCGCGAGATTGTTCGAGAGAACGTTCAATCTTCTCTGTTCCTCGATCATACCGGTATATGCTGTATAGAGGCCCTTGACCATGTGCCTGTTCCTTTCCCTTGCTCTAGTTACGATTGCAGGCTACGGTCACGTCCATGTGAATGAAGCCGCCTTCCATGGCGGGATATGATTTCCTAGTTTCTGTATCGGCTAATGTGCAGCAATACTTAACCCCAGCTTTGTCATCCGCCATATTATTTTTATTCTATTACTTTTTCTGCAAAAAAACAGTAATATCGTCCTGATCTAAGATCATTCGATAAGCAAACAAAAAGACCTGCGGATTCATTCCGCAGGTCCTCTGAAAACATATTAAGAGATCGACTTGTGATCACTTGCTAAGAATTCGATGTACTTACCGGTACCAATTGCAACGCAGGTCATAGGATCATCTGCAGTCATGGTATTGATTCCGGTACGCTCTTCCATCAGCTGTTCCAGACCACGAAGAAGGGAACCGCCACCAGTCAGAACGATACCGCGCTCAGCGACATCGGCTGCCAGTTCAGGAGGAGTCTTCTCAAGAACACTGTGAACTGCTTCAACAATCTGAAGAGTCGGCTCACGGAGTGCTTCCTCGAGTTCCTCAGAAGAGATCTCGATGGTCTTAGGAAGGCCGGTAACCAGGTTACGACCACGAGTCTCCATGGTCATAGGTTCCGGAAGGGGATAGCAGGTACCAATCTTGATCTTCAGATCTTCTGCGGTACGTTCACCGATCAGGATATTATGCTTCTTACGCATATAACGAACGATAGCTTCATCGAAGTCATCGCCTGCGATCTTAATAGAGGTGGAAACAACAGATCCACCAAGAGAGATAACAGCGATATCAGCGGTACCACCACCGATATCAACGATCATGTTACCGCAGGGACGGGAGATGTCGATGCCGGCACCGATAGCTGCTGCGATAGGCTCCTCGATAATGGATACCTCACGTGCACCTGCAGCATAGGTTGCATCTTCTACCGCTCTCTTCTCAACTTCCGTTACACCGGAAGGTACACAGACAGAGATTCTGGGCTTGCGGTAAGACTTCTTACCAATCGCCTTCTGGATGAAGTACTTGATCATCTTCTCTGTCACCGTGTAGTCAGAGATAACACCCTGTCGAAGGGGGCGGACTGCAACAATGTTACCAGGAGTACGTCCAAGCATAAGACGTGCTTCTTCACCAATTGCTCTGATTTTATTCGTATCGTGGTCGAAAGCTACAACTGAGGGTTCTTTCAGTACCACGCCTTTTCCTTTTACATAGACCAGGATACTAGCAGTTCCAAGGTCAATTCCGATATCGGTCGCTACCATAGCGAGGCTCCTTTCCGATGCATTCTCCTACAAAATTGGTCTTTCACTCGAAAAACCACACAAGGACGCACTGTAGATATATTATATCCATTTAAGTATCAAATTCAACACCTTTTCGTCATCGGATGCCCATTTTCTGTGCCCCCGCGAAGAATTCAGCTTCCGAGCATCTAAATGTTCCTCAAATGCCCTAAAATACAGTAATTCTTAATTATCTTTTTATGGGTTGTTCACAATTTGTTCACAATTTTACCCTATAGTCTTTACTGTACTAGCTGACAGGCTAATATAATTTTCATAACTCAGCCAGGAGAAGCGATTCTCCTGGCACTCCCCAAAATCTTCACCTCCGGATTCGTCCGGAGGTTTTTCTTGTCCTTTTCCCTCTTCCAAACAAAAAGGCATCCCCAGCCAGGTGAGATGCCTTCTTCTACGATATACGATTGTAATCCGATCACATTACGAGAATCCCCAGGAGGAACATAAGCTGAGCGAAGCTATTGGTCAATTGCTCTATCCAGTTATTCTTCGCATCACTCTTATCGTGGCACTTCACATATATGGTCATCGCGACCAGACCCAGAATGCCCGGTATAAAAAAGAGGACAGAAGGGAATCCCAGACAGGCTCTAAGAACCCCAAGGAGATTGGCCTCTCCTTCCAGACAGGCAATGACCAGTGCTAAGAGCATCAGAAGGAATCCAGACGGCATGAGCACAATAAAGAGAGGACGGTTCAGAAAGTGGTAGTCCTTCTTCCTGCAAGCCAGCAGTATTTTCCACAAGACCTTGCATGTGCCTCCCACGATTGTCAGTATTCCACCTGATAGAAACACATTGTTATGAAAGCGTGTCATAATGCAGGATAGGATGAGGGCAAACAGGACCACTGGAATCGCATCTGCCAGAGCAAGTCCCAGGGTAAAGCCCTGAACTTCATTTGACTTCATCACTCTTCGCCTCCTGCTTCGACAGGTGGTAGACAGGAATGAGAGGCAGAAGGATCGGTGTACTCTTAACATATTCCTGATATTCCTTCTTGTCACCATAGCGCTTATTCTGCTTCTTCTCCAATCGGGCTGCTCCACTGATCATAACGTAGACAATAGAGACATATCCCAGAATAGACAGAAGCCACTGTAAGGGGCCCGCAAGCGTATTCAGCGCACCGATCAGCACTCCGGTCCAGAAGAGGATTTCACCACAATAATTGGGGCAGCGAGTGAAGCGATAGAGTCCCTTCATGGCAACCATATCTGCTCTCTCCTTCTTCTGTGCGGACTTCTCAAGATCCGCTGCCGATTCGAGGATGAGACCGAGGACAGACAATACGATACCGAGCCAGAGCAATCCTTCTCCTGTCGGAGCATTCGTAAGGCGGAATGCCAGGGGCAGAACCTGCAGCACATAGAGCACTGCACAGACAATCCAGATGGCAATCTTCACGAAAGCGGGCATCTGTCCATTCGAACCACTTGCCTCGTTGAAAACCTTCTTATAGTTTTTGTTCCTGAACTCGCGATAGAGCAGAAAGCCAGACAATCTTGCCCCATACAGCACGAAGACGAGAAGCGCTACCCCGCTTGCCAAGGTGAGAGACCTGGGGAATAGAAGAGCAAGGAGTATTGCCAGTCCTGCGATGGCAAATCCATATCCCACCGACATAAAATACACGAAATTCTTAAAGCCTACAGAGCAGAGCACGAGCGATGCACAAAATAGGATTAGGTAGTTCAAAACTGTCATGCTTTCATCTCCTTCTCAAGATATGCAGAGAAACTCTGCTTTCCATACTTCACCTCTCCAACCAGATCCCCGGTCAGGGTAAACTTGGAGAATTTAATAATATCCGCCTTGCCATTCTTCTTCAGTGCATTCACGAAGATCAGAATATCGAAGAGGAAAACCGGTGCACGCTTAATGACGCAGGGCTTTCCTACCGCATCGAAGCACATCTTGGCAATCTCATCATAGTTATAGGTCTCTCTTCCACCGATCGACACCGTCACGTTCTCATCTCCCAGATGGGCAACTATATATTCTGCGAAGTCCTCCGTTGCAATTACGTTAGCGACACCAGGTTCTTTGCCAAGAAGAGAGATCGCCCCCTTCTCCACCATCGGCTTTAAGACATGGACAATGTCGTAGAAGTAGCCAGTCGGACGGTAGATGATATAGGGAATACCGCTCTTCTTCACTTCCTCTTCCATCTTCGCCTTGGCATCCAGCATAGGAATCTCTGCATGTTCATCTGCGTGAATCACAGAGATATAGACGAACTTCTTCACACCCGCACGTTTGGCCTCAGCGAGAATATTTTTGTTACCATTGAGATCGATATCATAGCAGCTCACCGTAGCCGATGCCTTGGTAAGTCCCACTGTCGTAATGACACAGTCCACGTTCTCACAGACTCCCTCGAGTGTTTCCGGCTTGGTTGCATCGATCTTCACAAATGTAGAACGACCACTACCCTCCAGAACAAGTTCTCTCTCGATTGCATCGCAGGCAAGCACCTCATGCCCCTGCCTTACCAGCTCCTTCTGAATATCGGAACCCAGATGTCCATACGCACCAAATAATGCAACTTTCATAGCAAACCTCTTTCTATAACAATTCCATAAACTGATCAAACAGATTCTCATCTACATGAAGTGAGAGCAGGATATTCTCGGCAATCAGTCTCGCATAGGAAGCCATCCTCTCATCCCCGAGTTCCTTCGAAAACCTCTCCACCATACCTGCGAGTTCACTTGCCAATGCCGCATGATGGGCGGCCACCGGGTTCATATCCTTCCCCTGCCAGTAGGGTCTGTTTTCTGAAGCGAATTCCATTAATCCCTCGTGAATTAACTTCATCGCTTGTTGGAAATCCTTTGCCTTCTCAACTTTCTTACAGATCTTTTCTTTTTTCTCTATCCATCTCTTCAGGAATACGGCAGCAAGGATGTCCTCTTTTGAACTGAAGTAGTGATATACCGTACCTGATGCAATCCCGCTCTCCGCCGAAATCCGGCGTACGGTCACTGCAGAAATCCCCTCTTCCAGCAGAACCTTCTCAGCATTTTCCACGAGACTCTCTCTTATATTTTCGATAATCTTTGGCATATCCACTCCAAACTTCGGGTATCTACCGCCAGGGCAAGAGTAAGTCAATTCTTAAGACTTACTCCATTCTGCTTGAAATATTCTGCAGAATAATTATTATGAACACGTTCATAATATCTCCTTTTATGATCTCCGTCAACACAAGCTGCTTCTTCCACTCTGTGCTGCCATCTCCCCTATTCCCTATTCCCTTTCTATTCGACTACTTTGCCCTGACTGGTTTTATGGCATATAATTGTATCTGCATGAAGCTGTAAGATTTCGTCTGCTAACCAGTGCAGACCTCTGGAAATGAGTCCTATGCGAAAGAATTATAAATTACGAATCTCCTACGACGGCAGCCGTTATTTCGGTTGGGAACACCAGCCGGATAAGGATACCATCCAGGGGAAGATTGAGAATGTCCTCGCCCGTATGTGCGGTCTGGAACTTAGCGGTCACGATTTCATGGAGCCAGACTGCCCCATCGAGGTCATCGGAGCGGGTCGAACCGATGCAGGTGTCCACGCCCGCGCCATGGTCGCATCTGTCTTCCTCGACAC
Source organism: uncultured Lachnospiraceae bacterium (assembly GCA_900316625.1). GTDB lineage: Bacteria > Bacillota > Clostridia > Lachnospirales > Lachnospiraceae > Lachnocurva. The sequence goes on along the minus strand of ONDO01000017.1, from coordinate 35,000 downwards.
AGAACTGACTTGCGACGAAATCCGCGATTATATGAACAGATATCTCCCTGATGACATTGCCATTCTCGATGTTCATGAGGCATCCGACCGCTTCCACGCACGTTATAACGCCGTCGGCAAGACCTACCTGTACACCCTCTGTGACAGTCCCGTCCGCCCCGTTTTCAACCGCAAGTACTATACCTATCTGGATACACCGATCGACACGGATAAGATGTCTCGTGCCGCGGAACGCATTGTGGGTGAACATGACTTCAAGTCCTTCTGTGGCAATCCCCGCATGAAGAAGTCCACTGTCAGAAATGTAGATCGTCTCGAAGTAAGACGCAGCCAGGGCTATATCTATATCACTGTACATGGCACCGGCTTCCTTCAGAATATGGTTCGAATTATCGTCGGAACCTTGATTGAGGTTGGCTATGGACGTATTGCTGTAGACGATATACCTAAGATTCTCGAAGCAAGAGACAGAAAAATCGCCGGGCCAACGGCACCGGCGAAGGGACTCTGTCTTCTGAAAGTAGACTACTGATAGGACAATACTCGCATGGACGAATTCTTAAATCGTCCAATCTATTTTATGGAAAACAAATAGTAATGAATCCTAATAAGCTCTGTTTTATTCTCTGTTCAAATGATGAAGAAAAGCTATCCGAAGCGCTCTTCTATATCCATAAGTTACCTGTTCCTTCTGGCATCGATACGGAGTTTCGTATCATACGTGATGCCAGGAGCATGTGTGAAGGCTATAATCGTGCCCTGAAATCATCGGATGCCAAGTATAAGGTCTACCTGCATCACGATGTCTGGATCATGCACGAGAACTTCATCGGCGATCTCATCTCCATCTTCGAAAGTCACCCCAAGACAGGCCTTCTCGGTCTCGCCGGAGCAAGCAAAGCAGTTCCCAGCGGTATCTATGTCACTCATTTTGACTACGGTGCCGTTGCCGGACCTATGATCTTCCAGGCAGAGATTCCTCCGGTAGAGGATTCCTGCCTCCCCTGCGTCGCTCTGGACGGCTATCTGTTAGCGACACAGGTCGACCTGCCCTGGTCCGAGGATATCTTCCATCATTTTGACTTCTACGACATCGCCCAGACCATGAACTTCCGCCGGGCAGGCTATGAGACCGCCTGCATCACTCAGGCGAAGGGTCCCTGGTGCTATCACTACACAGAGTCTTCCAATCTCTACAACTACTTTGCAGAGCTCTTGACCTTCCGCAAGAACTATCCCGAAGCATTCACAGAAGAAGACGAATCCGTCGTTCAGGCTCGCGAGGCATTCATCTCCTATCGCAGACAACACGATCAGGACATGTCCGACTTCCACTCCTATATCGAATCCCTCGTAAATGTAGAGCATAAACCTTCCGAGGCACTCTCCCTCATTTTGCAGTACCGTAAGGCTATTTCTATGCACTTCCAGCTGAAGCAGCTGAAGAAGATTGCTTTTGTCACGGAAGAGGAAAGGAAACGAGGTATCCAGCTAGGACAGGGCTTCTGGAAGACAGAAGATGAAGTCACCGATCTTCTTCATCGCTGGGACCGCATGGTATCTGATCTGATTCGAACCGAATACAAGAAAGACCGGACACAAATTGTGTCCGATCTCTCATCGTCTTACTTTACTCCTCTGGAGATTGCAGCCGCATCCGTTCTACTGATTCAGGACTGGGAGCCCTGGCTTGCAGAACTCATGCAGGTCTGCAAGGAGCTAAAGCGTCCTGCTCTCTTCGATGAGATTCGTATACTCACCAAGGAGATTCTGGGGAATTTCCTGGAAGAAAATCCTGACGGAAGCTATTAAGCAAGTCCCGCCCATGATTCCATTCCCTGGGAATCAGAGCATAGCATCTCTTAGCGCTTCAAACTGAGCCTGATCCTTAGATTGTCTTCTGGTCCTGATCGTGACAACTGGCTCTACAATCTCGATCTCCTTCATGGACTCGAGATGCTCTCTCATCTTCTTGCCTGCAAGAGGACCCCAGGAACCATTCTCGATGATTCCAACCTTTCTCTTCTGGAAGTTCTTGATCTCGAGGTGATAGAGGAAGTCTTCCATTGCAGGGAAGAGTGCTCCATCATAAGTAATCGCTGCAAGGATCATGCGATCATAACGAAATGCATTCTCTACTGCCTTAGCCATATCCTCACGATTCAAGTCCATGGGAATTACCTTCTGTCCAGCCTTCTCTAAGAGATCAGCCATGAAAAGTGCCGCTTCCTTGGTATTGCCATGTGCACTTGCATAAGGGATCACTATTCCCTCTTCTTCTGCTTCATACCTGGACCAGGTATCGTAGTAGCCGATGTACTCCTCGAGCTTGTCACTTAACACCGGACCATGCAGAGGCGCAATCGTCTCAATGTCCAGAGCAGCCGCCTTCTTGAGGAGTCCCTGAACACTAGGGCCATACTTGCCAACAATATTGATGAAGTAGCGGCGAGCTTCCCTAATCCAGGGAAGATTCTCGCTGATTGCCCCGAAGGTACCAAATCCATCCGCAGAGAAGAGGACCTTCTCACTATCTTCATATGACACCATAACTTCCGGCCAATGTACCATAGGCGCTAAGATAAAGTGAAGGGTATGACTGCCAAGGGAGAGACTATCTCCCTCCTTCACCTGAATCAGGCGATTCGAAAGATCCTGGTCGAAGAACTGGGGCAGCATGGCAGCAGCCTTTGCGGTCAGAACAATCTGCATCTTGGGATAACGGTCTGCCAGTACTCCGATATTGGCACTGTGATCCGGTTCCAGATGGTGTACCACGAGATAGTCCGGTGTCTTCTCACCGAGAAGTTTTTCTACCTTCTTCAACCATTCTTCTCCGGCTCTCTTATCCACCGTATCCATGATTGCAATCTTCTCATCCAGGATCACATAAGAGTTATAAGACACCCCGTTGGGGATGGGATACTGGCTCTCGAAGAGGTCCAGACTGCGATCATCGCATCCTACATAACGAATCTGTTCTGAAATATCCATTTTCTTTTCCTTTCTGGCATATATAAGACCTGTTTCTCTATGCCCATCTTCTAGTCATTTTTTCTGTTTCTCAGGATATGAGGCAAACTTCCTGCTTCAACCACTACTGCGTTCCTAGCTTCCTGCCTTCCTGCATTGCTACCTGCGCATAGATCATAACACGATCCATCTGACCTGAGGTAGCATATTTTTCCGCCAGGCCACTGTAGATCCTCATCCTCCGAAGCTTGTCCTCTTCGAAGGAAGAGATCATTGCAAGAAGAAAGGAGGCTGGAAGATCCTCTTCATAGATTAGCTCACAGAGTTTTGCCTCTTCCTGGCCATCCTGCATCGCTCTTGCGATACGAAGAAAGGACTTCAGAATCTCTTTTGCATGAAGCTTTTGTTTCCGTAATTCCTCGAAAACCTTTCCTTCTTCTATGGACAGAAGAGGAAGCATGGTCTTTAGCCCGCGTAATCGAAAGAGCACATCCGCATCCGGGAAGAAGTAGTCAGCATGGCATCTTTCCAGCTCCACAAGATACCTCTCGAACGCTTCTCTTCCCTCTTCATCGAGAAGCCGAAAGGCTTCTTCTACCGCTTCTGTTATGTCCGCCTTCTCTTCCCGGATATCCGCTATGAAGCTCGTGGTTTCGATTTCATTCTTCCTCAGATATACCGTAAGCAGTCGCTCACTCATAAATCCGAAGATTCTCTGGTTATAGGAATCATAGTCCGAGATATGGCATCTCTTCTCTACTTCAAATAGAACCTTAAAGAGCCAGGACGCATAGGCATCTAAGAGCTCTCTCCTGCAGATCATCATATTGGCATAGTTCTGTACTCTGCCATTCATCACTTCCTCGAAAGCCTTGTCATATTCCGGACAGAGTTCATGGATGACGCCGGACAGAATATCCAGATCCTTCTCATGGTGCTTAGAAGCATAGAAAGACCTTACGGTAACGCCTTCTTCGAATTCTGCCAGGGGGCTTACGATTGCTTTACATTTGCCGAGGGTCTCCGAGATTTCCTCTTCGCTTAAGATCTCTCCACGCGCATTCAGGAAATAGCGGCGATAGTGGACTAATCCTGTGATATCGGCTTCCTTTTCGTTCTTCCAGATCCAGTAGAGTCCGGTCAGCTCACTGTAATTTTGATTTCGATCCGAGATGTTCTCGCCGACATCATCCCTCAGATATCCCAGGTCCTCATGAAGGGCAGCGCCGACCTGCAGGGGGATATACCCCTTCTCCTCCGGCGGGGTGAACTTCTTATGCGCCATAATATAGATTTTAATCTTGTCCTTTGTCATTCTGTCTTCACCTAAATCTCGTCTTCCCCTCAAGAGCACGATACACTCTGCGAAGCCCAAAATGCTTCATGCTTTGCAGAATACCTGATCCAGTATCATCTGCAGGCGGTCTTCCATACGAAAGGCTGCTCTGATCTTCTCCCGTCCATTCTTCCGAAGCAGTTCCATGGCATCTTCATGCTGCAGATAGAAGCTCATGAGATCTGCTGCTTCTTCCATCGATGAATAGATGATGGCATCCTGGTTCGGTACAAAGTATTCTAATAGTTCCGGCTGTACAGGTGTCATTAGAAGTCCACCGCAGGCCATAATATCCAGTGCTCTTAAGGGAATGCCGCTGCCGATGCAGCGAAGCGTCGGGCAGAGATTGATCTTCGAGCCTTGGAAAACATAGGGCATCTCCGTATGATAATCCGCTGCCGGTCTTAGATCAATTCCCGGAAGCAGCTTCTTCTCATCCTCCGTAATTTTCCAGGTATAGAGTGCAACATTGGCAGATTTCCCGGCTGCGATCCTCATTAATAGTAATCGGTCCTGATAAGTCAGATATTCTGCTGCTGCAAAGGCAAGTTTCTTCTGCATCACCGCAGTCTTCTCACGAGTGAGATCACTGTCCGGAAGTGCCTTACGGATCTCTTCCGTCTTCTCTTCTGTCAGCAGGTCAGGAATCATCCAGTAGCCATAGATGGACTGCTGGGCACGCAGAATTCCTCTCAGATAGCCCTGGGTGTAGTCATCTGCATTCTGCAGAATCGCCGGCATGGAAGCCGTCGTATAGAGAGAGCCTAAGAGCGAGATGTCCGATGTTAACTTCCTCTTTCCAGAGTAGGTATTAGAGAGCCTTTGCTCAAATCCATCCACATCCGTTGCCAGTGGCATATGGAAGACTCTGCTCGCGCCTTCCTTACGATAGCGTTCTACTTCAGATCGATCGAAGAGGAAGATATGATTTGACTCCAGTTTCATTCCACGATTGTCTGGCAGATTCTGGGGGCAGTCGTAGGACCAGGCGATATAAGGCAGGCCCTGTGCGGCACATACCTTTCCGATCAGAGGCCAGAAATTCACTGTAAATACTGTATCATATGCCTTGTCCCTCAGATTCTTCTCCAGCATCTCTTCCAGTTTCTCATCCTGGTAAGGATCCTGAGGCGTAAAGTAAGTGATTTCCTCTACTTCATGTCCCAGCTTTCTGAAAGCTGCAGGGACAGACTTGTCATAATATGATTCGAATACTCTTGCGAAGAGAATCCTCATTCTGTCACTCCCATTCCTTCACCAATTGCTGCGAACTGCTTCTGCACCGTCTGCCATGCCAGCTTGAGATCTGCATTTTCTTCCCTCAGTCTCTCGATATAATCATGCATCATATCTTCCAGGAGATATTCCCTAATCAGTTCCAGAACAGCATCCCGGTCCAGATCATCATGACTTTCCTGGGCCAGATATTCTTCAATGCCCCCCTTGGGCAGGAAGCCAGGTACTATATCTTCTCTCTGACTGCTGCCGCCGTCCTTGGACGAAGATATTTTTCCAGCAGATTCCTTTTCCTCGGATCCCTTGTCCTCGGATTTCTTCTCAGAATTCATGGATAGGGTCTTCCGGGTCAGTTCCAGGGTATCCTCAATCATTCTTTTGATCTTCGCATTCTCATCTATGACACTTTGAATGGCTTCATAGAGTTCACTTCGACTGATCATGTCCTTCAGATACTGATTCAGGAACTCTTCCGCATAGATCGTCCTGCTTGCATAATCCCACCAGAGCATCTCCTCCCGGTAAGGCAGATGGTCTCCTGCATTCCAAGGCTTGTCTCCTACATAGTGGACAATCACCGTATCCTTCTTCATCTTCTCATAGGAGATTCCATTCCCCGCTGCATTGCAGGCAAAAAGGTCGTATTCCAAGGCATCAATATACTTACACTCATCCTGATGAAGATCATTTAAGAGATCCTGATCCGGAGCGAAGATGTCAAAATCGAGTTCTTCTGCGCGACGAAGGTAAGACTCCAGATTGTAATGTTCCTTAAGATAACGGGCATCCATCAGGATCATTCCTGCATTAAAATAACGGTTCTCCCGGATCATCTGATTAAAATGTTCTGAATGGAGATGACCATAGACCGGTCCCGATTCCGGGGTCATGGTCATGTCATGCGTCACAATCAGATGGCTGGATGCAAAGTCCATGCCATACAGCTGACTGATGTCACGGTTAATGATCATATCTCCATCCAGGTAGAGAATTCGGTCCACATTTCCAGGAAGGAGATCGAAGAGCTGCAGGCGATAGAGAGTCTCTATACTCCACTCCCCCTGCTCGAGCATCTTGCTATCGAAAGCGGAGGAATCCGGAGTCAGGAATACAATCTCGCTATCATAGTTTTTCGCCAGATCTTCCAGCTTCTTCTTACTATCTTCTCTTAGATCATTGCATAAGAGGAAAACCCTTACTCTGGTCTCCTCCTTATGATTCTCGAGGAGGGAATAGAGCATGGTGTAGGTGTAGGGCACATATTCCTCATTCAGGGCACTTGCAATATTTATCTTGTCCATATCTTCATAGCTTTCTCATTCATCTCCCGGTAAATGGGTGTAAATGCTCTAAAGAGGTCTGATTCCTCTGCCAGACTGTCCCAGGGCTTGGATTTTCCCATATAATGCAGGATCTTGTTCTGTGCATAGAGCTGACTCGTCATATCTCTTGCATGACCTTCCAGTTCTCCGCTCGCCTGGAGTTCCTTGATCTCCTTGTAGGACAGGAAGCGAACCTTTCCGACCTCAAGCTCCTTCATATCCAGATAATAGAGTCCGGGAGGGAAGTTATAGATATCCCAGTCGATATACCTCACCTTGTTGTAATAGACTTCATTCAGGGCATCCTGCTCGTTATACTCATAACGCTCATAATTCTCATATACCCGGTCGATGATATATTCCGTCATATGCATCTCTCTTGTGACCGGGAGATTGAATACCATAACACCGGTGTTGAAATAGGACCGATTTGCCGGTATAGAGAGGCGATACATATTCGCCTGATGAAAATCATTCAGAATACCGATAATGTCTTCTGCGGCCGAAAACGGGGCTTCTCCCAGGTCCATATGGTAGAGGTCACTTAGATCACCCCGTACTACAAGGTCACTGTCTAAGTATAGGATGCGGTCCAGGCTCTCTGGTAAAAGAGGCAGAGCCAGAACCCTGTAATATGACTCGATAGAGATATGGTTGTGGGCTTCTACCTTATCCTGAAATTCCTCTCCGACATAGATGGGATGGAAGACCTTCCCCGGGAAGGCTGCGATATAGGATGCAAACCTCTCGAGATCTTCTTCGCTCAAGTTCGAATATGCCAGATAGATGTCCATATCGATCCCAGGGTGTGATTCGAAGAGGGAATAGAGCATGGTTGCAGCCGGCTCTATGAATTTTCTGTTGGTTGCAAATAGTATGTTCACGTGCCCTCCTACTATAAGAGATCCATGATAGCATCGTAAAATATATCCCCCTGCTCCGTAAAAGAAAGCGCAGGATCGCGGCACTTCTTCGCATCTCTTCTGCCCAGGAAGTCCACCCGATGTCTATCTTTGCTTTTCTAATCTAGAACTTCTCCGCAAGCGATTTCATATAAGCTTCCAGCGTTTCCTGGTCCTTCGCATTTTCTTCTGTCATCTCACTTACCAGTTTTTTGAGGACTTCATTGCTCTTGATATAGGGATTCTGCTTTAGGTTCGGTAGTTCTGTCTGCATTGTCTGCACAAGGCCCTTATAGGAATCAGGGCGAATCTCTTTCCCTTCTCGTACACTAAAGAGAATCGTCTCGACATAATAGGTGAGGAAATAGTAATACTCGATCTCATCCCAGAATGGGGCATAGTGCTCTCTTCTCTCCATAAGCCAGTGATAGAGATCTCGTTGTACCATGGGATGCTGCATGAGCAGATTCTCTTCTCCCCAATTCGACTGCATGGTCGAATCCGCATGGATCCTCACATAATGCGTGACAAAATCTACGACTGCCACTCTCTTAACTTCCAGGAGAATCGGATAGACAAACTTAGGTTCCTCATACATGACGCCTTCGGCAAACGTAGAGCCTGTCTCAGCAACTAGGCGGCTACGGTAGAACTTATTCCAATGCCCGGTATTTACAATCTGGCGCGCCAGAAATTCCTTCTTGAGTTCCGGGTCGGACAGATCTAACAGTCCCATTAATTCTCCGGCTTCCACCTTCTCTGTATGTTCTGCATCGATGAAATTCACATGCGCACACTGAATGAGATCCAGATGATTCTGCTCTGCCAGCTGATAGAGGACCTCACATGTACCCTTGGTCAGGACATCATCTGAGTCCAGGAAGATCATGTACTTTCCACGCACATAAGATAAGGCATCATTTCTTGCTGCGCCCTGGCGTCCGTTCTCTTCCCGGAAAATAAGCTTGATCTCACCCTCGAACTGTGATGCAAAACTCTGTAAGAACTCTCTGCTCGCATCTGTGGAGGCATCATCTACAGCAATCACCTGGATATTCTTCTTATCCATAGTCTGCAAATCAATAGAACTGAGTGCTTCTCCCAGATATCTCATGGAGTTATGCACAGGCATGATAATGGTCACTTTGATCTCAGGTTGCTCGAGAATGGCACCAAGATCATCAGCTATCTTCTCCATCATGCCGGTATCCATGGCCCGGTTCATAATGTCTCTAGCCACATCCTCGAGGATTCCTGCTCGGTCACAGATATTACGATATTTTGCCAGAAGTTTACATCTGGCATCAAAATAATATTCGAGATTGGATGATACACCGGAATCGGTCGAATATGCCTGCACTAATGCCTTAGGCACATGCAGGAAGTTTCCTGCAGCCGTAAGTCGGAGTGCGAGTTCCCAATCTTCCAAACATCGATAGGACGGATCAAAATATCCAACCTGATCTAATAGTTCTCTTCGGACCACAAGGGTAGGGCAGGCGACAAGATTCCGAACAAGAAGTGGTAACTGGATTTTGCCGTTCTTCACCTCTTCATTAACATTCTGATCCGGACTAATCCCTAGGAATTCGTCGTTCAGATAATATTCGAAATCACTATAGATGGCATCCACAGACTCATTGGGATTCTCCTTATCTTTCTCCTCAATAGAGCGGATTTGAAGTTCAAGTTTCTCTGGCAACCAGACATCATCACTATCCTGGAAAGCAATCCATTCAAAGACAGAATCCTGGATCCCGGCATTTCTTGCAGCTACTACACCACGATTCTTCTCAAAAGTGATGTGACGGATCCGATGATCCTTCGCTTCATATCTGCGAAGAAGCTCCTCTGTCTCATCGGTGGAAGCATCGTTCACTACAATCAGTTCCCAGTCCTGGTAGGTCTGGGCAAGTACCTTCACAATTATATCATAGGGTGGGATAGGCTGAGAACAACTCCTTGATCAATAAAAAGAGAGCCGCATGCAAGCAAGCTTGCAGCGACTCTCTCCTTATTGATCTTGAGTTATTCTCTTTTGAGTTTACTCGATAACGCTGGATACACGTCCGGATCCTACGGTACGTCCACCTTCACGGATAGCGAAAGTAAGACCCTGCTCCATAGCTACGGGATGGATAAGCTCAACGGTCATCTCGATGTTATCACCAGGCATGCACATCTCAGTTCCTTCAGGAAGGGAGATAAGACCGGTAACGTCGGTAGTTCTGAAGTAGAACTGAGGACGATAGTTGTTGAAGAAAGGAGTATGACGTCCACCTTCATCCTTGGTCAGAACGTAAACCTGAGCGGTAAACTTCTTGTGGCAGGTAACAGTGCCGGGCTTAGCGACAACCTGTCCACGCTCGATCTTGTCACGGTCGATACCACGGAGAAGAACACCGATGTTATCACCAGCCATTGCTTCGTCCATCTGCTTACGGAACATTTCGATACCGGTAGCAACAGACTCCTCCTTGTCCTCACGGATACCAAGGATTTCAACGGGGTCATTGAGGTGAAGAGTACCACGCTCAACACGTCCGGTAGCAACAGTACCACGACCGGAGATGGTGAATACGTCCTCGACAGGCATAAGGAAAGGCTTGTCGGTATCACGCTGGGGTTCAGGAACATACTCATCAATAGTGTTCATGAGTTCCATGATGCAATCTCCCCAGTTCTTGTCGGGGTTAGAAGGATCAAGGGGATCACCGTTAGCAAGTACAGCCTTACCAGACTCGTTCTCAAGTGCCTGAAGAGCAGAACCTCTTACGATAGGGCATCCTTCGAATCCGTACTCTTCGAGCTGCTCGGTAACTTCCATCTCAACGAGCTCAAGAAGTTCAGGATCATCGATCATATCGCACTTGTTAAGGAATACTACGATGTAAGGAACACCTACCTGACGGGACAGAAGGATGTGCTCCTTGGTCTGAGCCATAACACCATCAGTAGCAGCAACAACGAGGATGGAACCATCCATCTGAGCTGCACCGGTGATCATGTTCTTTACATAGTCAGCATGACCCGGGCAGTCAACGTGTGCATAATGACGCTTCTCGGTCTGATACTCAACGTGTGCGGAGTTAATGGTAATACCACGCTCACGCTCTTCCGGTGCCTTATCGATGTTCTCGAAGTCAACCTTTGCATTACCAGCAACACGCTCAGACAGAATCTTGGTAATTGCAGCGGTAGTGGTGGTCTTACCATGGTCAACGTGACCGATGGTACCAATGTTTACATGGGGTTTGGTTCTCTCAAATTTAGCCTTTGCCATTTGAAACTTCCTCCTTAAAACTTTTACCTTTTCGGTAATTGATATACTTATTTACCTACCTGAGGGCAAAACCCTCAGATAGGATTGATTATATGCGAGTTTTCAACTGTTTTCAACAGTTTTCGAAGACTTCACAATTATTTCTTCAGGTCGTCGATAACCTTCTGCTGTACATTCTTCGGAGCTGGTTCATATTTCTCGAAGAACATGGAGTAGTTACCACGTCCCTGAGTAGCAGAACGAAGAGTGGTGGAGTATCCGAACATCTCGGACAGAGGTACCAGAGCCTTAACGATCTTGCCGTTTCCGACATCGTCCATACCCTGAACCATACCACGACGGGCGTTCAGATCACCGATTACATCGCCCATGTATTCTTCAGGCATGGTAACTTCTACCTTCATGATAGGCTCAAGAAGTACAGGATCTGCCTTTGCCATAGCTTCCTTGAAGCACATGGAACCAGCAATGTGGAATGCCATTTCAGAAGAGTCGACTTCATGGTAGGAACCATCGTAGCAGTCTGCCTGGATACCAACTACAGGATAACCTGCGAGGATACCGGAGAGAGCTGCTTCCTGGATACCTTCGTCAACTGCAGGAATGTATTCCTTAGGAATAGCACCACCGGTAACGGAGTTGATGAACTTGTAGGTCTCTTCAGCGTTTGCATCCATAGGGGTGAAACGTACCTTACAGTGACCATACTGTCCACGTCCGCCGGACTGCTTTGCATACTTGTATTCCTGATCGACAGCCTTTGTAAAGGTTTCCTTGTAAGCAACCTGAGGTGCACCTACGTTAGCCTCTACATTGAACTCTCTCTTCAGACGGTCAACGATGATTTCAAGGTGAAGCTCACCCATACCAGCGATGATGGTCTGACCAGTCTCGGTATCGGTATGTGCGCGGAAGGTAGGATCTTCTTCTGCAAGCTTTGCAAGAGCTTCGCCCATCTTCTGCTGGTCAGCCTTGGTCTTCGGCTCGATAGCGAGCTGAATAACGGGCTCAGGGAATTCCATGGACTCAAGGATTACAGGATGCTGTTCATCACAGATGGTATCACCGGTAGCGGTCATCTTGAAACCAACAACTGCTGCGATATCACCGGAGAATACTTCGTCAATTTCCTGACGCTTGTTAGCGTGCATCTGGAGCAGACGTCCAACTCTTTCCTTCTTATCCTTGGTTGAATTAAGTACGTAAGAACCGGACTTGCAGACACCGGAGTAAACACGGATGAATGCGAGACGTCCTACGAAAGGATCGGTCATGATCTTGAATGCAAGTGCGGAGAAAGGCTGATCATCACCGGAAACACGGGTGATTTCGTTACCTTCCAAGTCAACACCCTTGATATCTTCGATATCAGTAGGAGCAGGCATGTATTCTACGATTGCATCAAGAAGCTTCTGGATACCCTTGTTCTGATGTGCAGATCCGCAGAATACAGGAACTGCCTGGTTTGCGATAGTACCCTTGCGAAGACCAGCCTTAAGCTCGTCAATAGAAGGCTCTTCACCTTCAAGGTACTTTTCAAGAAGATCATCATCAAGTTCGCAGATCTTCTCTACCATTTCAGAGTGAGCAAGTTCAGCCTCATCCTTGAGTTCATCACGGATATCGCAGATGGTGATGTCCTGACCAGTCTTATCATTGTAGAGATATTCCTTCATCTCGAAGAGGTCGATGACACCTTCGAAATGATCTTCCTTACCGATAGGATATTCGCAGCATACAGGGTTCTTACCGAGCTTGCTTACGATTTCAGATACGGTATTCTCGAAATTTGCACCCAGGATATCCATCTTATTGACGAATGCCATACGGGGTACGTTATAGGTATCAGCCTGACGCCATACGTTCTCAGACTGAGGCTCAACACCACCCTTTGCATCGAAGACGCCGACAGCGCCGTCGAGTACACGGAGAGAACGCTCAACTTCTACGGTGAAGTCAACGTGGCCCGGGGTATCGATGATATTGATTCTGTGTTCCTTAGCGCCCTTTTTGGGTTTAGCCTGGAACTGCTCGGTCCAGTGACAGGTGGTAGCTGCGGAAGTGATGGTAATACCACGCTCCTGCTCCTGCTCCATCCAGTCCATGGTAGCGGTTCCTTCGTAAGTCTCACCGATCTTATAGTTTACACCGGTGTAGTACAGGATACGCTCTGTAAGAGTGGTCTTACCTGCATCGATGTGGGCCATAATACCGATGTTTCTGGTACGCTCAAGGGGATATTCTCTTTCAGCCAAGATATATTCCTCCTAAAATTAGAATCTGTAGTGAGCAAATGCCTTGTTTGCATCTGCCATTCTGTGCATTTCTTCCTTACGCTTTACAGATGCACCAGTGTTGTTAGCTGCATCTAAAATCTCGTTTGCCAGGCGATCTGCCATGGTCTTCTCGGAACGAGTGCGGGAGAACTGCGTAAGCCATCTAAGACCAAGTGCCTGACGACGATCCGGGCGGACTTCGATAGGAACCTGATAGGTAGCTCCACCGATTCTTCTAGCCTTAACTTCGAGAACCGGCATTACATTGTTCATTGCTTCCTCGAATACTTCGAGTGCGGGCTTTCCGGCCTTTTCTTCGACCTTAGCGAAAGCTCCATAGACGATCTTCTGAGCAACACCCTTCTTACCATCCTGCATGATGCTGTTGACAAGCTTGGTTACAACCTTACTGTTGTATACGGGATCTGCCAGAACGTCTCTGTGCTGGGTATGTCCTTTACGTGGCACGTTACTTCCCTCCTTAATCACTTGATTAATTCATTGGTACTCACATGTTATGTGTTCGTGCGGAATGTATCTTCCAGAAGTGAAAATAATATTCAACACTAACCAAATAACTTTGCGATTACGCGTTAATAATTACTTAGAGGCCTTAGGTCTCTTAACGCCGTACTTGGAACGAGCCTGCTTACGGTCTGCGACACCAGCGGTATCCAGAGTTCCTCTGATGATATGGTAACGTGTACCGGGAAGATCCTTAACACGTCCGCCACGAATCAGAACGACGCTGTGCTCCTGAAGATTGTGTCCTTCGCCAGGGATATACGAAGTAACTTCGATACCGTTGGAAAGACGAACTCTGGCAATCTTACGAAGAGCTGAGTTAGGCTTTTTAGGGGTTGCAGTCTTAACTGCGGTACAAACACCACGCTTCTGCGGAGAATTGGTCTCGATGGGACGCTTGTTCAGAGAGTTGAAACCGCTCTGAAGTGCCGGAGACTTAGACTTCTTTACGGATGTCTGTCTTCCCTTTCTTACTAACTGGTTAAATGTTGGCATTACTTTCACCTCCTATGGATTTCTATGCCATTTCTTTGCACGCAAAATAAGCGCACTTTGTGACACGCTAGATTATTATATAAGCGCATTTTCTTAATGTCAAGCATGAAAAAGAGCAGTGCTCCCACAAAGGAAAGCACTGCTCTTCATTTCTAAGAAGAAACAGATTCGAATTACTCTTCTTCGTTGTCTTCGTTCTTATCCTGAGCGGCTACTTCTTCAGCAGGAGCAGCGCCATCGGTTCTGCCCTCACGAGCAGCACGCTTAGCAGCTTCTTCTTCAGCAGCAAGCAGCTTCTTACGCATCTCTTCTGCGTAATCGGTAGAGAGGCCGATCTTTCTGTAGATCTTCATACCTGTACCTGCAGGGATCAGCTGACCGATGATAACATTCTCCTTGAGTCCAAGAAGGTGATCGGTCTTACCCTTGATTGCAGCATCTGTAAGAACCTTGGTGGTCTCCTGGAAGGATGCAGCTGACATGAAGGACTCGGTTGCAAGGGAAGCCTTGGTGATACCGAGAAGTTCCTGCTCTGCCGTTGCCTCTTCCTTACCTTCAGCACGAAGCTTTTCATTGATTTTATCAAGCTCAAGCCATCCGATCAGAGAGCCGGGAAGCAGATTAGAATCGCCCTGCGTCTCAACACGAACACGCTTCAGCATCTGGTGGATGATAACTTCGATATGCTTATCGTTGATATCAACACCCTGAAGACGATATACACGAAGTACTTCACGCAGCAGGTAATCCTGAACTGCACGAACACCCTTAATCTTCAGGAGGTCATGAGGGTTAACAGAACCTTCGGTAAGAGGATCTCCGGCAAGGACATCCTGACCGTCAGCAACCTTAATATGAGATCCGAAAGGAATCAGATACTTCTTGCTTTCACCGGTTTCCTTGTTCGTAATGAGAGCTTCCTTCGCCTTCTTAACGTCAGTAATTGTTACATTACCATCGATCTCGGAGATGATTGCAAGTCCCTTAGGTCTACGTGCTTCGAACAATTCCTCGACACGGGGAAGACCCTGTGTAATATCGGAACCAGCGACACCACCGGTATGGAAGGTTCTCATTGTAAGCTGTGTACCAGGCTCACCGATGGACTGTGCTGCAATAATACCAACAGCTTCACCAACCTGCACAGGCTGACCTGTTGCCAGGTTCATACCATAACATCTTGCACAGACGCCATCCAGGCTGCGGCAGGTAAGAATTGTACGAATCTTTACCCTCTCGATCGGCTTACCATTCTCATCAACACCCTCAGTTACAACGCGCTTTGCGCGAGAACGGGTGATCATGTGGTTACGTTTAACGATAACGTCACCAGCTGCATTCTTGATTGTATAGCAGGAGAAACGACCGGTAATTCTCTCTTCGAGAGTTTCGATCATATCATCACCATCAAGGAATGCTTCTACCCACATACCAGGAATCTCATCGATTTCCTTGGCATTGACACAGTCCTGATCACGAACGATCAGTTCCTGAGATACGTCTACAAGACGTCTGGTCAGGTAACCGGAGTCAGCGGTACGAAGAGCGGTATCGGACAGACCCTTACGAGCACCATGTGCAGACATGAAGTACTCGAGTACGTCAAGACCTTCACGGAAGTTTGACTTAATAGGCAGTTCGATGGTCTTACCGGTTGTATCAGCCATCAGACCACGCATACCAGCAAGCTGTTTGATCTGCTTATCGGAACCACGGGCTCCAGAGTCAGCCATCATGAAGATGTTGTTGTACTTATCAAGACCGGACAGCAGATCCTTGGTAAGCTGTGCATCTGTCTTCTTCCAAGTGTCGATAACTTCGTTATAACGCCCTTCTTCGGTAAGGAGACCTCTCTTATACTTACGAGTGATCTTAGCAATCGTATCTTCTGCCTCGTCAAGGAGTTCCTGCTTGGATGCAGGGATGGTCATATCTGCGACAGATACGGTCATTGCAGAGATTGTGGAGTACTTGTAACCCATAGCCTTAACAGCATCCAGAACTTCAGCAGTCTTGGTTGCGCCGTGGATATTGATTACATGCTCAAGGATACCCTTAAGCTCCTTCTTACGAACGAGGAAGTCAATCTCGAACTTAAGCTCGTTTTCAGGAATGGAACGATCAACATATCCAAGATCCTGAGGAATAACTTCATTGAAGATAATACGTCCAAGATTAGTCTCGATCATTGCAGACTTCACACTACCATCAGCAAGAGTCTTGGAACGACGTACCTTAATCTTAGACTGAAGGGTGATGTAATGGTTCTGGTATGCCATGATTGCTTCATTATTGTCCTTGAAACACATGCCTTCACCAGGCTCGCCATCACGCTGCTGTGTCAGATAGTAAACACCGAGGACCATATCCTGTGCGGGTACGGCAACTACACCACCATCGGAAGGCTTAAGCAGGTTGTTCGGAGAGAGCAGCATGAAGCGGCACTCTGCCTGAGCTTCCTGGGTAAGAGGAAGATGGGCTGCCATCTGGTCACCATCGAAGTCGGCATTGAATGCCATACATGCAAGAGGATGAAGACGGATTGCCTTACCTTCTACAAGGATGGGTTCGAATGCCTGGATACCCAGACGGTGAAGTGTCGGAGCACGGTTCAGCATAACAGGATGCTCCTTGATGACGTTTTCAAGGATATTCCATACTTCATCATCCTTAGCACGCTCTACCATCTTCTTTGCAGACTTGATGTTATGAGCCTTACCGCGCTGAACAAGTTCCTTCATAACGAAGGGCTTGAAGAGCTCGATGGCCATCTCCTTAGGAAGACCGCACTGGAAGATCTTCAGATCGGGTCCTACGACGATAACGGAACGTCCGGAATAGTCAACACGCTTTCCGAGCAGGTTCTGTCTGAAACGTCCGGACTTACCCTTCAGCATGTCAGAGAGAGACTTAAGAGGTCTGTTACCAGGTCCGGTAACGGGACGTCCACGACGACCGTTATCGATCAGAGCATCAACAGCTTCCTGAAGCATACGCTTCTCGTTACGAACGATGATGTCCGGGGCCTTAAGCTCAAGAAGTCTTCTCAGACGGTTATTACGGTTAATAATTCTTCTGTACAGATCATTCAGATCAGAAGTAGCGAAACGGCCACCATCGAGCTGAACCATAGGACGAAGATCAGGAGGAATAACCGGAATTACGGTCATAATCATCCACTCAGGCTTGTTGCCGGAAGCACGGAATGCTTCGATAACATCAAGTCTCTTAACAATACGGGCACGCTTCTGTCCGTTTGCGTTCTTCAGTTCCTCGGTAAGATCAGCTGCCTCCTTCTCGAGATCAATCGCTCTAAGAAGTTCCTGTACAGATTCAGCGCCCATTCCCGCACGGAAACGATCGCCATACTGATCTTTTGCATCGCTGTATTCCTGCTCGGACAGAATCTGCTTGTAGGTAAGCGGAGTATCGCCCGGGTCAAGTACGATATAGCTTGCGAAATAGAGAACGCGCTCCAGAATTCTGGGGGAGATATCAAGGATCAGTCCCATACGGGAAGGGATACCCTTGAAGTACCAGATATGGGAAACAGGAGCTGCAAGCTCGATGTGGCCCATACGCTCACGACGGACGGAGGCCTTGGTGACCTCTACACCGCATCGATCGCAGACAACACCCTTATAGCGAATCTTCTTATATTTTCCGCAATGGCACTCCCAGTCCTTGGTCGGTCCAAAGATCTTCTCGCAGAACAGACCATCTTTTTCAGGCTTAAGAGTACGATAGTTAATCGTCTCAGGCTTCTTAACTTCGCCATGGGACCATTCCCTGATCTTCTCAGGAGAAGCAAGACCGATCCGGATGGAATCGAAAGACACTGCTTCCTTCACTTCATTCATATTCTCTGGCATCAGTGAAACTCCTTCCGTTAATCTTCGTCATCGAAATCATCGGCAGCATCAGCAAAGTCGGAATCATCCGGCTCTACATCTTCATCTTCGACATCGACAAGTTCATTCGTATCAGAATTGAATTCCTGCTGAGTGAATCCTGCCTTTTCGAAAGACTCTTTGCTATCGAATGCGTAATTCTTTTCGTTTCTGTCACTGCCGGAGATAATGGAATTAATATCGGTATTACCGTATTCCGAAGTCTCCTTCAGCTTCACTTCATTGCCATCCTCATCAAGAAGGGTCATATCAAGAGCCAGTGCCTGCAGTTCCTTAAGGAGAACCTTGAAGGATTCAGGGATACCAGGCTGAGGAATGTTCTCACCCTTAATGATTGCTTCATAAGTCTTAACACGACCAACAACGTCATCGGACTTAACGGTCAGGATTTCCTGAAGAGTATATGCAGCGCCGTATGCTTCGAGCGCCCAAACTTCCATTTCTCCGAAACGCTGTCCACCGAACTGTGCCTTACCACCCAGAGGCTGCTGGGTAACCAGGGAGTACGGACCAGTGGAACGTGCATGGATCTTATCGTCTACCAGATGGTGGAGCTTGAGGTAATGCATGTGACCAATGGTAACAGGAGAATCGAAGTTCTCACCGGTACGTCCGTCACGAAGCTGAACCTTACCATCAGGACGAATAGGAACACCTTCCCAGAGCTTTCTGTGGTCATAATTATCATGCAGATAATCCATAACCTCAGGTCTGACCGAGTCCTTATACTTCTTCTTGAACTCATCCCAATCGGTATTGACGTAATCGTTAGCCATAATAAGAAGGTTATGGATATCTTCCTCGTTTGCACCATCGAATACAGGAGTCTCAATATTGAAACCAAGTACCTTGGCTGCAAGGGACAGATGAATCTCGAGGACCTGTCCGATATTCATACGTGAAGGTACGCCCAGAGGATTCAGAACGATGTCCAGAGGACGACCATTCGGAAGGAATGGCATGTCTTCTACGGGAAGTACTCTGGAAACGACACCCTTGTTACCATGACGACCTGCCATCTTATCACCGACGGAGATCTTACGCTTCTGAGCGATGTAGATACGAACTGCCTTGTTAACACCAGGAGACAGCTCATCGCCATTCTCTCTTGTGAAGACCTTAGCATCTACAACGATACCATATTCACCATGAGGTACCTTAAGGGAGGTATCACGGACTTCTCTTGCCTTTTCGCCGAAGATCGCACGAAGCAGTCTCTCCTCAGCAGTAAGCTCGGTCTCTCCCTTAGGAGTAACCTTACCAACAAGGATATCACCGGCACGAACTTCAGCACCGATACGGATAATACCATTCTCATCCAGATCCTTCAGAGCGTCATCACCAACACCAGCGACGTCACGGGTGATCTCTTCAGGTCCAAGCTTGGTATCACGAGCTTCTATCTCGAACTCTTCAATATGAATAGAGGTATAGACATCATCCTCTACCAGACGCTCAGAGATCAGGACAGCATCCTCGTAGTTATAACCTTCCCATTCCATGAATCCGATCAGAGGGTTCTTACCAAGTGCAAGTTCACCCATGGAAGTAGAAGGACCATCTGCAATAACTTCGCCCTTTTCAACATGATCGCCCTTGTAGACGATAGGACGCTGATTGTAGCAGTTAGACTGGTTCGATCTCTCGAACTTGGTCAGGTTATATTCATCTGTCTTACCATCATCTGACTTAATGATGATGCGGTTAGACTCAGAACGAAGTACAGTACCAGGACGCTTTGCAAGGACGCAGACACCAGAGTCAACAGCTGTCTTAGGCTCCATACCGGTTCCTACTACAGGAGGTTCTGTGGTAAGAAGAGGAACGGCCTGGCGCTGCATGTTAGATCCCATCAGTGCACGAGTCGGGTCATCGTTCTGCAGGAAAGGGATCAGTGCAGTTGCAACAGAGAATACCATTCTAGGGGAGACATCCATGTACTCGAACATGGTCTTGTCGTATGCCTGGGTCTCTTCTCTGAATCGACCGGAAACTGTATCTGTTGTGAAGTATCCGTTCTCATCAATCGGAGCGGATGCCTGTGCTACATGGTAGTTATCCTCTTCGTCTGCAGTCATATAAACTACTTCAGAAGTTACACGAGGATTAGCAGGATCAGAACGATCGATAATACGATAAGGTGCCTCAACGAATCCATACTCGTTAATACGAGCATAGGATGCCAGAGAGTTGATCAGACCGATGTTGGGTCCTTCAGGAGTCTCAATAGGGCACATACGTCCATAATGGGTGTAGTGGACATCTCGAACCTCGAATCCGGCACGATCACGGGACAGACCACCAGGTCCAAGTGCAGACAGACGTCTCTTATGAGTCAGCTCGCCCAGAGGGTTGTTCTGATCCATGAACTGAGACAGCTGGGAAGATCCGAAGAATTCCTTAACTGCTGCAGTTACCGGCTTGATGTTGATCAGGCTCTGAGGAGAGATTCCTTCAATATCCTGAGTGGTCATACGCTCACGAACAACACGCTCCATACGGGACAGACCGATACGGTACTGGTTCTGAAGCAGTTCGCCGACAGCACGGATACGACGGTTGCCCAGATGATCGATATCATCCTTATGGCCAACTCCGGACTCAAGATGCATATTGTAGTTGATGGATGCGAAGATATCTTCCATAGTGATGTGCTTGGGAACAAGTTCATGAACATCACGACGGATTGCATCCAGAAGATCTTCCTTATCCTCATACTTCTCAATGAGCTGCATAAGTTCAGGATAGTAAACTGCTTCGTGAATTCCCAGCTCTTCAGGATTGCAGTCAACATACTTTGTAATGTCAACCATCATGTTGGAGAGAACCTTAACGTTCTTCTCTTCTGTCTGGATCATGACATAAGGGATACCAGCGTTCTGAATCCGATCTGCAAGCTCTCTGCTTACGGAAGTACCAGCCTCAGCGATGATCTCACCGGTTGTCATATCAACAACATCTTCAGCCAGTCTCTTCTTATAGATACGATTCTTCAGAGCGAGCTTCTTGTTGAACTTATAACGTCCAACCTTTGCCAGATCATAACGTCTGGGATCGAAGAACATACCATTGATCAGAGTCTCTGCACTATCTACAGACAGAGGTTCGCCAGGGCGAATCTTGCGGTAGAGTTCCAGAAGACCGCCTTCATAGGATCCCTGAGGAGCCTTCTCATTAATCGAAGGATCTTTCTCGAAGGAAGCGAGGATCTTCTTTTCCTCGCCGAAGAGGTCAATAATCTCCTGATTGGTTCCAAGACCAAGTGCACGTAAGAATACAGTAATAGGAACCTTACGAGTACGGTCAACACGAACCCAGAAGACATCGTTGGAATCCGTCTCATACTCAAGCCATGCACCACGGTTAGGGATGACAGTGCAGGAGTAGAGGTCCTTACCAATCTTATCCTGGGTAATATCGTAGTAGATACCAGGGGAACGAACGAGCTGGGAAACGATTACTCGCTCAGCACCGTTGATTACGAAAGTACCGGTAGCAGTCATAAGAGGGAGATCGCCCATGAAGATCTCATGCTCATTGATCTCATCTGTCTCCTTATTATAGAGACGCACCTTAACCTTCAGAGGTGCTGCATAAGTAGCATCACGCTCTTTACACTGAGGGATCGTGTACTTGGTTTCGTCGGTACAAAGCTTGAAATCCGTGAATTCCAGGCTCAGATGTCCGCTGTAATCGGTAATCGGGGAGATATCCTCAAATGCTTCTTTCAACCCTTCACGCAGAAACCACTCATAAGAGTCCTTCTGCACTTCGATGAAATTCGGCATTTCAAGAACTTCCTTCTGGCGTGCGAGACTCATTCGCATGCCTTTGCCCGATTTTACCGGACGCATTCTGTTCTCATTCATTGACGTTTCACCTCTCGAAAACTTAACTTTTGTTGCACACCAATTGATCTATATTGATCGAGCGTATAGCGCTCGACAATGACGCAACGTACATCATAGCAAGAATCAAGTCCTTTCGTCAAGGATTTTTTCCAGCCTTCCATGTAAGTTGCGATCAATTCTTATCTATTGCTCCACATTTGCGACGCCTTCACTTTGGTTTTTTTCCATCAAAAAACTGATTTGTAAGTATAAAAAAATAGAGAGATAGCGTTATTCGCTCCCGGATAAAGGGCGGGTGCGTACGCCATCTCTCTGTATTGTTACCAAGCATATAAATTGCTTCGCATTTTAAAGGCAACTTGCAAACAAGTTTGTTCGCTGTCTTTGGACATGTATGCTTTTCGGCAATTACTTAAGGGTAACCTTTGCGCCTTCAGCCTCAAGCTTAGCCTTGATGTCATCAGCGGTAGCCTTGTCAGCCTGCTCCTTAACAACCTTAGGAGCGCCGTCAACAAGATCCTTAGCTTCCTTAAGTCCAAGACCGGTAGCTTCACGAACAACCTTGATAACCTTAACCTTGTTAGGACCAACTTCGGTAAGCTCTACGTCGAACTCAGTCTTCTCTTCTGCTGCTGCGCCAGCGCCTGCGCCTGCGCCTGCTGCTACAACAACACCAGCTGCTGCGGATACGCCGAACTCTTCCTCACATGCCTTAACGAGGTCGTTAAGTTCCATAACGCTAAGCTCTTTGATAGCTGCGATGATCTCATCATTGGATAACTTTGCCATGATAAATTTCCTCCATTAATTAGATTTTTTACAATACTGCAATAAGCATTATGCTTCTGCAGGTGCTTCTTCTGCTGCGGGTGCTTCTGCAGGTGCTTCTGCGGTAGCTGCAGCGGGTGTCTTCTCTGCGATCTGATTGATAACGCGAGCGAAGTTTGCCATAGGGCTCTGCAGGGAACCAAGCAGTCTGGAAAGAAGCTCGTTTCTGGAAGGAATCTTAGCGATTGCCTTCATGCCCTCTGCATCATAGAAAGTACCTTCTACAACACCAGCCTTGATTTCAAGTGCAGGTGCATTTTCAGCAAACTTAGCTACGATTCTTGCAGGTGCTGTTGCATCGTCCTTAGAGATTGCGATTGCGCTCGGTCCTTCAAGTACCGGTGCAAGGCTCTCAAAATCGGTTCCCTTGAATGCGAAGTTCATCATCGTATTCTTGTAAACCTTGTACGTTACGCCAGCTTCACGGAGCTCCTTACGAAGCTTGGTGTCCTGGTCAACGGTAAGTCCACGGTAATCAACGACTACTACAGACTGTGCGTCCTTAACGTTTTCAGAGATCTCCTGAACGATAGGCTGTTTTAATTCAACTTTTGCCACGAATTTTACCTCCTTATCGTATTTTGGTTACCAAATGCGAATTGAGATAAGAAAAACCTCTCCGTCCGTAGACAGAGAGGTTAACATTTCATTAATGTTCACTCATCCCTCGGCAGGTAGCATGCGTTACGTCTTGCGACACCTGCTGTCTTCGGCATTTGCGTTCTACATTATATTATGTATTTTGCCTGATGTCAACCGAAAATTACTCTTCAGTAGCAGCGGCAGAGGTAACCTTCAGAGGGTTAACCTTTACGCCAGGTCCCATGGTGGGAGCAAGAGTAACGTTCTTGAGGTAGGTACCCTTCAGGGAAGAAGGGCGAGCCTTGTTGATGGCATTCATTAAGGTCTGGAAGTTGTCGGATAACTGCTCTTCAGTGAAGGAAGCCTTTCCAATCGCAACATGAATGATGTTTGCCTTGTCCAGACGATACTCAACCTTACCAGCCTTGATATCAGCGATAGCCTTGGTGACATCCATGGTTACGGTGCCAGCCTTGGGGTTAGGCATTAAGCCCTTAGGTCCAAGGACACGACCAAGACGTCCAACAACACCCATCATATCGGGAGTTGCAACGACTACGTCGAAATCAAACCAACCGTCATTCTGGATCTTCGGAATAAGTTCCTCAGCACCAACGAAGTCAGCGCCGGCAGCGGTAGCTTCATCAGCCTTGGGTCCCTTTGCGAATACGAGAACCTTAACGGTCTTACCAGTTCCGTGGGGAAGAACGACTGCTCCGCGGATCTGCTGATCAGCGTGACGGCCGTCACATCCGGTACGGATATGAACTTCGATTGTTTCGTCGAACTTAGCAACTGCATTCTTCTTAGCGATAGCGATTGCTTCAGCGGGATCGTACTGTACAGACTTGTCGTAAGACTTAACGACCTCGTTATACTTCTTTCCGTGTTTCATGATTGTTTTCCTCCTGTGGTTCGGTCGGGTGTGCGATGGTAGCCCGGAAAACAGGCTCCGCCCTCCCACGTATTTCTTACGCTATGTATCTTGGGTTATCAGTCTACGACTTCAACACCCATGGATCTTGCGGTACCAGCGATCATGCTCATTGCAGACTCGATAGATGCTGCATTAAGGTCCGGCATCTTGGTCTCAGCGATTTCCTGAACCTGTGCCTTGGTGATCTTAGCTACCTTGTTCTTGTTAGGTTCGCCGGAAGCCTTCTGAATCTTTGCAGCCTTCTTGATGAGAACTGCTGCAGGAGGGGTCTTGGTGACGAACGTAAAACTACGATCCTGATATACAGTGATTACGACAGGAACGATGGTGTCACCCATCTGTGCTGTCTGAGCGTTGAACTGCTTGGTGAATTCAACGATGTTAACTCCGTGCTGGCCGAGTGCCGGTCCAACGGGGGGAGCCGGTGTAGCTTTTCCGGCTGCGATCTGAAGCTTAATATAGCCTTCTACTTTCTTTGCCATTTGGAAAGTTCCTCCTTATTTTATTTCATTTTTTCGACGTCCGCATAGCTGATCTCTACCGGTGTCTCACGGTCGAAGAGCTCAACATTGATCGTAACAGTCTGCTTAGACGGATTCATATTCTGGATTACACCCACGGTGTCCTTCCATACTCCTCCGATAACGGTGACCGTGTCTCCCGTTGTGAAGTCGACTTCGATCGGTGCTGCGGTCTGGTCGTCCTGCTGGATACCAAAACGTCGCATCTCTGCGTCGGTAAGGGGTACAGGCTTGGATCCGGGTCCGACAAATCCTGTACATCCACGGGTATTCCGTACGACGTACCAGGTATCGTCATTCATGATCATATGCACAAAAACATATCCCGGGAACATCTTGCGGGAAACCTGCTTCCTCGCACCATTCTTCATTTCCATAACATCGATCATCGGGATACGAACCTCAAGGATCTGTTCCTCGAGATGACGGTTCTCGATTGCTTTCTCGATGTTGGTCTTGACTTTGTTTTCGTAGCCAGAATAGGTATGTGCTACATACCACTGTGCCTCTGCCATATTACCGAGCCTCCATTACAGTTTAACCAGGAAATCAACGCCATTCTTAACGAACATGTCAATAACGGCGATCAGGATTCCCACGATCACAGATACGATTACGACGGCAGTGGTCTGTCTGCCAACCGTATTGCGATCAAGCCAAGCCACCTTCTGAAACTCTCCCTTGAGAGCATTGAAGCGGTCTGCCATGGTCTTCTTACCTTCTTTTGCCATGATGCACTCCTTATTTTGTTTCCTTATGTAAGGTATGCTTCTTGCAGTTAGGGCAATACTTCTTCAGTTCCATACGATCAGGATGAAGACGCTTTTCCTTGGTAAGATTGTAATTCCGATGCTTGCATTCGGTACACTCTAATGTTATCTTCGTGCGCACAACTTCCACCTCCAGTTAATTTAGTTTGCTCATGCCCTAATTTTGGGCATAAAAAAAAGACCTTATTTCCATCGCCGTACTAATATAGCACGGCGATGCAAGACCTGTCAATGAAAGTTTCTAAAATATAATCTCGGGTCTTTCAAGGACTCTTCTATATTATGTATCATCTTGTGATCCATCTTATCCGGATTCATACAGAAGGGATTTCGAGAAAGATCTGTCTCGATTGTGGCCTGGTACAGAGCAATCGCCTGCTCGATCATGGTGACGGCCACCTCTTCATCCGGCATCAGCCGTGCCACACTTTCTACTGCTTCCGAATACATGACAATCATGGCATATTCCGCCGCCATCCTGTAATCCTCATAATCCGCAAGCCGTTTCAGCCTGTCATAGATTCCGGCCATCGCTCCCAGATGGCTGGCATAGAACTTCATCAGGTCCGGATCCGAAGACAGAGAATCCCTTGTTTCTTTATAAATATAGAGCACCTCCGGAATTGAAGCCACAAACCGTGCTCTTGCAACCGCCTCAATTAGAAAATCCATATCTTCCAGCATATATACAGGGCGAAACAGATCAGACATGGACAAGAGCAGGTCTTTTCTAAATAGTTTGCTAACCGTATATCCACCCGAAGCGATCAGCAAGGACTTTTTCTCAGCAGTTAATTTGCCTGCCATGTCTGGGGTAATCTGCTGTAAGGCAAGATCCTTTGCTTCCCGATAGAAGGCAGCATCTACGATATCAGCGTCCGTACGAACTGCTTCCTTATATAGTTTCTCATACATTGAGACATCTACCATATCATCTGCATCGACGAATCCGATCCAGGATCCTCTTGCACTCTTTAGGGCAAGATTTCGTGCCACTCCCGGTCCTGCATTTTTCATCTGACGAAAGAGGCGCACTTTCTCCGGAAACTCTCTCTCACACGCTTCTAATATAGATAATGTTCCATCAACAGACGCATCGTCCACCAGAAGGATCTCTATATCCGTAAGCGATTGATGCACCAGATTCGCAAGACATCTTGCAATCGTCTTCTCGGCATTATATATAGGAACAATTACAGACACTAAGGGCATATCATCCTCCTGCAACCACATGTAAGTCACACGCTCATCAGATTGTTACGATCAGGTCACATCAAGAGATGCGTCACCACGCATCCAAAAAGGACCACCATCCCGGTGGTCCTTAAAAGAGTACAGCCTTTACAGGGAACGATCAACCATCATCCCCGCATAAACACTTGTTGCATAGGGAGCACTAAAGGTACGTCCCGGATTCTTGTATTCAACGATCAGCTTATTCACGTAATTCATAGGGTTCACAGAGACACGATCCGCTTCCCTGGATACCGCATTACGGAATTTGTTAAGCGTATTGAAAGTGTCTTTTGCTTCATCTCCCTGCAGTTTTTCTTCAAGCTTGCTCTCATCAACCGAAAGGAAGCCATCCTCATCTGCCGTAATACCAACAGAGGACAGATCTCCTGCCATGGACCTTCCAACTCCTGTAATCTCATTGTAGAATCTGGGATTCTTCTGAGACTCTCTGAAAGCCTGTCCGGCTCTCACCAGGGAGTTATAGGTCTCTGTCAACTGACCTACACTATCCTTAACTGCTTCCGAGTTCGCCTTGAAACCAATCTGTGCCTCGCCATTGGTCGGAGCTTTCAGAGTGACTTCGAATTCATTATTAATCGTGAACTCGTTCGACAGTGCAGTATGTTCCGTGCCATTCAGCGTGAACTCTGCATTCGTTGCCGGTGATGTCACCTGATCAATGCCAAGCCTGTGAACCTCATTCCAGGAAGAACCGGACTGAATACGGAAGAGATAGTCCTCTCCCTCCGATAATCCCGTCTGCTTAGATGATAATTCCAAGGCTGTATTACCAGATCCATCCTCCAGAACTCTGGCATTGATGCCGATGTTGGAACGGTTGATCAGCTTAGCGATCTTATCCTGTACTTCCGTATTCGTCTCAGAGCCATCCAGTTCAAACTGGAATTCATAAGAATTATTCGGAGTATCCAGATCAAAGGAGAAGTTCCCCGCCTCGAAGTCGTGTCCCTTAGAGCGCAGGAAGGTTCCTGTTGTAAGCTGGGGCCTGGCGAGTGACTTAACGCCGAGAGAAAAGCCCCTTCTCTCGCTCTCATCATCTTCGCCGATATACTCAACACCTACTGATCTCTCATCAGAGGACTGAGCTATCTTCTTATGGAAGAGTCCTTCAAGGCCCTCTCCATTCATGGAAAGAGAAGCTGCGACATTCTTCGCATTCTTCGCTCTCTCCTTCAGATCAATCACAAAACGTTCTGTCTCGTCATTCAACTGAATCTTATAAAGAGGGGTATCTTTATTAGACTTAACGATACGGTTATACGTATCGCGAAGTTCACTCTTCTTATGTGCATCATAGCGGGAAGAAGACGACGTCTTACCATACGTCGTCAGATAATAATTATAGACAGAATCGATTGCTGCCATGAGACGTCCCCTCCTTTCTTCCATGAAATTACGAAGTTTAACCCTTCGTAGGGGTATAAAAGTCCATTTATCTGCCTACATCTTATCACACTATCTATAAAATGTCACTCTTTTTGTACTTTTTTCTGTACTTTTCTGTACTTTTATAAATTCATTAGATTTCGTCGTCAGAATGTGGTATATGCAATTTCTCAACTACAAGATCTATGACGTTACTTTTATCATACGAAGGATTTCCTTCAGTCGGTCCTCATAACCGCCCAGTTCCTCGACCGCCTCCAAGCCTCTTTGCGCCATCCGCTGCCGTTCATCTTCATGTCGAAGAAGGAAATCCACGCGATCCTTCATCTCCTCCTGGCTCCGGAACCACATAAGTTCCTTTCCATTGGTAAAGTACTCTTCCAGTTCCGCCTGATAATTCGTTAAGCAAGCCCCGGCAGAACCCATAACATCCCACACTCTTAAGGGAATACCCATACGTATATTGGGAATCGTGAGATTCAGATTGACCTTCGTGTGATGGAATATATAGGGTGCTTCTTCCCAGTAATCCACCAATCCCATATTCTCCACAAGCATGAGATCCGGCGTCGGCACCGAAGTGTAGAGAAATACACGATGTGGATAATTCTGAGACAGCATCGTCAGTGCCCTATTCCTCTGCACCTGAGCGATCTTAAAGCCGAGGGTCGTTGTCTCGAAGATCAGTCCCAGGGAAGAGAAGGACTCCTCTGACTTTTTCAGTTCAAAATACAATCCAAGTTCTGCCAATATATCTGGTGTCAGAATCCGATCAATGATATTCGCTCCATAGAGACCACTTTGTGCCAGGATCGCCGAATCCAGATATCCTTTCAGATAGTCCGGAAGATTCCCCTCCACTCGATCATAAGAATTCCTCTCGTAGAGCCTTCCGATGAAACTAATGTCATGTTCCGCCCCCGCGACTCTTCCCGGATTCTCTATTGCCTTCCGGTTTCGCTCTATATTCGTCGTAAGAGGCAGATGCCAGAGGTTCTTCACGCCAGCATCATAGAATTCCTGTTCCGCAACCCGATCAAAGTGGAAGATCCGATTGGTATCATAGAAAACCGATGCGTGATACATACTGATCAGGGGACTGTCGCAAGCCCAGCTTACATAGAGAATTCCTTCCTCATGGCATATTTCAGAGATCAAAGGAAAGTAATTCACCGTGAAGACAAAGGCATACCTGCCTTCGTGAAGCTTCATCCGCATCTTCTCCGCGAAGTCATCATCCAGCTCATAATTCAGAAGGTGCTGCGACATCTCCTCCGTCTCATAGCCCAGACGATGAAAGGCCTCAATAATATCTTCATATAAATATGCTTTCCAGCGATATATTAAAATACGATTCATTTTCTCTACTCTGCCTCGATTTGTCTCAGCCTGTTCACTGCCTTTATATAAGGAAACGCTTTCTTGTAATCCACTTTTGCCTGATCCGGGTTCTTGTATGCTACTTCTTCCATCACGCCGAGGTTATACCAGGCCAGGTAGGAATTCGTTCCCTCCACCTGAACCGTATCCGCTTCCATGGCCTGATAGAAGAATTCTTTTGCCTCTTCCAGATGTCCGGTTTGCATACCTGCAAGTCCCATGGCAAAGCAGTAATCCGAACTATGACCAAATGCAGATTTAATATCTCCGTCCGACAATCCCCAGGCCTCTTCTGCACGATCATCCCGCATCAAGGCATTCGCATAGGATGAGATCAGGTCACAGACG
Organism: uncultured Lachnospiraceae bacterium; assembly: GCA_900316625.1. Classification (GTDB taxonomy): domain Bacteria; phylum Bacillota; class Clostridia; order Lachnospirales; family Lachnospiraceae; genus Lachnocurva. Next base: position 4,881 of record ONDO01000017.1, on the reverse strand, counting down.
TATACTTTCTCAGGATTCAGATCAAAATACAGAGCCTCTCCGAAGTATTCTGCTGCCTCATGGAATCTGCCTGCCATAGACTCACTTTTTCCTAACTGATAGAGAATATAAGCACAGGCGTCCTGGTCCTCAAGACTTGCTCTTTCGACATTCTCATGTGCCTTCTGCCATTTCTCTAATTCTATTTTAAGAAGAGCAATATTCCGGTCTGTTTTCTTCTGCTTTTCTTCCGGCGACAGATCATAGCCATAATGGATACAATCCATGGGAAGGAGGGCAGGTCGAGCCATACCAGCCTTCGATGTCTGCCCTGCATTTCCCCGAAGGGGACATAGTTGTTCATGAATGCTGCCAGTGAAATGGAAGGAAGATCTCTTGTAGAGGCGGGGAACATAAGCATTCTCATATCGCTCCTCTTCGCCATCATGAAAGAGATTTCGAATATGGATGCTGCCAAGAAGAGTTTCTTCTCTGTGGAGCATCTCCTGCAGGGCCTTCCAATCCAGCTTCTCGATCTCTTCATCATCATCTAACATCAGGACATAATCCGTCCTTGCATACCCTGCCAGAATGTTCCGCATCAGCGCAAAGTCATCCTCCCAGTTATGCACATGAACATTCTTCGTATAGCGGTGTGCTATTTCCACACTCTGGTCGTCAGAACCTGTGTCCAGGACCACAATTTCAAAGGGATACCGGGACGCAGATTTCAGGCAGCGCTCCAGGGAATCTGCCGCATTTTTCGTCATAACACAAAGGCTGATCGGGATGTCCACCATAAAACCTCTCAATCTATTATTTCGACCTCTTTATGATATACTGTTTTTGTCTAAAGTACGATATCCAAATCACACGTCAGGAGACTGGGATGAAAGTTCTCTTCTACCGATACAACAGCATCATCGAACCGGATATTCTGGCTGCATTCCAGGAAATCGGTCTCGACTGTGACACCTTTGATCTCGAGATGACCGAAAAAAACTTATCACCATCGGAACTCATTTTGCGATTCGGCAGATATCTTCTCGACCATCCGGCCGATTTCGTCTTCTCTGTGAATTTCTTCCCTTATGTATCGGAGATCTGCGAGAAATTTCATCTACGTTATATTTCCTGGACTGTGGACAGCCCCGTTATGGAGCTCTTCACATCATCCATTCAGAATTCCTGGAACAGAACCTTTCTCTTCGACCGGGCACAATATGATGAGATTCATCCACTGAATCCAAGCTGCGTCTTCCACCTCCCCTTAGGAGCGAGGACCCAGCCAAAGGATCAGTTATTTCAGCAGACTTCCGCAGCCTGCAGGAAGAAGTTCTCGCATGAGATTGCCTTTGTCGGCTCCCTCTATTCTGAGAAATCACCTTATGACAAGGTTCAGAATCTGCCGCCCCAGGTCAGGGGTTACCTCGACGGTATTATGAGAGCGCAGGAGAACGTCTACGGCTACTACTTCATCGACGAGCTTCTGACGGATGACATTATATCCACTTTCGCAGAGTGTCACCCCAGTTTCTACCGCCTGCCCGAATCATCCTTCTTAACGGATCGCATCACCCTGTCCCAGCTCTATATCGGTAATAAGATCACTGCCATGGAGAGGGAAGATACCTTCCGAACGCTCGGTTCACATTTCCATGTATCCATCTATACAGGCTCTGACACAAGTCGTCTTCCCGTCGAAAATCTAGGGCACGCCAAGTCGCTTACTGAGATGCCGGTCATCTTCCACGAATCGAAGATTAATATCAACACCACATCCAAGGCAATCCGAACGGGTCTGCCTCTTAGAATCTTCGATATCCTATCAGCCGGAGGCTTCGTTCTCTCGAATTATCAGTCCGAGATTCCGGAACTGTTCACCCCCGGACAGGACCTTGCCGTCTACACCTCCATGGAGGAGATGGTCGAGCTATGCCACTATTATCTGGAACACGAGTCCATAAGACGGGAGATTGCAGAGCAGGGACGTCGCACGCTGATGGAACGATATTCCATGGAAGCAGTGCTTAGCCGCATGTTACTTAGCGCCTTCCAAGATGCAGAGCAAGGAGAATCATCATGAAGAAAGTAATGATCCTCGATTGGGGATTTTTTAGCAGAGAGAGCACCGTAAGTGCTTTCCGGGAATTGGGCTATGAAGTGGTCTTCTTTAAGCATGCTGCCTACCAGGAGCGCGTCAGCAGTGACTTCGAGGAAGCTTACAATCAGTTCATCGACAAGGAATCGCCCGATCTATGTTTCTCCTGGAATTACTATCCCGTACTATCTGAAGCTTGTCATAAGGCCGGTATGCTCTACATCTCCTTCCTCTATGACAATCTCTATTCCTATACCCTGGCTTATGAGACCAATCGCGTCTTCCTCTTCGATCGACACGAATATAAGGTCTTCGCCCGGGGCGGTTTGCAAAATGTCTATTATATGCCGCTGCCGGGAGACCCATCCTTCCGTGATCTGCAGTGCCGCCAGCCTTATGATCCAAAGCGTGTGGAGGCAGAGATTTCCTTCGTTGGCGGACTCTATAATGAACAGCATAACTTCTACGAGATGATGGAGAAGCAAGGGGACAGGTATCTAAATGGTTACTTAGAGGGTGTCATGGATGCCCAGCACCTGATCTATGGATCCAGCCTGATCGGAGATACCCTTACCCCTGATATTCTAGAGCACCTTAAGAAAGCCTTTCCTTATGAACCTGATCGCGGCAGCATCGAGGCGCCTTCCTATATCTACGAGAACTACCTCATCTGCAGAAAGCTAACCTCCAAGGAACGCTTCCGTTACCTGCAATTGATTGGCAGTGCCTTCCCTGGAAAGTGCAGGCTCTACACCCTTGACCAGTCCGTCTTCATTCCCGGTGTGCGAAATATGGGAATCGCTGAGTACACCAGCGAGATGCCTCAGGTCTTCCGACATAGCAAGATCAACCTCAACTTTACTCTGCGCAGCATCGTGAGCGGTGCTCCCCTTCGCGTTCTTGATATCATGGCATGTGGCGGCTTCCTTCTGTCCAATTACCAGGAGGATATGGCAGAGATGTTCGTTCCGAATGAAGAAGTCGTTCTCTTCGAATCGGAAGAGGATATGTTAGACAAGATTGCCTACTATCTCGAACATGATAAGGAGAGAAAGGAAATCGCCCGCGCGGGGCGCGAGCGAATGAAAAGAGATTATAATTTTGTGGAGACTTTCCGTAAGATCTTAGAGATTTCCGGAGAGATCTGATTCTCAGAGTGACGCTTCTTCGGAGGCTGTCACTCTTTTCTTTAATTCCTTCCAGATTTCAAGACCAATATTATCCGGCAGCGGGTGATCTTCACCATACCAGTAATCGACCTCAGATAGTTTCTCATCCATCAGTTCTCTGTTCTCGAGATCGTCAAAATCCTGGCGAATAATGGGGATGCCGGCGGCTTTGCAGAGGTAAATCACCGAACTTGCATCTCCATAATATAAATCGGATGACTTGATTGCATAGTAGGGATCCGGCATTGCATCGTAGATTCCCTTACCGATCGACAAGAAACGTTCCTTCATTCCAAGAAAACGCTTGTACAATCCTGGTCTCATCGATTGAAAACTCGCCTCAAGCAGTGGATGTGGTCTCCATATCACAGTATATTCTTCCGATTCTTCAAAAAAGGTAAAAACACTTTCCAATTTATCCAGATATGCATCCCAGTAGAGCATATCTCCAATTGAGGTATTATATAACACCACTTTCTTATGATCCATCCTTGGAAGCCAACTCTCTGGTATGTTGAGTTTCGATCCTTTGATTCCTCTTGCCTTATCAAACTGAGGAGAACCAATCGTAATGATTTTATCAGAGATATCCAATTCCTCAGACAGTTCTTTCATATATTTCACATAATCTGCCTTTTCCATTTCTGTCTGGGCAAGAATATAGTTCGAGTAGACAACACCACTCGTTTGTACGGTGTTAACAGAGCGATACATCCCGTTCTGTACGAAATAAGGTGCATATACCAGGCCCAATGTGAAGTTTCGCAATCTCTTGGCATAGTAATCCGGATGCACAGACGTTACATAGTTCCCATCATCATAAGGATTATGGATAAAGATAAAATCCGGCATTCTATGTTCCACGTCATAGTTGTCATATCTTATCACTTTATAGTTCCTTGCGATTTCATCTCCCTCATAATGCATCTGCCCGAAACTCTTATCCGGATTCCGGTCAAAATAAGGTATCGGCACAATAAAAGCGTCTGTTTCATCGTCTGCTTCCGCTGCCAGATATATGCTCTCCATCGAATCCCACATCGCACTCTTATAGGGGAAGAATACTGCCTCAAAGCGGTCCGGAAGAACTGCATCGAGATCTTTATTCATCTTTTCAAGAAGCTTCTTCTGTTCGCTGAGCAATAAGCGAAGTCCGCCATCATAGAGATGCTGCGTGATCTGATATACGTTTTCACAATATGCTTCGTAGTCAGTGATCAGGTCCGCATGACCATAGCCCGCTTCGATACCACTACCCAATTCGATGACCATACTCTGTATCTGCTCAAAAGCATTCGTTACAGCATCTTGATCCAGGGGTTCAGGTACAGAAATATTCTCATACATCTGACCTAACATATTATGAAGTTCTAACGCACGTTTTCTTAAGATACGACTCATTGATTGCTCCTGTATTTGGGTATTTATAAATAAAAGAAATCCCGATCAGCCGGATGAGAGTCGGACAGATCGGGATTTCTAATATAAAGTTGTCTAGCTTAAGCCTTCAATTACTGAAGGAGGGAAAGAACACCCTGAGTGGACTGGTTAGCCTGAGCCAGCATGGACTGACCTGCCTGAGCAAGAATGTTGTTCTTGCTGTAGTTAACCATTTCCTTAGCCATATCGGTA
>ONDO01000028.1 GCA_900316625.1 uncultured Lachnospiraceae bacterium | reverse complement strand
TTTTGTATGCGGTAATCCCTGTTACCATTTGTTTTAGCAACTATAGTATACAGGTAAATCCACGTTGCTACAAAATGGAGGTCATTACATATTGTCTAAGACATCATAGTTCTCGCTATTTAGAGTAGCATTGAGACCATCATCCGATGCAGAGATCGTGATATCGCCACCATCGATAATCATCTGGCTAGCTTCCATACCTTCCTTTGCAGAGATGGTAAAGTTTCCATCATAGATCATGATTCTGTCATTGGCTTCTAAACCCTTCTTGCTCTCTGCAGTAAGAGTATAAGTTCCTCCAGTCACCTTAAGATCATCCTTAGAAGTGATTGCATTACCCTTTGACGCGCTTACATTCAGACTGCCAAGTCCATTTAATACCAGGTCCTGCTTAGAGAAGATGACCGCATCGAGATTCGTATCTCCATCTGCGACAAAGCTTCCACTTACAGAGAGTGTATTACTACTTCCCTCAGTTGTTGTAATGAAGACCTTGTCTGCTTCAGTTACATAGATTGCAGGAGAATCCGTATTGCTGATACTTACACCATCGAACACCAGCTGAACCTTCGCATCCTCTGCTGCTGTTACCTTAATCGTAACATCCTTTGCTGTACCGCTAATGACATAGATACCTTCTTCGGTGATCTCTACATCCTGGCCATCTGTTAGCGTGATTATCTTCGCATCACTGAGATCCGGACTCTGTTCCAGATCCCTCTCCGTATAATCTGAAGAATCACTGCCAGCCTTGTCCGTCTGTCCCGCAGTTCCTGTACTTACAGTGGTACCAGCCTTAGTTGTTAGGCTTGAATTATCAGACGATTCGCCACCAGATGTTGATGTTGTAGATGCAACTGCAGAGCCACTTGCGCCGCTTGCCTTAGATGAGATTATTCCTGCACCAAGAGCTGCGAGACCAATGGCTAAGGATACAGATAATACAGCGATGAGTGCCTTCATCTTTTTATTTGACATAATAAAAACCTCCTATAGTCTTTCATCCTGTTCTGACTGCTTTTTGCAGGTTGAATTTCTTTTTGATGAAGTCACTATAGGAGGTCAACCTTAAATGAAACCTAGATTTTTATTATTCTTTGCATGCTTTCTTAATCTCATCGATAACAATGCGAAGAGCCTTGATTCTTGCATACTTCTTATCATTGGATTCAAGAATTCTCCAGGGGGCATAGGTGGTGCTGGTCTTCTGGAGCATCTCATTTACAGCTTCTTCGTACTGGTCCCACTTCTCGCGATTACGCCAGTCTTCATCCGTAATCTTCCACTGCTTCTCCGGAGTATTCTGGCGTTCGGTAAAGCGGTCTAACTGGGTCTTATTATCGATCTGTACCCAGAACTTGATTACTACAGCACCCCAGTCAGAGAGTTCCTTCTCGAACTCATTGATCTCGTTATAGGCTCTCTGCCAGTCATTCTCAGAACAGAAGCCTTCGAGTCTCTCAACCATAACTCTTCCATACCATGTACGGTCGAAGATTGCGATATGACCATCCTTAGGAAGTCTGGTCCAGAATCTCCACAGGAAGTGTCTTGCCTTCTCGTGGGGTTCGGGGCTGGCGATGGGGTGAACCTCATAACCTCTCGGATCGAGGGCACCTGCGATACGTTTTATATTTCCACCCTTACCAGCTGCGTCCCAGCCTTCGTAAGCGATGATGACGGGAATTCTCTTGCGGTAGAGCTTGTTATGCAGGCGGCCAAGTTCCTTCTGCAGTTCCTTCAGTTCTTCCTCATATTCCTCATCCGTCATGGTCTTGTCGTCCAGGCTGATGTCGGATAGCTTGGGCATGGGAACAAGAGGAAATACATTCTGAAGGATCGGAGCTGCCAGAGCCTGATTCTGCAGGGCTGTCTCGATCCCCTGGTTAAGGAAATGAAGAACCTGCAGTTCTGCCCACTTCTTATCAGAAGAATCAATGACATACCAAGGGGCTACCGAGCGATTCGTGTCTTCCAGGAAACGATCGTAGACTTCGAAGTAATCGTCATAGTGATCATTCTCTTCCTTATCGAGCTTATTTACACGCCATGCTGCATTCTTATCCTCTTCGAGAGCCTTAAGACGTCTCTTCTGCTCTTTCTTCGAGATCTGGAAGAAGAACTTCAGGATCAGATAGCCATTATCATGGAGAGAACGCTCCGTGCGGTTGATGCAGTCAATGCGCTTGCGGTATTGTTCTTCGTTCAGATGTCCGAGCATGGATTCTTGAACGACCTCTTCCATCCAGTAGGTATCGAAGAAGGCGAATTTACCAGCTTCGGGGATTTTCAGAAGATATCGATACAGGAAGGGATAACGCTTCTCCTCTTCTGACGGCTTCTTCTCCATCGTGGATACGCGGAAGAAACGTGGATCGATATTCTTAATGACCTTACCAATAATAGAACCCTTGCCGGCAGCGCCCCAACCCTCGAATACAACCATAACCGGAAGACCTGCGTCCTTAATCCGGTTCTGATTCTTCGACAACTGCTCACGTTCGGCTCTGAGTTCAGCCTTCAGGGCCTCTTCTTCCGGTGCTGTCTGCATTGCAATTTCATGAAGCATAGCATTACCCCCTTTGCAGTGAAAGCTATCGCTGGTATCAGTAATTAATATTGTTCTATTATACTACAGTTGACAGATATTACCCCTTTTTATTTGCAATTCCACAGATATCTCCTCGAACTGATTTCTAACAAAAATCCTGCCACACACAGCACTTTAAACAGCTGTGTATGACAGGATTTATATTCACGATATTATCCAACATTGGATTTTACATATTCAGATGCGGCATGGCACGTCCCTGCATGAGTTCTTCTTGACGGGTTTGTAGCCCTTTCGCTTTTCATCCTTATTAGGCAGCATTCCTCGAAAGCTCAGGTCGAACCATCCCCGTAATCCTCAAATACCATCAACCAGTGAGCTTCATCGGTGATGAACTCGATGCATGAGAGTCGCCCGAACTCGAGCCGCCTCCTGAACTATGGCGGCATATTTCCTTCCTCCCCCTGGATATCTTCGTAAATATTAAGCCTGCACGTAGGCCTTGAGTAACTCGAAGGTATTCTTCACGCCGTCTCTGTGAGATCTCTCATAATTGTGAGATGCATAGACACCAGGTCCGATCAGACCATGGCGGATGTCATAACCTGCTCTTACACTGGTTTCAACATCAGAGCCATAATGCGGATAGATATCAATGGCATATCCGAGACCATTCTTCTTAGCAAGTTCTGAGAGTTCCGTTACCATATCATAGTTGTAAGGGCCGCCAGAATCCTTGGCACAGATGGATACCATGGTCTCGTTACAGCCGAGATCATCTCCGACACATCCCATATCAACAGACAGCATATCCTCTGTATCTTCCGGGATATTCGAGCCACCGAAGCCGACTTCCTCGAGAACAGTAAAGATGATGGTAACCTTACGTGTAAGCTCTATCTTTTCTTCCTTAATCCACTTGGCAAGACCTAAGAGAATGCAGGCGGAGAGCTTGTCGTCTAAGAATCTGGACTTGATATAGCCGGACTCCGTCACCTGGGTTCTTGGATCCATGGCGATGATATCGCCGGTCTGGATGCCGAGTGAGAGTACCTCATCCTTCGTTGAGATATTCTCGTCGAGAAGGATCTCCATGTTCTTCTCTTCGATCTTCACGGCTTCATCCGCTACATGGCTGGAGGGCTCAGTGTTCAGGACCACGCCGGTATAAGATCTGCCATCGCGGGTGAAGACGGTACAGTTCTCGCCATCTGCAGTGGACCACTGATGTCCACCGATAGTGGTGGGCTTTAGGCGTCCGTTATCCTTGATGGAGCGCACCATCGCACCGAGAGTATCGATGTGTGATGCGAGTACCAGGGGATTCTTCTCCCCGCCCAGAACACAGAGCACGTTGCCCTTGCGGTTCTGGCTGGGCTGATATCCCATTTCAGTAAGACGTTCTATGATGTACTTCTCTGCATTGGCCGTGAATCCGGAGGGGCTGGCGATGGCGGTCAGATTACCTAACTCCTCAAGAATGTAATCGAGATATTTATCCTCTTTCATGACTTATGAATCCTTACTAATGTGAATCTATTCCTGTTCCCTAGCTACAGAGAACATCAGCTTATTAATTCTGACAGACTTCATCGACTTATCTGTTTAGGAACTTCTATATAATCATAATCTACGAATCATGAGATTCTCTTCATGGATTACCATAATACTGTTCCTTATCTCTTGAAGAGCTTTGCCATAGGTTCTACGATTGCTTCGAGATCCCTGATGGAATTATTGAGTGCGTCAAAGTCGATGGAATTCATATTCTCCATGGCTTCCGTTGCCTGCTTCTCAAGGCTTTCAAGTCCACTGATGGAAGACTCGAGCGCGGTCAGATCCTTGTTGGCGGACTCTAAAGTAGCATTCGCAGATTCTAAGGTTTCATTGGCATTATCCAGTGTCACGATTGCCTTTGGCACGAGAATGACGGATACGACAAGAAGGATGACTGCCAGTCCGATACAGGCATATTCTGTCATCTTCTGTGCCTTGGTGGTTCTCTGCTGTTCTTCTACCATCTCTATCAAGAGCTGACGATCTGACATGTTCTCGAAATCTTTCATTTTTTATCCTTTCATTTCACTCTGTGCTATTCTCTTTTCAGTTCTTCTCTGTTCTTCTCTGTTCTTTTCTGTGCTATTCTCTATTCTCTTCGATATACTTTATCTATCCCTGGTTCCTTATCGGTCCCTGGTTCCTTCTTGGTCCCTGGTTCCTTCTCAGTCCCTGATTCCTTATCAGTTCTAATCCCTGTGCGTCTCTGCAAGAGGCATAAGTTCTGCTTCAATCGAGGCTAGTTCCGGCGGAATGCCGAGTTCTCTCTTGGCTAAGGCATCCACGATATCATTGTAATGGTCTCTCGAATGGCCTCTTACCCAGAAGAAATCCACGTCGATCATCTGACTCAATTCATCATATCGCTTCTGATAATACTGAGCAATCGGCGTCTTCGCCTGCCACCTCCTGGTCATGCCGGGCATAGCCTTGGCCCAATAAGCCAGGCCATTGTAATCATGGAAGATCGTAATCTTCTTCCAGCCCTGCTCCAGTGCGAATTCCATGGCGGTAACCGCACCGAGGACTTCTCCTGCTACGTTATTTGCAGTCTTATATTCATCTACCTCGCCGCTGCCGGAAATCTGGAGCTGATCGGTAAGATCCTGAGGATTCGGAAAGATGATCGTTCCATAAGCATAGCGCTCGAGCATACTGTTATAAGATCCATCCGTATAGGCAATGGGTCCGTCAATGTGAGGAAAGATCAGATTGGCATCAATATTCTCGCCAAGTTCATGGGTGCGAAGCGCCTCTTCCACACTGCCTGCGCCAGTCTTACTTCCCGCGGAAATCTTATGAACCGTGCCAGTCCTTCCGACAGCAGAATTCACTCTTCCTGCACTGCACACGCCAGTATTTCCTGCACCGCTGCCGCTCGTCCAGGCTGCCCAGGCCGCCTCGGCATCTGCCATGCTGGTATAGCCCTGCTGCTTCTGCCCAGGAAAACCATTCACCTGTGCCTTCACTTCATCCCAACTGGTGAAGATACCGGTTTTACGACCTACAAATACTACATAAGCAACTTTCTTTGCCAATACTACATCCTCCTGCAGACTTAGATTCCAGAATCAGAACCTATATTATTTCTTCGTTTCATAAGCAAGCGATCTGGCTGCTACTGTGAGCTGCTGTCCGCTATAACTCTCGATCTGACCGATCACTTTCTCCGAGTTGTTTAATGTAATATCAACCACAGCATTCTGCTTCTGAAAACGCATAATTGTTGGATCATCTCGAATACCTGATTCATATCTTCTCCCTAAGGTCACTACATGGAGCTAACACTTCTATTTTATGGTACATAACAGTTTTTGTGAACCGGTAATGGGGATTTTGGCCTTTGTATTCTGGCTATATTTTGTTGTTGCGGTGGATTGATTGCTATGATGGTGGTATATAGCGATTTTCTGGCTTCATGCCACCATTCATCTGCTTGCCTGACTCCTGTATCGAATAATATGCTTACTAACGGTGGTATATACGGAAAATTGCATCTGTACCACCACTCTTCTTGACCAACTGGTGGCAGAGCAGGCTATTTTTCCTATATACCACCATTAGCACTTCTACATTGCCAATATCACAGCCTTCTCAAAACTAAACGGTGGCAGAGCAAGTTATTATTCCTATATACCACCAGGAGCCTGGATTAGCCCCAGCAGCCAAAAGGATACACGCAGAGCAAGTTCCAGCAACAAAAGGATACCCGCTAAGCAAGTTCCAGCAACCAAAAGGACACCCGCTAGGCAAGTTCCATCAAGAAAAATCCCCCTTTACTGGTTGTCCAGTAAAGAGGGTACATATCAGTAAAGGGGGAACATATCTTAGTGTTCGCTGTTATTGTAATACTCTTCTAATTCCTGTCTGCAGGATAAGAAGATCGGTGCGAGCACGGGATCGAAGTGAGTTCCGGTATCCTGCTCGATGATAGAATATGCCTTCTCGTAAGAATAAGCATCCTTATAACAACGCTTAGACACCAGGGCATCGAAGACATCTGCAAGGGCCATGATGCGGGCTTCTATTGGAATCTCCTCACCCTTCAATCCATCGGGATAGCCTGTACCGTCGTACTTCTCGTGGTGATAATGTGCGACATTCTCAGCCACCTGCACGAAGTCTTCTTCCTGCAGATTGGTAAGAACCTTGCGGACAATCTCAGCACCCATGGCTGCGTGGCCCTTCATGATGTCATATTCTTCCGGAGTGTATCTTCCCTGTTTGCGAAGAATATTATCATCGACACTGATCTTACCAAGGTCATGCATTGGTGCAGATCGAATCACAAGACTTAAGAAGTGCTTATCGAGGTCAATATTGGCTGTTAACAGTTTCTCAGAGAAGATGCGAACAACATCGGAGGTTCTCTTAATGTGACCGCCAGTACTCAGGTCTCTCGATTCTACCATCTGGGCCATACCCAGAATGATCTGTTCCTGCATGCTACGGATATGCTCGGTCTGCTCTTCTACCTTCTGCGCCAGTTCCTCATTATATCGGTTCTGCAGATCCAAGGCTCTGTAATGCTCTGTCTCATCCCGAAGTTCAATCGTATAACCGGTAAATCGATTGAGAAAGTTATTGATGGTATGGATGGAGGCATCGAAGATTCTGTCTCCAATGTGGAGTTCCTTTAGTTCCGTATGGACGTGGCCATCCTTATAGCCTGCTCTACGTTTCTCATCGAATAATCCAACCTGGGAGACGATGACCTCAAGTTCAGGGCTCACGTTCTCCATCTTCTGTCCGATCCCGTAATCCTTCAGTTCTGCGAAAATATTCTTGGCGAATTCATTGGAACCGCGATAATGATTCCAACGATCAAATGTGATAAAGCCAACCTTCTCGAGCTGTTCCTCAATAATATTGCGATTCTCGGTCACGGTGTACATGTTTGTGTAATAGATGGGCACCAGAGAGCCGGTAATCAGAATCGTAAAGGAGATGGGCAGGATGTCATAAGGGATGTGCAACATTCGCTCTACTACATATGACAAAATCGTAAGTGTCGAACAGGTCATCATTATTCTGATGTAGGGCTTATAGACCTTGGATTCGTGACGAAGTGTATAGACGAGCAGCACAAAACCACAGGCAAGATAGGTGTACATTGTGCCTAGATAGAGGGCATGCAAGGGTCCATAGTCCTTCACAAGATAGGAATTGCCTCGCGCATCGGTGACGAGTTCTGCTCCCTTGTAGAAGAGGTCATTGTAGCCAATACCACATACGACGATAAAGATAAATCCCTGAAATGCCAGAGCCAGAGCTTCTAGCCACTTCGGTACATTCACCGCGCAGGCCTCCGCGATAACGAAGAGAAAGGTGACCGGCAGGAAGCATCCCGCAATGTAGGTTATCTTCAGCGCCAGCAAGGCTTCACGTAAAACCGTTGACCGGATCAACGCGATATAGCCTAGCGTTGCCAGAATGACAATCACAAAGGACGCACTCTGATAACGGCTTCGTCTGACATCGACCAGAATCAGCCATGCATAGGCAGCCACCAGATAGATAAGACATAGGATATATACTGTAATCATACTTGGCCTACTTCACCGGTACACAGTACCGATTGTTGATCTCTTGAACTTTCTTGACGCGTCTTCTGTATTTCTCGTCCATAAGAGGTTCTGTCGCAATCCAGGTCTTCACGATCTCCATCGCGATCATGGAGCCAAATTGCTATCTTCATGGCGAACTCCTCTCAGTAAAATGACCAAAATCTCTATTTATTATTAAAACACAAATAGATACCATTTGTCGACAGAAGAGCTGCTCTGCTTTCCTAACATTTAATTAAAAAGTTCCCCACTATCAGATCTTTCCAGACCCCTAAGAACTCCCGCAGCATATTGTTGGGTAGATATGGCAGAGACGACGGAGCCGCCAGGCCAGACGCCTTCTCATATCCCACTCCCTCTGCCAGATGCATGGCCCGGAAGAGGTGGAAGTCATTGGTCACGATGCATACGGTATCCTTATTCTCATCGAGAAATGTAAGGCAGTTCCGAAGATTTTCCACAGTGTTCTTCGACTGGTTTTCCATAAGAATCCGGTCTTCACGGATTCCCTTGGTGAGGAGATAATCTCTCATCCCTTCTGCTTCCGTGAAGGGCTCATTATATCCTTGTCCTCCCGTCACGATGCAGATGCTGTCCGGATTCTCTTCCAGGTATCGAACTGCAGAATCCAGTCGAAAGCGAAGTACCGGACTGGGACCGTCCGCCCAAACCTGAGCTCCGAGTACGATCAGGTAATCCGCATTCTGTTCTCCTCGGTCACTGAAATGAGAAGCAATGAGGCCCTCCGTGATCATGAATATGATCAGGCATACAAGAAGTAGAATAAAACTGATATTCTTCAACTTTCTTGGTACTTTCTCAAACAGATTTTTCTTCTTCAGTAGGGCCAAAATCATGAAGAGAATTCCAAATCCAAACCATACCAGAAAGAAGGTCGTTCCGGACCCTGCCAGAACAATGACAAGCCCATAGAGCAGGCAAAGGATTCCAAGCATAAGAAGTAGAACAGATCCTATATTCTTCAACTTTCTTTCGCTTGTACTCTTCTTCATCTCTCATCCTCACCAGACAAATTACAGCCCTGAATATTACCTAAATCTTGCCTGCCTCTGCCCTGCATATTACCTGAATCCTGCCTGCTTTTGCCCTGCATATTACCTGAACCCCGCCTGCTTCTGCTCTGCATATTACCTGAATCCTGCATTCCTCCGCCCTGCATAATGCCTGTTTTTGCTCTACCTCTTGCCATACCTTATCCGATTATACCCCTCCGAAAGCTAATTCCAAAGACCTCTCTTGCAGCATCCAGTTTCATCACCAGACTCCTTGTAAGCAAGCCGAGTGAACATACGACGGGCATATTCTGCAAAGAGGGCATTCGTCGCATGCTTCATGCTCTCATTGATTCTCTTAACGTTTATGGCACCTGTCATCTCCCTTAATTACCTTCACGATATGCAAAGAACCGCAGCAGACGGAATCCATCTGTTGCGGTTCAATATCAAATAAACTGAGTTGTTCTTCCATAATGCTCCTCCCCGATTCCCCTGGAATCTCTCAACCGTGTCGCCGCAATAACTACGGCATACACAGAGGGTAGCATACGGAATTGTTCATTCAAGGGACATTTTAATTAATGTATCATATTTCCCTTAAGTTTCAGTCTGGTCATGGCACGTTTCAGCTCGGCCTCTGCAAGGTAGTACTCCTGCAGGGACTTCTTCTGAAGCATACGCTCAATGGCCTCTTCCTTCTGTGCAAGTGCTCTTGCTTCGTCGATTTCTTCAGGATGCTCAGCGGAATCCACGAGAATCGTGCATTCGTTCTTCTCCATTCGAAGGACGCCGGAAGATACTGCAGCATAGAGGGTTTCGCCATCCTTAGGACGGTACTTCATGGTTCCTGTCGCGATGGCTACAACGACATTCTCATGATGAGCGCAGACTTCGTATTCTCCGTCCGCGGTCGGTACAACGACCATCTCAACTTCACCGTCATAGAATGGGCCGTCCGCCTCATAGAATTTTAGTGGAAATCCATTCATTGTCTGCCTCCGCTTTCTTACAGTGTCTTAGCCTTCTCGACTGCTTCGTCGATGGTTCCGACATTGTAGAATGCTGCCTCAGGAAGATCATCATGCATTCCGGAGAGGATCTCCTTGAATCCACGGATGGTCTCCTTCAGAGGAACGTACTTACCGGGCATACCGGTGAACTTCTCAGCTACGAACATAGGCTGTGACAGGAAACGGATCATCTTACGAGCGCGGTTAACGACCTGACGGTCAGCGTCTGCAAGTTCGTCCATACCCAGAATTGCAATGATATCCTGCAGTTCGTTGTACTTCTGCAGGTATTCCTGCACGCTACGTGCAACCTGGTAATGTTCTTCACCGACGATATCAGCTTCCAGAATTCTAGAAGTAGATGCCAGAGGATCAACTGCAGGGTAGATACCCTGTTCAGAGATCTTACGGGACAGAACGGTGGTCGCATCCAGATGTGAGAAGGTGGTTGCGGGAGCCGGGTCAGTAAGGTCATCCGCGGGAACGTATACTGCCTGCACGGAAGTTACAGATCCATTTGCGGTAGAGGTGATTCGCTCCTGAAGAGCACCCATCTCCTGTGCCAGAGTCGGCTGATAACCTACTGCGGAAGGCATACGGCCAAGCAGGGTTGATACTTCAGAACCTGCCTGAACGAAACGGAAGATGTTATCAATGAAGAGCAGCACGTCTCTGTTCTCTACATCACGGAAATATTCCGCCATGGTAAGACCGGTAAGTGCGACTCTCATACGAACACCAGGGGACTCGTTCATCTGACCGAATACCATGGCTGTCTTATCGATGGTTCCGGATTCCTTCATCTCGTTCCAGAGGTCATTACCCTCACGGGAACGCTCACCGACACCGGTGAAGATGGAATATCCACCATGCTCCATTGCTACGTTATGAATCAGCTCCTGAATCAGAACGGTCTTACCTACACCTGCACCACCGAACAGACCGATCTTACCACCCTTAGCATAGGGCTCGAGAAGGTCGATGACCTTAATACCGGTCTCGAGGATCTCTACAGATACGTTCTGATCTGCGAAGGAAGGTGCCGGGCGATGGATTTCCCAACGCTCATTCTCATCCGGTACTTCTTCACCGCCATCAATGGGCTGTCCAAGAACATTGAACATACGACCGATGGTACTATCACCGACGGGAACCTTGATTCCAGCGCCGGTAGCTCTTACTTCCATGTTACGTGCAAGGCCTTCAGACTGGGACAGAATAATACAACGTACTACATTGTTACCCAGAAGCTGTGCAACTTCCATGGTCTGTTCTACACCGTCAACGGTTACCAGCAGGGCTTCTCTAAGCTTGGGAAGATGTCCCTGCTCAAACTCTACATCAATAACCGGGCCGGAAACCTGAATAATTCTACCTGTATTCAATGTTGACCTGCCTCCTTCTTCATTCGTTTTCTCTTCTGTGCCTTCGCTCCGGCTGCAACCTCAGTAATCTCCTGAGTAATCGCTGCCTGACGTACACGGTTATATTCTACGGAAAGATTTCCGAGAAGCTGTTCTGCATTATCATTTGCGGAGCTCATCGCATTCATACGAGCATTCTGTTCGGCAGAAAAACTGTCAACCAGGGCGCCGTAGATGAAACCTGCGACATATCCGGGCATGATCTGCTTTAAGGCTCCCGTTACGCTAGGATGGAAATCATACTGAACATTATCTTCCAGCATCTTCTCGACATCCAGTCGTCCGGCCTTCTCAACTCGGCCTATCTCTGCTTCACGATGTGCGCGCTCTTCAGCCCACTCAGCATTCTCCGCTTTCATCTCCATATGCTTCTTAACGAACTCGAGACGAGGCAGGGGAAGAAGCTGCATACGCTTAACGGTAGATGTAATATCGTTCTCCATATCACTATAGATAACACGGATTTCATCTACATGACCTTCTTCATATTCCGAAAGAAGAATGGAACTGATCTCACGGGCACGACGGAAGGTAGGATTCTGTGCAGTGTAGAGGAAAGACTTCTCAATCGGCACATGGTGCTTCTGGAAATAATGTCTTCCATACTCGCCTACAACATAGAGCTTCACGTTCTTGTGCATCTTCATCTCTGCTTCTGCAGCCTTAAGAACATTATGGTTGTAAGCGCCTGCCAGACCCTTATCAGCGGTAATAACGAGATATGCGTAAGTCTCCGCCGGACGACGGCCAGTCTCGGGATAGAAGTAGATCGTGTTGCCCGCTTCCTCATTCGAAGCGAAAATTCTCTTAATCTCCTGCTCCTGCAGATGGAAGTAAGGTCTGGTACGATCGAGTTCCGCCTTAGCTTTTCGCAATTTCGTAGAAGAGATCATGTACATGGCACTCGTGATCTTCTGAGTGCTCTTGACACTATTTATTCTTTTTTTGATCTCTTTGGTATTTGGCAAGTTTATTCACCATCCTTCAGATTCTTACTCTGATAGTCAGCAAGGAAAGCTTCCGCTGCCGTGATGATTGCCTGCTTGTCATCATCACTCATAACACCGCTGGTCTCAATCTGATCACAGAGTGCAGCCTGATTCTTATGGAAGTAATCAAGCATCTGGCTACGGAATGCAAGAATATCGTCAACAGGAATATCCTGCATGATGTGGTTGGTTGCTGCTACCAGCATGATAACCTGCTCATGGGTCTTGAAGGGATGTCCCTGAGGCTGGCGAAGCAGTCTCATCAGGCCCTGACCATACTGCAGCTGCTTCTTGGTTGCATCATCCAGATCAGAAGAGAACTGGGTGAAGACTTCCATCTCACGATACTGCGCGAGGTCAAGTCGGATAGATCCGGCTGCCTTCTTCATAGCCTTGGTCTGAGCCGCACCACCAACTCGGGATACAGACAGACCGACGTTAACTGCCGGACGCTGACCTTCGTTGAAGAGGTCGGACTCGAGGAAGATCTGACCATCGGTAATAGAGATGATGTTGGTCGGGATGTATGCAGATACGTCGCCGGCCTGGGTCTCTACAATAGGAAGCGCTGTCATACTACCGCCACCGATATTGTCGGAGAGGCGGGCAGAACGCTCTAAGAGTCTGGAATGCAGATAGAATACGTCACCAGGGTATGCTTCACGTCCCGGAGAACGCTCGAGAAGCAGAGACAGTGCACGGTATGCGATTGCATGCTTGGACAGATCGTCGTATACGATCAGGACGTCCTTGCCCTTATTCATGAAGTACTCACCCATTGCAGTACCTGCGTAGGGGGCGATGTACTGAACCGGAGCAGTCTCAGATGCAGCTGCATTGACGACGATGGTGTAATCCATAGCGCCAGCCTTCTGCAGAGTTCCTACGAGCTGAGCTACGGAGGAAGCCTTCTGTCCGATGGCTACATAAATGCAGACCACGCCGTTACCCTTCTGATTCAGAATCGTATCGAGTGCGATCGCAGTTTTACCGGTCTGGCGGTCACCGATGATCAGCTCTCGCTGTCCACGACCGATGGGGAACATGGAGTCGATGGAGAGGATACCGGTGTTCATAGGAGTATCGACAGACTTACGATCTATGATACCGGGAGCCGGAGACTCGATGGCACGATAGCCGTCTGCCTTGATCTCACCCTTGCCATCGATAGGGTTACCCAGAGCATCAATAACACGACCAAGATATGCATCACCAACAGGGATACCGGCAGTACGGTTGGTACGCATAACCTTGGACCCTTCCGTAATCTCAGTATCATCACCAAAGAGGATGACACCAACTTCACCGGGAGTCAGATCCTGGATCATACCCTTAACGCCACAGTCGAATACAACGATTTCGCCGTATACTGCAGAGGAGAGGCCTTCAACGATGGCGATACCATCACCAACAGTCTTAACAATACCCTCTTCTTCCGCAACTACCTGAGCCTTCCAATCCTTAACGGTAGACCTGATCAGGCTGATCAGTTCACCGCCGGTGGCAGCCTTGCCGGCATTCAGGTTATCTAATACATGTTTTAACTGGTTATAACGAGCCTCAGAAGTCCAGTTATAGACCTCTTCGCCTACAACCAGCTTAAAGCCGGTTCCCATCATATCGTCAGGAACCCATACCAGTTCATACTCGTTCTTATATTTCTTAGAGATGAAACGTAAGAAACGCTCGCGCTGCTCGGTGTTCGGTTCGGCAGCTGCATAGAGATATGCTTTAAGCATTGCCATCCTGAACACTCCTTTCAGCATCATCCAGGAAGGTGTCGAATGCACCACTTACTGTCTCATCCTGAACGACCTTTCTGGTAGCTTCTTCTACCATTGCGGTAATCTCATCCTTTGCAGTTTCGATGATCTTACGGCTCTCAGCATCTGCCTTTTCCTTCGCATCAGCGACGATGCGCTCAGCAGACTCCTTAGCTTCCTTCTCTTTTGCTGCACGGAATTCATTCATCTCAGCAGTTGCCTGCTGCTTCTTCTGTGCGATCTCGCCGTCGATGTTCTTCATACGCTCGGTGTACTTCTCATGAACAGCATTCGCATCATTTACTTTTTTATTTGCTTCCTCATCCATGGCCTTGTAATGGTCTTCACGCTCCTGCATGAATTTCTTTACGGGTGCGTAGAGCAGGATATAGAGTCCTACGAAGAGAATGGCTACATTGAACAGATGAAGGAAGATCTGTGTGAAATCTATACCAAGAGGCATATTTCCGCTCCTATCTATGTTCTATATACAACCTTGTCTTACATTACGAAGATGACGAGGATAGATACGATCAGTGCGTAGATGATAGCGGTCTCGATGAATACCAGACCAAGCATCAGAGTACCACGGATATCGTTGGTAGCCTCAGGCTGACGAGCAATTGCTTCGGTAGATCTGGAAACTGCGATACCCATACCAAGGCCACCGCCCATTGCTGCAAGACCAACTGCAACTGCTGCTGCAACAGCCTTACCAGAGATGCTGTTATTTGCTGCCTTCTCGGTAGCTACGGTTTCTTCGGTAGCGCTATCAGCAGCCTGAACGGTCATAGCGTTAACTGCGAAGAAAGTTACCATCATCATCAGTGCAACTGCACCAAGAAAAGCGGAAATTCTAACCTTGTTAAGTTTCAGTGTTCTCATTTGTATTACCTCCATGGGTTTTAAAAACTATTTCTATGTTTTAAACTATTTGACTTAGCTAATCAGGATACTCTGCTGATCAAGCAGCCTTCAGTTCCTTATCAGCCTTGTTCTTCTTTTCCTTTTTCTTCTTAACAACGACTTCAGAAACTTCTCCGTAGTATACGGAAGTCAGCATTGTAAGGACATAAGCCTGAATCAGTGCATGAAGTACTGTGAAGAGGATGCCTACGATAACGGGCAGTACAAAGGACAGTGTGAAGAAATAATATACAAGTTCTGTTACAAGCATACCGGAAACCAGTGCACCGAAAAGTCGGAAGCTCATGGATACTGGAAGGGAAAACTCTTTCAGAGTCTTACCAACACCACGAAGCTTGTTGCCGGCGATACCTCCGGATAGGATGATGCAGTAGGACAGAACACCCAGACAGATTGCTCCGTTGATGTCGGCCAGGGGAGCCGGTAAGGAGATAGAATAACCATCCGTGGTGATCGCCTGAATACCAAATAATTCAAACATGGTACCGGTGAAGATATAAGTACCTGCACCGAAGATGTACGCACCTAAGAATTTGTTACGATGCGGACTGTTGGATTTCGCCAGATTGTCGAAAGTCGTCACCCATAATTCGATCAGACTCTGGAATTTGCCAGGTACGTACTTAAAACGCGGAATCGCAAAGATACGAATCAGCGCTGCGAACACAAGAAGTGCTGCAGTTACTACGTAGCCAGAGACCAGAGAAGGATCAACTGCCCATGTTCCGAAGAGCCATACTCGATTCTCTTCATGAAGGACTGCGTCACGCATTGTTTCGGAGATTGTCTCATGGTGAACCGAGAACGGCTTCGTAAGAACAACACCTACCATTGCTGCGACCAGAACCAGGGCAAGGAGGATTAGAACTTTCCTCTTACTCTCTTTGTTCAAGATATAAAACTCCTTTCTCTATTTCGTACTCGTACAGTTTTATAGTTTGTGATTCAAAAATGTAAAAAAACGTCGGACTGGTATACAATCCGACGCCATTGTCACCGGGTTCAAACCATACAATCCTGCTGCATTAATAATTCATACAGCCATTATTCCTATGTTTCCCCCACAACTATTAAATTACTGCAAGTGTGCAAAACCATCCGAAAATCCCTCATTTTCGACTATTTCGCTCACCGGCTTTTAATTATAAACCTCTCATTTTGCAAAACAATAGAATTTAGAGTTTTTTTAGAATTCTTTTGAATTTGGGAACAGATTCAGAGTCTAAGTTCCCTCTGAATCTGTGATCTACCGGCTTGCTCTACGATTCTTTGATTTCTTCAGATCAACTATTCTTCAGGCTTTCCTTGATTTTCCATATACCTCTTTGCGATCATAAGTCCTGCCATCGGCACGCAAAACATGGGATCATGCCGCTCCACAGCCTCGATTACCTGATCGAGCTTGAACCAGGCAACTGACTCAATCTCCTCTTCCTGCAAGGTCATATCACTGATCTCCACAGGTTTCTCGTAGACATAGACGAAAGAGACTTCGTTATCTTTGAACATCTGTCCATGGAAGGGCTCTTCGTACTGATTTCTGAAGGTATCAGCGAAATGCAGATCCTCCGCTTCTGCCCGGATTCCGAGTTCCTCCTCCAGCTCCCGTAGAGCGGATTCAAGTGGCTCATCTCCCGCCTGGATATGGCCGGCAGATGAAGTATCATATCTTCCCGGGAAAGAATCCTTTGCCAGGCAACGCTTCTGCAGGAGAACTTCTCCTGTCTCTCTTCTTACAACCCAGATATGAGCTGTGCGATGCATGATTCCATCACGATGAGCAATCTCACGCTCAACCTGTCCACCTAAGGGATTTCCCTTCTCATCAACGATATCGAAATATTCCATTTCTTGACTACAACCTTCTAACCTGTCTTCAGTTCAAGTTATGTCTGGCTCTGCTTCCGGGATTCATGCCTTCAGTTATGTCTGGCTCTGTTTCCAGGATTCATGCCTTCAGTTCTTCCAGTACTCTTGTTCCGAGTTCATCGCCCTTGGATGCCGCATACTTTGCCCACTTCATCGCCTTAATCTGATTCAATTCACACTCGTACCTACCCTTGGCATAGCCTTCTGCCAGAAGGCCTGCAGCTTCTACTTCACCCGCTGCCGCACGATCGATCAAATCGAACTTGGTGCCTGGTGTGAATTTAACCTTCTTTAATCTGTTGGACATGAATTAACCTCTTGATCAATTACTAATTACATATTGCGAGCAAGTTACTTATGAATACCGTCTAATTTCTCGGTAATCATAACACGCATGGAATATCCCCTCAAGTTATCCAACTAATCCAGGGTGTAGGCGTGAATCCTCTCTAACGGCAATCCCCACCTACAACCATGAAAAGGGACCGCATTTCTGCGGTCCCGACTGTCCCATATTCGTAAACGCACGATTTCACTGCTCTTATTTCAACATCTCACACCTCTTTCAGCAGCACTCTCGCCTTGAAGAGGTCTCCATCGATCTCAATCTCCAGTTTTCCGTCCATAAGTTCCAGCAGGGAATTGGCTATGTTCAGTCCCAGGCCGGAGCCTTCCGTGTTTCTGGAAGAATCGCCTCTTGTGAAGCGTTCCATCAGTTCATCGGGCGAGATATTCAGTTTCTCGCGGGAGATGTTACGGAATACGATGCTAATCCAGACTGCGTTTTCTCTCCTTACTTCCTCAGCATCCACATATACACGGGTTCCTGGCTGGGCATACTTGCAGATGTTACTTAAGAGGTTATCGAAGACTCTCCAGAGATGTCGACCATCTGCGAGGACTCTCTTCTCTCCAAGCTGTTCTCCGACACAGATCTCAAGCCCAATATCTTTCAGTTTTTCTTCGAATTCACCCATGGCCTGATTGAGAATGACACCTGCAAGGATAGCTTCCTTCTTCACTTCCACATTGCCAGTGGTTGCCTTGGACGCATCAATCAGATCCTGGATCAGTTTCTTCAGTCGGTTGCTCTGACGTGTGAGAATCTCCAGATATTCCTTCTCTTTCTCTGTCGGATTCTCCATCTCCT
>ONDO01000050.1 GCA_900316625.1 uncultured Lachnospiraceae bacterium | reverse complement strand
GCATATTATTATGCATGATTCCTTCATTTTTTACTGATTATTCGTGGATTTGAAGTCGTAAATGAATAATCTGTCTTTCCATCTTGCATTTTCTTTTCTGCGTTAAAGTATAAATTCGAATTCATTATCTTCTCATTCTTGTAAACAAAATGCACTCGTGATAAACTTAAAAAGATATGGAAAAGCAAATCTCATTCTGAATAATTTATCTTCAAATTATTCAAAATGTTTTATTTTATTTCATATATTTCGAAATGGAGGAGAGAGAAATATGGCGAATGAAGAAAGATCCTTTTCTGAGATCACTCCGGAACTGCAGAAACTGGCAGGTTTAGCTGATAAAGCTTCTGAAGTTGATCCTCAGCTCTATATTGATTACAACGTTCAGCGTGGCCTTCGTGATATGAATGGTAAGGGTGTCCTTGTTGGTATCACCAATATCTCCGAGGTTAACTCCAAGCGTATTATCGACGGTGTTGAGACACCCATCCCTGGCGAGCTCTTCTACCGCGGTTACAACGTACAGGATATCGTTAAGGGACTTTCACCCGATAACCACTTTGGGTTTGAAGAATGTATCTATCTTCTTCTCTTCGGTCATCTCCCTACCCTTGAGGAAAGAGACGAATTCGTTCGTATCCTTGCCGGATACCGCTCTCTCCCTCCCAACTTCGTTCGTGATGTCATCATGAAGAAGCCCTCAAAGAACATGATGAATTCCCTGGCACGTTCCGTCCTCACCCTTTACTCCTATGATGATGACCCGGATAATACCTCGGTACCTAACGTACTTCGCCAGTGTATGCAGTTAATCGCAGACTTCCCTCTGCTCTCTGTTTATGGATACCAGTCCTATCGTCACTACTATGATCTCGATTCTCTGATTATCCATCGTCCCAAAGAGGAATATTCTACTTCCGAGAATATCCTTCACTGCTTACGTGATGACAAAAAGTTCACACCGCTTGAAGCCAAGCTTCTCGATGTTGCACTGATTCTTCATATGGAGCATGGTGGTGGTAATAACTCTACCTTCACCACCCATCTGGTATCTTCGACTATGACAGATACCTATTCCGTAATCGCTGCTGCTCTCGGCTCTCTCAAGGGCCCTAGACACGGTGGTGCTAACCTGAAGGTTGTTCATATGTTTGACGACCTAAAGGCGAATATTACGGACTGGACAGATGAAAAGCAGGTGAGCGATTATCTTCGTGCTCTGCTTCATAAGGAAGCCTTCGATAAGAAAGGCCTGATCTATGGTATGGGACATGCAGTCTACTCTCTCTCCGATCCGAGAGCTGTGACCTTCAAGGGCTTTGTAGAAGCACTCTCCAAGGAAAAGGGGCGTGAGGATGAATATGCACTCTATGATCTGGTTGCAAAACTCGCACCTCAGGTCATCGCTGAAGAGCGTAAGATCTACAAGGGTGTCTGCCCCAATGTCGACTTCTATTCCGGATTCGCATATCAGATGCTGAATCTCCCGGAAGAGCTCTACACTCCGATCTTCGCCATCGCACGTATCGCCGGCTGGTCCGCCCACAGACTCGAGGAGCTCTGCCATAGCGATAAGATTATGCGTCCTGCATATACCACCTTCACTCCTCATCAGGAATACGTTCCGATCGAGAAGAGATCTTAAGGAAGACCTGATAGACAATAAGGAATACCGATCCATTCTTCAGAAAGGCAAAAGATCCGCAGCACTGGCTGCGGATCTTTTATATATGGCTCTCATGGATATAAGATGCCTTGAATTTGGAGTGATACTCTTTTGTATTCAGGATTAATCCTGGAAGTAGTTGATGGTTTCCATCATCTCTTTTGCAAGAGCCTGGAGAGAGTTTGCGCTCTCGGAGATTACACTGAAGGTTGCATTCAGTTCCTGCATGGAAGCATTGGTTTCTTCAGTAGATGCTGCATTCTCTTCCGATACTGCGGACAGATCACTGATGATGTTAAGCAGAGATTCCTTGGATGCATTCAGATCTCTTACCTTGGCTGCAATCTCATCAGCGCTCTCTGCTACGCTTGTAACCTTCTCTGACATCTCATTCATGTCGACCTGGGTCTTGGTAATCTGTTCAGACTGTGCATGGAAGTTCTCAGACAGGGTCTTCATAACCTCTACAGAACTCTCAGCATCCGCAAGAAGCTTAGCAACAACATTCTTAATGTTCTCAGCACTCTGTGCACTCTGATCTGCCAGATCCCTGATCTCATCTGCTACAACAGCAAAGCCTCTTCCGGCTTCACCGGCACGAGCCGCCTCAATGGATGCATTCAAGGACAGGAGGTTGGTCTGTGCTGCAATATCTGTAATAGACTGAGTAAAGGTAGAAATCGCCTGTGCGGAGGTATTTGTAGAATCAATGGTTCTTCCAATAGCTTCTACAGAATCCGTTACAACAGCGCTCTGATCAAGAAGAGCTTCCATCGCCTTAGATGCAGCTTCCGCCGACTTCTTCATATCTTTTGCATAGTGGTCAAGAGACTGGACATACTCAGAGATCTTATCGATACCGTCGCCCATTCTCTGGGTGTCTTCTGCTGCGGTCTGAACGCTCTCAGCCTGAGATACTGCACCTTTGGAGATATCATCAATTGCCTGCGATACCTGCTGGGAAGCGCCACTTGCAAGATCTGCAGAATTCGAAAGTTCGGTTCCGGATTTCTGAATATCACGTGACATATTCTTGGTGCTTCCGATAACTTCTTCAAGCTTATCATCAAGTACCTTTGCGGATTCTGCAATGGCACCGAGTTCATCTGATCTGGACAGGGCCTTGTGATCGAATTTACGCTTAAGTCCACCCTGAGACAGTCCAATCAGTTCTCCTGCTACACCCTTCATCTGCTTAGATACAGCTAATGCAATGTACATACCTACAACTGCGGCAAGTACAACACAGATAATTGCAACAAGAATCATGAAGATTGTAGTCTGCGTCAGATGCTTAGCGACATCTTCACTTTCTCGTCCGCAGAATACCATACCAACAACAGACCCATCGGTATTCTTAAGAGGAACATAGTAACCATAGTATTTCACACCACTGATTACGATGTTGGGAGCGTACATGTTCTGACCACCCTTTAGAACAGTCTGAATGGGGCCATCACCTGCATCCGTACCATTCAGGCTCTTACCACTCTCATCCGTGAGTGTGGTAGCACGTCTGGTCTTATCGTAGAAGATCGTGTAGTCCAGTCCGGTCTGCTTCTTCAGGCCGTTCATTGTATTTTCATAATCCTCTGTAACTGCCTGATTCCCCTTTGTCAGGCCCTTTGCATCGTCATATCCCCAGTCACCATCCCAGGAATTCTCTGCAAGTGCATTCATCTGAACTGCGCTTGCCAAGAGGGTTTCTTCAATCTGATCTTTATATGTACTCGACAATTCCATGACGCTTGTTATGGTAAGAATCACACTCGATACTACCATGGCAAGAATTGACAGAAGCATTACTTTGACAATTAACTTACTGTTTTTGGCTTTCTTTTTCTCTTTCATAATTTCCTCCAAATTCCTTTTACATGTTAGTCCGGTGAACTACTCGGTTACAAGTAACCGAGCTTCCTGCTTCAACCACTACCGCGCTGGCTACGATGATACGTAACGGCTCGTCTTACACAGTGTCCACAGG
>ONDO01000026.1 GCA_900316625.1 uncultured Lachnospiraceae bacterium | reverse complement strand
ATCGGGTATTGCATAAATCAAGAAAAAATTTTCATTTTCTATCCCTTTGGTCATTTTTTCTGTATAATAGGGATTATGATTTATTTCACAGTGTATGATTTGGTGTTGGGATCCCGGGAGGATTGAAATAGTAAATGGGTAAAGCATTAGAAAACAAAAAGCACAAGATCCATGCCATCATGGATGCAGGCTATGAACTCTATTCCAAGAAGGGCGTCAACGACACCACAGTTGGAGATATTACCTCCGCCGCCGGCGTCGCCAAAGGAACCTTCTATCTATACTTCAAGGACAAGTTCGAACTGCATGACAGACTGGTCATCTCCAAGTCTTCCAAGCTCTTCGTGAATGCTTATCAGAAATTGTCCCACGAAGTCCGTATCAATAACAACCAGGAACTTCGCCTTCCTGAGAATGCAATCCTATTCATGATGAAGGACATTCTTGATGTATTGAAGGAAGACAGAGATCTCTTACGTTTCCTGCACAAGGATCTGGCACTTGGTATCTTTAATAACTTCGAAGAGAACGAACTGCTCGCAGAAGAGAATCCTGATTTCATTGCCATGTACCGTAGAATTCTCTCCCTCTCCAACGAGCGTTTCAGGAATTCCAAGGTCATGCTCTTCCTCATCATCGAACTGGTCAGTTCCACCGCTTACACTTCCATCATGTATGGTGACAGCCTGATCTCTCTTGGCGAACTTATGCCCTACCTGCATGAAACCATTCATGACATCATGGAGCGTAATCGTATCATCTCTGTAGAAGAACTTCCTTACAATGAGAGAAACCGTGCCGAGTTAAAAGACAACTAAGCACTGAAATGGAGGCCCTTATGGCGAATCTCATCTTCAGTATGAATGCAACACTGCCCATCTTCTTTGTGATGATGCTAGGTTACTTCCTGCGTCACATAGGCCTGATTGACGAAAGCTTCGCCCTCAAGATGAATTCCTTCGTCTTCAAGATTGCGCTCCCCGTCAACCTCTTCGTTCAACTCTATTCTGTTGACTTCTATCAGATGTGGGACAGCACTTTCGTCCTCTTCTGCTTCGTCGCAACTCTGCTTGCCGTAGGACTCGCATGGTTCGCATCCCACCTGCTAAGAGACCATAGAATCCGTGGTGAGTTTGTGCAAGGCACCTACCGCTCTTCCGCATCTCTTCTTGGTATGGCTTATATTGAGAATATCTATGGTCAGGCCTCCATCGGCTCCATGATGATGATCGGCTGTGTTCCACTCTACAATATCTGTGCCGTTATCCTACTCTCCCTGATGAATCCGGAGAACCCCCGTATGGATAAGAAGCTTCTGAAGAAGACTCTTCTTGGAATTATCAGGAATCCGATCATCATCGGCATCTTTCTCGGCTTCGCCTGGGCACTTCTTGAGATTCCTCTCCTGCCAATGTTCGCTAAGACCTTAAGCCTTGTCGGACAGCTGTCTACTCCCATGGGCATTCTCTCCATGGGTGCTCTCCTGGATTTTGGCAAAATAAAAGAGAAGCTCGGACCGACCGTCTTCGCTTCTCTTCTTAAATTACTTGGCCTCATCGCCCTCTTCCTTCCCCTTGCCATCCGGTTCGGCTTCCGGGAAGAGAAGCTGATTGCCATTCTTATCATGCTTGGTTCCGCCACCACGGTATCATCCTTTACCATGGCCAAGAACATGGGACATGAAGGCAGCCTCTCCTCTGGTATCGTCATGCTGACAACCCTGGGTTCTTCCGTGACGCTCACCTTCTGGATCTATCTCTTAAGGAGTATGGGGCTGGTATAAGGCTATTTTCTCTTTTTCAGAAGGCAGACGGTTTCGAAGTTCGGTGTCGAGACGAACATGTCCACGCAGGTCATCCGAACCGGCTCATATCCCGCTTCCATCATGGCCGGTAAGTCTCTTGCCAGAGATGTCGGTTTACAGGAAATGTAGAGCATCTCGTCAACTCCATACGCTAAGAGCTTTGGCATTGCTTTGGGATGAATACCGTCCCTCGGCGGATCTAAGACGATCATGTCCGGACGATCCCTAATATCATCAAGCACCTTAAGGACATCGCCACAGAGGAAGTCACAGTTCGTGATCTGATTCTTCTTCGCGTTCTCCTTCGCGGCTTCTACGGCTTCTGCTACAATTTCAACCCCCACAACATGTCCACAACTGGGAGAGAGAATCTGAGCAATCGTGCCGGTACCGGAGTAGAGGTCGAAAACCGTCTTACCGGCAAGGGAGCTTTGAGAAACATCCGCGCTGCTTCTATTCTCCTCTTCCTCTGCACAGGCAGAGTCCTTACCCAGGATATAATCTCTCGCTACAGAATAGAGCTTCTCTGCTCCCAGAGAATTGGTCTGGAAGAAGGAGAAGGGAGAGATATTGAACTTGAGTCCTAAGAGTTCTTCCTCGAAAATGGGAGAACCGAAGAGAATGTCGGTTCCATCGTCACGGATGATGTCTGCAATGGCATCATTCTTCGTGTGTAGAACGCCACAGAGCTGTCCCTTCCAGGATGCAGCCTTAAGGCGCTCGGTCCATGCAGCAAGAAGTCGATCTTCATCCGTATTCTTCTGAATCTCTGTATAGGAATCTATCGTCAGTCCTTCGATCTCTGGAAGCTGCTCTCCGATCTGTCTTGTTGTAACCAGATCAATCAGGATCTGACCGGTCTTCCGGGCCTTACGGACGAGAAGGTGTCTCAGATATCCTTCATGACTGTTACGACGGAAGAAGGGAAGACCTGCTTCTCTGAAATAGTCTCTGGTGATGGTTACCGCCTGACGGAAGTCCTCGTCAACGATACGGCAGACAGAGGCATCCACGATGTCATAGAAAGAGCCACGGCGATGCATACCGAGTTCCAGCGGGCCATCCTTGACGGAATCTCCGAAGGTGAATTCCATCTTGTTGCGGTATTCACTCTTCACAGGACTCTCTACAAAGCCTTCCCAGATGGAGTTATATTTCTCTTCTCCAAGAACCGGCAGGAAGAGGTCACGTGCCATATCTTCCTTGAGAACAAGCTGTTTCTCGTAAGGCAGAGTCTGATATGCACATCCTCCACAAGCCGGGAAGGAGGGGCATACATGTTCCTTATCCTCTGCAGGATACTCTCCTTCTGCTCTCTCTAAGATCTCGAGGCAGCTGCCTTCGGGCTTTCCATGGCGAAGCCTGGCGACACGAACAGACACCTTCTGTCCCGGAATCACATTCTTCACTCTGATCTTCGGCAGTTCTTCGATGACATCTTCTGCATTGGGCGTTTCGATAATGCGACAAACTCCACGATTCGGAAAATGAACGCTCAAAACAACTGCACTTATGGTCTGACCCTTCTTCAACTTCTATACCTTTCTCAAACAATATTTACGAAAAAAGTTCCCGTGAAGATCTCACGGGAACTCTATTATACATTAGTTTGACCATCTCCTGCCAGACGTCAGAGGAATCAGAAAGCCATTTTATTAATACTTGAAAGCTGCCATGCGCTGATCTAAGTCTTCTGCTATCTTCCTCATGTCTTCAGAAGAGATCTGCATCTCATCTGCGATTCCGGTGATGGATGTTACAGATGCGGAAGATTCCTGTGTAGATGCTGCATTCTCTTCAGCAATCGCGGACAGATTCGATACCGTATCCACAACAGCGATACGTGCCTGATCCATATTCTGGACCTTCTGACCGATCAGATTGATGCCATCGATAGATTTCTGAATACCATCAGATACGCTCCGGAAAACTTCGCCGGTACGATCGACATCCTGGCTCTGCTCATCGATAATCCGCTGAACCTGTTCCATGGTGGCAACGGCCTTCTCAGAATCGGCAACCAGCTGATCGATAATAATCTCAATCTGTTTTGCGGATGCATCAGACTGCTCTGCGAGCTTCTGAATCTGGGATGCAACGACTGCGAAGCCTCTGCCTGCTTCTCCGGCACGTGCTGCCTCAATGGAAGCATTGAGGGAAAGGAGGTTGGTCTCTTCTGCGATATCTGTGATAAGACCGGTTACTTCACGGATCTTGGTTGCAGATACGTTGGTGGTCATGGTCTGCTGAGCAATCTCTTCTACAGATGCCTTCGTATGCTGGTTGACGGTTCCAAGTTCCTCTAAGATCTCGTGAGCGGTACGCTGTGCTTCCTGCATGTTCTTAGCGGTCTTCTTCAGTTCCTCAACCTCATTATTGGTATCCTCGATCATGGTACCAATGGTGATAACATTCTCGTTGGCCTTCTGGGTTTCATTGGCCTGATTGGTAGCACCTTCCGCAATCTCCTGCACAGCACGATCAACCTGATCTGTGGTCTGGTTCATATTGGAGATGTTCTTATACATACCATTACTGGAATCAAAGAGTCTGTCGGACTGGTTCTTGATCTGGCTTACGGTCTCACCTAACTTCTGCTGAAGAGAAGCAAGGGCCTTCGCCATAATTCCGAATTCATCCTTGGACTGTAAGAGTTTTGTTTCTGTCTCATCAACGGTGAAGTCTAAGTTCTTCATGCGGTCGATCATGCCCTGCATCTGGCCCACCTGCTTGAACATACGGGTAGAGAAGAAGAAGCCTAAGATAGCAAAGACAACTGCAAGAAAGCCACCAAGTGCGCATGCTTGACCCAGGTTCTCATGGATACCGCTGAGGGCATCATTAAGATCTGCTGTACAAACGACGATATAGAGACCATCCTTCTCCGGATAGTAAGCACAGAGCTTCTTGGCTCCGTGATAATCATAGATATTGCTGGCAGGTTCTACTTCTTCCTTCTTCTGAAGCTTCGAAACTACATCGAGGATAAGGGCGTTCTCAACCGGCTTACCGATCTTCTCAACGGTCGGATGGTAGAGCATGGTACCGTTTCCGCTTACAACATAGGTATAGCAGCTCTCGACACCATTGATCTTAATATCACCAACAGAAGATGCCAGACGGTTCTTATCGAGTGCTCTTGCTGTATCAAGGACCTTGATCTCTCGTTCGATGGTTGTCTCACCGGACTTGGCAAGATCTAAGAGATAATCCTGGATAATGGCCTGATACTGAGCACGCATACGGACTGTCATTACACCAATCGATGCTGTAGTACAAACCACGACAAAGATAATCAGCATAATGATGAATCTTAGAACAACAGAATGAATTCCTGCCTTGCTTCCGGGATTCTCTACACTACGAGTTCCTTTCGCCTTCGTGTCTTTCTTTTTATCCAACTTCATAAATCGCTACCCCTTTAAGATTTTCTATTCCTACCCTCTTATCCTATATTCAGTCGAGGCTCTCATCCTCGAATTCATCCTCATCGTCATCATCATCCTTACCGAAAGCATCATCCAGATCACTCTCATAGGAATCCGACAGCTTAGGTCCGAAATAACGATAAAGCGCATAACATGCACCTGCGATTGCAGCAAGCACAAGAATGACAGCAATGATTTTAGCAATTGTGTTCTTTTTCATGGAAAACTCCTTTCCTTAAGTTGAATTGTCACTACCCAGGACCGATTCAACGTATAGATTTTCTATAAACACTATTTCATAATACCATATTTAGTCTAAGAAAATAGACAATTCTTACAAAATTTTCACGCAAATCAAATGCTTTTTCCATAAGAAATGCCTTATATAATATCTTAGATTTTCTCTAGTTTGGCAAAAGATGCAAACATCTTCTTGGTATTACCGGATTCGAATTCGACCGTCACTTCATAATCACGACCGCCATCCCGGATCCGGGTTACTCTTCCGACACCGAACTTCGCGTGTCTTACCTGGTCACCTTCCCCGTAGGAGAGCGGGTTCTTCGCAATCCTGGTACCCATGGACTGACTGGAATAGGTTGACTTCACTGCAGCCTTCTTGGACTGGGAGGTCTGTCCCACATATGCCTGTCTTCTCTTGACACCGGGAGCACTTCTCGTTGTCAGGTCATCCTTAACGCTCATGCCGAAATCATCTCTGGACTTAGGCTGATAGATCTCACCATCTAAGAGAGCGGAAGGAATCTCTTTCACAAAGCGGGAGACAGAATTATACTGGGTCTCTCCTCGAATCATACGAGCTCTTGCTGCAGTAAGGGTCAGATGCACCTTGGCGCGGGTAATACCGACATAGGCAAGTCTTCTCTCCTCTTCGAGTTCTTCCTCACTGTTATCTGCCATGATGGACATATATCCGGGGAAGAGACCGTCCTCCATACCTGCGAGGTAGACATAGGGAAACTCGAGTCCCTTTGCGGAATGCAGTGTCATGAGGACAACATAATCCTGCGCCTCATCTAAATCGTCGATATCGGCAATGAGAGCAACTTCTTCGAGGAAGCCGGACAGAGACGCTTCTTCCGTACCTTCCTGATAAGCTACTGCCTTGGAGATCAATTCATCGATATTCTCGATCCTTGCCTTGGCTTCATCCGTATTCTCCAGACGCAGTTCTTCGACATAAGCAGTGCGGTCAATCACGGTCTTCAGAATTCTTGGAACAGCACCACCCTGGGCCATGCTCTTCATTTCTTCAATAAATGCGGTAAACTCATCGATTTTCGCTGCCGCACGACCCAGACCTGGAATGTTATCTGCGTGGCGAAGAGCCTCATAGAAGGTCATGCCGTTTGCCTGGGCGAAGGTGCTGACCTTGAGAAGAGACGCAGCACCGATGCCTCGCTTGGGAATATTAATAACGCGGCGGATGGCGATCTCATCGGATGCATTGTCGATCGTCTTCAGGTAAGCGATCATGTCCTTAACTTCCATGCGGGAGTAGAAGTTCACGCCACCAATGATCTTATAGGGAATATTGTCAGCGACCAGTTTCTCTTCCAGGAGACGGGACTGGGCGTTGGTACGGTATAGGATCGCGCAATCCTTGTAACTTGCCTCCTTATGGTAGACCACGGAGCGAATGTTGGACGCGATATACTCGGCTTCCTCATAAGCAGAATCAAACTGACGGAAGGTGATCTTATCGCCCTTGCCATTAGCGGTCCAGAGAGACTTGTCCTTACGGCCACGGTTATTAGAGATCACTTCGTTCGCTGCATCGAGAATGTTCTGGGTCGAACGGTAATTCTGCTCGAGCTTGATTACCTTGGCATTGGGATAATGCTTCTCGAAGTTCAGGATGTTATAGATGTTCGCACCACGGAACTTATAGATGGACTGGTCATCATCACCGACAACGCAGAGGTTCTGTCTGGGGCCGGCCAGCAGGCGAACCAGTTCGAACTGGGCCGTATTGGTATCCTGATACTCATCCACCATGAGGTACTGAATCCGGTTCTGATAGTACTCTCTCACTTCCTTATCCGACTTCAGAAGTTCTACGGTCAGGAAGATGATATCATCGAAATCCAGAGCCGCATTCTTCCTCAGACGTACCTCATATTCGCGGTAGACACGGCCGATACGCTCACGATTGAAGTCGCCGGCATAACGGGACAGATACTCGCCCGGACCCACAAGCTCATCCTTGGCCGAGGAGATATTGTTCATGAACATCTTCTCCTTGTACTGCTTGGGGTCGATCTCAAAATCCTTCAAGATTCCCTTGATGACAGCCTTGGAGTCATCTGTGTCATAGATGGAAAAATGTGGATCGTAGCCTAAGCGATCGATAAATCTTCTTAAGATACGAACGCACGCACTGTGGAAAGTAGATACCCAGATCTGGTCTGAACCAAAGCCCACCAGCTTATCGATACGCTCTCTCATCTCTGCAGCTGCCTTATTCGTAAAGGTAATTGCCATAATGCGATAGGGAGGCACTCCCTCATCTTTGATCAGATGAGCGACACGATGGGTCAGTACTCTGGTCTTACCGGAACCTGCACCTGCTAAGATGAGGACCGGTCCTTCTGTGGTAATTACACCCTGTTTCTGTTCATCATTTAATCCGCGGAATAGATCTTGTGACATGTATTTCTCCGTTTGTT
Source organism: uncultured Lachnospiraceae bacterium (assembly GCA_900316625.1). Taxonomy (GTDB): domain Bacteria; phylum Bacillota; class Clostridia; order Lachnospirales; family Lachnospiraceae; genus Lachnocurva. The sequence continues at coordinate 12,935 of ONDO01000026.1, read as the reverse complement.
CTCTAACTTAACGACACAAATGGCCTTAAAGAGGCAGGGAAATCCGAACAATCGGTTTTCTCTGCCTCCCCATTCTGTAAACACTGTATGTTTTCTTATCAAGAATGATTACTGTCCCTTCAGGCGACGAAGGACCATATCGTATCCATCATCCCCATAATTCAGGGCACGATTTACACGACTGATGGTCGCAGTAGATGCACCCGTCTTCTCAGCGATATCATGGTAGGTCTGCTCCTCTCGAAGCATTCCCGCAACTTCAAATCTCTGGGACAGGGACTCCATCTCATTAATGGTGCAGAGGTCTTCAAAGAAGCGATAGGCTTCTTCTCTGTTCTTAAGGCTGAGGATGCCATCCATCAGTCTGTCTGTCTCACGATTTCTAATATCTTTACCCATTCTCTCACCTCATCATCCTGTGGAGGAAATCACGTCCTCCTTGTCCTTGGGGTGACCAACAATTACAGGATCGTAACTCCATGTGCCTCTGCATATTCAATCGTCTCATCCGGCCAGATTGATACCTGGACTTCGCCGATATGAGCCTTTCTCAGGAAGAACATGCACAGACGGGACTGTCCGATACCACCACCGATGGTATAAGGAATCTTCTTCTCTAAGATAGACTTCTGGAAGGAAAGCTCTGCTCTCTCAGGGCAACCAGCCTTCTCGAGCTGTTCCATAAGAGACTTCTCATCAACACGAATACCCATGGAAGAGAGCTCCAGTGCGATCTTAAGAACCGGATCGAAGACCAGAATATCTCCGTTCAGTGCCCAGTCATCATAGTCCGGTGCACGTCCGTCATGAGGCTCACCGGAAGCAAGCTTGTCACCGATCTGCTCGATGCAGATTGCGCCCTTGAGGCGGCAGAATTCGAATTCTCTCTCCTTAGGTGTAAGATCAGGGTACTTATCTTCGAGTTCCTGGGAAGTAATGAAGGTGATCTGCTCAGGAAGAATGCATTGAATGTAATCATAGAGATTCGACATATGCTTCTCGGTCAGACGAATGCCTTCATAGACACTCTTTACCGTCTCTTCGAAGAACTCACGGGTTCTCTGCTCCTTGGTGATGATCTTCTCCCAGTCCCACTGATCGACATAGATGGAATGGATATTATCGGTATCCTCATCACGGCGAATCGCGTTCATATCCGTATAGAGACCTTCTCCAACGGAGAAACCATATCTACCGAGTGCCATTCTCTTCCACTTTGCAAGGGAATGTACGATTTCCAGGGGGCGGTCATCCTGTTCCTTAACGCCGAAGGATACGGGACGCTCTACACCATTTAAGTTATCGTTCAGTCCAGACTCGGGCGTTACAAATAAAGGAGCGGTAACACGATGCAGGTTCAGTTCTGTTGCCAGAGTCTGCTGGAAGAAGTCCTTTACTGCCTTGATGGCAATCTGGGTGTCCTTCAGATTCAGATTGGATTTGTATCCATCAGGAATTTCAATCTTAGACATATATGCCTCTTTTCTTTTCTTCTTTTCCTTATAGAACTATCACCGGAACCTCTCAGGAAGTCCCGGTGACTATATTTCGAGAAGAGCTACGCTTCCTCTTCCCGGATATTTCTTAGAGTTCGCAGGTACCTACAGTTCTGGGGAAAGGAAGGACATCGCGGATGTTGCCCATTCCGGTCAGATACATTACGGCACGCTCAAAACCAAGACCGAATCCGGCATGACGGGTCGATCCATATTTGCGAAGGTCCAGATAGTAATCGTAAGTCTCAGCCTTCATGCCGAGTTCTTCGATACGACTCTTTAAGAGATCATAGTCGTCCTCACGCTGGGAACCACCGATGATCTCACCGATTCCGGGTACCAGGCAGTCCATTGCTGCAACGGTCTTGCCATCCGGGTTCAGCTTCATATAGAAAGCTTTGATTTCCTTAGGATAATCGGTTACGAATACAGGGCGCTTGAAGATCTCCTCCGTGAGGTATCTCTCATGCTCTGTCTGCAGATCGCAGCCCCAGAATACCTTGTAATCGAACTTGTCGTTATGCTTCTCAAGTTCCTTGATGGCATCGGTATAGGTGATACGACCGAAGTCGGAATCAACCACATGATGAAGTCTGTCAAGCAGTCCCTTATCAATGAACTGGTTGAAGAATTCCATCTCTTCCGGAGCGTTCTCGAGAACATAGTTGATGACGAACTTAAGCATATCTTCTGCAAGCTCCATATCATCCTGAAGATCAGCAAATGCAATCTCCGGCTCGATCATCCAGAACTCAGCTGCATGTCTGGTGGTGTTGGAGTTCTCTGCGCGGAAGGTAGGTCCGAAGGTATAGATGTTACGGAAAGCCTGTGCGAAGGTCTCACCCTGCAGCTGACCGGAAACCGTAAGGTTGGTCGTCTTACCAAAGAAATCCTGACTGTAATCGACGGCTCCATCCTCAGTAAGGGGAATCTCAGAAAGAGGCAGGGTGGTTACCTGGAACATCTCACCGGCACCCTCAGCATCAGAAGATGTGATGATGGGAGTATGTACGTATACGAAATTGCGCTCCTGGAAGAACTTATGGATGGCATAAGCGATCAGAGAGCGAACTCTGAATACTGCCTGGAAGGTGTTGGTACGGTTTCTCAGATGAGGAACCGTACGAAGGTATTCCATAGTGTGACGCTTATTCTGAATCGGATAGTCCGGGCTGGATTGGCCCTCTACGGTAACCTCAGTTGCCTGAATCTCGAAAGGCTGCTTAGCCTCCGGGGTAAGGGTGAGGATACCCTTTACGATCACTGCTGCACCGATGTTGGTGTGAGCAATCTCATCAAAGTTAGCCATGTCGTCATGATAGACAACCTGAACCTGCTTAAAGAAGGTTCCATCGGACAGGACCAGGAACCCGAAATTCTTGGAATCACGGTTATTTCGTACCCAACCTCCAATGTTGACTTCTTTGCCTGCATATCTGTCAGTTTCCCTAAACAGGGACCGAACTTCTGTAAGTTCCATGATCGTTTCTCCTCTCATTCATATTTCTTTTGATCCTGCGAAAAATCCCATATCCGCCGGCCTTTTGCTTTCGCGTAATACAGTGAAAAAGCGCTTTGCAAAACTGTATTTCAGTTTACTTCAAAGCGCTCTCGTAAGCAAGAAAAACTGTATGATCTGTCCTATTTTACGGATTAGAAAACCTTCTTCTCTCCATTCACGGTCGTCTCCTCGTCTCCCTCCAGAGGAATAACGATGCAACGCTGACCATCAACGAAAGTAGCACGCACTGTTGCAACACGGTCATCCGGAACCTTCACGATTACGTTCACTTCCGAACCATCCACATTCACAAGGCCGGCTTCCTCTAACTTGTGATTCAGCTGAACGACCTGCTTCTCGAGTTCCTTCTTCTCCATACGAAGCCCATTGTCCTTTAAGGACTTCGCATCCAGAAGTTCATCTGCTTCCGGAAGATTCTCTTCGAAGTAGGCATCGAACTTATCTGCGATTCTCTCAGCAACCGGTTCATCGATTCCACTGTTTTCCAGAATCGGGGAAAGTTCTTCTCTGTTTAAAATGACAGGTTCATCCTTATCCTGTGTCTCTGCCTGGATCTCAATGAAATCGGACAGTCCCTGCTGTACATCCAGCATGGTGTCTCTTACATCCTCATCTTCCGGATCACCCAGAGCTTCTCCGAGAATACTCGTAAAGGCCATCTTCTTCTGGGTGGAAGTATGTATTGCCTTGCATCCCAGTCCATTCTCCCAGAACTCGGTATGAGGCTGCTTGGCATCCTTGGTATAAACCATAACGGCATGAATATCTGTAGAACGCTCCGTAAAGCAAGGGAAGGTGAATCCGCTCTCTGGTGCTCCAACCACCCAGTCTCTGTCCAGGGTACCGATTCGGTTTTCATTTTCATTGTAGCCAAGGCCCGGCTTAGACAGATCTACCGGGCAGATGGCACACATGATGTACTCATAGACCTCTTCGGAATCGTCAAGGCTCAGATTATCGGTCGTCTTCATGGGGACGTCATATGCATCATGGAAGAGGAGGATCAGATAATTCTCAACCTTGTCATAGGTCTCGATGACACGGTCATAGAAACGATTCAGGACCTCATCGTCCTTAAGCTGGCTGGAACGAAGTTCCATGAGCAGGGCCTGGGCACCGCCCTCTTCCTCTGCTTCCATAGGGAAAGGCAGTTCCAGAAGGCTGTTACCGGGCTTGCCGGACAGGGTCTTATTCGCGATCTCCAGGTACTTATGTAATTCTTCATCCTCGAGATTCAGGAAGGTGTTACGGAAGGTAACTACCTTCGCCTTATCGGAATTCACGTAGCATCCACACACTCTGGTGAAGGTACAGCTCTCCTTCTTGAATCTGCGCTTGATCTCAGCGATCTCTCTCTTATTCATATCAGCTATCTCCTGCAATCATTTTTATACTGCATATGATACACGATTTTGCTGTGCATTAGCGTCACATTTTTGCCTTTTGAAGGATACATTCTTAGCATGCCTCAGATTCTCGCACTCTTCATGGTCTTCTTTTTCTCATACATTCTGTGATCTGCAATCCGGAAGACTTCTTCCGGATCCTGATTCTCCGCTTCAGACGCGTCCGCGATACCATAGGCGAATTCCAGGGGATAATGCAGTTCGGAAGAGAGATTCTTCGCATCCTTCATCATCTTTGCAATACGTTCTTCGGAATGCTTTGCATTCTCACGTCCCATGATCACAAGGAATTCATCGCCGCCCATGCGGGCCACCAGGTCAGCTCCTTCGAATCTTCGGTTCAGCATCTCCGAGAAGGTGGTGATCAGCCGATCTCCAGCCTCATGTCCATAGGTATCATTCGTTTTCTTCAGATTATTGAGATCAATAGAGATAATCTCAAAGGGCTTCTTCCCGGTACGAAGCCGACGGAGTTCCTCCTCCGCCCTGGCACGATTACTGATACCGGTCAGGGCATCGGTATAGGCCATGCGGTGCCAGGTCTCTCTCTCCATCTGAGCCAGAGTCTCCCTGTAATGTCCATAAACGTAAGCAATCAGCACAAGGACGATAAAGAGGGTCATGCCAAAGGGAAGAACCGTAATCGAGAAATCAGAGTTTCCACCGTAGAGATAACGTTGCATATTGTAACGAACCACCTCGATTATGCCGCAGAGCAGAAGTTCCGCCAGGCCAAAACCGATGATCTTGTATTCCGCAGACATCTTCTTGCGCTTCTCGAGATTCGCCACAATAACAAGCAAAGCTGAAAGGCCCACAAGTGCATGGAAGCAGGTAAGAATCATCGGGAAATGTAGAACATTCGTATAGTGGAGAATTACCGCTACAATATCGAAGACCGTAAGAATGAGCACAGCAAAATATACGATTCCACGCCTCCATTGATTTCCACTCTTTTTATTCTCCACAATCAGAAGCAGAATCGGAATCGGCGCCAGGAAGAGCGATATATGTTCCAGTTCCGTATTCAGAGTGAAGTTGAGAGAGAAAAGTTCTATCGTCTTCGTAACACAGACGGTCCAGAGTCCCAGAAGGAAAGATGCAGCTCCAATCAGAAAGAACTGTGCTGAATTCTTCAGACCAAGGAGGGATGCCAGGCCAAAGAGCATGACAATCGCTCCAAACTCTGCCAGGAAGATTCCCAGACAGCCGACGATCATATGATTCGATCCAAAATCCACGAAAGCATCTTCTGCAGGGATAATATCCACAGGATAGAAGGATGAGACTAGTCCACTCTCCGTCGGCACCATAACGATTTGTATTCTCTGTCCGGAGGAATTGTCCGGAAGATCGATGAAATGATAACCCGATCCGACAAAATCACCATTCTTATAATTATCATCACCATAAGAATAGATCCGGTTGCCACCGACAAACACATCCACTGTTGTACAGGAAGATTCCATGCGAATCATAGAGGACCAGGGCGTCGTACTCGGAATCACTGTTGTAAAGGAGACTCCCTCTCCCCTCTTCAGATGATGATCTGTCACAAAAGTAGCCAGATCCACATCGTGATAGACCTTATCTCCAATGAGAGCGGTCCATGTGCTTCCAAAACGGTAGTCATATGCAATATGGAAAGCCCGATATCTCTTGGCAAGCAAAACAGAAAAAGATGACACAAGGATTAAAAACACCATAAAAACCCAGACAGTATTCCAAGGAATATGATCTGGGTCCATGAGTTTTCCTTCGTGGTTTTTGATGTCACTTTGAAACTTATTCTTCATTTTTCCCCCATTAACAGATCCCCTGCAGAATCAAAAAACGAACCCAAATTTCAAGAATAGCTTCTGAAGTTTAGGTTCGGTAAAAAAGTCATGTTGGAAACTAAAATTATTATATCAGTTTCCTTTCAAAAATTCCAGCATTTTCTTTGCATTTGTGTAATCCCCGCGGTTCAGGCAGAAACCAAAAAATGCTTCCGCGTCTGGATATAAGTTATTCTCAGTAATCTTATTGTACTCGCTCACTCGAATACCAACTGGAATTGCTTCCTGCATCTGGGACGGATCCGGCCTTACAAACTTGCCCTTCGTTTCCCATGCAAGCGCTTCTTCTGTCGTCATCTGTCGTGCAAGTTCCGCTTCCGGATCGAGTTCATCGGAACCACCATGAATCTGAGCGGCATCCACATAGAAAACATCATCCCCCAGGGCTTCGAATTCTTCATCCGAAAGGACCTGGTGCAGATTGATGAATGTCCCAAGCTCTGCCATGGAGTTGAAGTTCCAGGCATCCATAACACAGGCATCCACCTGTCCTGCCTGCAAGCCCGAAGTCAGCACCGTACTGAAGGAGACTGCCTCCTGGGAAGACAGGTTACCGGGCTGAATGGAACGTGCAAGATCAATGACAACATCTTCCTTCTCCGGATCATATCCAATGATCTGTCCAAATTCCCGGGACATGCTCTTGGCCTTCTCCCCGCTCACATCCTCACCGGCATTCAGAAAATAGGCCGTAAAGACCGTCTTCTTCGCGGTCACAATGGATGTGATCAGGTAGGCCAGGGTCGCAAGGACAAGCAGTACGACAAAAAAAGGGACCTTATAGTAGTCCCAAAAATAGGACAGGTGCGCCTTGACGCCCTGTCCCTTTAAACTATTTCTCTGTTCCCGTATCTCATCACGGACTGCCATATCATTCTCCGTATATTAAGCCAGGTCGTATAACTTCTGCATCGCATTCTCTTCAATGATGACTCTGCCATGCTCCACAATATCCATCACTCCGGGGATGTCAGGGTAGAGACTGTTCGAATATTCTGCTACCTTGAAAGCAATTCCTGCCAGCTGTCTTCTCGTCATGGTAAGACTGAGCTTTAAGAAGAAGACTCCGTCATACTGATAGAGAACAGAGGGAACATCCTTGAGTTCCGGCGCTATCTCTGCAAGATGAATACAATCAGCGAGGCTGTCAAACTGTCCCCACAAGGGCAAGGTGTTAATTGCATCCCGATTCTCTTCCTCACCTGCTTCTTTCGAAACAGGGGCTTCAGGAGCATCTTCTGCTGAAAGCTCCGGGGTATTTGCCTTGCGAAGAGATTTGAAATCCTCGGGAACCCAAAGCATGGGGTCCTTCTTGTCTTCCGGCTTCCTGGATTCGGTATCCGCTATAGCCTGAAGCTGATTCTTCATCTCTGAAAGCATATTGCGAATCGCACTGTCTGCATCATCCGAGATCATCAGAGCGATATCCCCATCCGGCATGATGGACATCTGAACGTTCAGGACATTGCCATTAGTTCTAAAATCAACTGCAGTTCTTGCTTCCTGCAGGATATAACGGAGGAAGCCTTCTGCTTTCTCACGATTGTCCATGAGGTCGTCTAATTCAACACCATGCTCGCCCATCTCCTTCTGAGAGATAATACAGCGAATCGAATTATTGCTAATCTTAGTAAATCTCATACGGCACCCTCCTTCCCTCTGATTCGAGTATATTCGTATTCCATGAGTACTATCGTATATCTATTATTATAGAAAATTAGACTTCTTTTGCAAGGAAAGAAGTCGTCATAAATATAAAGCTTTTATGAACAATTTCTAAAGTCTGTGTGATTGCAATTCAATATGCCTTATGGTATGATTTTTACCGTTCTGCAGGAGTGGCGGAATGGCAGACGCAGCAGACTCAAAATCTGCCGGCAGTAATGTCGTGTGGGTTCAAGTCCCATCTCCTGCATGTAAGAAAAGAAATGGCCTAGGCATTAAGCCTAGGCCATTTTCTTTTACGAGCAGGAGCGCGACTTGAATCCAGTGGATTCAAGTCGCGCTCCGCTCGGTCGGCGCAAACCGAGGTCCACAGGACCGCAGCGCCCCTATAGAAAAGTCTTACTTATCTGCGTGCGGTTCCAAGCTTGTGAAAGAGTCCGAACTTCTCTCGAACTTCTCCGGCTTCGAGGTCACCCTGTCGCATGTTCTCCATATACATTGTCTGCAGGATTGGGCTCTTGAGATCGATGCTATTGGTCAGCGCGTGGTCATCAAGTCCATATTCTCTTGCTTCCTCAGGAGAAATCTCATCAGAAAATAGTCTCATAGAACACCCCTCCTTTCAGGGAATCATCTTTTCAGATGGTAACTACTGCTTCTTTTCAGGACTATTATACCATTGACTGTCCGTATGTCACGGAATTTATGATGAAAATGATTGATTCCTTTTCATGTTTCAATTGAATTTTATTCCTCGAAAACGATAAAGCCGGGCAATTTCTGCCCGGCTTTCCTTCCATACGGTTTCCTTGCAGCAAGCGCATGGTTCTGTTTATAAATTCTTTAGAATCAGGCTTCAGCCGAATTCCTTCTTTACCTTTTCAAAGAGTTCCCTGTAGGCAGGGTTTTGGCGGTAGAAGACCGCAGGCTTTCCGAGTAGCGTCTTCACGTTTTGTTCGCCACACGCGTACACTCGTCCATCAAATTTTCTTAATCGATGATTGCAAAGTTGTCAGCCTTCAGAGTCTCAACAAAGGTCTTAGAATCGATAGATCCCAAAACAAGAGCCTCGAGCTGCGGGCTGAAGTCGTTAGCTGCTACAGTGCTTACTGCGCTCTCGAAAGAAGGAAGCAGGATGCTTGCGTTATCACGAAGAGCCAGGATCTGGTTGATGTAATCATTCTCAACTGCATTGGTCTTAGGTACGAATACGGAACCTGCAGAGTTGGAAAGTGCGGTCAGGCGGTCAGCATCAGTGATGTAGGAAAGGAATGCCTTAACTGCTTCCTGCTTCGCTGCATCTTCGGTGCATCCGGAAAGTATATAAGCCTGAGTGTACTGAATGATGGAGTTGCCGGGGCCGGCGGAGAACTTCAGATTGTCATATACACCATCAGCAGCATTCTTCTGAATGTTACCAAGTACCCAGGTACCATTGGTGTAAACTGCAGTCTCGTTGTTGAAGAAGTGTCCGTTAACCGTTGCTGCATCTGCACCGATTGCATCGGAAGGAGCGTATGCATATACTTCCTTAACGAAGTCTGCTGCCTTCTCATATGCTGCGGTATCCCAGTCGCCATTGTAAACATCTTCTCCACCGTTCTCAGCAAGTGCGAAAGAATACCAGAGCATTGCGGTCCAGGCGTTGTTAGCAGTCATGAAGTTTGCAGGAGTATCAACACCAGCTTCCTTCAGAGCTTCGAGAGTCTTCAGGAAGTCTGCGGAAGTGGTAGGAAGATCGGTAATACCAGCCTGCTCAAGAAGCTTGCCGTTCCACATAAGGGGAATGATTGCCGCTTCCCAGGGAAGTGCGTAGTTCTTACCATCGATCTGCTCGGAAGCGATAACACCATCGGAGTACTTCGCTGCCATGTCAGATCCTGCAAGGAAGTCTGTCATATCAAGAACCTTGCCGGACTGAGAATAGAGTTCAACGTCAGCCTTGGTCTTAACGGAGAAGAGATCCGGTGCGCTACCGGAAGAAATAGTGGTACGGATGTAATCAGCGTATGCATCATAGTCTGTATACTCTTTGATGGTTACGTGATACTTATCTTTGTTTTCAGTGTTAAAGGAATCGACGATCTGCGCGAAGCCTTCAGCCTTACTATCAGTACCAACCCAGATGCAAGGGAATTCGAGGTCTACGACCTCTCCGGTACCTGCTGTAGTAGCTGCAGTGTCACTTCCGCCAGATCTTGCAGGTGCCTTAGATCCGCTCTTGGATCCACATCCTGCGAAAAGCGTTGCAACCATGGATACTCCAAGGATTGCTGATAACAATTTCTTTCTCATGCTTTTTATCAAAATAACACCTCTTTCCTCGTCCTCATCTGTACATAGAATATCAGTATCGGAATAATTTTTCGAGCGTTTTAATTAAATATTTCAAGAAAAGATTTCACCGTATCACTCCGCTCACTTTTGTTGTAGGCTAAGGCAAAAGGCTTAAGTATAGGCACATATTTTTATTATTTTCCTTGATAATCCGAGCAAAAATGGCATAAAATAATCTTGATTAATTAAATCTTTTAATGTGGAGGAAAAGATGCCCGCAAAGAATGGAATAAACATGCTCGACGTCAAGGTGAGAAACCGTCGTGCAATCTTAGAGCTCATCTATCGCTCTAAGAAAATCCCCAGAAAGGATATCGCAACTCAGCTTGGACTAACACCCGCTGCTATCACCTTGATCACAAATGATCTGATCCGGGAAGGAATCCTCATCGAAACCGAAAAGAAGGAGTCCAATTCCAGAGGCAGACGTGAAGTACTGCTGCAGATCAATGTCAAGAAATTCTATGTCATCGGTGTCAGCATTACCAGAAATCATTACGAATTAATCGCAATGGATCTGAATAAGGAGATTCTCTATCAGAATAAGTTCCGTACCTTAGACTTCCATCATGATGCAAAACAGATCCTGGCTGCCATCATGGAAACCATCCAGTCCGACATTCTCTCCTCCACCGTCATCAATAAGAAGAAGCTCCTTGGCATCGGTGTTTCCACCCTGGGTATCGTCAATTCGGAAACAGGTGTCAGCCTGAATTCCTATGGTGTCTTCCACGAGAGTATTGCCATCGCAGACATTTTCGAGAAACGCTTTAATGTTCCTACCTTGCTGACCAACAATATCTGTGCAAGTGCTCATGCCGAAGCCTTCCTTGCAAACTCGGCTCTTGAGACCGGTCGTCTTCTCTTCATCAATTACGGACCCGGTATCGGTTCTGCTCTGCTTAGCAACACCGACTACTTCAACATCTATGATTACCGTGCAGTACAGCTGGCACATGTCACTGTAGAACCTCACGGTCGTCCTTGCATCTGTGGTAACTCCGGATGCCTTGAAACTGTCGTAAGCTACGATGCCATCGCCAAGGATCTGGAAGAATTCGTACGTGACAAGGCCCACTCGAAGATCTATCATGCCTTACATGATTCCTCTGATTCCATCGATATCATGGCCATCCTTCAGGAATATGAGAATGGAAATGTCACCGTACAGACGGAAATCGACCGTGTCGTCTTCCACATGGCAACCGCTATCAAGAATGCGATTACACTTCTCAATCCGGATTCCGTCATCCTCTATGGCGAGCCCTTCGATTCCAGAAAGTTACGCTATCGCCTTGTGGAGGAATTAACTGCATATACCAAAGCTCAGAAAGTCTCCTTCTCTGACTTCAATATGCAGCTGGAAGTCATGGGACCGGCAACAACTGCCATCTCTGCATTCTTCCTGTCTGGCGGAGAGATTCCCGGATAATCATCTTAAGATACCAGAAGCGCAGTCTGTAAGAACTTACGGACTGCGCTTTCATTCATGTTATCTATTGTTTCGATTCTCTGTCATCCACCAAATCACCTGCATCGGTGTGGAGATGAATGATCCGATCAATCAGTTCGAACAACTGCTCCGATCCTTCGGCACTATGATGCTGGCGTCCCATGACCTGAGAGAAGGATACACCATGTTCCTTCCAGTCACCGCCTCCATTGGAGTGGTTCAGCATCAGGGGTTGGAGATTATCCATGGCTCGGGCGAATTTTGCTTCCGCTGTCTCCTGCTTCTCGAACTCATCGAAGAGGCCACTGAAAAAGGCCTTCTGGTCGTCGGGAAGAAGATCGAAGAGACGATTCTCTGCGTCTGCTTCACGTTTCTTCTGGGTCTTCTTACCCTCCTCATCATAAGCGTAGGTATCGCCTGCGTAGATCTCTACGAGATCATGACAGAGGCAGAGCATTACCGTCCTGCCGATATCAATCTTCTCATTCGAATATTCCTGCAGGAGCATTGCCATAATGGCCATATGCCAGGCATGTTCTGCATCATCTTCTCTTCTGCCATGTTCCGCGAGATGTGTCTGGCGAAAAATATTCTTCTCTTTGTCAATCTCAAGAGCGAACTGCATCTGCTGCTGGAGTCGCTTCGGATCCGGAACCTTCTTCAGATCCTGTATTAAGTCAAATTCTCTATCTTCCTGCATCTTACTTCATATACCGGTCAACGTTCTATGCATCTAGCACTTCAAATATATCATCATAGTACTGCACCTGATTTTCCAATGCAGATATCTGCACCTCATACTCTGTAGAAACACGGGCGTAGATAGTAGCTTTTCTCGCCATATCGCAGCTCGCATTCCTCCATCAAGCTGTACCAGATGAGATCTAGACACTGCTTAATTATATAATGATTATCTTGTCTACTCAACGGGTATATTGCGCTTTTGAGGCTCATGAGGCTCAGTTTCAAATTGACAATCATAGTTAATATGTATTAACCTTCCAATAAAAATGTATTAACACCACAATGAAAAATGTATTAATGCCTCAATAAAATATATTAACGTCCTAATACATGTATCCTCATAGGTATTAAGTAACATGCCCTAAAAACAAACAAGAAGAAAAAGACTTAACATGAAAAAACACATTCAATCAGCTGCATTAAAAGCAGCATTTCCCATGACAATTCCAGTGATGGCTGGGTATATATTCTTAG
>ONDO01000048.1 GCA_900316625.1 uncultured Lachnospiraceae bacterium | reverse complement strand
CACCCAAATTATTCAAAATATGCAATATTCGGGCTGTATGCAATAAAAGGGTATGCATATACAGATTTTAAGATTTATGGCTTCCTTTTCAACTTGAAAAGGAAGCCATAATATTAATTATCGATATATGCATACCCTTTTTAACAATTCTAATAGAAGCAACTGTAAGCAGGTACTCAAAAGTAAAAATTCAAACCTTTTTGCCTACCCACGGCTGCAATCCCGCAGCAAAACAGAACTTACCGCTCTACGCTCTTCTCCCAGAAAGCAACTGCTTCCTCCAGCCAGCCTTCTGCATTGGTGCCGACCGCAAGGCCTACGCCATGTGGTACACCGAAGAACTTCTGATACATATAGGGAATGCCATTTGCTTTTAAGGCCTGTGCCATAACATCCGTGTGAGCTCCTGCTTTTACGAGGATATCATCATCCCCGGTAAACATATATACCGGCGGATAGCCAGGGCGAATCCAGTACTGTACACAGACAGAGTCTCTCAGTTCTCTTGTCTGGTGACCGCGGAACATGAAGAGATTACCTCTCTCCTGCATCCAGATACCAAGCAATCCCTCCCAGATATTCCAATAGGGATGTTCGAACCAGTGGTTGATATTGGTCCAGGGATAGCCCAGGATCAGTGCACCAGGACGAAGAGTTCCATATTTCTTCCAGCCATACTCTTCTGTTCCATAGATGCCTGCCAGGTTACCACCTGCAGAAAAGCCGATAAGGGTATAGTCTTCTGGAAGGACATTGAGTTCTTCGGCATGCTCGGTAATATATTTTACCAGTCGGTAGAGATCATGCATGGGTGCGTAAGGGCGACATGCAAAGCCGGTTCTGTATTCCAGAACGAAAGCTGTATATCCTAGTTCATTCATCTTGGCTGCGATGCAGTAGCCCTCTGGAACGGTAATCGTATGTGCGTATCCGCCGCCTGGCAGGATAATCGCATATTTTCTTCTGACGCCGTCATCATTGGGGAAGATTGTAAAACGTACTTCTCCTAGATTCTTATCCTTGGCGATCTCATCCATGGGATAGAGGGGAAGCTGTCTCCAGCGTCCGGTCTGAATCAGCTGTGTTCTGCGTGCGAGTCCGTATTTCTTGTTATTTGCTTTATGGTCTACCCAGTACATCTTCGTGATCATGAAACATGTCAGAAGAAAGGATAGTACCAGATAGATAATAAACACTTCTAAAAGAAGCTGAGCCATGTCTGTCCTCAATTCAACTTTCCAAAATATCTTATTTGTTTGTCTCCCTGCTCACAACATAGCCCTTCTCTCGGAAGAGAAGATTATACTTTAACCCTGAAGCCCTCTGGTCTGTCTGTCCATGTCTTCAACAACGATATCATAAATCTCGCCCTGTCCTGCACAGTATTCCAGAACCTTCCAGGGTTCATTGGTGTGGAAGTGAAGTTTGATCAGATCCTCATCGCCAACGCAGAGAAGTTCATCTCCGACGAAATTATCTGCAATGTAGTCATGGATCAGATCAACATCGAGTTCCTGGTCGTCGACCGGTTCGAGAAGAAGCTGTGTATCATAACGGAATTCGATGGATTGTGCCATATTTCCTCCTAATATAAAAATCGATTTTGCTTTTGGTATTATATCACCTTTAACTCTTCCCAGCTACAGCCTCCTTACCTTCTACGCAGTGTCCAGGTTTCCCCAAGGGTGATATAGACCTTCTTGATCACGAAGATGTAGGCCACACCGGTGAAGATCGCGGCACCAAGCCAGGCCGCAGGATCGCAGAATGCCGCCAGAGGATAGTTCATACATCGCATGGCAATCAATGCAACGGCCACTCTGCAGACCAGTTCCACAACTCCACCTAACATGGGCATAACTCCATATCCACATCCCTGCATGGTATTGCGGAAGATGAAGATGTATGAAAGTGGAATGTAGAAAATCGCACACTGATAGATGTAAGTCTTGGCCCACGGCATCATGTCGTCGAGATTCACAGACGCATCGAAGAAGAGGGAGAGCATGGGGCGAAGAAGCAGAACAACAAGGATTCCCACAACAATCGAGTAGATTGCCATGGCAAGCATGGTACTTCTGACACCATCCGAGATTCTCCTGGCCTTGCCCGCACCCATGTTCTGTCCTGCATAGGTTGCCACAGCCTGTCCCATGGACAGCATTCCCTGGGTCACCAGGTTATGCACCTTATTCGCCGCTGTGAAAGCCGCAATGGCCGTTGCGCCAAAGAGGTTAATCGCTGTCTGGGCAACGATAACTCCGGATGCTGTAATGGCAAACTGCAGCGACATGGGAATTCCTACGGTCAACTGGAACTTCGTCGCATGCGCATGGATGCGCCACATCCTTCTCTCCGGCACCAGTTCCTTCTCTTTTACGAAAATGTAGACCGCACATAAGATTGCTGATATTGCTTGTGAGGCATTGGTCGCCCAGGCTGCGCCAGCAACGCCCATATGAAACCTGATGATAAATAAAAGGTCAAGCCCTACATTTACGAAGGCAGAGAAAATCAGGAAAAAGAGGGGGACGGTCGAGTTACCCACTGCTCGAAGGAATGCAGATAAGAGGTTATAGAAAACTGCACAGATGATGCCCCAGGTAATGGCTATGATGTAGTCATAGGAATAATCGTAGATATCTGCGGGAGTGTTCATGATCCGGAGCAGGGGATGCATGATGATGAGGAAGATGCTGGTTACGATGGCTGTCACCACCAGTGCCAGAAGGACTCCGTTTGCGACAGAGATCTTCACGCCTTCCGTGTCCTTCGCGCCATAGCGTTGTGAAGTCAGCACGGTAAATCCCACCGAAAGTCCGGTGGTCAGGCCGAAGATCAGGAACATGATCGAACCTGTGGAACCAACGGCCGCAAGTGCATCCGCACCGACATAGTGGCCGACAATGATCGTGTCCACCATGTTATAGAATTGCTGAAAAACATTGCCGATAAAAAGGGGTAGTACGAACTTAAGTATTACTTTAAGCGGGCTTCCCTTGGTAAGGTCTGTCTGCATATATTCTCCTTATTAGGAATAATTACTAATTATATCATCAGGTTGACTAAGACAAAGTAGATGATCTGAAATGCCAGGAGGGTGATTAACATGATGGTAAAAGAACTTCCACCCTTCCTACGGATATCCTCCGCCTTCTCGTCCTCTGACATGCCCTTGGAATGCTCCACCAGACGTTCGATGTGGTTCATGTAGATTGAATCTGCAAAGAGTCCCATGAGCACGTCCATGATGATCGTCACCATGTAGTAGTAGAAGGAATTCGTAAAGAATAGCGTCACCCAGAGGTCTACCATAAGCATAGCCGCTCCCAGGAGGTACATCTTACGATAGATAAACCAGGCCGGGCCGATGAGAAAAGCCCACCAGTTCCATGATACCAGCTTCTTACTCTCCCTTAACTTCGCGAACTTCATCACATAGGAGAAGGCTCCGTCGCCAATGTAGAGCATCTCGTCGGTTGGCTTGGCATTCGCCTTCTTCTGTTGTTCTTCTAACTTATGAATGGCAGCCCTAAGCTCATCAAAATCGCGGTCGTCGCCGAAGCCGAAGCCAAAGGGAGCGTCCGGATCTTCCGGAATTCTGGGATCACCAGGTTCGAGGATCTCAGGATTCTCCTTGCCTGCCCCATATTTCTCCTGCCACATATTGCGACTGACGGAAGGGGTATCCGGCGTTACCGGCGTCTTGCACGCATAACAGAATTTCGAGTGGTCTGCGAGTTTTGCCCCACAGTTCTTACATACCAGCATGATTGGTCCTCTCTCTAAAACTATTTCTATTTATAATACCGCAAAGCGTCCCAAAATGACAGAAGACTGACTAGGCACATACCTCAGATTGTATATGAAAAACCGGCCTCCTCCTGGAGACCGGTTCAAATCAGATCTTATAGCATCTTCTCGACTTCTTCACAGATCTCCTGCAGTGCGCAGGAGTGGCAGTCCATATTCACCTTATTCACCAGGTGATCAAGTGCCTGTGTAATCTGCTCTGAGCGAAGCAGCGACTGCGAGAGTGCATCATAATCGAAAGCAGGATCCGTTACGAAGATCAGCTTCACTGCTTCCACTTCCGGAAGCCGATGATATGCTTCGAGAAACATAGAGCCAACCTTATCGAAACTGAGTCCAGCCTGAAGATCGCTCTTACGTAAGCGAACCGTCTCACGATTCTTCATTGAGGAGATACGCATCATAAATCCTTGCGGATAGAGATGATAACGTACATATTCCTGCGCACGAACTAACTTGTAGAGATGATTTGTATCCTCTACGGAACCTTCCTTCACACGGATCAGAGCGATTCTTGCATAGGGGGTGTCTTCCCTAAGGTCCGGAAGATCCTTTCCAAGAAGAACAATCTCATCTTCTCCCACTGCCTCACGATCTTCCGTGATACATACGCCACCGATTGCTGATAGCTGTCCGCCGCCTAATTCATAAGCTGCATCCTGACTGAAGATCAGCTGATTTCTACCTTCATCCGGCCAGGTCGGTGGCAGCACAACAGGGAGATTCTCGCCGCCATTACCTTTCTCTTACGTTCGCGCTTATCATAGCCCTTCGCAAGAAGCGGCTCTAAAGCTGATGTCAGTTTCATATCAAGATTGAAGAAGTAAACAACAAAGCTTAATACGAAGAGACATACGAATATAATTGCGATAATAAGAAGTACTTTCAGGAATGTTGCCATATTATGCCTCCTTATGCATACCCTTCTGTCTGGCATACTCTGCTGCACCGAGTGCACCCATGAGCTGGGGATCGATGGGAAGGTCGATAACCTTCAGGCGAAGAACCTTCTCAATCGCAGCCTTAAGACCTGCATTCTTAGCACATCCACCGGTCAGGGTGATGGCATCGGTAGCGCCGGCCTTCTTAGACATTACGAAACAACGCTTAGCAACAGAGAGTTCAATACCTGCTGCGATTTCGTCCATGGGCTTACCTTCACCTACAAGGGAGATAACTTCGGACTCAGCGAATACGGTGCACTGAGCGGTGATGGGAATGACATTCTTCGCCTGAAGAGACAGGTTGGAGAATTCTGTAAGGTCCATCTCAAATGCTCTTGCCATTGCTTCGAAGAAACGTCCGGTACCTGCTGCGCACTTGTCATTCATTGCGAAGTTGAGTACGGTTCCGTCAGTATCAACTGCGATACCCTTAACGTCCTGACCACCGATATCGATGATTGCCTTAACGCTGGGATCAGATACATGTACGCCCATTGCGTGGCAGCTGATCTCAGAGATATTCTCATCTGCAAAGGGTACCTTATTACGTCCGTAACCGGTACCTACAAGGTAATCAAGATCCTTTGCGGATGCAAGGCCTTCTACCTTCTCCACTGCCTGATCTAATGCTTCCTGGCAGGAGAGAACGGAATTGATACGGGAGCGAAGGGTTACGTCGCTTATGATCTTACCGGTTTCATCGAGAATAACACACTTTGTGTAAGTACTGCCGGAATCACATCCACCATAATATTTCATAATAGTCTCCTAACTATCTTACCTGTTTCTATTCACTCGTCTACGGTAGGTCCTACATTTCCGAAGGAATGACAGGAAGGATTACCATGCATTCACGTCGTCAATGATCTCGAGGGAAGGATCAAGGGGCTCTTCCTTCATGATCGTACGCATATAACGGTTTACATCATCACGGATGCTCTGTCTGGATACGACACGAGGATCCATAAGGTCATGGTTAACCCAAACCAGCTTGATGCCATGCTCACGGGCACGCTCTTCGAACATACCGTGCATACCATCGAGAGCCTTGCAGGAGATGTGCTCCCAGAGAATAACCATGTCTGCATTGTAGTAATCAGCATTCTTGGTAAGGTGAATTGCTGTTGCTGCTGGCTGATAGTCATCAAGTACAAATGCGCCGTTTGAAAGAGTTGTTTCAGGGCTTGT
>ONDO01000024.1 GCA_900316625.1 uncultured Lachnospiraceae bacterium | reverse complement strand
GTTGACGCAGGAAGATATCATGGTCATCACTGCGAACAGAATGGCTACTCTTCAGCGTTATGATGAAGACTATAACGCGAAAATGAAGGAGGAAGAGGACGCTGCAGAGAAGACCTGGGAGCAGACGAAGGCAGGAGGAGAGCGTCAGGCAGCCAGGAAGGCATATGACGATGCAAAGGCGAGTGCACTCGCCACAGCGAAAGATACAGAGATGCCCGAGGCGAAGAAGAAAGCAGAAGCGGCCAGCTTACCATTTAGCGAAGCGGATTGGACTGCCGGATGGGAGGCATCTTATGCTGAGGAGCAATCCTTATGTAGAACCCGAATTCGATCAGGCGGCCTGGGAGGCAGCCTACAAGGAGCAGGTGCCCTATAAGGAGCCGGAAGAAGCTGAGATTAAGCCCTGGGATCCGAATTACTATACGGATGAAGAGAAGCAGAAGATGATCGCGGATCAGCAGGTGGTCGTGAAGAAGGCGAAGAGTACAGTTCGGGATGCCGAGATCCAGCTGGAGCAGGCACAGAATAAGCTGAAGAATGCTACTGTCACAGCGAGCATGGATGGTATGGTGACCAAGATTGGAGATAAGGATCATCTTCCCAATGATGGCTCTGCCTTTATGATCGTCTCGTCGGCAGCGGGTGTTGCTGTCAGTGGCGGAATCTCGGAATTTCGTCTGGACAAGGTGAAAGTCGGTGACCGGATTACGGTAAATGACTGGATGACTGGCAGTATGTCGGAGGCGGAGATTGTAGATATCTCGCCTTATCCGGCTGCAGAAGGCACATTCTATGCGGGAAACGGCAATCCCAATACCTCGTTCTATCCCTATACGGCGGTTCTGGATAATCCCAACGGATTCAATGCGGGGGATGGGGTATCTATATCATGGATGTCGGCGACTGAGAATCCGGACACGATCGTCCTCGAGAAGGTCTATGTCCGTGGCGATGACGAAGGAAGCTATGTTTTGGTCGCCGAGGATGGAAAACTGGTCAAGAGAAGAGTGACGGTAGAAGAACTGGAATCGGATTCCAGCTATCTTCACGTGTTAGATGGTCTGAATCAGGATGACCTGATCGCCTTCCCTTATGGTAGAACCGGATTTGAGGGGAATATCACGACGGAAGAGTACCCCACAGGCATTATGAACATGTTTGGAATCTAGGAGGGGAGACATGATTGAAAATATAAGGCTTTCCCTTCGGGGAATCTGGGGCCATAAGATGAGATCCTTCCTGACCATGCTCGGTGTCATTATAGGTATTGCATCGATTCTGGCCATCGTATCCATTGTAGAAGGTACGAATCGAAAATTGGAGAAGAGTCTGGTTGGCGCCGGTAATAACGTGACCGATGTACAGGTTTGCCAGGATGGCTATCCCTCGACAGATAGTTTTCAGGCTGGCAATATGCCAGGTGGCATTCCAACTGTTTCGGAGGCCAGCTTAGAGCAGATTCGCTCCACTGAGCACGTGACAAATGCCTCTCTCTTCTATTCCAGGAGCTGGGCGGATTCTATCTACTATCAGAATAAGTCGTCACAGAATGTCAGTCTCCTGGGTGTAAAACCGGATTATTTCACAACTTGTGATTATAAGCTGATTGCCGGACGAATGATGACGGAGGAAGAAGGTAAGAGCGCCAGGAAGGTCTGTATTCTGGATGAAGAACAGGCAGAAAACCTCTTTGGCACTGAACCTGCAGTCGGTAAGATCATTGAGATCAGAAAAGAACCCTACACTGTAATTGGTGTGGTACGTGCAGCAAACGAAGAAAAGAAGGAATATGAATCCCTGGATGAGTATCACATGGATCAATGGGGGTCGCCGGGTAAGATCTTCGTAAATTACGGTAGCTGGCCCCTGATCTATGTCTTCGATGAGCCGGAAGGAGTTGCCGTACAGGTGGATGAGGCGAAGAATATGGCAGCAGCCGGAGCGGCAGCGGCTGATATCCTCAATATGTATGTGACCAATGGCAATCTTACCTATCAGGCAGTCAATACAGATGAAGCAGCGAATTCCCTGAAGACCCTTACCACAGCCATTACAGCTATGCTGGTGTCCATCGCATCTCTATCTCTTCTGGTAGGCGGTATCGGTGTCATGAATATTATGCTGGTTTCCGTATCAGAGAGAACGCCTGAGATTGGCCTGAAGAAGGCGCTGGGAGCAAAACCCAGAGTCATTATGGGACAATTCTTAACGGAATCCGCTGTTTTGACCTCTGTTGGCGGCGTAATTGGTGTTTTACTTGGAATATTAATTGGAAAAGTGATTGCTATGGTCATCTCTATGGACTTCGCAATCAGCATCCCCTGGATCTTCATTGCCGTGGGATTTTCTGTCGGAATTGGCCTTATTTTCGGTGTTCTTCCGGCCAGAAAAGCGGCAAAGATGAATCCTATCGATGCGCTGAGAAGAGAGTGACTTTAGAATTAATTTATACTTTCTTTATAGTTTCTTTCGAAAATGGTCACACTTTTCTGTCAATTCAGAGTTATAGTTACATCATCAAACGAATGAAGTTCATTTGAACCGATTTCTATAATCCTCCCCCATATATAGATGGCTTCGTGAGAAGTCATCTTTTCCTTTGTAATGAGAAGCCCTGCGGCTTGCCTCTCTTCCGGAACGGAAGCGGCACAGTCTGCAGGGCTTTTTGATTAAGTGTCGAATGACGCAGAAGCTTTCATTATCGGTTGGGATATTCAGCCTTCACAAATTCACGAATGCGGTTTAGGGATCTTACTACCTTCTCTGTATCGATGCAGTAAGCCATGCGGAAATAGCCAGGTGCTCCGAAATTGTCCGCAGGGACGAAGATCAGGTCATACTTCAGTGCTTTCTTACAAAAAGCAATCGAATCAGCTTCCAGAGCCTTGGGCATGATATAGAAGGTTCCGCCGGGGCGAACAACTTCAAATCCCAATCCTAGAAGGCAATCATAGATCAGATTCATATTGGTCTCATAGATGGAGAGATCTGCTGTTTCATCGATGACGGCGGCAACACCTAACTGGGAAGTCTTGGCGGGACAGTTGTGTCCAATCTCTCGGCTGACCTGTCCACACATGACAGCAAGAAGGTCGGCATCCTTTGCTTCGGGATTTACTGCGACGTATCCGATTCTCTCACCGGGAAGGGAGAGACTTTTGGAGAATGAATAGCAAGAGAGGGTGTTCTTATAATATTTGGAAGGATAAGGAGTCTTGGCTCCGTCAAATACGATTTCACGATAAGGTTCGTCTGAGATCAGGAAGATCTCATGACCGTACTTCTTCTCTGCCTTCTCGAGAATCGAAACCAGTTTCTTCAGTGTCTCTTCAGAATATACGATTCCGGAAGGATTGTTGGGGGAATTGATGAGTACGGCACTTACCTTCTCCGTAAGAAGTGCTTTGAAAGCATCGAAGTTAATCTGGAAGGAGAAGAAGTCTGCTTCCACAATCTTGGGAATCAGACCTGCACCCTTAGTATAAGGAATATATTCCGGGAAGAAAGGTGCGAAGAGAATAATCTCATCTCCAGGCTCTGTTACGATGCGGAGCGCGTGAGAAAGAGCTCCTGCGGCACCGCTTGCCATAAAGATATGCCTGGTCTCATAGGGAATGCCGAATCGCTTCTCCAGAGAGGAAGCAACGATGCCTCTCACTTCAGTATCTCCCAGGGAAGGGCTGTAGCCATGTAGTTGTACCGGCTCAGTCTCCTGGTGAAGTCGGATGACGGCATCTGTGTAATCCTGGGGCACGGGGACAGAAGGGTTGCCCAGACTATAGTCGAAGACGTTCTCGTATCCGATCTCTTGTCCACGTGCGGTTGCATATTCGCTCAGCTCACGGATGACAGACTTGTGCTCCAGCATCTCCTTATATCTCTTGTTTACCATGGTAGTCTCCTTGCAAGTAATCTATTGCCTTATTTTTAATCTATTCCACGAATGGCGTGAGAATAGATCTTTTCTTACAGATATGTACCCATTATATATCAATGTTCTCCCTCTGATTCATTAGAATCCGTGCGGTGCCTTGTTGCCGAAGTGAAATCCATGCAAGTGTATTATGTATCATACAAATGTTAGGCAAACCGAACCAATTCTAAAGCATTTATTAATAGTAATCAATATCACTTGTATTGTCTTTCCCCAATGGTATAATAAAGGCACTTAATCAGTAACGGTTACTAATAGGAGAAGGTTATGCAGCGTAATACAAAGCAACGCACAGCAGTTCTCGAGAATTTGAGAAACCGCCGTGACCATCCAACTGCGGATATGGTTTACGTTTCTGTGAGAGAGACATTACCGAACGTATCAAAGGGTACGATCTACCGGAATCTGAAGAATCTGACCGATGAATGGCAGATTATTTCCTTCACCGAGAATGGTGTCGAGCATTTCGATGGAGTTATGAAGCCCCATGTGCATTATATCTGCAAGGAATGCGGTCAGATTGATGATCTCTTCTTTGAAGATGATCGGGAAGAAAATGTGACGACAGAAGACGGCTTCTATATCAGAAATGTTCAGATCGAGGGCGTTTGTGCGGAATGCATGAAGAAGCATTCGAAATAAGATGGTTGTGACCGTAATAATGGACAACATATAGACAAGTATTAACAGGATTTATTTGGAGGTATTTCAAATGGCAAAATGGGTATGTCAGGTTTGTGGTTATGTATATGAGGGCGATGCAGCTCCTGCTGAGTGTCCTGTATGTCATGCAGACGCTTCTAAGTTCAAGGAGCAGGTTGGTGAGATGAAGCTTGCCGCTGAGCATGAGTATGGCGTCTATGGCAAGACGGTTAAGAATAATCCTGAGATTTCTGATGAAGATAAGAAGTACATCTTCGATCAGCTCAAGTCTAACTTCCAGGGCGAGTGCTCCGAAGTTGGTATGTATCTCTGCATGGCTAGAATCGCTCATCGCGAAGGTTATCCTGAGATTGGTCTCTACTGGGAGAAGGCAGCTCATGAAGAAGCTGAGCACGCTGCTAAGTTTGCAGAACTTCTCGGTGAAGATCTCGAGCCTAACATGAAGGCTTCCACCAAGGAAAACCTTGCATGGAGAGTTGATTGCGAATATGGCGCAACTCAGGGTAAGTTCGATCTCGCTGCATGCGCTAAGAAGAACAATCTGGATGCTATTCATGACACCGTTCATGAGATGGCACGTGACGAGGCTAGACATGGCCGCGCACTCGAAGGTTTTCTTAAGAGATACTTCGCTTAATCTGTGAAGTAGATTCTTCACATAATGGTCTGGCAGGGTAGTGTCGCTCTGATGGATTCTAAAATAAAACTCCGGCTGCACATGGTGCGGTCGGAGTTTTTTGCACGATGGGAACCTGTTCGCCAAAAGTATAGAGCAAAAGCGGCTGATGTCCGGAGCCTGATCAGAGAAGGAACTGTGCAGCAAAGACCGTGATACAGCAAGCGATGGACACTGCGAAGAGGTCGCCAAAGAACCAGGATATAAGCACACCTACGATCAGGGCGAAGAGGCCGCAGAGCGGATTCTCCGTGACGGTCAGGATGGCCGGGAAGGTCATGACAGACAGGGTGACGTAAGGTACATAGTAGAGGAAGGACCGAAACCAACGATTTTTGATCGGCTTCCTTAAGAAGAGCAAGGGACTTACACGGATGACATAGACGGTGAGCGCCATCACGGTGAGCGCCAGATAGATGTTCGTCACTTTGCGCCTCCCTTCTCAAGGTCATCACGAATAGGCTTGATGCAGGCTGCAATACCGGCAATCAGGACTGTCAGAATGATAATCCGAAATCCCGAGGAGATGTCGCGGAGGAGAGGCAGCTTCGTAAATATAAAGCTTGCTGCCATAGAGATGACAACGACCAGTCCCAGGAACTTATCCTTCTTAGCAGGCGGAATTACAATAGCAAGGAACATGCCATACATAGCAACACCCATGGCATTAGCTACCCGGAGGGGAAGGATGTTACCCACAATAACTCCAAGTACAGTGCCCACCGTCCAACCGAAAGCCGAAACCAGAGCTGCACCATAGGTGTAAAAAGGATTCAGATACCCATCAACAGCGATGGAGATACCAAAAAGCTCATCCGTCACGAATTGGGCCAGAAGAAAAAGATGTCTCAATTTCATCTTGGGGTCCAGCTTCTGCGAAAGGGAGCAGCTCATCAGGAAATAGCGCAGGTTTACGACCAGACAAGTCAGAATCGCCTCGATCACACCCGCTGTAGAAGCAATCAGATTCAGCGCTGCAAATTCGCCCGCCGAAGCCAGCATAGTGATACTCATATAGCCAGCCTGGATCGCATCCATCCCAACATTTTTCGCCGCAATACCAAGAGCAAAAGAGACGGCAAAGTAACCCAGCATAATGGGAATGCCATTCTTCATGCCCCGTAAGAATTCTTTTCTATTCAAGATTATGTACCTGTAACGTCAAAATAAAATCAAAAGAAAACTGCACAGGAGGCCTGGCCCTGATCAGCGCTTGTTGGACTTTTTCCAGATCTGCATCTTCTCCGCCTGACGGATCAGCTCATCGCGGAAAGAAGGATGTGCGATGGAGATGATACGCTCAGCACGCTCCCAGGCAGAAGCCCCCTTGAGATTGACCATACCATATTCGGTCACAAGGTAATGCACACAGCTTCTGGTGTCGGTAACAGTGGAACCGTTATCCAGAGTCGGCAGAAGTCTCGATACCATAGTTCCATCTTTCTTCGTAAATGTAGAGCTCATACAGATGAAGGACTTACCACCGTGGGATCTGTAGGCACCCATTACAAAGTCGAGCTGGCCACCTGCGCCGGAAATCTGACGAACACCTGCAGATTCTGCATTGACCTGACCGAAGAGGTCACAGTTAACAGCATTATTGATGGAGATGAAGTTGTCGAGCTTTTCAACAGTTTCAACTGCGTTGGTGTAATCTACGGGAGCACTCATGCATTCCGGATTATTATCGATGTAATCATAGAGCTTCTTGGTACCAGCTGCGAAGGCATATACCTGGCGGCCCTTATCGATGGACTTCTTAGCGCCGGAAATCTTGCCGGCCTTTGCAAGGTCAACGAATGCATCAACATACATCTCAGTATGAACACCCAGATCCTTCAGGTCGGATTCTGCAATCATGGAACCAACGGCATTGGGCATGCCACCGATGCCGAGCTGCAGGCAGGCACCATTCGGAATCTGATCAACGATCATCTGGGCGACAGTCTTGTCAACTTCTGTAGCAGGACCTCCTGCACCAAGTTCTCCGATGGCAGGATTATCACCTTCGATAATGCCATCAACTTTAGAGATGTGGATGCCCTCTTCAAATCCACCCAGGCAGATTGGCATGTTTTTATTTACCTCGACGATAACCTTCTTGGAGGTCTCGCACACAGCTGCCAGATGAGATGCATTGGGACCGAAGTTGAAGTAGCCATTACGATCCATGGGGGCAACCTGGAAGACAGCGATGTCATCCGGAACGATGGAATCACGATAATAACGAGGTAACTCAGAATAACGAATGGGGGTAAGGTAGCCGCAGCCTCTCTTGATCAGGGATCTCTCCCATCCTCCCATGTGCCAGGAGTTCCATGTGAAGTGATCGCCGGCGTCTTCTCTTGCGAACACGTCCAGAGGTCTCAAGACGATACCACCACGCAGCTTAACATCAAAAAGTTCATCGGTTCTCTTAGCGAGGGCCTTATCAAAAGCGTCCGGGGTACCAGTGGTCCAACCATAGTCGACCCAGTCTCCGGATTTTACAAGTTGAGCAGCCTGATCCGCTGTCATAAGCTTTTGCCTGTATTCTTCTTCGAATTCCATAGATGCCTCCTCTTTCAAACTCATATTCCCTATTGTTTGGCAATGATGCCTGTTTTCATGATTCGGGTCACTGATCCGAATCTGTTAAATACTTAACAAAGTGTACCACCAAGCGGAATTGTATTCAATATGTGAAGCCGATTATGCATCCCCGAGACGAAGGAGTGCTTTCTCGGGAATCTCTTTTCCGGATTTGATATCTAAGATCGGTTCTGTTTCGTCCTTTGCGTTGATGTACCAGAGTTTTGCTTCTGGCAGATCGCCGTGTTGTTCATAGTATAAGGCGAGCTCACAACAGATTTCGGAACAGGGAGTTCCCTGCATGAGCGTGAAGATACGGAGTGCTGCTTTCATGAATTCCGGGCCATTTTTCGCCAAACGGTGGTAACGGGCGAGAATAATGGAAGCCTCAGAGAGTCGATCCTCGGAGAATTCCGTCTTTTTTGACATATCCTTGATGATGTTGGCTGCTCTTTCGAGAGCTTTTAAATCTCCCCAACGATAGAGCTCTTTCATATACATGGTAAAGATGCGTGGGGAAAGGTAATGTGTTTTCTCGTAAGTAGCTTCAAAGGTCCTGAAATCACGATTGGTGTGGTTCTCAATAGGACGATGGAAGATGACGATATCGGAATCATACACGACGGGATCTGTTCTTACTGTCTCATGGATGGGATCAATCCAGGTGAAGGATCTTACTCTCTTATAGAGTTTGGGGCGGAGCTCCTGGGTTGCGTTCAGAACAGTGGAGACGGTTCCTTTTTCATCGTAGATCATCTGCACAATCTCGATCTCTGGCAGGAGCATGGATTTCAGTGTTTTGAATTTCTCAATATTGGCTGAGTCGATAATTTCGTCGGCGTCTGCTGAGTAGATATAGTCACAATGGGCTTTTGAGAAGGCGAAGTTTCTTGCCTTGGAGAAATCATCCTGCCAGGTGAAGTTATAGACCTGGTTGGTATACCTTTTGGCGATGGGAATGGTTTGGTCTGTGGATCCGGTATCGACAATAATAATTTCGTCTACGATATCGCTGAGGCAGTTCAGACACCGGGACAGAACAGCTTCTTCATTTTTGACGATCATGCATAAACTAATGGAAACCATTGGCATTTTCCCCCTAATAGAATAAGAAGTGATTACGAATAAAATTATAATCTATTTGAAATAATAAGGAAGAATGAAAAGTTTTTGCATAAGTATCCGAAAACGCATGAATTTCGAAAGTTGAAAATGAGGTATTTTGTTTCAAAATTCGACAATAGGGTGTAATATATACACTATAAATACAGCAAAATTGGTTAGATTCTGTGCAGATACGATTTATTCGGTGGATTTCGTTATTATGACTATTGCTCAATTAATTCGCAGGTGCTATTATTCACGCGCTATAAAGAACGAAAACGTTTCACTGTGGTTTTGGGAGGGTTATCTTGTTTGAACGTTTAAAGAAGGCTCATTTCAGTTCATTCATGACTGCAATGATAGCCGCGATTCTTGGACTCCTTTTTGTGATTTTCCCTGCAAGTATGATCGTTACGATTACCAGATTGGTTGGCTTTGTTGTTGCCACAGCTGGTTTGCTGCTTCTGATCCGTGCATTAACGGATTGGAACCGTTACATGGTACTTGTCATAACCGGTATTGTTATTATGGGATTTGGCCTCTGGATCTTCTTCTATCCGGATCCGATTACCAGATTCGTGCCGATTATTATTGGACTGATGCTGATCATGCATGGTGTCGATACGGTTCGCATAGCCAACGCTGGCAAGAAGGTAGAGATGAACCATTGGACTCTGGGCATGGTTTCCGGCCTGCTTAGTATCGTGCTCGGCGTAGTAGCTATTGTTTGTTCCCGCTTCTTCCGGGATACGATTATCGTACTTCTGGGAATTATGCTGATCTATGATGGTGTTAGCAGCATGATTGTTACAGGTAGATTTACAAGGGCAGAGCGTGATGTTGTTGACTCTACTGCCCATTCTGTTGATGATACGGACGATTTTGTATGAGACGTGAAGAATTCAAGATGGAACGTCCCGGCCTGGTGAAGATTGGCGACGTACTTGCAGTTAAAGAATCTAAATTACCGAATTCTTACTTTTATACCTTAGAGCATTCTTATGCAATGTCTGGTAATTATACAACGATTGAGAGAATCACATCCGATCATGGGACGGTTGTTGATATAGAGGAAACAGCAAGAGGCTTCTTTGTTATGATGGAATTCGATGAACCGGATCCGCATGGTAAGACGAGCGAATAGGCCGACAACGGGAGTAACAGTTTATGAGATACGTGAAGGTATCCTCGCTACGCGAAGGTATGATCGTGGGACAGGACATTGCCTCAGCGAATGGCAAGGTCTTCCTGAAAAAGAATAGTGAACTTACAATGGATAATATTTCCTATCTGTCCTTCATCGGAATTCAGGGAATATATATCGATGATGAATTCAGTAAGGAAGCGGAGATTAAGGATCTGGTACGTCCGGAAGTCCGTAATAACGCCCTGCGTCTGGTTCATCAGTTCTTCCGTAAGTCAGACGGAGGCCCTCTTCCTGAGAGTGAGAAGCACATTCTCGAAAATGTACAGCAGGTGGTGAATGATGTCCTGTCTAACAAGGATGTTATGTACAATCTGGTGGAAGTGAAGAGCTATGATGACTATACGTATTTCCATTCTGTAAATGTTGGCATCCTGGCTGGTATTATTGGTATGAAGTGCAAACTCGATCGTGCAACGATTGAAGATCTTGTTACTGCAGCATTTCTCCATGATATTGGAAAGATTTTTATTGATATTGAAATTATTCATGCACCTCGCAGACTGAATGATCAGGAGCGAATCCGCATGATGGAACATCCCAGACTGGGATACGAACTCCTCGAGAAGAACTTCCGTTTTCCAGAGAGTGTAAATCGTACTGTTCTTGAGCACCATGAATGGTATAATGGCTTAGGTTATCCGAACCACCGCGGAGGCAATGATCTTCTTTTTACTTCTCGCGTCTTAAAGGCTGCCGATGTATATGATGCAATGACCAGTAAGCGTCCCTATCATCCTCCTTATCTTCCCTCGGAAGTTATGGAATACATCATGGGCAGATCCGGAATGGAATTTGATCCTGCAATTGTAGAAGTGATGTCCAGGTCCATGTGTGTATATCCGGTAGGATGTGAAGTGGAACTGTCGAACAGTGAGCGTGCGATTGTTATCTCGAATCACGAAGGATACGTTCTTCGTCCGACGGTGAAACTGATTCGCACAGGAGATGTAATAGATCTCCAGAGTGATCATGATGCACTGAATCTTACAATTGTCAAACTGATGATGTAGGTGGATATGAATCAACAGAGTAAGAATGCGATTGATACCCTTCTGGCAGAGAGTTTGAAGGAACTGGCTGTCACCAGACCAATCGATAAGATCACAATTAAGGAAATTACAGATAAGGCCGGAGTGATCCGGCCTACTTTTTATAACCATTTTCAGGATAAGTATGAACTTCTGGAATGGATTGTCCGTACAGAACTCATGCAACCGATGATTCCACTGGTATCCGGTGGCATGATCCGCGAAGGCGTGATGCTTGCCCTGAAGAAGATTTCGAGTGAAAAGGGATTCTATACCCAGGCAGTGCGCCTGACGGGACAGAACTCCTTTGCTGATATATTAAAACTCTGCATCCGGGAACTTCTGCTTCATTATCTTGATTCTGATGCGATTGGTCACAAGACCATCTATCCCTGGCTGACACCGGAACGTATCGCTGATTTCTATGCCGGAGCTATGGCTTATGTTGTTATGGAATGGATTCAGGAAGGCATGAAGATTCCGGAGAATGAGCTGGTTGATCCTTTCCTCTATCTCTTCACGCATTCTGTTGTTGAAGTAATTGGCGGTAAAAAATAATTGGTGATAATACAAATAAAGTCAAATGTAGTTCGTACTTGTACACAGACTTCCTTATGAATATATCATCTGATTACAGTATCATTTATATTATCATCGTCTGAATTCGTCAAAGTGCGTGTGATCTTGCTCGTTTGGAGGAGCTATGAATACCCTTGAAAATATACTGATCATTGCTGGAATCAGCCTCGATGTCTTTGCGTCGATGGAGATTCAGGGTGCAATGTTGCAGAAGGTTAATAAAAAGACCCTGTTGGTTGTAAGCGCAATTGTTTCCCTATTACAGTTGATGTTCTTCTTCGGAGGATATGCAGCAGGTTATGGAATTGACAGAGCAGGTGTTTGGCGGAATGCAAGCTGGGTTGGATATATCTTAGATACCATTATCTTTGCTCTCCTAGGATCGAGACTGATCGTAAAGGGGATTCGAAGAGAATTTGTTGATGAAACACGTTCAGTGATTACCGTAAAGCAGTATGCGAAGATTATCGCAGTTACAACAGTGTATACGCTGTTTGCAGGCTGCGCATATGGCCTGGTAGGAACTCATGTGATTATTATGCTTGCACTGATCGTCCTCTTCTCTTTTATTGTAGTTATCTCCGGACTCTATGCCGGTTATCATTTTGGCTTTGAAGGAAAGACCGTCGTCTATGTGGTAGGAGGCATAATCCTGTGGGTTGCAGGAGCAGAGATCCTGATTACGAACGTACTTGTAAGATAAGTAAATTTCATAGTAAGATGAGGCCAGCCGTAAGGCTGGCTTTTTACTTGAGTATCGAATGACGCACGCTCCTGCGTGTGGCGTTTGATTGGATATCGAATGACGTTTAATTGCAAAATCTGGAGTATACATGACGAAAAAAGAGAGAATACAAGGAATTATCGCAGCGTTGGACCAGAGATATGGTCGAGGTCAGGATGCAACCCTGGATCATAGCTCCCCTTGGGAACTCCTGGTTGCAACCATGCTGTCGGCTCAGTGTACGGATGCAAGGGTGAATATGGTAACGCCGGATCTCTTCCGTAAGTATCCATCTGTAAACCATATGGCAGAGGCTGTACAATCGGAACTTGAAGACACTATCCGATCTATTGGTTTCTACCGGGCAAAGGCTAAGAATCTGATTGGATGCGCGAAGATGATTCGGGATCGCTTTGGTGGGGAAGTCCCGGCCAGCCTGGAAGAACTTACGTCGCTTCCAGGGGTTGGACGTAAGACGGCGAATGTTATCCGCGGCCATATATTTAACGATCCATCCATTGTCGTAGACACGCATGTGAAGCGAATCAGTGGCCTCCTGGGACTGACGAAGTCGGATAAGCCGGAAGAAGTAGAGAAGGATCTGATGCGCTGTCTTCCCAGAGAAGACTGGATTGACTGGAATGTCTGGCTGATCACTCTGGGCAGGGAAATCTGTATCGCCAGAAGACCCAGGTGCTCAGAGTGCCCCCTGGAGGAACTCTGTCCTCATGCGGCGCGAACGAAAAGTAAGCGGTGAGAACAGGAGACAGTGAGAGAACAGCAAGCGGTGAGAGAACAGCAAGCGGTGAGAGAGCAGCAAGCGGTGAGAACAGCAAGCGATGAGAGAACAGGAAGATGGAGAAACTAAGAGAGTACGTCTCCCTTGACCTGGAGATGACAGGCTTAAATACAACAAGTGATCAGATCATAGAGATTGGTGCGGTGATTGTAAAAGGTGATGAAGTGGAGCAGCTTCAGTCCCTTCTTCGGACGGATCATTCCCTCTCAGATAAGATTACAGAGATTACCGGAATCACGAATGAGATGCTAAAGGATGCACCCTTGGCAGAGGATGTGCTGCCGGACTTTATCCGGAGGACGGAAGGCCTGCCACTACTGGGACACCGGATTTCCATGGATTATGCTTTTATGAAACAGTGGGCTGTGAATCATAAGATGAGCTATGAGAGGCTGGGACTCGATACGCTGAAACTGTCCCGCCGCATCCGTCCGGACCTTGTGGATCATAAGCTTCTTACCATGCTTGAGGCCTATGGGATTGACCCTGGACAGCATCATAGAGCTCTGGATGATGCAATAGCTACGGCAGATCTTCTGGACTGCCTCTATCAGGATCTGCCGAAGGCCGGGATAACGGATGAGGAGGCAGAGCGCCTCTTTCGTCCACAGATCCTACAGCACAGAGCCAAGAAACAGACACCGGCGACACCTGCACAGATACGCTATCTTAAGAGGTTCTGTGCCTATCATGGAATAGAATTACCTCAGGATGCTATGCTTTGGAACCGCAGTCAGATGTCCAGAGAGACGGACCGCATGGTGGAGAAGTATGGGAAGATTCCCAAGACAGAATTGTAAGTATCTTATTTGTCTTCTGAAGTGAAGTTCTCTTCCGGAGGTAATTCCGGAGGAAGGAGTTTGTTCAGATGGTCAAGCACCTTGTTCTCTAACATCAGGTTCGCAGAAGGAACGGTAGAGATCAGATTCTTAATTTTTCTGGGCTGTCCGAGCGCAGCATAGCAGTCACCGAGAGCGGTGTAGACCGTGCTGATATCGGAGCGAATGCCAGCGGCATATTCGAGGAAACGTAGAGCAGACGGGTAGTCTTCTGCGCTGATTCTTGACTGGCCCAGATGAAGGAGGGCGGTCTCTAACTGATCGAAGCGATCGCCGCAAGCCTGAAGTTCGGGAAGATTCTGTGGGCCATAAGCTTCTTTGAGGTCAGTGTTGGTCTTGCCAACCAGGTTTAAGATCTTCTGACCAGACAGGGAGCGAAGCATCTCGATGTCTGCTTCTTCAGCAGGAAGAGAGCAAGAATCAAATGGAAATTTGTCAATGGGAATGTTAATATAGGGAAGATTTGTAATATCGCGCTTTGGAGTGAGATTTGCGGCCTTTTCACGTTCCCAGAATTCACTGTCCTCGCGTGCTTCTTTTTTTCTGAGGTAGGCGATTCGCCCCGCGAAGAGCAGGCTCAGGACAAAGACGACTGTAAATACGGGAAACATGTAAAACCTCCGGGAGAAAAATATGTATCGAAATAATAATAAATTAAGAAGAGTCTTTGCAACTTTATCATTAGTGCTGATCGTGTGTCTTCTTGCGTCGATGATAATAGCATATTTTGTATAATTCTGCACGAAAGAGCCAAGGAATTTGCCTTAATTTGTGAACTTATCCATTGTGAAGAGGGGGTATTCCTACTACAATGAAGGTTAAGGCAGAATTTTGGGGAGCCTTTTGTCAGGAAGTAAACACCAGATCTCCAATGAATGGATCTCAACCAGATAATCAGGTGAGAAAAGGATGAAATTAAAGAAAAATTATCATAAACAAGTGGCTGCAATGGCCTTTGCGCTCCTTCTTGCAATGTTGCCTGTCCAGGCACACGTATATGCTGCAGATGGAAGCAATGAAAGCACCGAGAATGCGGACGCGTCTTCCGATGGAAACACGGAGGCAACGGCCACCGAGAATACGGAGGAGAACCCGGCTACAGCGACAGACCCGGTTCTTGAGCCGGATCTTTCGGGAACGATTCCTGATGGCATTACGATTCAGGGCTCTGATGTGTCCGGAATGGATGCTGCTTCCGCAGAAGCTATCGTTGATGCATACCTGGATGGCTATCGTGGTGCAACCTTCACGCTGAATGGCCAGGGCACATCGAAGACAGCGACGGCCGGCGAACTCGGTCTTACTGCAAAGAATAACGACGTCGTTGCACAGGCACTGCATTATGGCAAGGATGGTAATCCCGCAGAGAGATATCTTCGCAAGATGGAACTGAAGAAATCCGGTAAGAATTTCACCATCTCCTTGTCTGCAGATCACAATGTGCTCCGCTCTTATATCGAAGCACATGCACAGGAACTTACCACCCCACCGAAGAACTACGGGCTGGTGCGTGAGAATGGCACATTTACCCTGACGGACGGTGCAGAAGGTACCGAAGTAATTACAGAACAGGCAATCGATCAGATTGCAAACTATATGAACCATGACTGGAAAGGCGGCGATGCAGTACTGGATCTTCCGGTCAAGACCGTTCAGCCTAAAGGCGATAAGGAGACTCTCTCCCAGGTACAGGACCTGCTCGGAAGCTATACCACCGACTATAGTCCTGGTAACACTGCCAGAGGCAGAAATGTAGAGCGTGCCGCACAGTTACTGAATGGCCATGTTCTCTACCCCAACGAGACCTTGTCTGTCTACAAGACCATCACTCCAATGACTTCGGATAATGGATATGAAGCGGCAGGTGCCTATGTGAATGGTGAAGTTGTGCAGGAAGAAGGCGGCGGTGTATGTCAGGTTGCAACGACTTGCTATAACGCCATCCTCAATGCAGAACTTGCGACAGAGACCCGCGCTTCTCATTCCATGACAGTGCACTATGCACCTCTTTCACAGGATGCCGCCATTGCCGGAGAGGCAGATGGAAGTTCTTATCTGAAGGATTTGCAGTTTACCAATAACCGAGAGATTCCCATCTATCTTGAGTTCATCACAGATGGAAGTAATCTGACCGTAAATGTATACGGTAAAGAGACGAGACCCGCGGACCGCGTCGTAACGTATGAGCCTGAGATAACAGAGGTCTTCCCTTATTCAATCCAGTTTACAGAAGATCCCAACCAGCCGGTTGGCTATTGTGCAAAGGTGTCTTCCGGACAGACTGGTTACAAGGCAAGACTCTGGAAGGTTGTAACCGTTGCAGGTGTGGAAGAGAGCCGTAATCTTCAGAATCATAGCTCTTACAACATGAAGCCGGCATCTTATATCATCGGTTCGCATTCCGATGATCCGAATGTGCAGGCCCAGGTATCCGCAGCCATCGCAACGCAGGATGTGAATACCATTGTTGGAACAGTATCTTCCATCTCGGGAACTCTTCCTCCGATTATCGTTGATACAAAAGGTCAGTCTGACCTTGCAAAACTTGCGGCCGGAGCTTCCGGTGCCGCAGGTGCTAATACAACAGGCGAAGCCCCGGCTCCAGCAGCGGATACTGCTCAGCATGCAGCAGATGCCGCTCAGCCGGCAGAAGCACCCGCTCAGTAATACAGGGATTCCCATAAGGGAATCAGAAAAGAAACAGTCACGGAAGCAGCCGGAAAGGGGGATTATGGATGGAAGTACATACAAGTTTCGTTAAAATCCCCAAGGCAGAACGTGATTCTGTTTATCTTCTTATGACAGGCTTCTGTGGCCTCTCCGGTACGGCACTGATTGCCAAGAAGAAGGGCGATGAACTGATGACATACTATTCTTCGGCTTATGTCGAAGATATGAAGAAGCTCTATATTTCCGAAGGAGAGGATGAGTTCGATAGTCTCCTTCGGGAAATTGCACCGGATGCCCAGGTGCTTACCATGGGCGAGGGTGGTATCGAGACAGCCCTCTGGACTGTGGCAGAAGAAACCCATGCTGGTTTTACTGTGGATTATCAGGCAATTCCCATCCGTCAGGAGACGGTGGAGGTCTGTGAATTCTATCATCTGAATCCTTATCGGCTGGAGTCTAAGCGCTGCAGACTGATTGCGTTGAAGAATGGTGGCAGCCTTGCTGCCGCCCTGACGGCAGTCGGTACGCCGGCTGCCGTGATAGGTAAACTGAACGCAACAAATGACCGGATCCTTCTCTATGACAATGGGGAGAAGTCGAGATGTCTCGATCGTCCTTCGGGAGATGAACTCCGGAAAATCGGATTATAAATTTGGAGGATAAATTCATGCAGGAAATTCAGGAAAAGATTTTAGGTTATATTGAGAAAAACAGCCGCATCGATCTCAAGGATCTCTCCGTCATCCTCGGCGAAGATCAGGCTCAGGTAATGAACGCACTTGAAGAGATGGAAGCTTTGCACATTATCGCTGGCTATCATACGCTGATCAACTGGGAGAAGGCCGGCATCGAGAAGGCAAAGGCTATGATCGAAGTTCGCGTTACTCCTCAGAGAGGCATGGGATTTGATAAGATCGCTCAGAGAATCTACAACTTCCCGGAAGTATCTTCTGTATATCTGATCTCTGGCGGCTTTGACTTCATGGTAATTATCGAGGGTAAGACTCTGCGCGAAGTCGCTGAATTCGTGTCTCAGAAACTCTCCACCCTGGACTCTGTTCTCTCCACCAAGACCAACTTCATTCTGAAGAACTATAAGGAACAGGGTACAATTATGGCTGAGCTTTCTAAGGACGAAAGGATGAAGATGTCATTATGAGAGAGATGGTAAATCATACGATTACCGGTATCGCTCCTTCTGGTATTCGTAAATTCTTCGATATTGTAAATGAGATGGATGATGCAATCTCCCTGGGTGTAGGCGAGCCGGATTTCGACACTCCCTGGAGAATTCGTGATGAAGCCATCTATTCCCTGGAGCAGGGAAGAACTTTCTACACATCCAATGCAGGTCTCATGGATCTGAAGAAGGAAATCTCCGCTTATCTGGAGAGAAAGTACAGTCTCTACTACAGCCCCAAATCTGAGATGATGGTGACGGTCGGTGGTTCGGAGGCAATTGACATTGCTCTTCGTGCAATGCTTGATCCAGGAGATGAGGTTCTGATTCCCCAACCTTCTTATGTATCATACGTTCCCTGTACCATCCTTGCTGGCGGTACTCCGGTGACGATTGAGCTTAAGGCAGAGGATGAATTCCGTCTGACGGCGCAGGAACTTCGTGATGCAATTACGGACAAGACCAAGGTTCTGATCCTTCCCTTCCCCAATAACCCTACGGGTGCCATCATGGAGAAGAAGGATCTCGAGGAGATTGCCGAGGTCGTTAGGGAGAAGGATCTCTTCGTTCTTACAGATGAGATCTACTCAGAACTTACCTATAAGGAAGAACATTTTTCTATCGCTGCATTACCTGGCATGAAGGAACGTACGGTATATATTAATGGCTTCTCCAAGGCATTCGCTATGACCGGATGGAGATTAGGCTATGCATGTGCACCGGAACCTCTTCTGACCCAGATGCTCAAGATTCATCAGTTTGCAATTATGTGTGCACCGACTACCAGCCAGTATGCTGCCGTGGAAGCACTTCGTAACTGTGATGATGAAGTTCAGAAGATGAGAGAGCAGTATAACGAGCGCAGAAGATATCTGCTGGATCGTTTCCACAATATGGGTCTCGATTGCTTCGAACCTTTCGGTGCTTTCTACATCTTCCCCTGCATTAAGAAACTCCATATGACATCCGATGAATTCGCTACAGATCTTCTTAAGACGAAGAAGGTTGCGGTTGTTCCTGGAACTGCATTCGGTGATTGTGGTGAAGGCTATGTTCGTATTAGTTACGCGTATTCACTGGATGATCTGAAGACAGCTGTGGATCGGATCGAGGAGTATGTTCGAGAGAAAGGAATCAATCCGTGACGAATATGATCGAGGCGCGCGGACTCACGCATGAATATATCCAGAGAGATGAGGAAGGCAATGTGCAGGGAATTCAGACTGCAGTTGACCATGTAGACCTGGATGTAAAATCCGGTCAGTTCATCTCGATTCTGGGACATAACGGATCCGGTAAGTCGACTCTGGCTAAGCATCTGAATGCTCTTCTGTCTCCTACGGAGGGAACTCTCTATATCGATGGAATCGAAGCGGGGAAGGAAGAGAACATCCTGAATATCCGCAGGACGGCAGGAATGGTCTTCCAGAATCCTGACAACCAGATTATTGCATCGGTTGTGGAAGAAGATGTTGGATTCGGACCGGAGAATATCGGAATTCCTACCGATGAAATCTGGCAGCGTGTCGAGAAGAGTCTGAAGTCTGTCGGCATGTGGGAATACCGTAAGCATTCCCCCAATAAACTGTCTGGAGGACAGAAACAGCGTGTCGCCATTGCCGGTGTTATGGCCATGCAGCCCAAGTGCATCGTCCTCGACGAGCCGACGGCAATGCTGGATCCCGATGGCCGAAAAGATGTCATCGAAGCGGTTCATGAACTGAATCGTAAGAAGGGTGTTACCATCATCCTGATCACCCATTACATGGAAGAAGTTGTAGACTCCGATTATGTCTACGTGATGGATAAAGGCAATGTCGTTCTCAAGGGAACTCCCAGAGAAGTATTTAAGCAGGCGGATGTCCTTAAGGCGCATCGCCTTGATGTCCCTCAGGTTACAGAACTAGCTTATGAATTACGCCAGGCAGGAGTACCCCTCCCGGAGAGTATTCTGACCAGGGAAGAGTTCCGTGAAGCTATGCGTGAACTCTGGGCAAATGCAAAATAGAGATTATTACAGGAGGAAGAACCGTGTCACTGGTTCTCGACCATGTATCGTATAAATACAGTACAGGAACTGCATATGAGATTAAGGCTCTCGATGATGTAAGCCTGACCATCGAAGATGGTGAGTTCGTTGGCATTATCGGCCATACCGGTTCTGGTAAATCCACCCTGGTACAGCACCTGAATGGTCTTCTTAAGGCAACGGGTGGACGCATTATCTATAATGGTCAGGATATCTATGAGAAGAATTATGATCTGAAGGATCTCCGTACCCAGGTTGGTATCGTATTCCAGTATCCTGAGCATCAGCTTTTTGGGACAACAGTCTATGAAGATGTATGCTTTGGCCCTAAGAATCAGGGACTCGATGACAAGGAAGTGGCTCTTCGCGCCTTTGAAGCAATCCAGGCGGTAGGCCTTCCTGAAGAGTGCTGCGACAGTTCACCCTTTGAACTGTCCGGCGGACAGAAGAGGCGTGCGGCCATTGCAGGTGTGCTTGCAATGAAGCCTGCCGTTCTGATCCTGGATGAACCGACAGCAGGACTTGATCCGGCAGGTCGTACAGAGATTCTGAATCTCATTAAGGATCTGCATGAACATCACGGCAACACCATCATTCTGGTATCTCATTCCATGGAAGATGTTGCCAACTATGTGGATCGGATTGTCGTAATGGATAAGGGTAAGCCCCTCTATGATGGAAGCCCCAAAGATGTCTTTCGTCATTATAAGGAGTTGGAGCTCATCGGTCTTGCAGCACCGGAAGTTACGTATCTGATGCATGACTTACGAGCTGCCGGATTCCCGGTATCCCCAGATTGTACTACTGTTGCTGAAGCGAAGGATGAGATCCTTAGATTCCTTCACGAGAACCTGAATTAGCGAGAATTATGTTTCGAGATATTACCTTAGGACAATATTATCCGGCAGACTCTGTCCTGCACAGACTAGACCCGAGAGTAAAGCTGATGGGAACACTGGTTTACATCATTGCACTCTTTGTAGCGAATAATCCGATTGCGATCTTATTCATTACTCTCTGTCTCATCGCTGTCATTCGCCTCTCCAAGGTCCCCTTCTCCTTCATGGTAAGAGGCTTGAAAGGCATTGTAGTTCTGTTGGTGGTGGCTGGTGTCTTTAATCTGCTTCTGACTCCAGGAGAGACAATCTTCTCCTTTGGAATCATCAAGATCTCTGACCAGGGTCTGAAGAACGCAGCACTCATGACGGTCCGTATGATCTATTTGATCATCGGAACATCTCTCATGACGCTGACGACGACTCCGAACCAGTTGACAGATGGCCTTGAGAGAGGACTCGGCTTCCTTACGAAGGTGAATGTGCCTGTTCACGAGATCGCCATGATGATGTCGATTGCTCTACGTTTCATCCCGATACTTATCGATGAGACGGATAAGATCATGAAGGCGCAGATGGCAAGAGGCGCCTGCTTCGACAGTGGAAGCGTGATCGACAGGGCTAAGGCCATGGTTCCGCTTCTTGTTCCGCTCTTCGTCAGTGCTTTTCGGCGCGCAAACGATCTGGCACTTGCTATGGAAGCTCGTTGCTATAATGGCGGCGAAGGTAGAACGAAGATGAAACCACTGCATTATGAGAGACGTGATGCAATCGCATACATCGGTCTCTTCCTCTTCCTTGCAGCAGTTATTGTGATGGGAGTGATTCTATGAGAGTGCTTCTACGTGTAGCATACGATGGAAGTGCGTACTGTGGTTATCAGATTCAGGATAACGGCGATACGATCCAGGAGGAACTTGAGAAGGCCCTCCTGGATCTTTTCTGCGTTCCAATCGAGACAACAGGAGGAAGCAGAACGGACGCAGGTGTGCATTCCCTGGGCAATCCTGTGGTCTTCGATGTCGAGACGAAGATGAAGGCCATGTCAATCGCTCCTGCTCTAAATGTAAGGCTTCCGGAAGATATCCGGGTCTTATCCTCTGTGGAGGTGGCATCAGATTTCCATCCACATACCGCTCCATCGCGTAAGACATATGAGTATTGCATCAGGGTGCAGAGAATGGAAGTTCCGACAGAGAGAAACCGTGTTCTGACGGTTCATGTGCCACTGGATCTTGCAGCCATGCAGAAGGCAGCAGGCTACCTGGAAGGAGAGCATGATTTCACCTCTTTCTCGTCTATTCATGCGCAGGTTACTTCTAAGGTTAGAACCATCTATTCCTGCCAGGTGACGTGTGATGAGAGGGATACGATACCAACCTATAATCCGCTGGATCCGGAGGAAGAAGGCTTTGGGCGGCTCATACGTATTCGGGTTACAGGAAATGGATTTTTGTATAATATGGTACGAATCATAGCCGGCACCCTGGTGGAAGTGGGGAGAGGAGCCATGAAGGCAGAAGAAGTAGAAAAAGTTCTTGCTGCCATGGACAGGTCTAAAGCTGGGCCGACAGCGCCTGCGAAGGGATTAACAATGATTCGTACGGAGTTTGTGGAGCTATGAAAAAAGAAAGAATCTACGGATTAGATCTGGCCAGAGCGGTCTGCGCTATTCTGATCGTTATCTATCACTATATAAAACAGATTGGAACCATGCCTTACTGGGCTGCGTCTCCCATTCCTCCTGAATTTCCCAATGGAGATTGGGGGAATGTAACGGTTGTATCCATCTTCTTCATGATATCAGGTATCACCCTTCTCTATAACTATCCGAGACTGGGCTGGGGGAATCTGAGATATTTCTGGTACAAGAGATGGAAAAGTGTAATGCCGGCATACCTTTTGGTATGGGCATGGGTCTATGTTCCGAGAGCTTTGTCGGCACATACCCCCTTCTATGAGACAGAACCCAAGTATATGCTCCTTACCTTTATTGGAATGGATGGCTATCTGCATGGCTATCATGACAATTACTACATTGTTGGCGAATGGTTCTTAGGGGCGATTCTGATTCTCTACCTGCTCTATCCATTGCTGCTCTTCCTCTACAGGAAGTGTTATCTGATAGCGAGCCTGGTAATCTGTCTGGCTTACTTTATCAATCTGTCTTTCAAGTTTTTCCCGATTATGACAGCGAATGTCAATATGATTACCTGTGTCTTTGACTTCTGGTTGGGAATGACTTACCTCAGATTCAGGGGAGGAGAGAAGAAGAGACGTCTATTTGGCCTGATAGCGATTCCGGTCATGTTTTTCGCTTTCTTCTTCCGGGTACCGGAACAGTATGGCATAGCAATGATGACACTGGCTGGTTTCTGTGGTCTTATGATTATGGAGATGCTCGGCGATATTCTGATGAAGAAGCAGTGGATTGCAGCGCCGGTGAATGCAATTGGCGCAATCTCCTTCGAAATCTATCTGGTTCATCATGTGATGATGGCAGATTTTGCAAAGCCGTATGTGTTCATTCTGCCAGGGAGTACCTTTAGCATCTGGCAGGAATTCAAGCTGTTTCTGATCATATTTGTTGCAGTACTTATTACGGCGAAAGCGTTCCAGCTGCTGATACATGCATTCTTTTCTACAAAGCTTGTATTGTGGATTGATAAGAAGATGAAGGGGGAAGCAGAGTAATGTTTTTTAAGAAAAATGAAAACCAGAACCCTCAGGGGGAAGAAGAGAATAATTCCACGGAAGTCGTAACTGTTGCGGAAGTGACAGGGAAGGCAGAGAATGAGACGGTCGATACAAGAGAAGCCGGAAGGACAGACGACCGAGAAGGTTGAAGAGAAGCCGGAAGGACAGACGGCCGGGAAGGTTGAAGGCAAGCCGGAAGAACAGACAACCGGGAAGGTTGAAGACAAGCCGGAAGAACAGACAACCGGGAAGGTTGAAGACAAGCCGGAAGAACAGACAACTGAGAATATCGATGAGAAGATGAAAGAGAAGAAAAAGATATTGTGGAAAATAATTGTTCCTTCGATAATTGCCCTTCTTCTGGTGGTGGCTCTACTTACCACCAGTATTATCTTTTATCAGGATAAGGTTGCACTTCAGAAGACCTTGAAAGATACCCAGACTGAATTAGAGTCAACAAGCAAGGAATTGAATGCTCGAATCGAAGCAGAGAAAGATAAGACATTTGATTATCTTGCAATTGGTAATTCCATTACCCAGCATCCGGTGGTGGAAGATCTCTGGTGGGGCGAATGGGGCATGGCTGCCTCAGACGAAGAGCATGATTTCTATCATCTTGTGACGAAGGCAATCGAAGGAAAGTATAAATCGACAAGCTCGAATGTGCTGAATTATACGATTTGGGAAAGTCCATACTATGACAGACAACATACGCTGAAGTTCCTGGATGGTTATCTGAATGAGGACTTGGACTTTATTACTATTGATCTCGGAGAAAACTGCATTAAGGGTAATGACCAGTCCTCGGAAGAATTCCAGGAAGAATTAACGAGAGATTATGCGGATCTTGTAGATTATATCGCTGAGAAATGTCCTAAGGCTAAAATTGTTATGATCGGTTGTTATTGGGAGAGACCGGAAAGTGACGCGGCAAAACAGGTTGTCTGCCAGGACAAGAAGATTGATTATATTGATCTGTCTTCGATTCGAGGCAGTGAATATCGCGTCGGAGAAAGGGATGTACAGGGTGCAGATGGTCAGACACATACCATTGATGTCGGACCGGTTGCAGAGCATCCTGGCGATCTTGCAATGCAGTATATTGCAGATCAGGTGGTTTCATGTCTGCCAGAGACCTGGGAACCGGAAAAGTAGGATTTGTCGGATTTGCAGAATCAATTCTGAAAATACGATTGACAATACCAGGTTCAGATAATATAAT
>ONDO01000015.1 GCA_900316625.1 uncultured Lachnospiraceae bacterium | reverse complement strand
TGCAGGCTGTAATAAATTTTTAAGAATCTATTATGCAAGAATAAGTGCTTACTTAAACTCTATTTAAAAACAAATACAAAAAATATCAGATTCTCTTTGGCTGGCTATTTCAGGCAGTCTATTTCTTATGCTCTAAAGTCAAATATACTAAATTTCATATTTATCACTTGACAACTCTTAGCAGGTCTTGCTGTTCAGCTATGTACTTCGTCGTTGCCTACGCGTACTCGGGACTTTCACCCGTTAGAGCGCGCCCATGGCGCGCAAACTAAAAAGAACTCTGATTCAAAAAATGAATCAGAGTTCTTAAGATAAGCTTTACATTTCCGAAGGAATTACATCATTCCGGGAGCAGGTGCAGCGGGCATTGCAGGAGCAGGCTCCTTGATGTCAGCGACAACAGACTCGGTAGTAAGCAGTGTAGATGCTACAGAGCTTGCATTCAGAAGTGCGGTTCTGGTTACCTTAACAGGATCAAGGATACCAGCTTCTACCATGTCTACATACTTATCGTTGTATGCATCATAGCCAACGCCTTCCTTGGACTCACGTACCTTATTGATAATAACGGAGCCTTCAAGACCTGCGTTCTGAGCGATAAAGTAAAGGGGAGCCTCGAGAGCTTTGAGAATTACGTTAGCACCAGTCTTCTCGTCACCTTCCAGCTTATCTGCTACATCTTTAACAGCCTTCTGAGCGTGGATATAAGCCGATCCGCCACCTGCGATAACACCCTCTTCTACTGCTGCGCGGGTAGCATTCAGAGCATCTTCCATACGAAGCTTTGCTTCCTTCATCTCGGTTTCAGTTGCAGCACCAACACGGATAACTGCTACACCACCAGCGAGCTTTGCAAGACGTTCCTGAAGCTTCTCCTTGTCGAATTCAGAAGTAGAATCCTCGAGCTGCTTACGGATCTGTGCAACACGATCAGCGATTGCTTCCTTAGAGCCTTCACCATCAACGATAACGGTGGTGTCCTTCTTGATCTTAACGGACTTAGCACGACCGAGCATATCAATGGTAGTGTCCTTGAGTTCAAGGCCAACTTCGGAAGATACAACGGTACCACCGGTAAGGATTGCAATATCCTGCAGCATCTCCTTACGTCTGTCACCATAGCCTGGAGCCTTCACTGCTGCAACATTCATTACACCAC
The DNA here is from genome assembly GCA_900316625.1 of uncultured Lachnospiraceae bacterium. GTDB lineage: Bacteria > Bacillota > Clostridia > Lachnospirales > Lachnospiraceae > Lachnocurva. The sequence goes on along the minus strand of ONDO01000015.1, from coordinate 48,086 downwards.
GAAGCTTGTTCAGGATCAGAGTGGTAAGTGCTTCACCTTCAACATCTTCAGCGATGATGAGGAGTCTGGAACCGGACTGAACAAGCTGCTCAAGTACAGGAAGGACTTCCTGGATGTTAGAGATCTTCTTATCGGTGATCAGGATATAAGGGTCATCCATGGTGCATTCCATCTTATCGGTATCAGTTACCATGTAAGAAGAGATGTATCCACGATCGAACTGCATACCTTCAACGACGTCAAGTTCGGTCATCATGGTCTTGGACTCTTCGATGGTGATAACACCATCGTTAGAAACCTTCTCCATAGCGTCAGCAACCATGTTGCCAACTTCTTCGGAACCAGCAGAGATAGATGCAACCTTCGCAATCTGATCCTTGGAGGATACGTTCTGAGACATCTTTACAAGTGCTTCAACAGCTGCGTCAGTTGCTTTCTTCATACCCTTACGAAGAACGATAGGGTTAGCGCCTGCTGCCAGGTTCTTAACACCTTCATTTACCATAGCCTGTGCAAGAACGGTTGCAGTTGTCGTACCATCACCAGCTACATCGTTGGTCTTGGTAGCTACTTCCTTAACAAGCTGTGCGCCCATGTTTTCATAGGGATCAGCAAGTTCGATCTCCTTAGCGATGCTGACACCATCGTTGGTGATGAGAGGTGCGCCATAGGACTTATCAAGAACTACGTTACGACCTTTAGGTCCAAGAGTTACACGAACGGTATTTGCAAGCTGATCAACACCGGCCTGAAGAGCTGCTCTGGCTTCAGTGCCGTACTTAATTTCTTTTGCCATAATAGATACTTCCTTTCGATTAGTCTTCTACAATTGCGAGAATGTCGCTCTCACGAACTACGATATAAGTCTCGCCATCCAGCTTTACTTCTGTACCAGCGTACTTAGAGTAGATGACCTTCTGGCCAACCTTTACCTGCATCTTAACTTCCTTACCATCAACGATACCGCCGGGGCCAACTGCAAGAACCTTTGCTTCCTGAGGCTTCTCCTGCGCAGCGGAAGAAAGGATAATACCGGACTTGGTGGTTTCCTCTGCTTCAACCTGCTGCAGAACTACTCTGTCACTTAACGGAACTAACTTCATAATTATGATGCCTCCTTAAATAGATTATACATTCATTTGTTAGCACTCATTTAATATGAGTGCTAACCAACTATCCATATATTAGTTTTGAAGTGGAAAAATATCAAGAGAAAAATAGCACATATTGCAATGTACTCAAATAAAAACAATTTTAGTCATCAAGACCCTACTGCTTGTTCTTCCATTGGCGATACAGAGCTTCACCCCATGCCTTACCAAGCTTAACCAGGACGCTGCCAAACAGTGCCTGTTTCTCCAGGGTAAGTTCAGAAACAGCCTTTGCGATATTCTCCAGGGTCTTTTTCTTCGACATCTTCAGTTCATCTGTGGTCGAAGTGCCATCATAGGTAAGACCAGCGAAGAGAATGTCAACGAATTCAGAACGCTCTTCATCCGAGATACCCAGCAGCCAGTTTCTAAGTGTTGCATCAAAAACTTTCGAATCTTCGCCAAAGTCATCAACTTCAATAAAACGATTGCCATAGATCTGCCAGGACAAAGCATCATGCTGCATGAGTCCGGTCGCATTGCTTTTTATTATCTTAGGACTGCAAGCATTATTCAGAATCATACTGACAATTGAGTGTTCGGGCACAATACTATAAACCTTGGGAATAATCTGCTGATACTCTTTCGTATTGGTAATCTCATCACGAAAGCCCGGTCCATCATTGGAATAGACTTCGATAATTCTCTTTTTGACAGTCTCTTTACAGAAAGCAGCGCCATAGATAGCAAAATTACCACCTTTGGAATGCCCACCGATACGGAGCTTATGGAAGGGATTCGAACCAATCTCAGTTACATAACGAGCCGCTCTCTCCTGTCCTGGTGTTCTGGTAAGAAAAGACATGTTGAAGTCTTCCTTCCATCCCACAATCGTATGATCCGTCCCTCGAAAGGCGATATATCTTGTATGGTCAGGAAGGTGAAAACACATGGCAGAAAACTGTACCTGGGATTCTGTCTCAATTTCATTCACATAGGCACTGATACGAATGTTAGAGAATCGCTTACTCTCTGCAGCTTTTTTCATAAGGAATGGAGCCTTAGAGGTGGTCGGAGCTTCTGGGCGTAGAAGTTCTTCTTCAGAATGAAGTTCGAAGAATCTTTTCGATGCATCCTTCAGCCGAATGCTCTTAAAATGACCAGGTGCCGGAACGATTCCCTCAAAATCCGTATATGCAATTTCGGACAAAACCAAATTATCGACTTCGTTAAAGGGGTCCTTGGAAAAAGGAATATCCCCACGCCAGTCTAAATAATCCATCATATTTGCCATGGCGAACCTCATTTCCACGCAGGATGATGACTGATCCTCATATACATACAGGATGATTATTCATCCTCATCTACCGGATAGGCAGCATCTTCAGCCGATGTGTCTTCTGATACAGATTCTTCAGACACTTCTTCTCCGATTGGCGCTTCCTCATAATCATCTGCAAACCCAAACAGTTCTTCCTGCTTCCTCTCTTCCTTGCGGAAACGCTTGGAACGAATTCCAACGATAATCTGAGAGAGAATGCCGGACACGCCGGCAACGATCAGAAGGATATAGAAGATATCCGGGCGCTTGCTGATAAATTCTCTGAAGTTAAGAAGGATCAGGACACCGAGCAGAACCATGAGCCCTGACAAGATCAGAAGAAAAGGCCATAGTTTTCCCTTTAATTCAATCATCTGTACCGCGTGCTGCAGCATGAGAACACCAACCAGCAGGATCAGAGCACCCAGGCAGACAGAGAAACGTTCTGTCACCGTCTTCGCACGTATGATTGCAAAGACACCTGATATAAATACGATGACACCGATGGAGAAATCATAGTTGCTGACCAGACGATACTCTTCCTTGTAGAAGTAGCGAACCAGAAGTCCCAGGCCCAGCACCAGACAGGAGCCGCCACCCACGTAACAGAAATAAAGTAATTTCATTCCGGGAACAAAGGTCATAAGAGAGCCTGTCAGTGTCAGAAGTACAGAGACCATAACCGACGCTATGATACCTGCATAATTCGCAGAACGAACTTCCTTCTTCTCTTCCACTTTTTCTTCTTTTTTCTTACCAAACATAAAGCCACGCTTTCTTAGATTGATAATATAGTGATCAGATTTAATATACTATGCGCAATGACAGATGCCCATAGATTTCGATTATATATAACCAGTAGCGAGAGAATCATTCCGCATAGGAATGCATATAAAAACTGAATCAGATTAAAATGAATCAGCCCAAATAAAAGGGACGATAACAGAATGCCCCAAGCCCTTCCGAAACGCTCATCCAGCCTGCCCAGAAGGATACCTCGGAAAACGACTTCCTCCAGGAGAGGCAGTACAATTACCGTAGCAAGATAAAGCACAGGCAATCCAGAGCCCCGAAGCGTTGCATCCGCATCAGCGAAGCCTTTCGACACGATTCTTGTCGACAGATAGGTAATTCCACGATTCAACAGGCTTCCTGCGACTACAGCCAGTAGAATGCTTCCAGGGAAATGTAGGGCTTTCCCATTTTTTAATTCGATCTTATGAAAATCGCTGTATGTCCCAGGTCCTCTGCGGAGCAGGTCTAGTTCAAGAACCAGAACAAAAAGTCCCGAACAGAGGAGACAGAATAGTCTGGTAAGATCCAGTCCCAATGCATCATGAAAGATACGGTAGAGAACGGAAGCCAGTGGCTCATAGAGAAGCAGATATAGTAAAAAGGGATATATCACATTCATTAATGCTTAACGCCTCTGGTATCTCTATTGGCAATACGAAGTCTCTCCAGATGAACTTCATTATTACCGACCTTAATACAGGGGGCATCCCCCGGCTTTAATACATAGATATCCGTTAAGGTTTCACCCTTGGTTACCTTCATGCCTCGAACACCGATTGCCGCCTTCTTCTTCTCAGGAATGTCCCTTACCTGCATGCGAAGGAAGAATCCCTTATCTGACTGAAGAACAACGGTATCTTCTTCTCCAACAATGTTAACATTTAAGACTTCATCGCCATCTGCAAGTTTGGTTGCAGCACTGGTACGTCTTACAACATCGAACTCTTCACCGGCAACCAGTTTCAGCATACCCGTCTTGGTTCCAAAGAGAACTTTCTTCTCTTTCATTCCCTCAATAGGCTCAATCATACAGATCTGTTCTTTACTGGCATCAAAGTTACTATGATTATCAAGCGGATGTCCCTTGTCTCTGAACTTGCCCATTGGCAGATCAAGAACCTTTACAATGTGCATCTGTCCGGTAGACGTAAAGATGCCGAGCCGGTCTGTATTTTTGCAGAAGATGATCTTCTTGGATTCTTCAATTGCCGCATCCTTATTACGCTCGTAGGTCGGCATGTCGATAACACGACCATAAGCGAAACGGTCAAGAAGAACTGCCACATCAATGACTTCGATGGGCTTCTCTTCAACAACCGCCTCTTCCATATTATCGATTCTGGTACGACGTTCGCGGCCATACTCCTTCTTGATCTTCTCTAACTCCTTAATGATCACCTTAGCCATCTTGGAACGAGAACCTAAGATATCGTTATATTCGATGATATTTGCCAAGGTCTCATCATTTTCCTTATAGAGCTGATCAAGTTCGAGACCAATCAGCTTCTGCAGGCGCATCTGAAGGATTGCATCAGCCTGACGCTCCGTGAAGTGAAGGCTCTTTGCATCCGTTTCAGATTCCTTGGACTTAAACTTAACGCCATCCGTAATACCCAAAACCAGACAGTCCTTTGCCATCTTCACATCCTTGGAGCCGCGAAGGATTTCGATGATAAGGTCGATACAATCGACAGCCTTAATCAAACCTTCCTGGATTTCCTTCTTCTCCTCTTCTTTCTTGAGGAGATAGTTGTACTTTCTCGTGCAGAGTTCGTACTGGAAATTCACATGATGGCGAATAATGGGAACAATTCCCATAGTTTCAGGGCGTCCGTCGACAACCGCAAGCATATTAACGCCAAAGGTATCCTCCAGACGGGTCTTCTTGAGAAGGAGATTCTTAACAGCTTCTGCGTTCGCACCCTTTTTTAGCTCAATCACAATCCGGATGCCTTCTTTGGAAGACTGATTGGAGATATCCGTAATATCATTGGTGGAATGATTTTCAACAAGAGCATAGGTATCGAGCAGGAATTTACCAATATTCTGTCCAATCATAGGATAAGGAATCTCGGTAACAACAAGCTGTTCCTTTCCGCCCTTAACCTTCTCTACCTCCACCTTACCGCGGATCTTAATTTTACCTTCACCTGTGGAATAGACCTGCAGAAGTTCGTCCTTATTCGTAACTATACCGCCCGTCGGGAAATCAGGGCCGGGAATATATTCCATCATCTCGGCCGTATTGATATCCGGATTCTTCATATAAGCAATGACACCGTCGATTACTTCGGACAGATTATGAGGAGGAATGGAGGTAACCATACCAACCGCAATACCATCTGCTCCATTCACGAGAAGGTTAGGAATCTTAACCGGAAGCACTTCCGGTTCCTTCTCTGTCTCATCGAAGTTGGGAACGAAGTCAATCACGTCCTTATCGAGATCACCAAGGAAAGCCTCCTGGGTAATCTTCTGAAGTCTGGCCTCGGTATAACGCATTGCAGCGGCGCCATCACCTTCGATGGAACCGAAGTTACCATGACCATCAACAAGAGGCAGTTCCTTCTTGAAATCCTGCGCCATAACAACCAGGGCGTCATAGATAGAGGAATCGCCATGAGGATGATATTTACCCATGGTATCACCTACGATACGCGCTGATTTACGGAAAGGTTTGTCATATCGAATTCCAAGCTCGTACATATCATAGAGGGTACGTCTCTGCACCGGTTTCAAACCATCTCTCACATCAGGCAGAGCTCTTGATACGATTACGCTCATTGCATAATCAATATAAGACTTCTGCATAACCTCAGAATATTCCAGATGTAATAATCTATCAGGTGTTGCCATTTTATTTCCTTAGCTCCTGTAATCTGTATTCTCTAAACATCCAATGCCGCACTCATTGCATTATCGTGAATGAACTTTCTTCTGGGAGCTACATCGTTACCCATCAGCATCTCTGTAACTTCCGAAGCCATACGTCCATCTTCGATCTCAATCTTCTTCATCATACGAGTCTCTGGATCCAGAGTGGTTTCCCAGAGCTGCTGGGGATCCATCTCTCCAAGACCCTTGTATCTCTGCAGGATGAACTTGCCTGTATGTGTTTTACGATATTTTTCTAGTGCAGCATCATCGTAGAGGTACTCTTCTTTTCCTCTCTGAGGAATCACCTTATAGAGGGGAGGCATTGCTATATATACATGACCTTCATAGATCAGCTCCGGCATAAAGCGATAGAACAGAGTTAGAAGAAGGGTTGAGATGTGTGCACCATCGACATCGGCATCGGCCATAATAATGATCTTGCCATAACGAAGCTTGGAGATATCGAAATCATTGCCATATCCTTCAGAGAATCCACAACCAAAAGCGTTGATCATGGTCTTAATTTCAGCATTCTTCAGGACCTTATCGATGGAAGCCTTTTCAACATTTAAGATCTTACCACGGATAGGCATGATTGCCTGATACATACGATTTCTTGCCATCTTTGCAGAGCCACCTGCAGAATCTCCCTCGACAATGAAGATCTCACACTTCTCTGAGTCTCTGGATTCACAGTTGGCAAGCTTACCGTTGGTATCAAAAGAGAACTTCTGCTTGGTAAGAAGATTGGTCTTTGCACGTTCTTCTGTCTTACGAATCTTTGCCGCTTTCTCGGCACATTCGATTACCTGCTTTAAAATATCGAGGTTACGGTCAAAGAAGAGCTGAATCTCATCTCCTGTTACCTTACCGGTAGATTTACCAGCGTCCGGATTATCCAGCTTTGTTTTCGTCTGTCCTTCAAAACGAGGATCCGGATGCTTAACAGAGATAACAGCTGTCATCCCATTACGTACGTCAGCTCCGGTGAAGTTCTGATCCTTCTCCTTCAGAATGCCAAGCTCTCTGGCATAGGAATTAATAACCGTCGTAAAGGTGGTCTTAAAACCAGTGATATGGGTACCACCTTCAGCGTTGTAGATGTTATTACAGAAACCGAGTATATTCTCATGGAATTCATTTTCGTCTGCTTCTTCCTTGCGAAGATCCTTATAGATGATGGTAAGATTCGGATTCAGATATGCGGTCTCATGCAGCCTGGACTTCACTTCATCTTCTTTGAAGATAACATTTTCAAAGATTTCCGGATCCGGAAGGAAGTTGATCTTCGTTCCCGTCTTCTTCGTTTTGCCAATGACCGGAAGCATATTCATGATCAGTTCTTCCGTCGCCTTACCACGTTCAAAATGATCATGATAGATATTGCCATCAATACTGATCTCAACATCCATATATACAGAAAGCGCATTTACAACAGAGGAGCCTACACCATGCAGACCACCGGATGTTTTATATGCATTATTATCGAACTTACCACCCGCATGTAAGGTTGTGAAGACGACACGCTCTGCAGGAATACCGAATTTATGGTTACCAACCGGAATACCACGTCCGTTATCTTCTACTGTACAAGATCCATCCTTTTCCAAGGTTACATGAATGGTGTCACAGTAACCTGCAAGATGTTCGTCTACAGAGTTATCAACGATTTCATAGATAAGGTGATTCAAACCCTTTCTGGAAGTCGATCCAATATACATTCCAGGACGAACACGTACAGGTTCAAGTCCTTCCAGCACCGAGATATTATTCTCGCTATAGTCTTGATTATGTTTCGGAGCCATCGTGGGTATATATCCTTTCACACAAAAAATCCCCTGAGCAGGCTATCACAACAAGATATGCCCAATCAGGGGATATTATAACCCAATCTATTGTGTTTTCACAAGTAGAGACATGGCAAAACAGAAAATTTGTTCGATTCCTTATCCTGCCATAAAATGCGCTTACAATTTGGCATAACCATAACCATTAACAAGTGCATCAATCGGAATCTTCTTCGCACAGAAAGGACAATCCTGAGGTTCGTAAACCTGATACTCCGGCATGTCATCTGCTGAGAAGAGAGAATAGATCTTCTGATCTAAAATGGAATCAATGGTGCTGAAAATAGCTGCACAACCAACCGGCTTACCACCATAGTATCTGACACATTCGATGACGCGTTTTAAGGTCTCACCGGTAGATGTCGTATCCACAAGGATCAGTACATTCTTCCCTTCAATGGCCATGCGGTTATTGATACGGAATAAGAATTGATGAATGGAATTCTCTTCCGGTTCTACCACATACATGGTCTCATGACGGTTGGTCATGTGGAAATTCCCCTTTTCGATCTGGCGACCTAAGAAGCCACCCAGCATCTCGGTGCCATCCAGACAGACAATGGTATCAATCGTATCGACACGATCCTGAATCATTGCACAGAGAGCGTGTGCTGCCTCTTCGGCTTCCGATACTCTCATCTTGATACGCGTAACATCAATATAAAAGTTCGTATGTGACTGACTTGTCGCGAAATGCCCCGGACAGGCGTTAATGGTAACAGAACGGTCATTCTTGGAATAAAACTTTAACATACGCTCTTCAATAGCATTCATACTCTACCCTCCATATTGTTGAGAAACCAGGTCTCTGTAGAATTTATTATACTATATCTTGCGTTTGAATCCATTTATTTTCTGAAAATCAGACCTGAAATTTTATGACACTCCGGTAGAACCAAAACCGCCTCGCGCAGCATTCCCTAAGCTCTCTACTTCATCGAAATGAATGGCAGGCTGATGCTCCATAATACGAAACTGACAAAGTCTGTCATTCACATGAATATCGATATCGCGGGTTGCATAGACAGGCATCTTGATATGATCGTCATCACCGCAATAGGTCTCATCGATTACGCCCATGGCATTGGTCTGAATGAGGCCAAAGTTCTTAAATGTAGAGCTTCTCGCTACTAAGAGCATCTCATATCCCTTAGGCAGCTGCACGGAAATTCCCATATCGATCAGACGGAAATCTCCCTTCTTCATGGATACTTCTTCTGCTACACGAAGATCGATCCAGTCGGATTTACCATCAATATAACGTAATTTCTCAATCTGATCCGAATGATACTTAATGCGAATGGTTTCGTTTGCGGACATCTCTTTCTCCTTTTAGATGGAAGCTAATATGAATCTAGCGAATCCTTACCGGAAGTCGGACCACTTATAGAGTTCCACTTCCTTCTTCTTATCTCTGGTCATAAGGGAGAGAACAGCTTCTCTCGGATCCTTATTCTCGAAGAGAACACGATTTACTTCACTGATAATAGGAAGTTCAACCCCATACTTCTGGCCAAGTTTCTGTGCCGCTTTGGCGCTATATACGCCTTCGACAACCATGGCAACCTTATCCATCGCTTCCTTGGTCTTCATTCCCTGACCGATATAGACACCGGCTCTTCTATTTCTGGAATGATGGGACTGGCAGGTAACAATCAGGTCGCCGATTCCGGTAAGTCCGGAAAGAGTTTCTTCTCTTCCGCCCATAGCTACGGCAAGCTGGGAAATCTCTTTGATTCCACGGGTAATCAGAGCTGCTTTTGCATTATCGCCAAAGCCAAGACCATCTGACATACCAGCTGCAAGAGCAATCACATTCTTCAGCGAACCACCGACCTCGATTCCGAGAACATCCGGACTAACATAGACACGGAAATTCTCATTCATAAAGAGTTCCTGAACAAAGATTGCAAGGTCTCTGGATTCTGAGCCTGCGACCACCAAGGTCGGCTGGCGAAGGACAACCTCTTCCGCGTGGCTGGGGCCGGAAAGAATACCAACGACGGCATCCGGAAGTACATCTTTTAAGATCTCCACCTGGGTCATCAGGCTGTCTTCTTCTATGCCCTTTGATACCGTAATGATTCTCTGTCCAGCTGGAAGATAAGCTTTACATTTCTCAGCCGTCTCCCTCTCAGCCTTCGATGGAACTGCGAAAACGATCAGGTCCTTCTCGCTCAAAGCCTCTTCGAGATCAGACGTAAAGCGAAGCTTCTCGGGGAGACCTACCCCGGGAAGCTTCGACTGATTCACATGTGAAGAATTCAACTCTTCTGCCTGTTCCTTACGATGAGACCAGAGAACTACCTGATGACCATTATCACAAAGCAGGGCTGCAAGAGCTGTTCCCCAGCTACCTGCTCCTAATACACTAATATCAGCCATTCTTGTTCTCCTTCGATGTATTGGGATGAAACGTGAACTTGTTCTCCTTATGATGGAGCAAACGATCAATATTGGCGCGATGCAGATAAGTTGCAAGGCAGCCGACAATCGTAAGAATGATGGCGCCTTCATAAGCATAGCTTTCCGGGAGGTTCAGCCATCCAATCGGCGCGAAGATCCATGCCATAATAATAACGGAAATGGCGCCCATAATAGATCCCAGGGAGATATAACGATAGATTGCAACCAAAATGACAAAAAGAGGAATCGCAAAGATCAGCATCTTAGGTGCTACCACGATCAGGAATCCAAAACTGGTTGCAATTCCCTTGCCACCCTTAAACTTAAGGAGTGCGGGGAAATCATGTCCAAGAACGGCTCCAAAAGCTGCATAGAGTCGAATCACAGGGAGAAAATCATCTGCTACCGAATCAACATGGGAGAAAATCAGCCATGCTATAAGAGCCGCAAGTATTGCCTTCAGGCAATCCAGGATCAGAGTCCATATACCAGCCTTAAGGCCAAGAATACGTAAGGTATTGGTTGTTCCAATATTTCCGGAGCCTTGCTTTCTGATATCAACATTCAAATGTTTTCCGATATAGTAGCCAAAGGTCAGATTACCAAATGCATAACCGATCAAGACACTAAGAAGCCTGTACACGATTGTCATTGATCTTTCTCCTTCCTCTCACGGATGATGAAGTGAAGGTCAGTACCTTCAAATCCGAAAGAATCACGAATTCTATTCTCCAGATAACGCACATAAGAGAAGTGCATAAGATCCTTGTAATTAACGAAGAGAACAAAGGTAGGCGGCTTAACAGAAGCCTGGGTCGCATAGTAGATACGAAGTCTTCTACCCTTATCCATAGGAGGCTGCTGCATTGCAACAGCTTCGGTAATGATCTCATTCAGAACACCGGTCTGAACACGCATGGTATTATTCAAAATCACCGTATCAATTGCGTCATAGAGCTTATTTACTCTCTGACCGGACTTAGCAGAGATGAACAAAATCAGAGCATACTGCATAAAGGAAAGCGTTGAACGAATCTTCTCCGTCTGACGATAGATGGTCTTATCATCCTTTTCAACCGCATCCCATTTATTGACGCAGACAATGATACCCTTGCCCTTCTCATGAGCGATACCGGCGATCTTCGCATCCTGTTCGGTAACACCCTCGGTACCATCGATCATGATGAGAACAACATCTGCTTTCTCAACAGCGGAAACAGCACGGATAACAGAGTAACGCTCCAGGTCTTCCTTAACCTTGGATTTTCTACGAAGACCTGCTGTATCAATAAAGATATACTCCTTGCCTTCGAACTTAACCTTGGTATCAACAGCATCGCGTGTCGTACCTGCAATATCGGATACGATGGAACGATTGTTACCTGCCAGACGATTCACCAGGGAGGACTTACCGACATTAGGCTTACCAATGATTGCAATCTTGGGAATATCTTCATCTTCCTCATACTCAGATGCATCAGGGAAATGTGAAACGACCTCTTCTAACATATCTCCGAGACCAAGCTGGTTTACGGAAGAGATGGGGAAGGGTTCACCGATTCCGAGATTGTAGAATTCATATACTTCATTCATCTGCTTCTGGAAGTCGTCAACCTTGTTAACAACCAGGACAACGGGCTTATGAGACTTACGAAGCATATCACAAACCTTCTGGTCAGAATCCTGAAGGCCCTGTCTTACATCCGTAAGGAAGATAATAACATCCGCCGTCTCAATCGCAATCTGCGCCTGATCTCTCATCTGGGACAGAATGACATCGGAAGAATCCGGTTCAATACCGCCCGTATCAATCATGGTAAATTCACGATTCAGCCAGGAACAATCAGCATAGATACGGTCTCTGGTAACACCGGGAGTGTCCTTAACGATCGAAATACGCTCTCCTGCAAGAACGTTAAATAAGGTGGATTTTCCAACGTTGGGACGACCAACAATTGCCACTACAGGTTTACTCATATTATTTATCCTTATTTTAAAATCTATAAATTACTTCTTATTGTACCTTAAAATAGACAAAAAGGCAAAACAGGGCTCTAGAGTGCAGCATCAAAAGCATTCCTTAAAAGACGTATCTCATCGGGAAGAATCGACACGATATCAAAACGAATGGGTCTCTCCATGGAAATTCCCTTTTTAACAAGATAGTATTCTGCCGTTTTGGTGATCTTACGAATCTTACGGTAATCCACAGCCTCCGAAGGATCCCCCTGGCTCTGCTTCGTTCTATATTTCACCTCAACGAAGACCAGGTAAGGCTCCTCTTCCGCCACAATATCAATCTCCCCGAATCTGGAGCGGAAATTCTTCGTAAGAATCCGATAGCCTTCCTTCTGAAGATATTCTGCCGCCACCGCTTCATATCTGCTACCAACTGATCGACTGCTCTCCATAACTCACCCTCTAGAGCTTGCCAGCTCCCTGCAGTTTTGACTTCACCTTATCCATGTCATCAACGAATACCAGGATCTCAGCCACGACCTCATATAGTTCTGGCGGAATCGCCTCACCGATTTCCAGCCGCGACAAGGTATCCGCCAGCTTTGAATCTTTATAAAAGGGGACATCCGCTTTCTTGGCCTCTTCTATAATCTTCTGCGCGACATGTCCTTTACCGGTAGCCAGAATCTTCGGTGCCGCATCGCCAGGATCATATTGGATCGCGACCGCTGTTTTCTCTTTGTCGAATTCTTCTGCCATATTATGCCTTTACATCAAACGAATACTTCTGCAACGTACCAGCTTTTGGTGCGTCCTTTTCAACAATCTCGGTTATAAAATTTACCGGATGCTTGTCATTCGATACCTCCAGCTTACAGGTATAGCCCTTGGCATTCAGTCTGGCTTCTAAGATGGGAAGATTCGCCTCAATCAGGTCATAAGATGCATCATTGTCCATATAGAAGCGGGTATCCACCTTCTTATTCTTGAGTTTTACCGCAATATCCGTAGAACCCAGATGCTCCATATCGAAGTGGAGAAAGGCCGTAAGCTCCTCATTCTCAGCACTCTTTCCTTTCCTCTTGTTATGATAAACATAGAGCTGACCGGTAGCATTCTGGCCAGACATACGAAGGGGAATCTGAAGATAGGTGTAGTTCTGATTCAGGGTATCCATGAACTTCACATTATCCTGAACGTTATGGATGGTCCTGGATGCCGGATTATCTTCTCCTATCGTCTTCTGCAGGAGCTGGTCCACCTCATTTAAGCGTACCGTCATGTTCTTATAGAGTTCCTTCATGGGATGTTCTTTTCCCATGAGTTCTTCTGGTTTCACCGTAAAGGACTGCTCATATACATTCTTCATAAGAGCACTGAAACTCTTACCTGTCAAAAGGTCTGCATTCTTCTTTAAAGCATCCGGATTCTCTTTTAGGTATTGTAAGATATCGCGTGCGAGGTCCTTGGCATCAGTATCTGGCCGCAGCTTACCATCTGCATCAAAATATGAACTGTGCATTTTTTCAAAATCAGGAAGGGCTTTGAGTTCCCGCTCTAAACCGAAAAGACCAGAATCCTTCAACGCATAGGAAACAGATTCCGGAGCCTCTCTTACGATGACTTCCCTTGACTCCCCCTTGATCTCTCCTGTTGATTGACCACTTACTTCTTCAGAAATCTGCCCGGTTACTTCTTCTGTAAGCTGACCGGCAAGTTCACTGTCGTGAGTTAAAGCGACCTGACCTGTAGGTTCCTGAATAGCAATTTCCCTTGCCTGTCCTGTAAGTTCCTGGCTAACAGTTTCCCCTGCCTGACCTGCAAGTTCCTGGCTAACAATTTCCTTTGCCTGACCTGTAAGTTCCTGGCTGACAGTTTTCCCTGTCTGATCAGTAAGTTCATCCGGAGTTTGGGCAAGCTGTCCTGATGTATCCCCAACCGCAGGAGAATTCTCACCTGCATTCTCACCGGTCATGAGCTGGAAGATCTCCGTCTGAAGATTCAGCGCGTCCTCGGCATTGAGAGACCCATTTGAGATGGATTCCGTGATATTCGTTGATAATTCTGAGAAGGAATCCAGAACAGCATTCTGATTGGCAAGATAATTCTCATACTGGGATACCATCTCCGGAGTGGTCGGAATACGTAGACGATTCATATCCACTAAGATACTGACATCCGTCTCCGGATTCCTTGCAATCTGACGTGCCATGGACATCAGTGCATTCGAATCAATCGACATGGAGTTCTTCATCATACTGTCTACCATGACAAGATTCTTATCGCTTGCAGTCAGTCCTGCCGCATCTAGTGCATTTAAAATCGTTGGATTATTCGATAACTGATTGGGAATCGGCGTAAGTTCGATACTACCGCCGGAATTGGATTTGACCTGAAAAAATACAGAGCTGCCTTCTGAAAGGCTGATGTTTCCCTGAAGTCTGGCACTCACATTCTGTCCATTATCAAGACTGATAACAACCTTCTCTCCATCTTTGGACACGACCGATCCTTCGAAGACCTGTCCTTCCTGTAACTGGCTTAAGGTAGAGCTGACCTGATGAATACCTTCTGTGCCATTCGACACCGTGGAGCCGGAGGACACATTATTATAATACTGATGCACAAGGTCTGTGATCTGCATAAGGATCCTCCGAATCTACTTAAAAGAAATTACCAATAAAAGATGCTCTGTGAATAGGACAAGGTCCGTATTTCTTCAATGCTTCAATATGTTCTGCTGTACCGTAACCCTTATTCCTGGCAAAGCCATATTCCGGATAGAGAACATCATACTCTTCCATCATATGATCTCTGGTCACTTTCGCTAAGATGGAAGCTGCACCAATAGAGATAGATTTGGCATCGCCCTGAATAATATCTACCTGTTCGACATCGATATTGGGAATATGAACCGCATCAACCAGCATAAGATCAGGCTTGGGATTCAGACCTCTTACCGAGTCGCCCATTGCTTCATAGGTCGCCTGCAGGATATTCATCTTATCAATTCGTTCTGCATCTCTTCTCCCCAGGCTCACAGATACTGCTTCCTTCATAAGGATCTCATATAACTCTTCTCTCTTTTTTTCGGAGAGTTTCTTCGAATCATTGATACCATGAATGTGACAATCCTTAGGAAGAATCACAGCGCAGGTAATCACAGGTCCGGCCAGAGGTCCTCTTCCAACTTCATCGATTCCGCCGATCAGGGCATGGTCCTGTCCAAACTTGTTCTCAAAAAAGCGAAGAGACTGAATTCTCTCTTCTTCTTTAAGGTATGTGGCTTCTGCCTTATATACACTTTCCAGAATGGCCTTTATGCCACTTCTCTCGTCCGCTTTATATTTCTGAACAAAAGCAGCCCAAAGCATGGCATCGTAGTTCTGCTTCAGTTCCTGCCATTCTGACTTCACCTGACTTATTGCGATCAATTCACTCATCATTCACCTTTGGGTAATAATCCACAGATTTTGTTGAAAGGATAGATTCTGCAAAGTGCTCTGCCTACAAAACGATCTGCCTTCAGAGGTCCGACATCCTGATAACGACTGTCGAGACTATTATTTCGATTGTCTCCAAGCACAAAATATTCATCATCTGCAAGGGTAATAGGGATTAAGGCATTGCCCGGATCAAGGATCACTTCCCTGCCGTAGTTCTCTTCCAGCACCTGACCATTGATGTAGATCTTGCCGTCCTGGGTGATCTGAATCGTCTCTCCAGGAAGTCCAATGACTCTCTTGATAAAATACGTATCCTTCTGTCCGGGTTCTGGAAAGACAACAATTTCAAATCTCTTGGGGGCACGAAACTTGTAACTTAACTTATCGATGATCAGATTATCGCCATCAGACAGTGTTGTCTCCATGGAAGAACCACTCACCACAGTTCTCTGACCTACAAAAGTGACAATCAGGAGGGCAAGGAGAAATACGCATGCCACATAGATGACCATCTCTAAAATATCATGTAACGTAAGAGGACCATATTCCTCTTTATTCTCTTTTTCATTCATCTCGGAATCCATCTTATCTATGCCTCATCATTGCAAAATTCTAGGGAAATACGGCCCAAAACACCATCACGGAATTCACGAACCAAAGTACGGGCCGTTCTCTCGCGGTCAACAGCATTTCCGGGAAGAAGGAAGCCTCTGTTCTTTGCAAGGGTATGTATAATATCCTCCTCAGACATCGCATCCTTGATTCCAAAACGTTCTTCCATAATTCCGGAATAGTTTTCTTCTAAGAAACGGATGAAATCCGTTGAGAGTTCTTCCATGATGATCCGTTCATCAGAGATTGCGCCACACATGGCAAGATGTTCACCAATACGTGCATCCTCAAACTTGGGCCAGAGCACACCCGGGGTATCTAAGAGATCGAGTGTCTTCGATGCGTGCAGCCATTGTTTACCGCGGGTTACGCCAGGTTTGTTCCCTGTCTTCGCCTGAGACTTCTTGCAAAGCATATTGATAAAGGTTGATTTTCCAACATTCGGAATACCAACGATCATAGCGCGTACAGGACGATTCTTAATGCCTCTTCTGAGATCGCGTTCTCTCTTGGGCTTTGATACCTGATCAATGGCCTGCAGAATTTTATTTAAGGTTCCGGGATTCTTAGAATCACACGCTACGACAAGATTCGTATCGGTAGACAGAGACTTAATCCAGTCATCCGTTGCCTTGGGGTCTGCAAGATCTGCCTTATTCAATACAATAAGGCGAAGCTTACCCTGCCCCATATTTTTAAGATCCGGATTACGACTGGAGATCGGGATTCTTGCGTCACAGATTTCGATGATCAGGTCTACTAATTTAAGATCCGCCTCCATCTGGCGACGGGCTTTGGTCATATGACCGGGATACCATTCTAATTCCATTCTATTTATTCCATTAATCCAAAATTACCGGGAGTTACATTAAACCAGACTTTGCCAACAATCGATTCCGGCTTTACATTTCCGATGGTTTCATATCGACTGTCTTCACTGTTGTTACGATTGTCTCCGAGGACGAAATACTCATTCTCGCTAAGATGAATCTCGTACTGAGCAAGGCCAGAATCATCCATATTTTCGGTATTGATCACATCAGAATACATCTCATCATTGACATAGAGCGCACCATTCTTCACCTGGATCTTATCTCCGGGTAGACCAATAATACGCTTAATACTGTATCTGGCATTGAGGTTACCGGAAGGTGTAAATACGACAATATCATTCCGTTTGGGGTCTTTCATTCGATAGATAAGGGAATCGATCAGAACCTTATCATCATTCTTGATGGTGGGTGACATCGATTCGCCCAGATTTTGTACCGTTCGGCCGAATGCAGACACGAGGAGGAAAGCCAGCACAATGACTGCAGCCATCTCCAGCAGAAAGAGAAAAGTCTTCCGATAGCGTGCCATGGAGATTCTTCTTCTACGACGCCTGAAGTTCAGGCTGGAAGAAGATTTCAAATGTATTTTGTTATTTATCACATCAATTAAGTCTTCCATACATAATAAAAACCGCTCATTTGCGGCTATATCTCCCATTCATTCCAAGTTGTAAACAACCTTAATTTTACACGATGAACAAAAAAAGAACAACCACACAAGGTGGTTGTTCCAAAATGAGCTCCAATGAGAAAATTATCGAACGATTTCCTTAACCTTTGCAGCCTTACCAATTCTGTCGCGAAGATAGTTAAGCTTTGCTCTACGAACTTTACCGTAATGAACAACTTCGATCTTCTCAACGTTAGGGCTGTGAAGAGGCCAGGTCTTCTCAACACCGATACCATTGGATACCTTTCGAACAGTGAAAGTCTCACGGTTGGAGCCACCCTGTCTCTTGATGACGACACCTTCGAAGATCTGGATACGCTCACGGTTACCCTCGCGGATCTTGTTGTGAACTTTGATGGTATCACCAACATGGAACTCGGTGATTTCCTGCTTAAGTTCAGCCTTTTCGATATTCTGGATTGTTACACTAGCGTTCATTTTATATTACCTCCTGATATTTGGCGTTCTTAATGACGGACATTTGCCGGCTCAACAGAGGACCACCGAACTCATTACAACGCTCTATAGTATATCTGAATCATTTTTTGATTGCAATAAGTTTTTAATGAATTTTCTGTCTTTTTCGGACAATTTTGCCTTTTCCAAGAGATCCGGGCGTCTCTCAAGGGTACGGATCAGAGCCTGTTCGTGCTTCCAGGCTTCCACCTTGGCATGATCTCCAGACAGAAGGATCGGGGGAACCTTCTTCCCATTCCATTCTTCCGGTCTGGAATACTGAGGATATTCCAGAAGTCCCGCTTCAAAGGACTCCGTCTCTGCAGAGACATCATTGTGAAGCACTCCGGGAACCAGACGGGATACAGCATCACAGACAACCATCGCAGCGAGTTCTCCACCCGTCAGCACATAGTCACCGATAGAGACATTATCCGTAACGATCTCTTCCAGCACTCTCTCATCGATACCTTCATAATGTCCACAGAGAAGAATGAGATCCTCTTCCAGCGCGAATTCATGAGCATCCTTCTGGGTAAAGGTTCTACCCTGAGGGGTAAGATATACCGTTCTCGGGCCTTTCTTTCCGATCTTCTTACGAAGGGCATTCCAGCAATCATAGACCGGCTGTGCCTGCATAAGAAGCCCGGCACCGCCACCATAGATATAATCATCCACTTTGTTATGCTTGTTGGTGGTGTAATCACGGATATTGATTGCTTCTACAGCAATCAGCCCCTTATCAATGGCACGACCGGTGATGCTGTTCTTCATACCGGAAAGAATCATCTCCGGAAAAAGTGTCATAACATGGAAATTCATCAGAGTTCCTCCATGCCTGGAAGGAGATGTACTAAGGCCTCACCAGCTTCCACATCAATCGAGAGAATACAGTCCTTGATTGCAGGAACATAGATACTTTTGCCATTCTCCGGTTTCACTTCATAGACATCGTTAGAGCCAGTCGGAATCACATCTGACAGAATTCCAAGACTTCTACCATCATCGCACTTGACTCTAAGTCCAATCAGGTCAGAGATATAGAATTCACCCTCTTCGAGAGGAAGTGCTTCTTCTCTGGAAATATAGAGCTCACCCTTAACATAGGGTTCAATATCGTTGATATTGTCGTATTCCTTAAAATGCAGAAGAACCATTCCCTTCTGCATACTTACCTTATCCGGATGTAAGATGAGTTCGGTCTTATTTTTACGAAGAATAACTTCTTTCAGATCATGAAAACGCATCGGATCGTCCGTCGTCGGGAATACAAGAACCGCGCCACGGATACCATGCGTTCTGGTAATGACACCTACTCTGAAATACGATATTTTGTCTTTCACTCAATTACCTCTTTATATGACAAAGGGGAATAAATCCCCACACATAAACCAAAAAGAGCAGGTATTACTACCTGCTCCGATCCCAGAAATCAGTCCTTGATATCAACGACGACTTTCTTGTCTGTTTTGGAAGCTGCTGCTTTCACGACAGAACGGATCGCCTGAGCGATCTTGCCCTGCTTACCGATGACCTTACCCATGTCTGAAGGAGCTACGTGGAGCTCGACAACAAGAGTTCTTCCCGCTTCGCGTTCGGTAACGGTCACCTCATCGGGATTATCGACAAGTGATTTTGCAATGAACTCGACCAATTCTTTCATCGGTAAAATCCCCCTTCCAAAATTACTTTTCGATTCCGTTTGCCTTGAACAGACGTGCTACGGTCTCGGTCGGCTGTGCGCCGTTTGCAAGCCACTGCTTAGCCTTGTCGGCATCAACATTGAATGCACTAGGTTCCTTGGAAGGATCGTAAGTTCCGAGCTCTTCGATGAACTTTCCGTTTCTCGGAGATCTGGAATCTGCTACGATGACACGATAGAAAGGTGCCTTCTTCTGTCCCATTCTTCTAAGACGAATCTTAACTGCCATTATTTTCACCTCCTGTGAATTGCTGATAATATCTATTTAGAAAGGAAAGCCAGGAAAGCTTCCTCTTCTACCACGGTTTTTCATCATTCCCGGCATCTTCTTCATCATCTTCCGGGCTTCTGTAAACTGTTTGATAAAGCGGTTAACTTCCGCAATATCAACTCCCGCACCTTTTGCAATGCGGTTCTTACGGCTGGGGCTCATGAGCTTGGGATCGGATCTCTCCTCTTCCGTCATGGAATAGATGATTGCATTGATATGTGCCATCTTCTTATCATCCACCGCATTATTAATCTGTTCCATCTGAGATTTGTTGATTCCAGGCATCATACCGAGGATTCCGGTAAGACCTCCCATCTTCTTCATCTGCTCCATGGACATGAGATAATCATTAAAGTCGAAATCGGCTTTCTTGATCTTCTTCTGTAACTTCTTCGCATCCTCTTCATTAATTGCAGATTCTGCTTTCTCGATCAGGGAAAGAACATCTCCCATACCAAGAATTCTTGAAGCCATACGATCCGGATAGAAAGGCTCGAGGTCAGTCAGTTTCTCTCCCATACCGGTGAAGAAAATCGGCTTTCCGGTTACTGCCCGAATCGATAATGCAGCACCACCTCTTGTATCACCATCTAACTTCGTAAGAATAACGCCGTCGATACCGACCTTTTCATCAAAGGAGCTTGCTACATTCACAGCATCCTGACCGGTCATAGCGTCAACAACCAAAATGGTGTCATCTACTAAAACGGCCTTCTTAATCTCTTCGAGCTCGCCCATCATACCTTCATCGATATGCAGACGACCAGCGGTATCTAAGAGAACAACACGAAGACCATGCGTCTTGGCGTATTCTACAGCACCTTTCGCAATGTCAGCAGGCTTCGTACCTGCTTCCATGGAAAACATGGGAACGTCAACCTTCTCAGCGTTCACTCTTAACTGTTCAATAGCTGCAGGACGATAGATATCAAGTCCGGCAACCACAGGGTTTCTACCCTTTTTCTTAAGAACAGCTGCAAGCTTTGCTGTGGTGGTTGTTTTACCGGCACCCTGAAGACCTACCATCATAATGACGGAGACATCATGGGAAGACTTAAAGGAAAGTTCAGCACCTTCAGAGCCCATCATTGCAGTGAGTTCTTCGTTAACGATCTTAATAACCGTCTGCGCAGGATTCAATCCATTCAGAACATCAGAACCTACAGAACGTTCCTGAACCTTCTTCGTAAAATCTTTAACTACCTTGAAGTTAACATCCGCTTCGAGGAGAGCCATCTTAACTTCCTTAAGAGCGATCTTAACGTCCTCTTCGGTAAGTCTGCCTTTTCCTCTCAGTGACTTAAAAACGTTTTGAAGTTTTTCGGATAAGCTGTCAAATGCCAACTAGAGTTCCTCCAAAATGTGACTAATAATTTCATCAACTTTCTTCGCATCAGAATCCGAAAGTTTGTCGCTAACTGCAGCGCTGAGCAGGCTTACATCTTCTCTCACCTTGCGGAAACGTTCAATCAGATGAAGTGCTTCTTCCTTAGCTTCCATGTCCTTGGTGCATCTCTTGATAAGATCATGCACTGCCTGACGGGATGTACCGTTGAGATCAGCAACTTCCTGCAGGGACAGGTCTTCTAAGACGAAGTCTTCGTAAATTTTCTTTTGATGTTGGTTCAGGAGCGGTCCATAGAAATCATATAAATCGCCCTGTCTGATTTTGTCGTCCATAGTTTTCACCTGAACAATAGTACCAATACCGTCTTGTGGTGTCAAGTATTTTTTCTTGACACCACATCTAAGGTGAGAGGGCACAAAAATCCCCCTTCTTTTCTTGTCCTCTGTCAAGGAGGGGAAGAAATAAGGGGGATATAAAATGCTATCCTTAGCTTAGATGACAGTTCTTGTAAGTCTGGGTCTGTAGCCGCCTCTCTCGAGGGCATCCATAATTTCTGCCTTATGCTCTGTACCAAAGGCTTCCAGCGTAATGCGAAGTTCAACTTCTGCCTTACGGTTGGTGGATACAAACTGGTTATGCTCGAGCTTTATAACATTACCCTGGACCTTGGCAATCGTATTCGAAACTTCAGCGAGTTCACCTGGCTTATCGGGAAGCAGTACGGATACGGTGAAGATTCTGTCTCTGAAGATCAAACCTTGCTGGATTACGGAGGACATGGTGATGACGTCCATGTTACCGCCGGAGATGATGGATACAACCTTCTTTCCCTTGAACTTCAGCTTAGAAAGCGCTGCGATGGTGAGAAGTCCAGAGCCTTCTGCGATCATCTTATGGTTCTCTACCATATCGAGGAAGGAGGCGATGATATCAGAATCATCTACTGTTACAACATCATCGAGATTATCCTTGAGGTAGGGGAAGATCTTACTACCGGGAGTCTTAACTGCTGTTCCATCCGCAATGGTATTCACGGAGGGAAGTGTAGTTACTTCTCCTTTATCCAGAGATACCTGCAGGCAGTTAGCACCGGAAGGTTCTACTCCAATGACCTTGGTTTCAGGTCTGAACAACTTGGCAAAGGTTGCAACACCGGTTGCAAGTCCGCCACCACCTACGGGTACAAGAATATAGTCTACCAGGGGAAGTTCCTGGAAGATCTCCATTCCAATGGTTCCCTGGCCGGTCGCAACGGTAAGATCGTCAAAGGGAGGAATATAGGTATAGCCCTTCTCTTCTGCCAGTTTCTGAGCATATGCACTGGATTCATCGAATACGTCACCATATAAAACAACTTCAGCACCATAAGACTTGGTACGGTTCACCTTAATGAGAGGGGTCGTGGTTGGCATTACGATGACTGCCTTAGCTCCGAACTTCTGAGCCGCAAATGCAACACCCTGCGCATGGTTTCCTGCAGATGCAGTGATAAGTCCAAGCTTTCTCTGTTCTTCGCTTAAGGTACTGATCTTGTAATAAGCACCGCGTACCTTATAAGCACCGGTTCTCTGCATGTTTTCAGGCTTAATATAGATTTCATTATCATAACGATCCGAGAGATACTCACTGTAGATCAGTGGTGTCGGAAGGGTAACATTTTTGACAATCTTCTCTGCTTCTTCAAATTTATCAAGCGTAAGCATATCTGGTTTCCTTTCTTTTCCCTGTTATCATCTGCGATAATTATTTCAATATAATACAATCCGAGAGATTATGCAATTCAATTCATGTATATGTTGAGATTCATTCAACATATATCAAACGCACCACGTTTTGCCTAAGTCACCAGATACTAAAACAAATAATAAGACAGCAGAGATTCTGATACTATTCCATATACCTGAAACAGATCCATCTTCTGCTGTCTTAATCATCTCTAAAAACAAGATCGTTTTTTAAAAAATAAACTATTCAATTACTCAAAGAGCGCTTTTACATAATCGTGGGGATTAAAGTAATCGAGATCGTCCACGGTCTCGCCGACGCCAATATACTTCACCGGAATGTGAAGTTCAGATTCGATGGCAATGGCGATACCACCCTTAGCCGTTCCATCCATCTTGGTAAGAACGATACCGGACACATTCGTTACTTCAGAGAAGTCCTTCGCCTGCTGCAGTGCATTCTGGCCAGTAGTTGCATCAAGAACAACCCAGGTCTCACGATAGACATCTGCAGCTTCCTTATCGATAATACGATTGATTCTTGCAAGTTCTTCCATCAGGTTCTTCTTATTATGAAGACGACCAGCGGTATCTACCAGAAGAAGGGATGCCTGTTTGGATTTGAAGGAAGATACGGCATCGAATACAACCGCACCGGGATCTGTTCCTTCCACACCACCGATCATGGGTACCCCAGCCCGATCTGCCCATACCTGGAGCTGATCTCCGGCTGCCGCACGGAAGGTATCTGCTGCAGCAATAATGGTCTTCTTTCCGCGATTTGCGGACTTGGCTGCAAGCTTACCAACCGTTGTGGTCTTACCTACACCATTCACACCAACCAGCATAATGATCGAGGGCTGGTATTCATAGACATAATCATTCTCAGAGACAGACATGCGCTTCTCTAAGAGTTCTACAAGAACCGCACGAAGTTCACCTGGCAGTTTCAGCTTACGCTCATTCACTGCCTCACGAATCTCATCTAAGAGTTCCTCGGTGGTATTCACACCAAGGTCTCCCATAATAAGAACTTCTTCCAGATCATCATAGAGATCTTCACAGATCTTGTCATAACCCAGGAATACTCGATCCACATCTGCAACAAAACCAGATCTGGACTTGGTGAGTCCTTCCTTAAGGCGGGTGAAAAAGCCCTTCTTCTCGTTTGCCTGGGGCTGTTCTACATTTCCATAATCATACATTGCCATAGAATAACCTTCCAATTAGTTGGACAACTGATTCTCGATCAGGTTAACAGATACAAGAGTCGATACACCCTTCTCCTGCATGGTAATACCATAGAGGCGGTCTGCTGAATTCATGGTACCACGGCGGTGAGTAATAACGATGAACTGGGTATTCTTCGTCAGACGGTGCAGGTACCTGGCGAAACGGTCAACGTTCGAGTCATCGAGCGCCGCCTCAATCTCGTCTAAGAGACAGAAAGGTGACGGTTTCAGGTTCTGAATTGCAAACAAAAGTGCGATCGCAGTCAGGGATTTCTCACCACCGGACAGCTGCATCATGTTCTGCAGCTTCTTTCCAGGCGGCTGTGCGATGATACGAATACCAGTCTCTAAGATATCCTCACCTTCGACGAGTTCAAGTGTACCATGTCCACCACCGAAGAGTGCTTTGAACGCCTTATCAAACTCTGTCTGGATGTCCTTGAATCCACAAGTGAACTGCTTACGCATACCTTCATCGAGTTCTTGAATGATCTGCATAAGAGACTGCTCTGCCTTGATCAGATCGTCATGCTGGGTCTTCAGGAATTCATAACGCTCGGATACTTCCTTGTATTCCTCGATTGCATTGACGTTTACGGTACCCATCTTACGGATCTCATCCTTGATGGAGGACTGTTCCTTCTTCATCTCTGCACGATTATCGAGTTCTTCATCACGAAGTTCCATTGCAGCATGCAGGGTCAATTCATATTCATCCCACATGTAATTATTCTGTGTCTCGAGTTCTTCCTCGAGTCTCTGGCTCTTACCATTCAGACGGAAGAGTTCCTTATCCAGACGGTTGATGGTATCAGTAACTTCCTCACGCTTCGCGAAGAAGTTGTGATATTCCTCATTCAGGCCTTCCTTCTTCTGGTTAGAGGCATCACGATCCTTCTTAAGGTCGACAAGATGGGCCTCAGCAGCCTCGATGGTCTTCTTGATCTCTTCGATATCCTTCTGTTTCTTCTCTACATCATCATGAGAGTTCCTGGACTCTTCATCGAGATGATGAAAGCTGTCATCTGTCTTCTCAATCTCACCTAAAATACGGTCCAGATTCTCCTGCAGGAACTGAACCTTCTGAGAAGCATTCGCCTCATCAATCTGGCTCTCGGATACCAGACGGGAAGCTGACGTCTCCATATAGGTCTTCTGATCGAGTTCTTCCTGTTTCTCCTCGATTTCCTTCTTCAGCGCCTTCTCCGCATCATTCGATTCGTCGATGCGAGCCTTTGCAGCCTTCTGACTCTCTTCGATATCATGGAGAGCCTTCTCGATATCCGCACTCTCGCGGTTCAGAGACTCATAATTCTTCTTTGCCTTATCACGGTCACTCTCAGCCTGCTCTAAACGAATCTTGGCCGTATTTAGCCGAAGAGACATCTCCTCCAGGGCCTTACGGTTCTCTTCCTGATCATCACGCATGAGATCCACAGCCGTATCGATGTCTTCCAGACGAATCTTGCAGTCCTTCACAGCCTGCTCGAGTTCTTCCTTCTTCTTCTGCATCTGGTCCATCTGACGATTTCTACCTAGCAGATTGTTATTATTCTTGAAGGCACCACCAGACAGAGATCCGCCCGGACGCAGATATTCACCCTCCAAGGTAACCACATGGTTGGCATAATGGGTCTTCTTGGCAAATGCTAGCGCATGGTCAACCGTATCCATCACGATGACACGACCTAAGAGATAACGCATCACTTCGCGGTATTTCTCATCGGTATCCACGAGTTCACTTGCAATACCAAGAACACCTGGCTCACGAAGATGCTCAGGCTTCACCTGATTATCCTTAGTCTTAACGGAAGTCAGCGGAAGGAAGGTTGCACGACCAGCCTTGTTCTGCTTCAGGAAGCGGATCATCTCCTTAGCCGTCGCTTCATCTTCCGTAACGATATTCTGGATATTACCACCAAGCGCAGTCTCAATGGCCGTCTCATACTTACGCTCAACATGCATAAGGTCAGAGACAACACCGATAACCCCAGGATGTGTATCCTTCTGTTCCATGACACGACGAGTCGTGTTACCGAAGCCCTCATAACGCTCCTGAATGTTACGAAGCGCCTCTAACTGAGAGTCGATACGGTGGAATTCTACAGTCTTCTCCTCGAGTTCTTTGGAGCAGGCAATACGCTTCTCCTTCCACTCGATGGATTTCTTCGTAAATGTAAGGGCTTTCGACGTAAGATCTGCGTGATCTTTCGTCACTTCGTCGAATTCTTTCTTCGCAGAATCGAAAGCAGAATCAATCGAACTGTCTTCTGTCTTCTTGGACAGGAGCTGTTTTACGATCTCTGCCTTACGGATATTGGTCTGCTCACGGGTGGTCTTATATTTCTGGAACTCATTCGAGATCTCAGTACGTTCCCGTAAGATATCAGCGATTCTCTGATGGTCATTCTCGATGATCTGATTGCATTCGCGGATCTCATCTTCAAGTTTCTCATAATCGTCGATAGCGCGCTTCAAGCTCTGTGCAGCCTCTTCATGAGCAAGCTTTGCATCATTTAATTCCTTCTCGGCATTCTCTTTCTCTTCGATGCGGCGATTCTTCTCCTTCAGGAGTTCATCCTTACGAAGTGCCAGATTCTCATCGGAAGTCGCTGCAGACTTGATCTGCTCTTCCAGAATTGAGATCTGATTCTCCAGCCGGCTCTTATTCTCTCTGCTCTCTACTTCCTCATCACGAAGGGACTCGATACGAAGAGAAAGTTCAGAGATCTCCTGCTCCAGAGCGAAGTATCTGCTCTTGATGCCATCCAGAGCTTCCTTATTGTCATTCAGATCTTTCTCAACAGTGGCTGCATTCTTACGAACAGAATCAACTTCATTTTGAATTCTCTCAACATCGACCAGATAGAGATTAACATCTAACTTCTTCAGATTGTCCTTCAGGGAGAGGTAACGCTTTGCTGTCTCAGACTGACGTCTAAGAGGCTCCACACGGCCTTCTAATTCGGACAGAATATCATTTACACGGGTGAGGTTCTCTCTCTCGTTCATTAAGCGTTTTTCAGATGCTTCTTTTCTCTTCTTAAACTTAACGATACCAACCGCTTCATCGAAGAGTTCGCGACGTTCTTCCGGCTTACCGGAGAGAATCTTCTCGATCTGGCCCTGTCCAATGATGGAATAACCTTCCTTACCGATACCTGTATCATAGAAAAGCTCATGGACATCACGAAGTCTGCAGGGAACACCATTCAGAAGGTATTCGCTCTCACCACTGCGATATACGCGTCTGGAAACGGTAACCTCATTGTAGTCAACCGGAAGCATATGGTCTGAGTTATCCAGAGTGATGGATACATAAGCATAGGAAAGAGGACGTCTGTTCTCCGTACCGGAAAAGATGACATCCTGCATGCTTTCGCCACGAAGCTGCTTGGCACTCTGCTCACCGAGAACCCATCGAACCGCATCTGCGACATTCGATTTACCGGATCCATTCGGTCCTACAATGCCTGTAATACCGTTATGGAAATCCAGAACCATCTTGTTAGCAAAGGATTTAAATCCCTGCATTTCAATACTTTTAAGATACATGAATCACTCCCCTTGGGTGGAATCTTGCTGATAGAAACGAATGCCGTTAAAAGCAGCTTCCTGTTCTGCTGCTTTCTTGGAAGGACCGGTACCCTGGCCGATCACCGTTTCACCCACTTGGGCTTCTACTGTGAATACCTTGGCATGATCTGGTCCACTCTCTCCTACGAGAACATAGGACAAGCCCTCTTCATGACGTGCCTGCACAATCTCCTGCAGAGTTGTTTTGCAGTCGTGATAAAGCTTCTTATGCTCGATATCAGTAAGGACGAATTTCAGAATGAATTGTTTTGCGGGTTCCATGCCTCCATCAAGGTACATAGCACCGATAAGGGCCTCGAAGGCATCTGATGTAATCGATTTACGTTTACGACCACCTGTCTTCTCCTCGCCAAAACTAAGCAGAATGTACTTCTCGAGATCAATTGCCTCGGAACAATACGCAAGAGTCGGCTCACATACCAGAGATGCCCGAAGCTTAGAGAGGTATCCCTCATGCTTATCCGGGTAATTCTGGTACAGGAACTCACTCGATACCAGTTCCAACACAGCATCCCCTAAGAATTCCAGTCTCTCATTGTCCGCAAGAGCTCCCTGATGGCTCTCATGGGCGAAAGAAGAATGGGTTAAAGCATGTGTCAGAAGAGAATCGTCATGAAATACATAACCAATTTTTTCTTCTAATTCATGATTGTTATGAATGTTCAAATCAGCCTCCTATAAAGCCGAAAAACCCTTCTCCATCATATAAAGAAAGAGTCCTTACATGATCTTGTTTGAGAAGGGTTCCTACTTCTTGAATTCAGAAATTACTCAGCATCCTGGATCAGTTCAACAGCTTCGCCTACTGTCTTAATCTCAGCAACCTTCTCTTCGTCGACCTCAACGGAGAGCTTGTCCTGAACCTCGAGAATGATCTGATAGAGATCAAGGGAATCACCACCGAGATCGTCGAAAGTGGTATCCATAGAGATCTCATCGGGATCAACCTGAAGCACTTCAGCAATAATGTTCTTTAAAGTTTCGAATTCCATGTTAATGTCCTCTCTATTGTATAGATGATCTATATCATATTACGAATCAGAAATACATCCTATTTATGATTCAGATATTGTCACGAATAATCTCATTAAGTCTCTGGTCACGGAAGGTTCTGCACTGCAGAATCGAAGTCTTGAATTCGATTGCCTTGGCACTGCCATGTGTTTTCACTACCATACCGTTAAGGCCAAGCATAGGTGCTCCGCCATACTCCTTGGTATCGAATGATTTCAGTTCCTTCTTGATAGCGGAGATAGACAATCCAGCGCCGAGCATAGACAATACGTTGGATTTAAAGGCTTTCTTAAGGACATGTCCGATCGTCTTCGCAACACCCTCATAGAGTTTTAAGATAACATTACCTACAAAAGCGTCACAGACAATAACATCTGCATATCCGGAAGGAATATCTCTCGCTTCAATCGAACCAATAAAATTAATTCTCTCTTCTGCCTTGAGAAGAGGGAAAGTTTCCTTCACCAGGGCATTGCCTTTCTCTTCTTCTGCTCCGACATTGACAATGGCAACCGTCGGATTCTTCTTCCCCATAACGTGTTCCATATAGATGGAACCCATCAGAGCAAACTGTACGAGATTCTCAGGCTTCGAATCCAGATTTGCTCCACAGTCGATCAGAAGAGAGAATCCCTTTTCCGTCGGAATCAGAGGAGCAAGAGGGGCACGCTTTACGCCAGGCATTCTGCCGATAATAACCTGTCCACCCACAAGAATGGCACCCGAATTACCAGCGGATACGAAAGCATCTGCCTTTTCGTCCTTCACAAGCTTCATCGCCTGAACCAGAGACGAATCCTTCTTCCTGGAGATTGCCTTTACCGGGGGCTCTGCAGTCTCGATTACTTCTGTCGTATGAAGATATTCAATACGGGAAGTAATATCTTCGCCGGGATCCTGGACCAGATTTCTTAGAGTAGCTTCATCGCCTACCAGAATCACGCGAAGTTCCTTGTCTTTTTTTAATGCATCAATTGCGCCCTTCACAGGCTCTTCCGGAGCATTATCTCCGCCCATGCAATCCAAAGCGACAATAAAATCAGCCATACTTCTGCCTTTCGGTCAAGTCGTCGAATAATATCATCCGACATTTCCACAGCCTCGAATTAATATACTATAAAAGAATAGCTAATTCAAGAAATTGGACAGGATAAGGAAAAGAGGAAAGATATAAGAAAAAACTCCCGACCCTAAGGCCGGGAGCAAAACAGACTGATCAGTCTACATTTACGATCTCACGCTTATTGTAAGAACCGCACTTCTTGCATACTCTGTGGGGCATCATAAGAGCACCGCACTTGCTGCAACGAACGAGAGTCGGAGCGCTCATTTTCCAATTAGCTCTTCTTCTGTCTCTTCTTCCTTTGGAAGATTTGTTCTTAGGGCAAATAGACATCGATTACACCTCCTTCATCTGATTGAAGACATCCTGGAACCTGGCCATTCTGGGATCCAATACCTCCCGGTCACATCCACAGTCCCGCTCATTCAAATTCTGACCGCAAACAGGACAGAGTCCTTTGCAATCCTCTCTACAGAGAACCTTTGCAGGCCATTCGAGATACATCTCATCCAGAACCATTTGGTCCAGATCAAGCATCCCATCATCTAAGAATGCTGCGGCATCCTCCGGATCCGGGTTAACCGGTTTCCCATCCAGCATCGGAAGTTCCTGACGAATACTGATATTCATAGGTACATCTACCTTAGAAAGACATCTGTCACAGTTCATGGAAACCACAATAGATGTATCAGCGGTCAAGAGAAGTTTCCGGTCATCTTCGTTCCAAAGGCGCAGTTCAAATGACTTCTTCTCTGCTAAGGGATAGGAGCTTCCTAGAAATGAGACCTCCTGAAAATCCACTTCGCATGTTAGTACATGTTCCGTTTCATGGTCCTTCAGGACCTCTTTCAGATCAATCTGCATGTAGTTCTTCTCCAATCCACACTTATGAAATTATATCTATCTATAAAACGGATGTCAACAAATATTATTAAGATTATTTCTTGCCAAGTACTTCAACCGTCTGACGAGCGATAGAAAGTTCTTCGTCGGTAGGAATCATCCATACAGGAACGGTAGAATCATCGGTAGACAGAAGTGCTTCACAGCGTACTGCTTCGCTTCTCTCAGGATCCATCTTAATTCCCATGTAATCGAAGTAACTGATTGCCATACGACGGATGTACTTGTTGTTCTCACCAACACCAGCGGTGAAGACAATGGCATCAACACCATGCATAGCAGTGATGTATGCACCGATGTACTTAGCAACACGATAAGAATAAGTCTCAAGAACGTCCTTTGCATTCTGGTCGCCCTCTTCCATCTTCGCTGTGATATCACGGAAGTCAGAAGAGATACCGGACATACCAAGAACACCGGACTGCTTATTTAAGATGTTCATAACACCATCGATATCGCAGCCTTCCTTGTTAGCGATGAACTGAACGATGGAAGGATCGATATCACCGGAACGGGTTCCCATGATAACACCTTCAAGAGGAGTAAGACCCATGGAAGTATCAATGGACTTGCCATTCAGAACTGCAGAAATGGAAGCGCCGTTACCAAGATGGCAAACAACGATCTTAGAATCTTCCAGAGGCTTTTTGATCAGTTCAGCTGCTCTTCTGGATACGAACTGATGAGAAGTTCCATGGAAGCCATAGCGGCGAACCTTGTACTCATCATAATATTTCTTAGGAAGACCATAGAGATAAGCTTTTGCAGGCATGGTCTGATGGAAAGCGGTATCGAATACGCCAACCATGGGAACATTCGGAAGAACCTTCTGGCAGGAACGAATACCGATGATGTTTGCAGGGTTATGAAGAGGAGCAAGATCGTTGCAAGCCTCTACTTCCTTGATCATCTCTTCGGTGATCAGAGCTGCTTCGGAGAAAGCCTCTCCACCATGAACGATACGATGACCAACTGCGTCGATCTCATCCAGGCTCTTAAGGATACCGGTCTTCTCATTGGTAAGCGCGTTAAGAACGTTCTGAACAGCCTCAACGTGAGTAGGCATATCAATCTGAGTGATTTCCTTCTCGCCGCCCTTCGGAGTGTACTCAAGAACACCGCCGATACCGATACGTTCGCAGATACCTTTTGCAAGTACTTCTTCAGATTCGGAATTGATAACCTGGAACTTCAGTGAAGAACTTCCGCAGTTAATAACTAAGATATTCATCCCATATTTCCTTTCTTTACATTAAAGCTATGACATGCCTTCTAGAATTAGACAGCATATCTATCAGCGTGGCAGGCACACCTTAATGATTATACGCTCCCAATCCCCTTCCCGCAACCGACATATGGCACCGAATCCCATGAAAATATGTGCAAAACTGCACATTTTCGATAATATTTCGAGAATCGAAATTAGCAGTCAGGGAATTTTCCTCTGCGGATATGTGGATTAATCCTTCTGATTAGAATAAGATATGACAAGGAGGAATACGATAAATGAAGACCGCAGCGATCATTGCAGAATACAATCCACTTCACGAAGGCCATAAGGTTCCCATCGATCACGCGAAAAATGTACTCGGTGCAGATGCTGTCATCGTCATTATGTCCGGTGACTGGGTACAGCGAGGTGAACCCGCAATCTTCGATAAGTACACACGTGCAAATGCTGCTCTTCTTGCCGGTGCCGATGCCGTCCTTGAGATTCCCGTAGACGCCGTCCTCTCCTCTGCCCAATTCTATGCAGAAGCAGGTGTAAAAATCGCATCTGAAATTCCAGGTATTCATTGGTTAGTATTCGGAACCGAATCTGGGAACAGCAAACTTTTTCACAGAGCTGCAGAAATCCTGGCTTTATCCGGTCAGAAAAATCATGAGTTAAAGACCTCTCTCTCCAAAGGCAAGACCTATGCCCTTGCCATGGCAGATTTTATCAGGGAGCGCTTGATCGAAGAAGGCTATTCCTATGATGAAGTCTCTGCTCTTTTAGATGGACCGAATAATATTCTCGGACTGGAATACTGTGCTTCCCTCTTAAAGCAAAAGAAAAACCATCCCAACAAGGCAGACATTCAGCCAGTCCCCGTCTTAAGAGAAGGTGGCAGCCACAATAAAGAAACCATAGAGGATGAATATGCATCAGCCACTGCCCTTCGTAAGGTACTTCATAGGAATCCCACACAGGTTTCCGGAGAAGAACTAGAGCAGGCCCTGTCCTTTGTTCCGGGCGAGATTCGTAATCTCTTCTCCACAGCTTACTACGAAGGTTCTGTTCTGAATACTTCAGACCTCGATGCTCTCCTTATCCCCATCCTCTCATCCTTAAGGAAGGAAGATAAGGCAAAGCGACCATCCTACTGTCCTGCAGACCTTTGGAACCGTATCATTAACGAGCACGCAAAATATACCGGATTTGATCATTTTGCTTCTCTTATTAAAACCAAAAACCGAACCCTTGCCGGGGTAAAGCGTATCCTCTGTCGCATGATCATTTACTCTGTTCAGAACGATTATAAAAAGATGCCAAAGAGCCTTCCTTTCCTCCGTCTTCTCTCAGCCAACGAGAAGGGAATGAAAGTCTTAGGGAATGCAAGCCTTCCGCTGATTACCAGTCCTGGACGTGATAGCAGGAAACTTGATGAAGAAAGCAAAAAAATACTGGACAAGGAATTATGCGCAAGTGAAATCACCCGCCTTCTTCGTGTCCAGAATATGCATCGCTCTCTAATCCCTGAAGCAGAACATCGATTTATGGTCAAAACCAGGCCCGGGGATATGGTTTAAAAAGGGCAATTGATAGTAAACTGCTCCCACTATAAGCAGGAGCAGTTCAAGGAGTCTATTTCATTCAAAGATGACAGAAAGATTAATGATGGAACAGACGGATGCCGGTAAAGCTCATTACCATACCATACTTGTTGCAGGTATCGATAACATTGTCATCACGAATAGATCCACCAGGCTGAGCGACATACTTAACGCCAGACTTATGGGCACGCTCGATGTTGTCACCGAAGGGGAAGAATGCATCGGAGCCAAGGCATACATCGGTATTCTGATCCAGCCATGCTCTCTTCTCTTCACGGGTGAAGACCTCAGGTTTTACAGTGAAGAGTCTCTCCCATGCACCATCTTCCAGAACATCCATGTAATCCTCACCGATATAGAGATCGATTGCGTTATCACGATCCGCACGACGAACATCATCACGGAAAGGAAGATTTAATACCTTGGGGTTCTGGCGAAGGAACCAGTTATCAGCCTTAGAACCAGCCAGTCTGGTGCAATGAATTCTGGACTGCTGACCTGCTCCGATTCCAATCGCCTGTCCGCCCTTGGTATAGCATACAGAGTTAGACTGGGTATACTTGAGGGTAATCATAGCGATGGTAAGGTCAATCTTTGCCTGCTCGGGAAGGTCCTTATTCTCAGTTACGATGTTGCTGAAGAAATCATCATCAATCTTGAGTTCATTTCTACCCTGCTCGAAGGTAACTCCGAAAACCTGCTTCCGCTCAAGCGCTGCGGGAACATAAGAAGGATCAATCTCGATCACATTGTAGTTACCATTCTTCTTGGCAGACAGAATCTCGAGTGCTTCCGGAGTATATCCAGGAGCAATAATACCATCCGATACTTCTCTCTTAATAACCAATGCGGTTGCTTCATCACAGGTATCTGACAGGGAGATGAAATCACCGAAAGAAGACATACGATCAGCGCCTCTTGCTCTGATGTACGCATTTGCCATTGGGGTGAATTCGATATTCATATCTTCTACCCAGTAGATCTTCTTCTCGACATCATTCAGTGGAAGACCAACTGCAGCGCCTGCAGGGCTTACATGCTTGAAGGAAGTTGCTGCAGGAAGGCCGGTTGCCTTCTTCAGCTCACTAACCAGCTGCCAGCCATTGAAAGCATCCAGGAAGTTGATATAGCCAGGGCGACCATTTAATACCTTAAAAGGTAGGTCAGAACCATCTTCCATAAATACGCGGGAAGGCTTCTGATTAGGGTTACATCCATACTTTAACTGAAATTCGTTCATCACAATCTCCTTAATCTCTTGTCACTATTCTTATGGCTCGTTCTACATTTGCGAAGCAATTACTTATTCTTGTTCACGATTCTGGTCTCGTACTTACCAGTGGTGATATCGATATAACGTACAAAGAGAGAAACCTTATTATCTTCATTCAGGCTCTCCCAAACGGACTTGGTGAATTCATCAATGTCGCCTGTAATGTCGACTTCTGTGGGTTCACCTTCATAGGAGGGAAGGGGGTTACCGTCACCCATGTAAGTATGGATGAAGTGCCCCTGTCCAGCCTTGGGATTGTCATAAGAGAAGGTATATCTTCTGCATTCGGAAGGATCACCGTTTGCAGACTTAAGAATGGACATCTGATAATCGAAGTTACCGGTCAGGACATGCATAAGGCCGGAGATTCTCGGAGTATAGTTCGGTGCATCGGGTTCGAAGCAGCGGCTACGGAGGGATTCTTCGAAGGTCTTGCCATTTGTCATGCCATCTACGATGGTATCGGTCTGATCACCATTGGTAACAACAGTATAGAAATGATTCACGCGAACCGGCGCATAGATGATCAGGCTGGGATCTTCAAGCTTTGCAGGATCAAAAGCCTGGGTACGGATGCCTTCGCCATCTTCTACGAACACACGATTACGAGAGTTCTCGGAACGGCCCATGATGAAATATGCGGTTACTGCATACTGATTATCAGCGGAACGGCCAATAACAATACCTCTTCCCGGGTAAGTTGTGCTTTTGAGTTCTTCAGAGAGTTTTACCATTGTTACATCCTTTCTCTTTGGAAAAGGCATATCTGAGATCAACAGATATGACCAACATAAAAAGACCGCCTGAACAAACCATTGCATCAAAAACGGTCTGCCCAGGCGGTCGGCAATTCATATATCCCAGTGCTCCCTGTAGTAATTCCACTTCCGCCAGTCGCACTGAACTTAAATCATTATAACACATCAACTATACATATCATACATATTTGCTGCAGAAATATTATTGATAATTCCAGTCGCATTATAACCGGTATTCTGATTACTTGCGCTTCCATAATAGGAGGCAAGGTAAGCTTGTCCGGAAACCTGATAGCCATAACCTCCTACCTTCTGGAAGAGATTCTTGGCGAGATTAAGATCCGCTTTATTAAACTTCTCCTGATCCAGGCTCATCTTACCGGATTCATCTACACTAAGACCGATGGAAGACAGAACCGCTTCGTTAGAACTTGTCTGTTTCCTTACATTCTCAGCCGCTGTAGTAACTCCACTCGATACGGAGGTTTTAGCACTCGCCTGGAACTTATTATAGGATTCTGCAAAATCGAAGAGAGCCTGGCCGATCTTCTTGCGATCATAAGACTCGGTCGTCTTACCATTCTCGTCCTTGGAAGATACTTTATTGAATACAGAATCACTTCCATGTTTGATAAGTGCATCCGCCGCACTCTGCAAGGCTTTGGAATTCTGTGTCACCTTTGATTCTTTGCTTACACTGCCACTCGAACTTGTACTCTTCGAAGTCTTCTGCTTTGCTCTGGACTGCTTCTCTTCTTCCGTAACAGCATAACGATCTGCGCGATTCTGAACACCCTGATAGCCGCTACTCTTCTGGGTAGATGAGCTTACCGAGGAAGATTCTTTATTCATTTTGTCATAATACGCGCCCAGAAGTTTTCCATAGGAACCAGATCGAATCAAATTATAATCTGAAACCATAGAAGACATACTGTTAAAGCCTGTTGTATTCAGGCCCGAAAACAAATTCTTAATGGATAATGAATTCCAACCACCCGAATTTAGTCCATTTAACCGGATAGCCATAAGCGCCTCCTTCAGTAGCAATTGCTTCTGTCGACATCCTTGTCGAAAATAACTTTGTACTTAACTGTAATATAGCATGCTAAACTACATTTCGTCAAATAGAACGCAAAACTATACGTTTTCAATCTGCCAGTCAATCGGGCTCAAACCATGCTCGATCAGGAACTCATTCGCCTTACTGAAATGATGACAGCCGAAGAATCCGCGATAAGCAGACAGTGGACTGGGATGCGGAGCCATCAGGACCAGGTGATTGGGATTATCATGCAGTAGTTTAGCCTTCTCCTGTGCCGGCTTTCCCCAAAGCAGAAAGACCATGGGATGATCTTCCTGATCCAAGGCACGAATTGCAGCATCGGTGAATTCTTCCCAGCCCCACCCCTTACATGAGAAAGCCTGATGTGCCTTTACGGTAAGCAGAGTATTGAGAAGGAAAACGCCCTGATCCGCCCACTTCGTAAGACTTCCATTATTAGGAATCTGAAATCCCGGGATATCACTCTCTAATTCCTTATAGATATTCTGCAAGGAAGGCGGTATATCGATATCAGGCTTTACAGAAAAACTTAAGCCCTCTGCCTGCCCCGGTTCATGATAAGGATCCTGTCCCAGGATAACAACCTTGACCTTTGACAAGGGAGTTCTGTGAAAAGCATTGAAGATATCATCTGCAGGAGGATATACAACCGTTGTGTTATATGCCTCCTTCACCTTCTGGTAGAGATTCTTATAGTATTCTTTGTGAAATTCTTCTTCCAGCGGAAGAAGCCAGTCATTCGATATCAGAGACAAAAATCTTACTCCATTCGAACAGAGACACCCTGTTCTCTTAAATATTTCTTCAGATCCATAATTTCGAGTTCTTTAAAATGGAAAAGTGACGCTGCGAGAGCTGCATCTGCCTGCCCTTCTGTAAAAGCATCCAAAAAGTCCTTCTTCCTTCCAGCACCGCCAGAGGCGATCACAGGAATCTGCACTTCTGCAGAGATCTGTCTGGTAAGTTCCAGATCATATCCTGCTTTCGTTCCATCGCAATCCATGGAAGTCAAAAGGATCTCACCGGCGCCAAGTTCTTCCGCTTTCATTGCCCATTCAATCGCATCAATTCCGGCATTCAGACGACCACCATGTTTGTAGACATCCCATCCACTGCCATCCGCCCTCTTCTTGGCATCAATAGCAATGACCACACACTGAGAGCCAAATATAAGTGCCGCTTCAGATAATAATTCCGGGCGATCGATTGCAGCCGAATTCACAGACACCTTATCTGCACCTGCACGTAGAATCTCCCGGAAATCCTCGACCGTACGAATGCCGCCACCCACGGTAAAAGGAATAAATACTTCTGATGCAACCTTTTCAACCATATCTACCACAGTATGTCTATGATCGGAAGACGCTGTGATATCAAGGAAGGTGAGTTCATCCGCGCCAGCCGCATTATAGGCTTTGGCACATTCTACCGGATCACCGGCATCCTGCAGTTCTACAAAATTCACACCCTTAACAACTCTGCCATCTTTTACATCGAGGCAGGGAATAATTCTCTTCGTATACATCTTGCCTCCCATCAGATCTCCAGAAAGTTCTTCAGAATCTGAAGACCGGTCTCACCGCTCTTCTCCGGATGGAACTGACAGGCGAAGACATTGCCAGACTCCACCGATGCATCGAAATCAATTCCATAATTGCAGGAAGCTTTCACTTCATTTCGATTCTTTGCTTTTAGATAATAGGAATGTACGAAGTAAACGTAGGGCTGATCCGGAAGATCCTTAAAAAGCCTTCCATCGTTCTTAAGTTCGAGGGAATTCCATCCCATATGCGGAACCTTAAGGCCAAGATCCGGAGAGAACCGTACGATCTTTCCATCAAGCAGTGCTAAACCAATGGCATTCGGAGATTCTTCACTCCTGGGAAAAAGAAGCTGCAAGCCAAGACAGATGCCGAGAAAAGGCGTACCGCTATTGGCAACCTCTTTAACAGTCTCCTCCAGCCCAGATGCCCTCATGCTATCCATGGCCTTGCCAAACGCTCCAACGCCGGGCAGGATTACCCGCCCGGCTTTTCTGATTTCTTTTGGATCATTTGTTACATAACAGTCATCGCCGAGATATCTTAATGCTTTTTCCACACTTCGAATATTGCCGGCGCCATAGTCGATAATGGCGGTCAATGCTTAGTCCTCCGTAAGATTAAGTTCAGCTAATACTTCTTTTACTTTTCTTGTGTAATCTTTTCTACTCTGCGCCTTCAGAATTTCATCGGCGCGATCCTGTGAGACATTAAACTGTGAAGACAGTGCCTCAATTATGTGATCGTGGAGTTCGGTGTATTGCATCTCCACACCGTATTCCTGGGCTTCCGGAAGATTCTTCTGATAATGATCATAGCCAACCAGGAGCTGGTTGAGTGCCATCTCATATTTTCCCTTGGAAGAAAGAGCCTGATAAGCAATCAATCTGGATTGAAGGTCTGATAATAATCTACTCTGATTCAGAATCTTTTCCTCATCTGAGCCTTCCTTAAAGCTTCTTCCCTGAAGTTCTTCATAGGACTCCATGTAGAGCCCCTTATTGAACTTATTCTGAGCATCAGAAACTGCCATATGCTGGGAGATCAGCTTACTTCCGATGAACACCAGAGCAATGACAGAAACCGCAAAAACAAGCTGTACAATGATTGCCTTCAGGGGAATAACCGGAGAGTTATCTACTGGCTTGGGTTTCTTTTCCTTCTTTTCCTTGGGTTTCTTCTCTTTCTTTGGCTTCTTTTCCTTCTTGGGCTTTTCAGGTTTGGGAGCGTTTGCTTTCTCTTCCTTCTTCGCTGCACGTGCAGCTTTCTTCTTCTTGAAGAAATTAGCTAACAAACCAGTACCGTCATCATCCGGACTAATCTCATCTTCGCCATGAAGTTCTCCCATCTCAGACAGGATCTGCTGATTTTCTTCATCCAGAGCCTGAGCTGTCGCTATGGCTTCATTCTCATCAGAGATCGCATCCATTTTGTTTACAGCTTTCGGCTTTCCCTTGAAAATACTCTTTAACTTATCAAAAAATCCAGGCTTCTTTTCTTCTTCACCATCCAGGGAAATCTCGGTTTCTTCGCCATAATCATCTGCCGCATCAGATAAGGACTCGAATTCTTCTCTGGACTCATCGAGTTCATTTCCAGACGAATCAGCATCTAAGAGAGCTCCGATATCTCCGAGATTAGCATCTGAACTGCCAGCCAGCATGGACATGAGATCTTCCGTCTCTTCTGAACCATCTCCACTACTAAGGTCTGTTTCCTCAAGGTTCTCCTCCTGGGGAACTTCTTCCTCGCCA
The DNA here is from genome assembly GCA_900316625.1 of uncultured Lachnospiraceae bacterium. GTDB lineage: Bacteria > Bacillota > Clostridia > Lachnospirales > Lachnospiraceae > Lachnocurva. The sequence goes on along the minus strand of ONDO01000015.1, from coordinate 7,713 downwards.
GACATCTTCTGTCGAGCCATATCGAGCATGGACTCAATGTTAACCGGGCCATCTCCTTCGGGCTTGGGAATCGGATCAGACGGAACAGTTTTCCCTTCTCCAGCATCAATATCCAGGGAAGAATCCTCTTTATCCCCTGCATCGATATCAAGAGAATTATCCTCTTCTTCCTCTGCATCGATATCCAGGGAAGAATCCTCTTCTTCCTCTGCATCGATATCCAGGGAAGAATCCTCTTTATCCCCTGCATCGATATCAAGAGAATCATCCTCTTCTTCCTCGGTATGCTTACGGGAAGCAGCAGAGAAAATTCGTTCTAATTCCTCATCAGAATCATCTTTCTCTTCTTCTCTGCCTTTCTCCTCACGTACCAATTTACGTTCAAATTCCCGCAGGAAGGAATCCGCTCCATCTTCATCGAGTTCTGCTTCAAAATCTTTGAGAAAATCCGATTCCGATAAGGCTCTTCTTAAATTATTGTGTCTGACAGGCTTCGGCTGATAGTGATCAAGACCATTTGCCTCCAGGAAATCTTCTCGAGGGCTGATACGATTGCGGTTGGCAATCTTCTTTTTTCTCTCGCGTGCGGCATCATCATCCGCCTTCTTGGAATCCGTTCTAACCTTCGTAATGTCACTTAAAAGGCTATCCAAATAGTCTTCATTATTAGGCACAATCCAATCCTCCAACATATACTCAGGCGAAACACCTGAGTACCATATTCAAAAAACAGGGATGTGAAAAAGCTCACATCCCTTACTTAATATCTCTCGTAATTAGTGCTTCTTTGCTTCTTCGCGTTCTGCCTCATATTTCGCAATTAAGCGATCAACAGCTTCAACAAGCTGTCCAATCTCAGGCTTGGTAAGCTGTTCATCAGCTCCAAGAGATTCACCCTTACGACGAATCTGTTCATTGATCAGCGAAGAGAAGATAATAACAGGAATATGCTTCATGGTATCGTCTTCTTTGACAAGTTTGGTAAGTCTGTGACCATCCATCTTAGGCATCTCGATATCAGTGATGATCAGGTGAACTTTATCTAGAACAGTTCCTTCCTTCTTAAACTCAACGAGTTTATTCCAAGCTTCCTGACCGTTCTCATTCAGGATCAGATTGGTATAACCAGCTTTTTTCAGGCATTCCTCGATCAGCTTCATAAGAAGCTTAGAGTCTTCTGCAAGAAGAATCGGGCACTGGCTTCTGTCCTTGGTCTCATAGTTATTCATTTCAGAAACCTTAAGACCGGTCTCAGGATTGATATTAGAAACAATCTTCTCGAAATCAAGAATAACGATCAGCTTATCATCGAACTTGAGTACACCAGTAGCAACACCGCTCTCATCAGAACTGATGGTGGAATCCGGCGTATGAATGTCTTCCCAGGATACACGATGAATACCAAGAACAGAATCAACATGGAAAGCAGTATTCAGATTGTTAAAGTTGGTAACAAAGAGAAGTCCGGGAATCGAATCATCAACAGGCATTCCAAGGCACTTGCGAAGATTGATAACAGAGATCATCTCATCACGCGGCATGAATAAACCTTCGACAAAGGGATGTGTGTTAGGAATGGGAGTTACCGGCTGATAGTTCATGATCTCGATAACCTTCGCTACGTTAATTCCGTAATGATTGCCACCGACTGTGAATTCAAGAATCTCAAGCTCGTTCGTTCCCGATTCAAGTAAGATGTTGGTATCCATACTGCTAATTTCCTCCTTGGTTGTGTAATGTTAGGCAAATAATATTGCGAATAATCATTCAATCGTTACTGTGTTCCCGTTGCTTGTCGCACCGAGGGAATAACTTGATTCTGATGTCAGGCTGGAACTCGGGAACTGGAACAGAAGAACCAACTCTGTAGATTCCTTTGCTTTCAGCGTTGCCTGATACGTTGACAGATCATTCAGGAGAATGGTTGAATCTGCACTCACTGTCGTAGAACCTGCACTTGCCGTATAACTAATTCCCTTGGATAAGAGATCAAGGTCAACATCTGCATCACTATTATTCGTAGCTTCAATACGATAGACCAGATAGGTATTCCCCTTCTCTGGAATCAGCGCCATATAATTCCCTGATTTGTAGGAATCCTGAACACTTGCGCCCTTCACGTCGAAGCTTACACCTTCAATGTTGATAATCGAAGTAAGATCAGCAACACTACCAGTCGCTGTACTTCCGCTCTCTCCGGCAGATACAATACCAGGATTGATTCCAGCGGATGGATCAGCCTCGGCTGCCTCCCGTGCATCTTCAATCTGACTTGCATCCACGTTTTGATCGAACTCAGGAGATGTTGACTCCTCTTTCTCTTCCTCCGAATTAGAAGCCTTAGGCGGATCGGAAACTACCATAATACCGGTCGACATATTTTTGTTATATTTTGCTACAGCCGCCGCTGCATATGAAACAAATGCGTTTTCCTGATCTTCATCCATCTCGATCAGTTTCGTTCCGCATCCATTCAGCAGAAATGCTATGGCGAGACTTGTAACAAGGAGGATCGTTTTTCTCCTCATTGGCCCACAACTCCTTTAGGTGTCTTTTTATACACATGTCAATGTTATCATTCTTATTCGGAAGATTCAATAAAATTCCTAATAAATCAGCACTTAACCTATACAATTTGACACATGTTCTATTCATTATTTTGTATCGAGTTCAAACCAGAATTCGACACCATCCGGAAGATTTTGTACACCACATTTTCTGTGGTGAGAATCCATAACCGCTTTTACGACAGATAGGCCGATTCCGGAACCTCCATACTCTCTGGTTCTAGCCTTATCCACCTTATAAAATTTCTCCCATAGATGGGGAAGACTCTCTTTCGGAATTGGATCTCCAGAGTTATATACAGAGACTCTGACGCCATTATCAACAGCATCCGTAAGAGTGATGCGAACAAGCTTTTCATTCTTGGCATAATGGATTGCATTCGTAATGTAATTATTCAGTGCCTGCTCCACCAGGAATTCATCCGCCCATACATATACCGGCTTATCGGCATGAAACTCCATATGAATATCATTCTGTTCCATCAGGATCTGGGTAGAATGTAGCTGGGCTTCAATGACATCATTCAGATCGAAGCGTTCCAGAGAGATATTATTCTGACCGAATTCCAGCTGATTCAGCGCAAGCATCTGTTTCACCATACGGTTCATCTTCTTCGCTTCATCGATGATGACATCACAGTAATACTTTCTGTCTTCCGGATCATCAGAGATTCCATCTTCGAGGCCTTCTGCATAGCCCTGAATCAGCGCTATCGGCGTCTTCAGTTCATGCGAAACATTTGCGAGGAACTCTTTTCGCATCTCTTCCGACTGATCACGAATCTCAATATCGTGCATAAGATCCGCATTTGCTTGTTTGAGTTCACCGATTGATTCCTCCAGAGAATCCGCCAGCTTGTTCATGTGCATACCCAGGTCGTCGATCTCATTTTGCTTATTTCTGGGAATATATCTCGCTTCAAAGTCAAGTTCTGTCATTCTACGGGAGATTTCCGTCAGTTCCGTAATCGGCTTGGTAATCTTCTTGGCGAGCAGAATGGACACAATAACAGAGAAGATGATCGTACCAACCCCGACAAAGAGCAGGAACTGGTTCGACACTTCCGCAGAATCCTTCATACTCTCTACAGCAGAACGGATCAAAACGGTATTGCCATCCTCAAGACTACCCCAGAGAACGATATAATCACCGTTCATTCGACTATCTGTCTGGCGCTCGATGGTATAACGATTGCTCTCCTCAAGCAGCACTCTCTCCGAACTACGCATACGAAGCATGGAATCCAGGAGGTTTACGTACATAACCGCACTGGAATTCTCTCCCGCGGAGGAGAGAACAATCGTGCCATCCGGTGACGCCACGAGTATTGACAGATTGTTATTCGCACACATCTGTTCGAAACTCACCCGGTAAGACTTTTTATACAAGGAGCCGTCACTCGAAGCCTGGCATAAGTTCTCATAAGTCTCCCGAATCGAAACCCTCTTATGCTGAACATAGACAAAGCCCAGCAAGGAAGTGTTCAGAATCCAGCAGAGAATGATCGTTCCGGACACGAGGATAATGATTGAAGTAAGAATCTGCGAATAGAGCCTTCTTCTCTTCTTTTTAGCCTTCTTCTGTCTCAAACTTATACCCCATTCCCCAGATTGTCTTAATGTAGGAGCCCTTGTCTCCCATCTTGCTACGTAGCTTCTTCACATGGGTATCAATGGTTCTTGCATCACCAAAATAGTCATAATTCCAAACATTATTCAGAATGGTATCCCTCGACAGAGCGATGCCCTGATTCTGCAGAAAGTAAGTCAGGAGCTCGAATTCCTTAACCGAGAGAACCATCTCCTGGCCATCGATACTGGCAGTATGCGCTCCGATATCGATACGAATCCCACCTGCCTCGATAATATTCGAATCCTGGTTCATCTCTTCACCAGAGCTACGTCTGATGACTGCCTCAACTCTCGCCACAAGGATCTTCGGGCTGAAGGGTTTTGCAATATATTCATCGACGCCCAGGTTAAATCCCTGCAATTCATCCTCTTCCGAAGTACGAGCCGTCAGCATGATTACCGGAATTCTGGAAGTTTCTCTTACGGTCTTCAGAACTTCATATCCATTCATCTTCGGCATCATCACATCGAGTATGATCAGAGACAGATCCTTCATACGACGAAATACGGACAAAGCCTCTTCGCCATCTCCCGCTTCGTAGACTTCATAGCCTTCGCGAACCAGGAAATCACGGACCAGTTTTCTCATTCTGGTTTCATCATCAACAACTAAGATTTTACCCTGCCCCATTTACTTATCCTCCTCTGAAATCCCAAGTTCGTGTTCTCTCTCTTGAATCAGATCTTCTCTCGCCTTTAATTCCTCTTCCCACTCAGAATACTCATTCTGTACCTTAGATCGGTAATTCAAAATGGTCGGTGCCCTGCCTGTAAGACTGATCACAAACATCAGGATCACCATGATGACAAGAATTCCGATCATGACCTTCTGCATCTGAATACTCCTGCGATGCTTCACATTCCTCTTCTTCATTGCATTCAGAAGTCTGTCGCTATCGCGCAAACGTAGAGCTGTCTCATCTTCTTCCGAAGAATTCATCGCATCTGTCTCCTTAAGTTCAGCGTTACCCTGCTTGGCAACAATACCTGCCGCCACATGTCCAAAGGTAACCGGGACCGGAACATCCGGAATCTGATAGGGATCAATCTGACCACCATCTAAGAGCCGACGCTGAATATCCCTGAGGAAGGACAGGCCTACCGGTGTCGTAAACATTCCGGAATCGAGAATCTGCAGATATAGTTTTAATACCTGGTCACTATCCTTCCAATTCATCGTGTCCTCTATATATTCAACGGCTTCAAGCTCATGAGAAGCTTTATCGCCTTCTTCTGCATCCTGAAAAGCAAATCCGCCCGCATGTATTAATCTGTCTTTATCAACTGCCATTGGCGTCTCCTGATATTGTCACGTTCCTGCTGTATCTGCTGCATGATATCGGTGGTATCCTCCAGATTCTCATCCGGGTGGTACTTCTTCACCAGAGCACGATATTCCTGTCGCAGAACTGATGCATCTTCCATTGCCTCGTTAGAGAACCAGCGGGAAGCTATGCTCTTTGTTTCCGAAAGAGAATCATCCTCTTCATAAGAAGCTCTCTTCTCTTCCTGCTGTTGTCTCTTCTCTTCCTGCTGTCGTCTCTTCTCTTCCCGTTCTTGGCGGTCCCGCTTTGCACGTTCCTTCCGTTCATAATGATCTCTCTGCACTTCATCCCAATGGAAGGAGCGGTCTTCCTCGAGGATATGCTCTTCGACTACGCCTTTTTGGTTACACAGAAGGTAGGAAAAAGGCAGCTCTTCCTCCACACTGGTCACGAAGAAGAGATTCCCGCTTCGGTAGAGTTTGTAATCATAAATGGTGCCAAAGAGATTCTTATAGAGCAGATCCGGATTCAGATAGATGCGAAGAATATACTGTGCCAGGGGACTTCCCTTGAGGGCAACCTGAGCCGCCCGTCTTCTTGCGGCATCAATATGATCCTGAACTAATTTCTCCAGCCCTGCTTCGAGTTCCTGCTTGGAATTCGCATAATCTTCCATGTGTTCTGCGAGATCTTCGATCTTGGCACGAACGCTTGTCAGACTACTCTCATCCCCGGATAAACGTAGTTTTCTTAGCTCATCAAAGAGAACTTTCGAAGACTTACGAGACATATCCATATAAAAATCAATCGAACGAATCGAACGAATCAGAGACTTTGCCGTATGTGACGTCTGGATGAAGATCTCTCTTGCAAGCAGATCGTCCGAATAGAGGTTGACCGCCAGAAAGACATAATCAAGAACCTCTAATACGTCCTCTGGAACATCTGCATCCGCGATTGGCTCCACGAAGGCCCCATCATTAAGAAGGGCATTCACTCTCTCCTTGTCGCGCATGATCAGGGCATAATGCAGAGCATTCAGTCCCAGACAGTCATGCCAGCTGTTACCGGGATAAGCAATCTTCTTCCCATCGATCAGGTCCGTATAGACCTGGCTCATCTTCTCGTTCTGGAATCTCGCCTGGAAGATCAGGATCTTCTGCAATTCCCTGCTGGAGAGAATCTGGGCATTATCACTTAAAGTCTTAAAATAGAGCGACCAAGCCTCCATCCGAATCAGAAGGTACAGGTACTCTATGGTCTGCTTCTCTGTTCGCTCTCCACTATGCAGATTATGGAAAGTCCCGACCAGATGCTGGGTCAGGAAGAGCGAATATTCATTAGACAGATCTTCAATAAAGCGTTCACTGAAGAGCTCATCCGGGTACTTTAGATGTTCCCGGATCTCCGGTGGCAGATCCTTCTTACGATTCTCATAGAGCCTGTGATACGCCTTATTATCACCCATACGATACTGCTCTTCAAGTTCGAGCATGATCGCATCCTTTTTCAGTTCCGGCTCTAAGAGTGCAAGGCCGACCAGATAATGTCCCTCATCGCTAAGAAGTCCATATTCGTGAAATGAAGACCGACTCATAGCTATGCGCATCTTCAGAGTCATCACATAAGCTCTTCTTACTTCAGGGCCTTCCATACGGGCAAATAACTGTAGATCCTCTAAGAAATGTCCAAACTCACGGATGGACGATAAGGAAACCTGTCCCTTCTGACCGGTCAGGTTAATATCATTATCCATGGTAAGTAAGGTGATCTGGGATTTGCCAACCGGAGACAGATAGAGAATGGAAGACGCTGCCTCACCAAGGCTAACTACGCCACCATCCGACAGATGGATCGCACGATCTGTAACGATCGTTACTACACCATCCGGTTCATTTCTATGAAAAGCAGAATAGAGGTACATGAGCGCACGTTCACCAGACCTCGGCATAATACCGAAGCGGCTAAGTACTTCTTCTTTCAATTCCTGAGGATCCATGCCGAGATTTTTGTATTTTTTCTTCTCCAGACGGATCCAGTCATCCCATGTACGCATGTCATCATTATAACATTTCCTGTCTCCTGATTTTTAAAATTATTGTTAAATCGTAAGGGTATAAAAAAAGGAATGCAATTGCATTCCTTTTTGGAGTGGAGCCGGCCGTATTTTGGTCGAACACCAAACCAATATCTTTTATTGACTCCTTGGCATACTCTTCTGATGCCAAGAAAGCATCCAGCCCAACCTC
>ONDO01000035.1 GCA_900316625.1 uncultured Lachnospiraceae bacterium | reverse complement strand
GTCTTTTACTTCTTCAAGAATTGCATTGCCTTCTTCATACTTCCTTGCGGCTTCATGAAGTCGATCATGCTCTTCTATGTGACCCTGATCATACAGATACTCTGCAAGATCATCGAGTTCTTTCATGTGAGAAGCATTGTGATGAATCATATATTCGAGCATCTTCTCTGCTTCCTGAACGGACTCTAACCGGTTCATCTCACCAGGATGAGAGTGTGAATGGAAAGTTCCATCTGCATGCATATGTTCCATGCAAAAAACTCCAATCTAATGTATGTTTTTCCCACATAAACCCATATGAAGCACGCAAGATGCGTGCTTCATACAGTGAATACAGGTTTACTTATGAATTACTTGCCAAGAATCTTGTTGATGGCGATCTTACCGCCACGCTTGATCGCATAAGGAGCGATAGCCTTCAGCTTATCCTCAGAGCGATACATATTAGATGCTGCGGGCATGTCTCTCTTCAGATGGATTGCATCGAAGTGACACTTCGTGGTGCAGAGACCACAACCGATACAACGGTTCTCATCAACTACAGAAGCACCACAGCCAAGGCATCTCTTCGCTTCCGTCTTGACCTGTTCTTCAGTGAATACTTCGGTGAGATCATCGAAGGTGTCCTTTGCAACGCCAGCCTTCTTGCCAGGAATCTGACGAGGAGCGTTATCGAATCCTTCAACCTTGATATCATCCTTATCCAGTTCAACAAACTCACGACGATCTCTTGCGAGGTCAAGTCTGTTACCGGGATGTACAAAACGGTTAATGGAAACTGCACCTTCACGGCCGCCTGCGATTGCATCGATGGCAAAACGAGCGCCGGTGAATACATCCCCACCTACGAAGATATCAGGCTCAGCGGTCTGTCTGGTCAGAGGATCTGCCTGAGCAGTACCGTTACGGTTGATGACAACCTTGGTGCCCTCTAGAAGCTTACCCCAGTCAACAGACTGACCGATGGAGAGAAGCAGGTTCTCAGCAGGAATAGTAACAAGATCGTTCTCATCATACTGAGGATTGAATCTTCCGTCAGCATCCTTAACCTGGGTGCACTTCTTGAATACAACTGCAGTAACATGGCCGTTCTCAGTAAGAACTTCCTTAGGGCCCCAGCCGTTCATTACAACAATATCTTCTTCCTTCGCTTCTTCAACCTCATGCTTGGCTGCGGGCATCTCATTCTCACCCTCAAGGCAAAGCATGGTAACCTTGGAAGCACCGGCTCTAATTGCAGTACGAGCAACGTCGATTGCAACGTTACCACCACCAATGACAACGGTATCACCCTTCAGACGAACGGAATGATCCTGATTTACAGTACGAAGGAAGTCAACACCAGTCTGCACACCTTCTGCATCTTCGCCAGGAACGCCTGCAAAACGTCCACCCTGCATACCGATTGCGATGAAGAATGCCTTGTAACCCTGCTCACGGAGTTCCTGAATCGTTACATCAGAACCAACGTTAACGCCATACTTGAACTCAACACCCATCGCTTCGATGATGTCGATCTCAGACTGAACAACGTCCTTCTCCAGACGATAGGAAGGAATACCGTTCAACATCATACCGCCGGCACGAGACTCACGCTCGAATACGGTTACAGGGTAACCATCCCGACGGAGGAAGTAAGCTGCAGCAAGACCTGCAGGGCCACCACCGATAACAGCAACCTTGTATTCATCTCCCCACATACCGCCATCATGCTTCTCGCAAAGCGGTACGTAACGGGTTTCTTTCTTCATATCAAGAGATGCGATGAACTTCTTGATCTCGTCGATCGCCAGAGGCTGATCGATGGTACCACGGGTACATGCATCCTCACAGCGACGGTTACAGATAGCACCGCAGATCATAGGAAGCGGGTTATCCTGCTTGATCAGCTGCAGAGCTTCTTCGAAACGTCCCTCGGAAGCCATCTTGATGTAACCCTGAACAGAAAGATGTACAGGGCAGGCGGTCTTACAAGGAGCAGTACCGGTCTCATATACATTAAGCTTGGCATCGTCTCTGTAGTTATAGTTCCACTTCTCCGGGCCCCAGGACTTGCCGTCAGGGAGTTCGGTCTTCGGATAGGTGAATGCCTGACCATTCTTATGGCAGAGCTTCTGTCCGAGCTTGGCAGCACCAACAGGGCAAACCTCTACGCACTTACCACAAGCAACACACTTCTCGGTCTCAACGTGAGCACGATATGCGGATGCGGACATGTTCGGGGTGTTGAAGAGCTGGGAAGTACGAAGGGCATTACATACACCAGGAGCACAGTTACAGATTGCAACGATCTTGCCCTCACCATCAATATTGGTGATCTGGTGAACATATCCATGACGCTCAGCACGTGCAAGGATTTCATAAACTTCTTCCTTGGAGATGTAATGACCGATTCCACGATCATCCATGTACTCAGCCATGTCGCCCATGCCGATGCAGTAATCGCCACGGATCTCACCGGAGCCTTCGCCACGGATTGCCTGCTGCTTACGGCAGGAGCACTCAGAGATACCGTACTTGTCATACATATCGATCCAACGGGACAGATGTTCTACATCAGCCGTCTGGTTCTCTAAGGTGATAGCCTGCTCAACGGGGATAACATGCATACCGATACCAGCGCCTCCGGGAGGAACCATCTGGGTAAGTCCTGCCAGGGGAAGCTGTGTCATAAGGTTAAAGAAGGTAGCCATCTCAGGATGAGCCTTGGTTACAGATTCCTGCATCATCATGAATTCTGCAGAACCAGGAACGAAGATGGGCAGCTCATACTGCTTATGATGATCTGCATCCTTGGAACGGTTCTGTTCGATGAAACCGATGTAGCGAAGATCTTCGATCATCTTGGTGGTGTCTTCTACAGACATACCAACACGCTCTGCGATCTCCGGAATAGAGTAAGGTGTTCTAAGCTTAGGGAATGCCTTAAGAGCGAATGCAACCTGCTCTTTAGAAAGGACACGGTCAAGTATCCAATATTCAGGGTCCTGATTGTTCAGAGTTTTCTTGATCTTCTTCTTCATACGGTCGGTAATCCTGGTTGCAAGTTCGATTACCATCTTTTCCTTTTCAGGATCCTCAGCCTTGTAGTTGGGATCCGGCCAGAAGTCGTTCTCATTGATCATGGGATCGCCGAGCTTCCATTCCTTCATGGTTCTGGGCATAGCTTTCTCCTCCTCATACTTTCAAAAAACTGCCAGAAGGCAGTACCCTATTGGGTATATCCCCTTATTAATATACGACAATAATAATGACATTTGTACATTTTTTAACAATCTTTTCTGTCTATTATGTATGGTTTTACCCATGCCACAAGATGATATTTCGACATAATTTACTATACGCCCTTATTTTGAGAACTTCCATCGTGGTTTCCGTGGTTCATCGCCTAGCAGCTGGCATATTGTACATTTTCAAGTACTATTCTTATTGAGAATCATTTCTATCAAATAAGCCTGAATTTTCAGCTCCTTTGGGAAACTCATTCTCATATTTCGATTGCAATTTTTCCATTATTAATTATTCTATAGTACAATAATGAAGATGCACTGGTCCTGTCAGAAAGGAAATATAATGAAGAACTACAAGAATCTCATCTTCGATCTCGGCGATGTCCTGCTCTCCTACCGTTGGAGAGGCATGCTGATGGATCAGGGGCTCAGCGCCGCCGAAGCGGAAGAAATCGGGCATAAGATGTTCGACGAACCCAGAAAACTCTGGCATCAGTTAGATCTCGGCATTCGAAGCACCGAAGACATCATCCGCGAATTCGAAGAAGAATTCCCGGAAGACGGTTCTATCATCCGCTGGGTCATCGAGCACAATGAGTATATGCACGTCGCCCGCCCCCGCGTCTGGGCCATGATTCATGCGTTGAAAGCCGCAGGCTTCCACATCTACCTGCTCTCCAACTACCCATATGACTTCTTCCACAGACACACGGAATACGCTGACTTCATGCAGGACCTCGATGGAATGATGGTTTCCTACATGTTGCATCTCTCTAAACCCGATCCCGAGATCTACCAGGCCCTGCTCTTAAGATACCGGCTGAATCCCGGCGAGTGCATCTTCTTCGATGACCGCTTCGAAAATGTAGACCAGGCCCGTAAGCTCGGAATCGACGCAGTACAGGTCTACTCACAGGAGTCACTCCTTGATGACTTGAAGTCCATTCTTGCCCAAGGCGAGAATTTCGATTGGGAACAATTACCCTCTGTAAGTAAAAAGGCCGGAAGCTATCCGTCAGAAAGTACCTGGACCTCCGGAAGCGTAAGAGAGGAATAATACATGAACATCACGATCTATTGTGTCGGCAAGGTCAAAGAGAAGTTCTATCGCGACGCAATCGACGAATACGCAAAACGCCTCTCCCGATACTGTAAGCTCAGCATCGTAGAAGTCACCGACGAGAAGACACCCGACAACGCAAGCCCTGTCGAAGAAGCCCAGATCAAGGAGAAAGAAGGCCAGCGCCTGCTCTCCAAAATCTCCGATTCTACCTACCTGATTGCACTTGCAATTAACGGAAAGGGGCTTTCCTCTCCTGAACTCGCCGACAAAATCAATTCCCTCGGACTCTCCGGCAAGTCCAACATCGGCTTCGTCATCGGTGGTTCCCTCGGTCTCTCCGACGAGGTCCTGAAACGTGCCGACTATAAGCTCAGCTTCTCCGCCATGACCTTCCCTCACCAGCTCATGCGAGTCATCCTCCTCGAGCAGGTTTACCGTGCTTACCGCATCATCTCCGGCGAGCCCTACCACAAGTGATCTGAGCCGGCCAGGTTCATGGGGTTTCCCGCCCCCTCCCATATGACGAAAAGAAAGCCTCTGCCTCGGGCATGCTTCCAATAAAACAATAAGACGAAGTGGACTTGATCCTTCCCTGCCGCCAAATGCTCTTCGAGGACGGCCGCCTCTCCTGACTTCCGATAAGGGAAAAACGGATTAGGCGGAACGTAACGCAGAAGAGCATTGCTTTAAGGCAGGAGAAGGATCTTAGTCACTTCGTCCGTTTTATGGAAGCATGTTTAGAGACAGAGGCTTCTATTATGCAAGGGGAGGGGGCGGGAAACCCCAGCCTGGGTCACCGGCTCAGATAACTTCGTGTTTCAGCCACTTGCCGGAGAGGAAGCGGCCCGAGAAGATGAAGGCGCGGAGTCCCCAGTCGGACATCTGTCCAATCCAGACAGCGATGGGGCCGAGGCCGAAGACGCGGATCAGGACTGTGGCAAGCGCTACACGGCAGCCCCACATAGTAATCGTAGTAACGGTCATGGAGAAGCGGACATCTCCGGCAGCACGGAGTCCGTAGCCGGGAACGAAGGCCAGGGTCCAGCAGATGGGTTTAATGATGGTAATCCAGTTCATCATGAAGTAGACCATGGTAATGCTCTCTGCTTCCATACCAGCGATCCAGACAATAGGGCCGGTCAGAAGGCGAATGATGATACAGGAAGCTATGACAACCAGTTCCGCATACCAGGTCAGCTTCAAGATATAGTACTTGGCTTCTTCCCGGCGACCTGCACCCATGGCCTGTCCTACGACCGTCATGAGCCCGATGCCGATTCCGATACCCGCTATTCCATCCAGGTTCTCGAGGATGATGGTCATAGCCTGGGCGGCGATGGCAGCTGTTCCGAGTGTGGAGACAGAAGACTGGATGGCAAGCTTACCAAACTGGAACATACCGTTCTCGATGCCAGAGGGGACTCCGATAGAGAGCACACGGACAATCAGTTTCCAGTCAGGGCGAATGGCAAAGTAGTTTCTAAGTACGATTGGCTGGCGATCTTTTCTAAGACTGATCAGCACAAAACCTGCGATGAAGATACGAGCCACCAGAGTGGACAGAGCCGCACCTGCAACTCCCATGTGAAAGCCAAAGATCAGAAGTGCATTGCCTGCAATATTCAGCACATTTCCAGAGACGGATACGATCATAGGGAAGCGGCTGTTACCGCCTGCGCGGAAGAAGGCAGAGCCCGCCTGGAACATTGCCAGAAAGGGGAAGGATGCTGCCGTAATCAGGAAGTAGATCTCAGAGTTCGACATAACCGCTGCATCGACCTGACCGAAAACCAGGCGAAGGATCGGCTTACAGAGAAGAATGCATATCACTCCAAGAAGGGTCGAGATTGCAACAGCGGTCAGGAGAACCTGCTTGGCAGCCTCTGTCGCTTTCTTCCGATCTTCTCTTCCTAAGTATTGAGAGCAGATGATGGTACCGCCGGTAGCTAGTGCTGCCAAGACCTGTATCACCAAGACATTGATGGAGTCTGTCAGTGAGACGGCAGAGATTGCTGCGCTTCCAACTCGAGATACCATGACAGAGTCTGCCATTCCCATGAAGGATGTCAGTAATTGCTCTATCATAACTGGAATTAATAACTTCCAGAGAGCCTTGCTATCAAAAAGAAGTGTCTCTTTATTTACTTGTGATTTATCATACAGACTTATTGCTTTCATGCTTCTTGGCTTACAATTCTTCTTATGCTTCGAAAATGCTACAGGTCGCATTTCTTCTTATTCTTCTCTTCTTCTCATGATCTCCCCGCCGAGTTCCGCTGCCGTACTTACAATCACTTCTGCGCCATGACTGCTAAGATACGAAACCGGACGGAAGCCCCAGTCAACACTGATACAAGGAAGACCACTATTTTCTGCAGTCTGTATATCAATTTCCGAATCACCGATATAGACGGCATCCTCCGCCTTCGTTCCGATGGCATCGAGGCATTTCTCTACCATATCCGGAGCCGGTTTACGTTTGAGACCTGCTATCTCTCCCAGGGAGAAGTCGAAGGTATCGGGGAAGAGATCTGCCACCAGGGACTGCACGGCGGGATCCGGCTTGTTGGAAACCACGGCACATCTGATTCCCTGCTTTCTCAGATCACGAATCATATCCACAATGCCCGGATAGGGTGCCGTATTATCGTTGCAATGCTTCTCATAGTAAGGCTTATAGATGGCCTGAATACGATTCACCTCTGCTTCATCGATTCCATCGACGGTCTCGTGGCCTTTTGTTCCAATCTGCAAGAGTTCCTCCATCTGCATTCCTGCTTCACGGGCAAGTCCTCTCTGGATCGCAACATGAACAGCGGATCCGAAGAAGAGAGCAACTTCCTCTCTCTTGAAATCATGGCTATGTCCTGCCTCTTCAAAGGCGTAGTTAAGTGCACATTTAAGATCCTCGAGGGTATCCAGGACCGTTCCATCCATATCAAAAATTGCTGCGATTTGTTTCATTATTAATACCTGATTTCTTTGTTAATTCCTAATTTCTTTTCTATATTCTCGTGGTGTTTTGCCGAACTGCTTCCGAAACTCTCTTGTGAAGTAACTCATATCGGTAAAACCGACCTGTCCGGCCACTTCCGTCACAGAACTTCCTGATCCCTGGGCCAGAAGCTCCGAGGCCCGTTCCAGGCGAAGACTCCTCAGGAAGTGAATTGGCGTCGCATCCATTACATCGCGGAAACAACGCAAGCATTCACTGACGCTGACACCGGCTGAGGATGCGATGTCGCCGACATAGATATTCTCCGAGAGATTACCTTCCATGAAGGACAGCATAATCTTCAGCCTCTCCTCCTGGCGCTCGATCTTCTCCCGATTCTCCTGAGGCGTAGCATCAGGCATGTGCTTCGTAATCAAGCTGAAGATCCGGCTCATCCCCTCTCGCACCAGCAGGCAGTCATCTTCCACATCATAAGCGCCAGCCTCGAAAACTTCCTTCATCCGATCCAGCACTTCCTTCTGCCAGGTGCATTCCGGCGAAAAAATCTCAAAATCCAGATTGGGGTTATCACGCACCGGCTGAATGTACTTCTTCCAATAGATATCCATAGGCGAACCGATGAGCCGATCGCCGAAAACCATAGCCCATTGTCTTCCCCGCTCCGTCAATAACTCCGCCGAATGCAAGATGGCATGCGAGACGAAGTAACCTTGTCCAGCCTCCACCTCGAAGGCCCGCCCGGCAACCTGCACCCGCTCTCTTCCTTCGCAAATGTAGACCAGTTCATACTCATCGTGCCAGTGCCAGGGCACCAACACTTCCGTAAGGTCATCATCAAAGAAGGCAATCGGATAGTCAGGGCTTCCGTAACTTAGGAGTTCCCTCCCATCTTCACCTATTTTGTCTGTCGATACACTAAGTGCCATTTTATCCTCTCAGAGCGTCAAAAATTGTTTTTTATCCAATAGTTTGAATGTTTGACGAAATAATCTTATTATATACCGGATTTTTGATGATTATATCATAGTGATTATTAGAATTCACAAATATAATCATATTTGCTGAATACAAAAAGGAGATTAGAAATGACAACTCTACTTTTAATTATTGTTTACTTCGCATTTATCAGCCTGGGGCTTCCCGATTCTCTCTTAGGTTCCATCTGGCCCATTGCTCACAGAGAGCTCGGTGTTCCACTCGCATGGTCTGGTCCCATCTTCATGATCATCTCCCTCGGTACAGTGGTATCCAGCCTCTTCAGTGACAGACTTACAAGACGTCTGGGCGCAGGTCTCGTAACGGTTCTCAGTGTCGCCCTTACAGCTCTCGCTCTCTTCGGTTTTGGCATCTCCACTTCCTACTGGATGCTCTGCCTCTGGGCTGTCCCCTATGGACTAGGCGCCGGAAGTATCGATGCTGCTCTCAATAACTATGTTGCCCTACATTTCAAGAGCAGACATATGAGCTGGCTTCACTGCATGTGGGGCATTGGTGCAAGTACCGGGCCTTACATCATGAACATGATCCTGACCCAGGGTGGAACCTGGCACCAGGGATATCAGACCATCAGTCTGATTCAGCTGATTCTCACTGCAGTCGTCATGCTCTCACTTCCCCTCTGGAAGAAGCAAAGACTTGTTTCGGACGCTAACACAACGAATTCGAATTCTCCCTCTCATGCACTCTCCCTCCGTGAGATTTTCGCGCTCCGGGGTGCAAAAGAAGTCATGATAACTTTCTTCGCTTACTGCGCATTGGAGCAGACAGCAGGCCTCTGGGCAAGTTCCTATCTGTCCAACTTCCGCGGTATCGATCCTGTCACCGCTGCAGGTTACGCTTCCCTTTTCTATCTCGGCATTACAGGTGGACGTGCTATCAGTGGTTTCATCACCTTCCTGCTGAATGATAGCCAGATGATTCGCTTGGGGCAGGGCATCGCCGCCCTCGGCCTCCTGCTGCTCCTCTTCGCACCGATAGATGCTCTCTCCCTCGCAGGGCTTGTCATCATCGGACTCGGATGTGCTCCCATCTATCCCAGCATCATCCATTCCACTCCAGCTCATTTCGGAACAGATAAGTCACAGGCCGTCATCGGGGTACAGATGGCAAGTGCTTACCTCGGCAATGTCTTTATGCCTCCACTCTTTGGACTGATTGCTCGTTACACCAGCATCGCGCTCTACCCTGTATACCTGATTCTCTTACTGATCCTCATGATCATCATGCATGAGCGCCTCTGCAAGAGAACTGCATAAGCAAATAAAAGCCGGTCATCTGGTCCTAAGCGGACACGGAAAACCGGCGATTTCTATTATGAATCAATCCTGAATCTTCGTGACCGAAGATTCAGAGTTTTTCATTAGGGTCTGGTGTCCTTGGTCAGGTCCTTGATGACCTCCCCTGCGATGATCATACCAGCAACAGAAGGAACGAAAGCTACACTTCCAGGAATGTCTCTTCTCTCCGTGCACTTATGTTGAGCTCCGGGAGGGCAGATACAATGGGTACGGCAACTGATGGACATATCCTCGATGGGTCTTGTAGGCTTTTCTTCAGAATAAACAACCTTCAGCTTCTTTACACCACGTTTCTTCATCTCATGACGCATTACCTTGGCGAGAGGGCACATCTTCGTCTTGTAGATGTCAGCGACCTTAAAAGCGCTGGCATCTAACTTATTACCCGCTCCCATGGAACTAATGATAGGGACATTCATCTCTTTACACTTCATGACAAGCTCCACCTTCGCAGTGACAGTATCCACTGCATCGATGACATAGTCATAATCCGCAAAGGGGAATTCATCCGCATTTTCCGGAAGGAAGAAGCACTTATATACATTGACTTCAACATTGGGATTGATCTCGAGCATACGCTCCTTCATGACATCTGCCTTATACAGGCCGACTGTCTTTCTGGTCGCGATAATCTGACGATTCAGGTTGGTAAGGCAGACCTTATCATCATCGATCAGATCAAAATGACCTATACCTGTTCTTACAAGGGCCTCACAAACATATCCGCCAACACCGCCGATGCCGAATACAGCAACACGCATGTCGGATAATTTCTTCATGGATTCTTCGCCTAGTAATAACTGGGTTCTGGAAAACTGATCTAACATCGAATAACACCTGATTCTCTAGCATAACCATATGCATTATCAACGGATCTTTCACAGGATCCTCTCATCACATGAGGGGTATTATAGCATGGTTTACAAGAACCTGCCATATGGCCTTCGGGAATGCTCCTATGTGATACTTGTATTGCCTTGGCATCTTACCATATCAGAACTTATACTGCATGAAGTTCATTTTATTCTAAGACTCTTCAGATATGCTTTCTGCTCCGGACGAATGCGATAACTCTCGATTGCCTTCTGAATCGTCTTATTATGCGTCCATCTCTGTAGCTTCCCATTCTCGATATAGGGAAGCACCTCGTCATATTGTTTGGCCAGAGCCGTTGCAAAATACCAGGCAACCATCATATTCACATAATATTCATCAGAACAAATCTCCGACACCATTCGCGGATAATCGCCACAGAAATCTTCATCCAGATAGTGTTGCATCAACATGCCGATGCCAAAGCGAATCGTATACGTTTCTTCGGATTCGATCCACATTTCTACCTGAGACAGAAGTTCTCTCTTATGCTTCTTAAAGACCTTAGGCGACAACTGATCACAGGTCGCCCAGTTATTCACATACGGCAGAAAGGCATTCACAGCATCGATGCACTGATCATAATCCTTGATTGCTGAGATTAGAAAAGCCTGTAACTGGTTCTCATCAAAGTAAAGATGGGGCAGATCCTTAAGGAATTCTTCCACCCCTTCCTGTTTTGACAGTTCTCTTGCATACTTCCTGAGTGCCGGGGTCCTTACCCCTATCATCTCATCTTCTCGCAAACCAGGTATCAATTTGCTCTGAAATTCGCGGTATTTAAGGTCCTGTAAGCGAAATAATTCCGCCTGAATCTCATTCATGCTCCACCATCTCTTTCCTATGTCCGTGGCAGTACTTCATATTTCTTGTTAAGAAACAGCTTGGCAATCATATTCACTACAAGGCAAAGAAGTATCGCAATGATCAGCCATCCTTTCATTGCCTCTCGATGTATATCCTTACTTATATTTATCCGAACAAAATATCAAGCATCATCATACCGGCAAATCCCAACATAAAGGCAAGCGTGGCTGTATTAGAATGTTCTCCTTCGGCCATCTCCGGTATTAATTCTTCTACTACGACGTATATCATTGCACCCGCTGCAAAGCTGAGAAGTACTGGCATCCACGGAACTAACTGAGATGCGAGAAGGATCGTAAGACAGCCGGCAACCGGCTCTACTACACCGGATAATGTTCCTTGCAAGAAGGCCTTTCCCTTACTCATACCGTTAGCATGTAATGGCATGGAAATGATTGCACCTTCTGGAAAATTCTGAATAGCAATACCTACCGCCAGGGAAACCGCTGCCGAAAAAGAAACTGCCGCATTTCCCTGCATCCACCCCGCATACAGAACTCCGACTGCCATTCCTTCCGGAATATTATGGATTACCACAGTGAGTACCAGCATGGTTGTTTTTTTCAATCCGCTCCTTAGGCCTTCTACAGACTCGTCCAGATGCATATGGGGTATTACCGTATCGATCAGGAGCAAGAACAGCATACCGAAGCAGAATCCCACCACAACCGGTATCACCCCAGTCTTCCCCATGCTCTCTTTCGCTTGCTCAACAGCAGGAATCAGAAGACTCCAAAATGATGCAGATACCATAACACCTGCAGCAAAGCCTGTAAGCACTCTCTGAAGATGATTATTGATCTCCTTTCTCATGAAGAGAACCATCATCGCACCTAATGTTGTTCCAATAAAAGGGATCATTAATCCCACTATGACATTCATGTTCATTCTCTTAACCTGGTTTCCGTAAATATCTTCCTAATCTTCTATTGTTTTCTAATTTGCAAATAAAAATTACCCTTAGATATCTTTCGATGTAATTTTAAGTTGTCTGCAAATTGATGACAACTACTTTATCATATAATCTCCTAAATTGTAGAATTCTACATTTTTAGCGATTATCTCAATGTAATAAAAAACACCCCAGAACAGTTGTCCTGAGGTGTAATAAGTCGTATCGAGTTGTCCTGAGACGTAATACGTTGTGAAACGATTATCTCTTTGGAAACATTGGTATGGGCGAAATACTTGAAAATACAGCATTTCTTGAAAGCTCTGTTTCTTACCTGTTGCTTACCGAGAGGTCTTCTTTCCACTCCTTCATATATAAAATCCAACCCAAACCAGTGTCCTCCTGAAGGATTCCACTCGCCCTTTATTGAAAGGAAGTGGAGATCTGCGGGCAGCGCAACTTCTGACACGGGTTGATTTCACTGGTATTCTATTTGGTTTTGGAATTCTTCCAATCCTTTTGACGAACGGAAAAATTTTCCCTGTCTGTCTTTCTATGGCTCATCAAAAATTCAAAACTGACTACTCCCACGGGCAAGCCCATGGGAGTAGTCAGCTCTTACAGCAAATTGACAGGGATCATGCTGTTCTCCGCATCGATCGGGAACGGCTTTGCAGCCATACAAATAATGCCTCCTGCTCCGATGTCTTTTCCGCTTTTT
>ONDO01000023.1 GCA_900316625.1 uncultured Lachnospiraceae bacterium | reverse complement strand
CGATGTGGTCTATCTTCCATTTGAAGGTATGATGGTTCCTGCACCAATTGGTTATGAAGAAGTGCTTAAGGTGCAATACGGACCGGATTGGCGAACTCCTGTTAAGGGAGCATCCGGTCATGAAAAGATTTTCTATGATCCGGATCGGCCCTACTCTTACTACCTGAATGACGAACATCGCCATGAGATTGACTTGGATCAGGTATTATAGTTGACGTCGTAACTAATATCTATTAATAGAATTGTTTTGATAAGAACTAAGGGCGCAAAAGCTGGCGGAAGCGTGTAGTCTTAGATGCTAAATAAAAAAGGAAGTTGTCAATAGACAGCTTCCTTTTATGCTATGCGACCACGAGGGTTCGAACCTCGGACCTCCTGCACGTCAAGCAGACGCTCATCCCAACTGAGCTATGATCGCGAACGCAAGTAAAATCATAGCGAAAGAGTGACCTTTTGGCAAGCACTTTTATGAAAAAGTTTTCAGGCGGCAAAGTGGCACAAATGCTATGATAGAAGAAGGCGATAAAGCTGTCGAAATCTTTACTACCACTCGGGGGAAACATGAAGGATCTTATAGGCAAAAAATACTTTGCGGTTACACATCAGCTGACGAGGACGGGAGCACCCCAGGTGCTTTTTGAACTCCTGATCATGATGCGCCATGCTGGAGCAGAGATCGACATCATTGCCCTGGATGAAGGATCCCTTCGTAGCCAGTTCGAAGCAGAAGGAATGCCGGTTAGAGTTGAGAAGGATATCTTCAAGAGGCGAGAGGAACTTCTTAGGGAATGGGAGAAGTATGATGGCGCGATTCTGAATACGCTTGCGTCCTTTGAGGCGGCATATGTTCTGAATGAATCCGAACTGCCGGTTCTGTGGTGGATTCATGAGAATGGAATCTATTTTGACTTCCTGAAGACAGTGCTTCCCGATTTCGCCCAGCTCTCACATAATATCCAGGTGCGTTCAGTCAGCAGCCTGGTGCAGAAGGAATTCCGTGAACGTTATGGTATTGAGACGGATCTTCTGAGTCTTGGTGTAGAAGATACCGGACACAGACATGTCATCACTAATAGGAATGACTCCTGTTTAGAAAACTCCGCGAACGATCGCATCCAGTTCATTACCGTGGGCCTCTTCTCTTATATGAAGGGCGTGGATGTCCTAGCTGATGCGATTAGGAAGCTGCCGGACCAGGTCAGATGCAGGGCACGCTTTACATTTATCGGAGATACTTCGAAAGCAGATCCGGAAGTTCTGGCAAAGGTGGAAGCGTTAACGAGGGATGCGAGCCTTGCGGTAGAGATCGAAAAACAGCTTCCGCATGAGAAACTGCTCGAGGTCTTATCGGAGGCAGACTGGCTCCTGACTCCCTCGCGCGTGGATATGGTGCCGACAATAACGGCAGAGGCCCTCATGGAGGGGACTCCCTGTATCCTGACGGAGGGCTGCGGAATCGCAGAATTCTTAGAGAATGATGTGAGTGCGAAGATTGTACCGATTGAGGATGTGGATTCGCTTGTAGAGGTTATTACGGACGCGGTTCGTATGTCTCTGGAAGACGCGGGGGCGCTTGCTGAGATGGCAAGGCGGGGGCGGCTTGTGTATGAAAAGGTTTACTCTCGCGAGGTGTTCGAGAGCGCCGTCGAGCGTGAACTTATTCTGATGGAAGAAACTCGTGATTATCATAAGAGATGCTATATCCTGGGTCGTTATCAGGATGAGTATCGCGAGATGGGAATCTTCGACCAGGAAGCCAGCGCTCTGATTCATGAGGGCCTGGAGCGCGGAGATACCGACTATGTGATGCATATGGCGGCTCGGGATGAGGTGTATGAACGTGCGGATAAGCACTGGGCACCGGTACTTGTATTCGTAGGCGATATGACTTGCTACGGGGTGCTGGATGGCTTTGCAAGGTCGCTTGCAGAACAGTTAGATCAGCAGGGCTATATCGTGGATCTCTATGATCTTGGGCAGGAAGATATTAATGGCTTGCCCAGGTTGTTTGGCAAGAGATTCACGGCGCTGATTGGATTTCAGTGTTTTATCTTCTCTGCACGCATGCAGGATGGTGCGAGTGCTTTTGACAAGATTCCGGGTCCTAAGATCAATGTGGTTTTTGACCATCCGGTATGGATGAAGGAACAGTTCGCGAAGGGTCCGGAGAGGGATTACTATGTGGTAACCCACGACCATAATTATAAGAGTTTCGTGGAGAAGTATTATCCGAAGATTCAGGGGGTGGAAGTGATTCCACCTGGTGGGAGTCCTTACGATCCGAACCATGTTCCATTTGGGATGCTTCCTTCTTGTGAAACTGCGGTGGAAGAGGACAGGAGTCCGAAGCGCTTCGATGACAGGGAACTTGGCCTTTCTTTCGTGGGAAGCTATCACGATTGGCACCTCTGGCAGAATGAATATGATAAGGCGAATCAGGAAACGAATGGCCTGGCTGAAGTCTTCCGGCGTAAGGCAGAAGAGCATGTCAATCTTCCCTGGGAGGAGAGCTTTTCCCTCGCGATAGAGGAAGAGGTTCATGCAGGTCATAGAAAGGAACCTTCGGATCAGGAATTTCTGGAATTACTCTATCTGGTAAAACCTGTTTGTTTCATGGTCATGTGCAAGAAGCGTGGAGAGATTATCAAAGAACTCCTGGATCATGGAATCGAGCTTCATGTCTATGGAGAATCCTGGCGTCACGAAGATTTCCGTGCTTATCAGAATCTGGTGATTCATCCGGAGATTGGTCCGGAAGAGAGCCTGGGTATCTATCGTAATTCGAAGATGTCTCTTAATATCATGTCCTGGCATAAGGATGGTATGACAGAGAGAATCGCGAATATCCAACGTAATGGTGCGCTCTGCATCTCCGACGAAAGCACATATCTTAGAGAGAATTACAAGGATGATGAGGATATCGTCTTGTTCCAATTGGATCATCCGGATGAGCTTGCAGAGAGGATCCTGGGACTGGAGAAGAATCCGAAGAAAGTTCATGAGATGGCACTTCTGGGAAAAGAAAAAGCGGACCGTAAGGAATCCTGGGAGGTTAGAGGACGTGAATTTGCGGCGCTGATCGAGAGGCTGCAGTGAGGTGAGTATATGCCGAAAATCAAAATATTTGTCATGACACATACGATTTTCACTCCTCCGAAGGAGACAATGTATGAACCGCTTCATGTGGGACGTGCTCTGGGGCAGGAGCTTGGTTATACCGGCGATGACTCTGGGGACAATATCTCTGAACTGAATCCGCTCTTTGGTGAATTGACGGGATTCTACTGGCTATGGAAGAATCTCCCTTATATCTCCTGGGAAGATGAAGAAGATGCGAATGCGAAAGAAAATGAGAAGTTACAGAACGATGATCTGGAGTATATTGGTATCTGTCATTATCGCAGATACTTCGAAGGTAAAGATGGCTTCCTGACAGAGGATGAAGCACTGCAACTTATGTCAGAGTATGATATGGTAACTTCCCAGAGGAGCCTTTCAGCCAAGAAGACCTATGATACTTATGCTGAGATTCATCATGCCAAGGATATGGATGCTACGATTGCGTCCCTGCATAAGCTATATCCTGAATATGATGAGGCAGCCAGGGAGGTACTGGAGGGAAGAGAGAATTGCTTTGGTAATCTGATGATTCTTCCGGTTGGAGAATTCATGCAGTACTCAGAGTGGCTCTTCAATATTCTTCTGGATGCAGCAAGTAGCATTGATCCATCGTCCTATGATGCGTATCATAAGCGTGTCTATGGATTCCTGGCAGAGGTTCTGGAGAATATCTGGGTGCGCTATCATGAGAGATCCTGTGGATGGAAGATTCTGCCACAGAAGATTCTCTATACCCAGGAGAAGTCAGAGACTGTGGCATTGAAGCTCTCTGTTGCAGAACTATTACAGCAGAATAAGCCGGAGGAAGCACGCGATCTATATGAGAAGTTTCTTGAACTCAGGCCTGATGTTGCATACCCGGCAGCGGATCTCTTAGGTGAGACTCCGATTATCCGACATCTGCTCTATATTATTGTTACAGACCGTGCAGCTGGTGTGAGTGGAATCTATGATGAGACGAAGGACTTAGGTGAACTTGTCCGCCTCTATCGTGATACATATGACAAGCTTCAGATACTGTCCTTGGAAGAGGATTCGGAAGATGTTGAATCTGCTCTTCATTTTCTGAAGGAGCATATGATCTCAGAAGCGATGATAGAAGTGATGCTGAGGAATGATCTCTCGCAGCTCTTCCATCGAGAGGCTCTGCGTCCTGAGAGGATTCGTCGACGCTTAGAGATGTGATTATAATTAGAATGAGGAGAGATATATCATGCAGAATTACGAATATAGCCCTAAGGGAGTCTGCTCCCGTCGTGTGACCTTCGATATCGATGAGGGGAAGCTCTACAACGTTCATTTCGAGGGCGGATGTAATGGTAACCTGAAGGCAATTGGTAAGCTCTTAGAAGGAAGAGATGCCAGAGAAGCCGCTGAGATTCTGCGCGGCAATGACTGCCAGGGGAGAGGGACATCCTGTGCGGATCAGTTTGCTCAGGCGGTAGAACAGGCACTGGAGGCAAACGGACTGGTATGAATCACTTCTTTGCAACAATTTCCAGAATGAAATATATCGAGCGTTGGGCACTGATGAGATCTTCCCGCGTGGAGACACTGTCGGAGCATTCCATTGAAGTAGCAATGATTGCCCACGCACTCTGCGTCATCGGTAATCGCAGATATGGACGCCATCTGGACGCGGAGAAGGCTGCTCTGATCGGTATCTACCATGATGCGTCTGAGATTATTACCGGAGATATGCCGACTCCCGTAAAGTATGCGAATAAAGATTTGAAGAATGCTTTTAAGGATGTCGAGAGACAGGCGGAGAGAACCCTGCTCTCTGAACTGCCGGCTGATCTTCTGCCGGATTTCGATTCTATCTTCACCCCGGAGAATCCGGACGATGAGGAAGAGCAGTATATGCGTAAGCTGATCAAGGCAGCTGATAAACTCTCTGCATATATCAAATGTATGGAAGAAGATGATGCCGGCAATAAGGAATTCCGTACTGCCAAGGAGACAATCCGGCAGGCGGTGATGAAACTTCGTATGGAATATCCTGAGGTGCAGGATTTCTGCCGGGAATTTCTTCCTTCGTATGGGAATACCCTGGATGAATTGCTTGGTGATATTCAGAAGGACCCCTTGGCATGAGCTTGTTAATAAGAATTGTTCTTGATAAGAGCCCCGTCTGCGAGACTCTTATTTTTGTACAGGGGAAGCACCTAGGACTCGTGTGGCACAAAATGAGCAAAAAAACAAGCGAAAACCAGTAACAGTAGGGGGTGTAAGAGGTAATTATTCAAAAAAGTACAATAAAAATTATTTCTGAATTGAGTTTTTCGTGCACGTGCACGAATGCATGGTTGATGCATTCTTGAAATATAATTATTAGACGCCTCGCGCTTGGGTTGCCTGATTTCAGAGAAAAGCATTCCACTTTTTTTTAAAGATAGTTATAATAAATTCTATATAAGTGCTCAAGAGTGTATGAAATGGATTTCATGCAGAAAGGAAGGATGGAAATATGAAGAAAGAAAATCAGCAGAGGAGTGCAGTACCTCTTGCCAAATCATTCCGAGGCAAGGTTGACCTCCTGGTGTTACTGGCAATTGTTGTTTCCGTTGTCTTGATTCTCGTAGCAACAGTTCCAGCAGCACAGTCTAGATTACAGGGGACGGTAAAGAACTACATGCTTGATATGGCTAAGGCCTATGGTGCTTCTTTGGATGAAGAGATTACTTATAATGGTGAAGACAAAATTCTCAATGCAGAAACATTGAGAGACATGGTTGGCTCTGCAAAAGTAACAGGAATCGAATCCAGTTATGCTTACGTTGTTACCAATGATGGTACTATGATGTATCATCCGACGGAGGAGAAGATTGGCAAGCCTGTAGAGAACGAAGTTGTCAAGGGACTGGTTGCACAGATCCAGGATGGTAAGGTTCCTGCAGCTGCAGTTACAGACTACCTCTTTAATGGCCAAATCAAGTATGCATCTTATTATGTATCCAAGATAGATGGAACTCCTTTTATCCTGGTAATCTCTGCAGATGAGAATGAAGTAGTTGCACCGGTAAAGAGCATACTCACACGTGCTATTCTCTTCGGCCTTCTGATTGCAATCGTAATAATGGTCATTGAAGCTCTTCTGATTCGTAAGAGTCTCCGACCGGTTGT
Organism: uncultured Lachnospiraceae bacterium; assembly: GCA_900316625.1. GTDB lineage: Bacteria > Bacillota > Clostridia > Lachnospirales > Lachnospiraceae > Lachnocurva. Next base: position 19,949 of record ONDO01000023.1, on the reverse strand, counting down.
AATGCTGGATGAAATTATTAATCGTATGTCCCAACTCGATGTCAGACAAAATGAGACACTCGATAGACTTGCTAAGCGTAGCGATGAATTCGGCGTTATGTCAAAAGCAATTCAGGGCTTGCAGCAGCAGCTTGACCAGACGGTTGTGATGATTAAGGGACAGTCAGAGAAGCTCTTCTCTTCCTCTGATACGATGATGAAGAGTGCAACCAATATGTCTGAGACCACCAGTCAGGTAGATCAGGCAGTATCTGATATTGCACAGGGAGCTACATCCCAGGCTGACAGCACACAGAAGGCAACAGATACGGTTGTTCGTATTGGTGAGATGATAGAAGCTGCAACTGCAGCAGTTGCACAACTTGATACTGTATCTAAGCAGATGACAGAAGCTCAGAATACAGCTTCCGGTATTCTGAATGATCTCGATGAGATTAACAAGCAGACAACAGATGCAGTTGATGAGATTGCAAGACAGACGGATCAGACCAATGAATCTGCAGCCAAGATCCAGGAAGTAACATCCCTGATTTCCAGCATTGCAGAAGAGACCAACCTCTTGTCTCTGAACGCATCCATCGAGGCTGCTCGTGCAGGTGAAGCCGGACGTGGATTCGCAGTTGTAGCTGAGGAGATTGGAAAGCTTGCAGAACAGTCTAATCAGTCTGCAAAGCAGATTGAAGATATTATTGCTCAGTTGGTCGCAGATTCATCACGGTCTGTTAGGACCATGGAAACGGTTCGTGAGATTACCAGCCGTCAGAGCCAAGATATCGGTAAGACGAATGAGGCATTCGGTAAGATTACAGAAGGTATTGCAGCATCCAATGAATGCGTAAGCAACATCTCGAATCAGATGAGAGATATGGATCTTGCAAGAGCAGAAGTTGTAGATACCGTAGAGAGCCTCTCTGCTATCGCAGAAGAAAATGCAGCATCCACCCAGGAGTCTTCTGCATCGGTTACTCAGATTAATGAGATTGCAGGTGACATTCGTGAGAGTTCCGGCAACCTGCGTGATATTGCGGAAGTTCTTCGTAATAACATGAACGAGTTTAAAAACTAAGGAACAAAAATTAGTACATTGAAACGTAGAAGAAATCCCAGCTGACAGGAAGTCGGCTGGGATTTTTGTTTTCAATGAGGTATTTGGTTACGTTAGTAGGGAACATTTAGAGATGGTTAAGTACTGATAGTATTTCTTCTTTCTTGGCACTTAAAGAGCCTTGAACCATTTCGGGTTTTCCGCCTCCCCTTGCACCGAAGGTATCCTTCAAGATGGAATTCACTTCGTTTGCATTCTTAGAGTTAGAACCATCCATCGTTGAGGCGCCGATTATATAGCGGAAGCCCTCGTTTCCATCAGACCAGAAGATCGCTGAGTAGCCGGGATGGCTTGCACAGAGTGAATTTACAGCCTGCCGAATCAGATTTGGATCGCCTGCATCGGTGAAGAGCCAGACAGAGGGAAGATCCTCTGGGACGGATTCGACACTTTCTTTTAATTGTTTTGCCTGGTATGTTTTTAGATCCTGACGTAATGTATCTCGGTCCAGGAATAGTTTCTGGATCGCATTGGTGACATCTGTTATAGGTACTTTTAATAAAGTGGATGCATCCTTTAGAATGCGCTGTTTTTCGACATAATCATCGAATGCGCGCCGTCCGCTGAGCATAGAGATTCGTACACCGCCTTTATAACTTGTGACGGAGAGAATCTTGAAGAGTCCAATCTCTGAAGTGCTTCTTACATGGGGAGCACAGCAGGCGCAGATGTCAAATCCAGGAATGGTGACAATGCGAACGGGCCCGGATAATTCCTTCTTGCTCCGGTAATCGAGGGCTGCAAGTTCCTGGTCATCCGGATATCTGCAATCGATGGGAATCGATGCCTGAATGGCACGGTTTACTTCCAATTCGAGCCGGTAAGCGTCTTCTTCGGTAAGGACTCCGTCGTAATCGGCAGTGACTTCCGAGTCGGAGAGATGAAAACCAACATTATTGAAACCATAGAGGCTGTGTACAAGCCCGGAGAGGATGTGCTCGCCACTATGGTTCTGCATATTAGAGTATCTCTTCTCGATATTAATTGTGCCTGTAACTTCTGCACCGACTGGAATCAGAGAAGCTAACTCGTGGTGAATGATATCATCCTGAATGCTTACAGCAGAGACGGTGGCAGTGAGTAATGTATGATTCTCCCTGTCTGAATAGGAGAGAGTCCCTTCATCGGCATGCTGTCCGCCTTCTTCTGGGAAGAAGAGGGTTGCGTCGAGGACGAGATCGTAGAGGCCGTTCTTCATTTCCGAACAGGAGATGACGTGGGCAGTAAATGAAGAATCATAGGGGTGGGAATCATATAATTTAATGGTTTTATCCATGGAGTCTCCTTTCTATCAGCTCCTACTAATGTAGCATTGATGCAGGAATTATGCTATTATCCAAACGCATGAATTAAGTGAATGACAGAAGATACGGTCGAATGCAGGCCGATGAAAGGACATAAGAATGAATTCAATGGAAGATTATCTGGTCAGAGGTACGGCTGCGGAAGGTAGAATTCGTGCCTTTGCTGTTCGATCCACAGAGATGATACGCACCATGCAGGAGATTCACCAGACATCTCCGAACGTTACGGCAGGCCTGGGCCGTCTTATGACGGGTGCAGCGATGATGGGCGCGATGATGAAGGATGAGAATGCGAGACTGACTCTCTCTATCCGAGGAGACGGTCCCGTGCAGGGAATGACGGTAACGGCTGACAGTCATGGCTTCGTGAAGGGCTTCGCAAATGTAAAGCGAGTTCCATTGACCTTGCTGGGACCTGGAAAACTCGATGTGGGCGGCCCGATCGGTTATGGAACCCTGACAGTGATCCGTGAAGATGGCATCGGTGAACCTTATTCCAGCCAGGTTAATCTGCTGACCGGCGAGATCGGCGATGATCTTACCTACTATTTTGCAACGAGTGAGCAGACGCCTTCTGCTGTTGGATTGGGCGTGCTTGTTGATACAGACGAGACGGTAAAGGATGCCGGTGGCTTCATTATCCAGCTTATGCCGGATGTCCTGGAAGAGGAGATTACAGCACTTGAAGAAGCACTGAAGAATGCGGCTCCGATCTCTGAGCTGATTGATCAGGGGATGACACCGGAGGATATTCTGACGAAGATCATCGGAAATATGGGATTTGAGCTGCTTGAGAAGCAGCCAATTGCATGGAAGTGCGATTGCTCAGAAGAGAGAGTTGCCCATGCAATCATGAGTATTCCAAAGAGTGATATCCAGGAGATGATCGACGATGGAAAGCCTGCAGAAGTAAAGTGCCACTTCTGTGAGAAAAATTATGTATTTACAACTGAGAAGCTGAAGGAGATGCTTGCATCCTCTGCCAAGTAATTGTTAAAAATTGTAGAGAATTGTTTGTCAGACTTATACAAATTAGGGCAAGTGTTACTTGGAATGGAAACTTCAGTTGCTTTCATGACAATTCGTCATATAATGGCTAACGTAGAAAGATAAAAGTAATAGAAATGGAAGGTGTTGTTATGGCAGCACAGATTACAGCAATTGTAATCTTCCTTGCTATGTTCGGTCTCATCATCTGGGATAAGTTCGAGCATTACAAGGTAACACTGGGATGCGGTGCCGCAACTCTCGTTCTGGTATTCGGAGCGATGATGCGAGATGGCGAAGCTCTCATGAGAACGTTGAATGTGAGATCTATCTTCACAAGGACGTTCTGGCACATTACGGGAGAGGGTGGCGAAGCTACTTCCGGTATTAACTGGGCAACGATTATTTTCATCGCAGGGATGATGATCATGGTTGCAGGAATGGAGAGAGTCGGATTCTTCCGTTGGCTCTGCATGGTTCTGGCAAAGGCTGTTGATTATAAGCCGATCAGGATCTTCATTATGTTCATGGTACTGTCCTTCGTGCTGTCCATGTTCATCGATTCCATCACAGTTATCCTCTTCCTTACAACGGTAACAATCGAACTGTCACAGCTTCTGAAGTTTGATCCGGTTCCCTATATCATTGCTGAGGTCTTCTGTGCAAATCTTGGTGGATCTGCAACTATGTGTGGTGATCCCCCCAACATCATTATTGGAACAGCTCTGGGATATACCTTCTTCGATTTCCTGACCAACACTGGTCTTATCGCTGCAATTGGTCTGGTAATCACTCTGGTTTACTTCTATCTTGTATTCCATAAGGAGATCAAGGGAGCAGCAGATAATGAAATCGATTACTCCAAGCTGCCTGATCCGAAATCTGCAATCACAGATCAGAAGGGCTTCATTGTAAGTACCCTTATCTTCGCGATCGCAGTAGTTCTTTTGGTCACCCACGGAAGCACAGGGCTTACCGTAGCTTTCATCGGTGTATTCGTAGCTCTGCTTACGATTCTTACCAACCTCAAGCACTTCAGAGAGATTATGAAGGGTGTGGATTATAAGACACTCCTCTTCTTCATCGGACTCTTTGTTGTTGTAGGTGGTCTGGAAGAGACTGGAGTACTGAAGGTTGTAGCTGACTTCATCGCTAAGGTAAGTGAAGGCAATCCTTATGTCATGATCGCAATCGTAATCTGGGTATCCGGTATTGCATCTGCATTCATCGACAACATTCCCTTCTCTGCAACTATGGTACCGATCATCCAGGCACTGTCCGCATCCATGGGCGTTCCTCTTGAGACCATCGCATGGGCACTGTCCATGGGTACGGATAGCGGTGGATCCGCAACCCCGATCGGAGCTTCCGCAAATGTTGTAGGAACCTCCACATCCGCAAAAGCAGGTCATCCGATTAGCTGGGGTAGATATTGCGCAAAGGCAGCACCCGCAACCGCAATCGTCCTCGCTCTTTCCACAGTAATGATCTTCGTCAGATACATGTAAAAGGTCGCTATCAAAAGACAAGAGAATGCCCGCCGTCCATGCTCGCATGGAAACGGCGGGCATTCGATTTGTCTTTTAGATGGTACAAAACAGCCCTAGGAAGTCGTAAGACTTTCTAGGGCTGTATTTGTACTGATAGCGACCTTTTACATGCTAATCGCCCTATTTCGGTGCTATATTTGGATCAATTGTGTTCTGTCTCAGGAAATCACTCCAGAGATGATAATACTCAGCTTTGACATGAATCTGATCGTTAGAATACTCTGCAATCAGATTACCATCACCATCGACCAGAACGGGATTCATATCAATATAGAAGATATCGCGTCCGTTGGCAAGAGAGGAGATAGCTACATTTCTCTGCACGAGGTTGGTGTTGTTGAAGATCGGATCTGTTGAACTCATTGTGCCGCCGATGTGCATATTGCCTTCGATGAAGATTAATGCATTCGGCTGCAGGGTTCTAATCTGTGTCAGAACATCGCGATAAGCATTGTAATAATCCCATACATAGGAACCCATCTCATTAATACCAAGGCAGATATATACTTTGCCGTAGCTGTGGGTGCTAAGCAGAGTGACAAGATCGGTCTCTCCCTCTTCGCCATTCATAGCATGGTATTCCAGGTTCTTCTTCGTCACATTGTAGATGCTCATGGACTCTTTGCAGAAGAAGTTGGTATTCTCCTTAAGCCCACCCCAGTAGTAGAGGCCTACGGTTCTCGAATCTCCGATGATAAGCGCATCGTTGAAGTAGCTATCGTCGCTGGCCGGCTGGAGATAACGGTAAGTTCCATTGGGAGCAAACATACCATCTGTATCAGAATTGAAGGATTCGGTAAGATCGGCCATTACGGAGCTGTCAGCTACACCATAATCAGCTGCTGTGCAGACGGGAGAGTTGACACCATCAGGAATGGTCAGCCGTACGCCGGAAGGTTGTGCGATATTTCCGCCTGCTTTCTGATCGGTACCAGAACCGCCTTCCTTGTTTGCAATACTTTGCTTATCATGACGAATTGCCTTCGCGGGAAGAATTAAGGTCTCATCACCATTCAGGGAGTCTTTGATACCAAAGATGGTTGCTGCAAAGAGTGGCTCTTTTCGGAAGTCCAGCTTTCGGAAGTCCTTAAATCGTGAGTTGAGTCCGATCAGTCCGATCAGGGACAGGATCAGTGTGCTGATCAGAATTAGCCATAATAGAGGCATCTTTCGCCATAGATTTTGAAAACTGTTATGTTTACTGCCCATAATTACCTCAGAAACTGAAATACATAAATGAATTACTCTGCTGCGTTACGACAAAATACATCGAAATCCAGAAGAGAATCAGGAAGCAGATGATTGCAATCTGATTACGTGAATATTTGCGTATGGTCTTCGCAACTGCAGGGATGCAGAGGAAGACAGATGCTCCGAAATATGGAGCGTACTGTTTTAAGAGAATGAGCCAGTCGTTCTGGGCAACAATCTGCGAACCTCCATGAAGAGGGAAGAGACGCAGGAAGTATACGCCAAGATCGTGAAGGTTGGGGATGGCGAAGATGACCCAGGTGAGAGGTATGATGACCCATACTGCAAGATGACCGAGAAGAGGAATTCGCTTCTCTATCTTCTTAAGAGGAAATTTCTCGAGGATGATAAAGATACCTAGCACTAAGCCCCAGATTAAGAAGTTCAGGGTGCCACCATGCCAGAGCCCTGTGATCGCCCATACAATAAGGAGATTGCGAATAACCTTAAGTTTGGAAACACGGCTTCCACCGAGAGGAATGTAGATGTAATCTCTGAACCAGAAACCAAGTGTTGCGTGCCATCTTCTATAGAAGTCAGCGATATTTTTCGCAGCATAGGGATGATCGAAGTTGATGATCTCTGAGAAACCAAGCATCATACCTAGTCCGGATGCTATCAGTGAATAACCCCAGAAGTCAAAGTAGAGCTGAAAGGTGTAGGCGAAAGCGCCCATCCATGCGAGGGGAGTGGAGATGCTCTCATAACCGATCTTGGTGATCTCATTCCAGAGAATACCGATTCTGTCAGCAAGCAGAACCTTCATTCCAATACCAAGGACAGCCTGAACCAATCCTTCTTCGAATCGAGAGAAGGAGAAGATTCTGCCATGTGCTGTTTCAAAGTCGCCGGCAGAATAACGCATAATCGGTCCCTGCATAATCTGAGGGAACATCGTGAAGTATACCGCGGTGCGGAAGAATTCGGGACGGAACTTAATCTTGCCCGTGTAGAGGTCTGCCTGGTAGGAGATCATCTTGAAGATGTAGAAACTAAGGCCAAGAGGAAGCATAATCTGTCCAGGCTTGATCAGAGCTCCGGCCTTGAAGAAGATTAGGACACCAGCGTCTAGAATAACAGACAGGATAAGGATTGCCTTGCGTTTTGCAGAGTGATCTGCCTCCGGTACAGCAGGGATAATTATGATATTACCGTTCTCGTCCAACTCGGGCAGTCCTTCTTCCATGACCCCGCGAGGCTTTACAAGAACCCGACCCATCAGATAGTTGGCAATCACAAGAAGTAATAGCATAAATACCATCCTGGGTTCACCAAATGCATAGAAAATAAGAGAACCGATAAAAAGAATAGGATCTCTCCAGCGATTAGGTGCTATATAGTAAACGGCCAGAAAAATAGGAAGAAATCTGGCGATAAAAGTAATATCTGTAAAGGACATATTGAAAAACTCCGTGAAAGCTCTAATATTTCTGCTCAGGGAGCCGATAAAACAGCTAGGCTCCGACGCGTTATTATACCATAAAAAGGTATGAATAGGAATCGGAAGAGCAGATATTTCAAGCATTATATAAGGAATAGAAGTCCTGCGAAAAAGTTTTTTGGATTTTTGAAAAACAGTGTAAAGTTTCAGAGACTTCATCCGATAACAATAGTGAGGACACAAGACAGGGTCTTGGTTCTCATTCTCTAAGATAGGAAAGGAGAACACTGTTATGCGTATCGAAGCTTACAATCAGGTAGCTCAGGTCTACAACAATCATCGCGTACAGAAGGCTAAGACTTCACAGGCTCAGTCCATGGGACGTGATCAGGTGCAGATCGTTTCACACGCTACCGATCTGAATGTCGCAAAACAGGCAGTTCGTGAAGCACCCGATGTCAGGGAAGATAAGGTTGCTGAGATGAAGGCAAAACTAAACTCAGGTCATTATTCTGTAGACACTGGTGATTTCGCAAGCATGCTGCTTGAGAAGTTTAACGGCGCCCTCTAAGGGCTAAGGAGTTCAAGTGGCAAGTCTTGTTGAGGAACTGCTCGATGTTCTGAAGAAAGAGAAGGAAGGCTATGATGCTATCCTCTCTATGTGTGAAGAAAAACGAGATTCAATCGTACATTCGAAGATTGATGTCTTAGAACGTGTTACGGCACAGGAAGAAGACATCGCCTCCGATCTTAAAAATCTGGAGAATCGTCGTGCGCGTCTGTTGACAGATATGGCGACGGTTCTTGGCAAAGACGGACAGAACCTGACGATAACACAGCTTATCGAACTTCTGGACCGGCAGCCCGGGGAACAGAAGGATCTGCTTGAAGCAAGGGATGCTCTTGTAGATTCTGCCAGGAAGGTACAATTCTGGAACGTCCAGAATCAGAACCTTTTGAAACAGGCTATGGAGATGGTTGAGTTTGATCTTAATCTCTATAAGAGCCTGAAACAGGCACCGGAAACTGCGAACTACAACAGGAATGCATACAATACCGGCGATCTGCTCGGAAGCAGTAGCTTTGACTCAAAGCAGTAAGAGAATGGAATCTCCCGGCCGGAGACATTGATACCGTAATTGGAGGTATATCATGGCAAACGGCTTTGGGAGTCTATACGTCGGAGCATCCGGATTACAGTCCTCTCAGAATGGACTGAACGTTATCTCTAACAACCTGGCGAATATCGGTACCGAAGGGTATGTTCGCCAGCGTGTTTTTTATGAAGACAGACATTACACATCCTTTCAGAATGCAGCCGTAAGTACGCAGCAGACAGGTCTGGGCGTAAATATCGGTGATGTTATTCATGCAAGGGATGTTTTTTTAGACCGTGCGTATCGATCAGAGAATGGCAGATCCGCTTTTTATGCAGCAGGTTATGACGCTACCAGCGAGATTGAAACCCAGTTGCAGGAAACGGATGGAGAAGCATTCCGTGATGCGATCACCGATCTCTATTCCGCTTTCGCTGAATATGCGAAGGATCCCTCTAATACAACTTATCAGAATCTTGTCATCCAGAAGTCGGAACTCTTCTTAAGCAGAGCGTCCGGTGTCTATGATGGTCTGGCCAAATATCAGTCGACAATCAATGTAAAGATTAAGAATGATGTCACCAGAATCAATGAACTTGGTAAAGAGATTCAGGAACTGAACAAATCAATTCAGCGGATCGAAGCAGGCAAAGTTGAGACAGCCATGGAGCTTCGAGATCAGAGAGATAAGGACCTGGATGAATTATCCAAACTTGCTGATATCGAATATTCTGAATCTGCAGATGGTATTGTGAAGGTACGTCTGGAAGGAACAGAATTCCTTGATGAGGTTCATGTATACCAGTTGGGTCTCAAGGAAGATAATCTGACAGGCTTCCTGACCCCTTATTGGACCCATCTGTCCAATCCCGCAAGGGATCAGTATTATCCCGCATTTTCTACAGAAACAATTGACCCTGCAGTTCGAAATGACGTAGGTGAGGTTAAATCTCTGCTCCTTGCAAGAGGTGACCATAATGCCAACTACTTCGATCTGGAGAATCTCACCAGTGATCAGTATTCCAAGGGAATCTCTAACTCAGTTGTTATGAATTCTCAGGCAGAACTGGATCGCCTGGTTCATACGATCATGACCGGAGTCAATGATCTGCTTGCACCCAACACGACCTATGGTGCAGTGACAGGGTCAACGGGCACTGTAACCGGTAAGGATTCCATGGGGAATGTGGTGCTGATCGGACCGGATACGAAGATTCTTGATGTAGATAAGTGCTGTTATGGCGAGAGCAAGAAACTGCCGCCGGAAGAACTCTATACGAGAACCGGATGCGACAGATATAAGCAGGTAACTGTGACGGACGCTGCAGGTAACGATCAGTTGCTCTACGTTTATAACGAAGAAGATTCTTCGGACCTGTCCACCTGCTATACCCTGAAGGATGTAACGGTCAATCAGGAATTGAAGTCCTTCCCGACGGAGCTCCCTCATCTGACCAAGAATGATGGTGTGGCTTATTCCATGGCAGATGACATCTATCAGTTATGGGAATCATCGGGCTATACCCTGAATCCAAGCGATATTACCCCGACAAGTTTTACCGGATTCTATACGAAGTACATCGGAGAACTTGCAACACAGGGTTCCATCTATAAAACAACTTCAGAGAGCCTGACCAGCACGACTGCCACGATTGAGAGCAATCGTCAGGCTGTCATCGGTGTCAGCTCAGATGAAGAATTAACGAACATGATTAAATTCCAGAATGCATATAATGCATCCAGCAGATATATCAATGTCGTCTCTGAGATGATTGAATATCTCTTAAGCTCTGTAAGCTGAGAAAGGATAGCCTATGTCATCTACTTTCTTCGGATTGTCGATTGCCGGCACCGGCCTGAATGCCTTCAAGGCATCGGTTGAAACAACTACAAATAATATCTCTAATGTGAATACAAAGGGATATTCAAAACAGGTCGTCAATCTGAAGTCCGGTCCGGCAATCCGTACTTTTCAGAAGTATGGTAATGCTGGTACAGGTGTTGTGGCTGAGTCTGTAACACAGAATCGTGACCAGTATTTTGATGAAAAATACTGGAACAATAATGCGCAGTACGGTCTCTACGATAAGAAGCTCTATTATATGCAGCAGATAGAGGATTACTATAAGGACAGTGCTACAGTTCCCGGATTCACGAGAATCTACACCAAGATGTTCAATGCCCTGGATGCTGTAGGTTCCAATGCCGGAGATACTTCTGCAAGAAATGAGTTCTTAAGTGATGCCAGAGAACTGACGGGATATTTCAATAATATCTCAAATGAGTTGTCTGAACTTCAGACGACGGTCAATGATGAGATTAAAACGACTGTTGATCAGGTGAATTCTATCGCCCAGAAGATTGCCCTTATGAACCGTCAGATCAATATTATCGAAGTTGAAGGTGGTCATGCGAATGAACTCCGTGACGAGAGAGCACTTCTGGTAGACGAACTATCCAAGATCCTTCCTGTACAGATAAAGGAAGCAAAGGTTACGAATTCTAACTTCCCGGATATGTATACCGGAGCAACGAATTACTCAGTGACGGTCAACGGAAAATCCTTGGTAGATACTTTTGAGTATAACCAGCTAACCACGGTGACCCGGGCAAATGTATATAACCAGAGTGATGCGGAAGGCCTCTATGATGTTGCCTGGGCAGATACTGGGGAACTTCTGAACATGAATTCCAAGACCATGACGGGATCCTTAAAAGCGATGTTTGAGGTTCGTGATGGTAATAATGAAGAAAACCTGAAGGGTCATGTTATTGGCGCAACGTCCGGGACGATCACCATTAATTATCCGAACAATACGGATCCACTGCAGATGAATCTGCCGGTTCAGGGCTATGTAACGGTGAACAACACCCAGTACCCTTATGATGGCTTCTCTGTAAACTATGATAAGAATGGTAAAATCGAATCTTACACCTTTGAACTTCAGAATCGTACGCTTGACCTGGATGAAGCGAATGAAATCCAGGGGAATATCCTCTATGTGGGATCGACCATCGATTTCAAGGGCATTCCCTATTATCAGAACCAGATGAACGCCTTCCTGCGTTCCTTTGCAAAGAGTTTCAACGATATTGAAGAAGAAGCTCAGGATGCAAATGGTGATCCGGCAGGAGCTGTATTTGTAGCTTATGATTCTTTCGCAGGGAAGGAAGCGACTTTCTCAGAAGAAAAGGCTGATTCAGCGCTCCCGAGAACTTATCGTTTTACTAACAGGGAGAATGAGAAGAATCCCCTGTCGGATGCATATTATCGTCTGACCGCACAGAATGTGAATGTTGCCAGGAAATTATCGGATCCTAACTATTTTGGAACCACCAAATATATTAAGAATGGGAACACTCAGACCGATAATGGTATTGAGGCATCTGATATTGTCTTGCGTCTGCAGAAGCTGCAGAGCCAAACGAAGTTGTTCCGAAACAGTGGTGGTTCAGACTTCCTGGAAGTCATCTATTCCGATATGACAGTGGACGCTCAGGAATGCTCTGTATTTGCAGAGAACTATAAGAGTATTGCAAATGCCATTGATACGCAGAGAAAATCGGTATCGGGCGTAGATGAAGATGAAGAGGCACTTGATCTGGTGAAGTTCCAGAATGCTTATAACTTGTCTTCCAAAGCAATCTCAGTTCTGAATCAGATGTATGACAGACTCATCACTCAGACCGGAGTATAAGAGAAGGAGTAACTTATGCGTGTTACGAATAATATGATCATGACCAAGGCAAATACCAATATCAATGGTACCAAGGTCATCGTTGACAAAGAAAATACGCAGATGACTACACAGAAGAAGATAGACCGCCCCTCGGAAGATCCGGTTGTAGCAGTTAGATCTCTCCGCCTCGCAACCCAGCTGGCGAAAATTGACCAGTACTATGAGAAGAATATTCCGGATGCAGAGTCCTGGATGGATGTAACAGAATCCGCTCTGAAGAATATGAAAGAAATCATCAAGGATGTTCATAGCCTGTCTGTTCAGGGATCGAACGACCCTCTGACCCAGACAGATCGCAATACGATTCTGTCCCAGCTCAAGGCGCTTCAGCAGGAGCTCTATTCAGAAGGTAATGCGGATTATGCGGGACGTACCGTATTTACAGGGTATCGCACGAATAAAACGCTCACCTTCATGACAGATGAGAAGAAGACCAGCTACAATGTAGAGCAGTCCTTTAAGGTTTCTGATGCTATGGAGAAGTTCCGCTACTTCAGTAACGAAGTACATATTCCGAGCACAGAGACTCAGGTTCAGACTGCTGATATTGCCAAGATGGAAGAGTCAGACTATACCCGTATCCGTATGGGTTATAACGATATTACTTCTGTCTTTTCCGGAAGTGTTGATGCGAATGGTAATTACGTATATAAAGCTGCTCCGATTACGGGCGATACTTTCGATATCCATGTAACCGGAACGGATCCCGCAGATCCGACCGGTGCAACGAAGATTAATACGACACAGTCCGTGAAGGTCTATGAGACGGAAGCGGATTGGCTGGAAGATACGAAGACAAAAGATAGCAATAAGAAGAATCTGGGTGAAGACGATGTGATCTTCGTTAAAGAAACCGGAGAACTGATCTTTGGAGACAATATTGCAGCAACGCTTAAGTCTCAAAATGCAACCCTGACCATGCAGTACAATAAGACAGGTTTTTCGAATGGCGAGCTTCGCCCGGAATATTACTACAATTGTACAGATGTGACAGATGAAAAGAACCCGATTCGCTATGATAAGTATGATGCGAAGGGTGAGAAAGTTACCTACGAGATCAATTACACGATTGCAGCAAATCAGGATCTTGCAGTGAATATTGAAGCGGATGAAGTCTTCGATACGGCAATGTATCAGGATATTCAGGACATGATTGATGCTGTGTCCAGGGCAATCAATGCACATGACAAGATAGATAAGCTCACCAAGATGAAGGAAGATGACCAGTTCGCGTCGGCCCTTGATCAGAGCCGCCTTCAGGAATGGTTAGAAGCTGCACAGCGTGAAGCTGATTATGCAGATAATCATATGTCCAAGGTCTATAATGAAAATATTGGTAGATCGGATGCTTATGCAGAGACAATCAGTCTTGCAACAACAAAGCTCGGATGTAAGGCAGATCAGCTGCTGATGACCAAAAAACGTATGTCCGATCAGCAGGAGACCGTGCAGGAACTTCAGTCATCGAATGATGATGTGGATCTGTCTGATATCGTACTGAAGTACACGGCGGCATATACCGCATATCAGTCCAGCCTGACGGCAGCCGGTAGACTCGGCTCGGTCAATCTGCTGAATTACATCTGAAATATAGTATAATAAGTAAGATCCTAGATCTGCTTTATATAGTGCAATAGAACAGGAGAGGGAATGAAAGCGAATACACGACTCTTCGGAGAGATCGATATCCAGGAAGAAAAGATTGTGACCCTGGAACAAGGTATTATCGGTTTCCCGGAACTTAAGAAATTTACTCTGATATATGACAGCGAAAAGGGCGATGATTCAGACACCATTATGTGGTTCCAGTCTCTGGATGAACCGCAGTTTGCAATGCCTGTTATGCAGCCCTCTCTCGTCAAGCCTTTCTACAATCCGACGGTGAACGATGAGCTTCTTGAACCCCTCGGAAAACTCGGACCGGACAATCTCTATGTTCTTGTAACGGTTAAGGTTCCTGCTGATATTAAGAATATGACGGTTAACCTTAAGGCTCCGCTTATTATTAATACCGATAACATGAAGGGTGCTCAGATCATCGTAGAGAATGATGACTACGATGTCCGCTTCCCCATCTATGACATCCTTAAGAAAGCAAAGGAGGCGGGTGAGTGATATGCTGGCATTAACAAGAAAAAAGGGTGAATCCCTGGTAATCAACAATAACATCGAGATTACCATCCTCGACATCCGTGGCGACCAGATCAAGATTGGTATCCAGGCACCCAAGGAAGTACCTGTATATCGTAAGGAAATCTATCTGCAGATCCAGAAGGAGAACGAGGAGACAATGAATACGGCAGGCCTTGAGGAACTGAAGAAACTCCTTGGTTAAATGCCTGTAAGGGAAATCTTCGTAAATGAAAACCGTACCATAAGTTAGGCCCTCGCGAGAGAATGCGAATCATAATTTATGTGTGCGGTTTTTTGTATTTGAAAAAACTTTTTTAAAAATTGGTCTTTTACCATTCAGTTTTTTGACGTGACTTCCGATATAGGATTTAGAAGTGTAAATCAACGATACAAATTGCGTATGCTTATTTCTGTTTTTATAGTCAATAGTACACATGGAGGTGTTAGTTATGACATCAATTAGTCAGACAAGCCAGATCGCAGATCGTTTTCAGGATGCAAGCAGAAACTACAACACAGAGAGTGTAAGTCCTGCACAGAATGCGGAGCCGAATGTAGAAGTCGCTCAGGAGATCAAGCTCCAGTCGGCAAATCCTGCAGAGAAGAATGCAGATGGCAAGAATGAGGAACAGAATGGTAAGGCTTCGAATGAAGCAATTAAAGATGCTGTTTCTAAGATCAATAGAGAGTCTGAGAATACGGAAGCCATCTTCGGCATTCACGATAAGACCAACCGGGTAACGATCAAGATCGTCGACAAGGAGACCAGGAAGGTAATCAAGGAATTCCCTCCTGAGAAGACATTGGACCTGATTGCAAAGGCCTGGGAGATGGCCGGTATCATGGTTGACGAGAAGAGATAAGGAGGCCACTATGCCTATTAGAATATCTGGAATGAATTCCGGACTGGATACAGAAGCGCTGGTTTCTGCTCTTACATCCGGATACAAGACCAAAGTGGATAATGCCAAGAAGGCACAGACCAAGATTTCCTGGAAACAGGATGCGTGGAAGAATACCAATAAGAAGATCTATAGCCTCTATACTTCCATTAGTAACCTGAGATTCACATCAGCTTATCAGGCGAAGAAGACAAGCGTCTCTGATACTACGAAGGCAAGTGTTACAGCGTCATCTCAAGCGGCAATTGGAACACATACCCTTGAAGTCAAAGACCTTGCATCTACGGCCTATCTTACCGGTGCAAAACTAACTTCGAAGGATGCAGAGGGCAAGGTATCTACCGCGAAGGGTTCTACAAAGCTATCAGAACTTGGATATGACGTAAAAGACGGAAATACGATTTCCTTCACCTATAATGGAAAGAAAAAGGATATCTCTGTCAGCAAGGATTCTACAGTTAATGATTTTGTGAATGCACTTAAGGATGCAGGTGTCCAGGCGAATTTCGATGAGGCAAATGGAAGAATCTTCGTTGCAGCTCAGAAGAGTGGTGCATCTTATGACTTCTCCTTCGATGAGGGAGGTGCGGATACGACAGATGCATCGAAATCGGCACTGAAGGCACTAGGCCTGGTTTCAGCGCCTGATGGAAGTACTAGTGCGGATTCCGGCTATGCGGTCAAGATCAAGGGGGCAGATGCGAAGATTACACTTGATGGTGCAACCTATACCGGCTCCACCAATGACTTCTCCATTAATGGAATTAATATCTCTGCAACAGGTAAGACTACGGCACCGGTTACGATTACAACTTCCCAGGATACTCAGGGACTCTATGATAAGGTGAAGGATTTCCTGACCCAGTATAACGAAGTGATCAATGATCTGACTGCTAGTTATAATGCAGCATCTGCCAAGGGATATGAGCCACTTACCGACGAGCAGAAAGCATCCATGTCTGATACAGAGGTAGAAAAGTGGGAAGACAAGATTAAGGCATCCCTCCTTCGCCGAGATGGAACCTTAGATGGTGTCATCAATACCATGACGAATGCCATGTCCAAGAGCTATAAGGTAGGCGATAAGACGATGTCCTGGTCTACATTTGGCGTGCATACGCTTGGATTCCTGAATTCTGCAGAGAACGAACAAAATGCTTATCATATCGATGGAGACGAAGATGACTCTCTTACATCGGGCAATGCAGACAAGTTAATGGCTGCGCTTACAAGAGATCCGGATTCTGTAATTGATTTTATGCAGCAGTCTGTATCCGGTCTCTATAAAGGTATTGACCAGAAGATGAAGAGTACTTCCATGAGAAGTGCTTATACCGTCTACAATGATAAAGAGATGGCATCGGAATACAGTGATTATTCAGATGTGATTAAGCAGTGGACGACCAGACTGACAGAGATGGAAGACAAGTATTATAAGCAGTTCGCTAACATGGAGAAACAGCTTGCAGCCTTACAGAGCAATTCCAGTTCTCTTACAGGTATGATGGGATAATCTATCCCGAAGTTAGAAAGGCGGTAATCTTATGTTATCTAACGCAGGATACGCAGCATATAAGAACAGCAAGGTAATGACAGCATCTCCCGCGGAACTTACTCTCATGTTATATGAGGGGGCAATTAAGTTTGCCAACATTGCAAAAGTAGCAATGGAAGAAAAGAATATTGAGAAGACACACAATAATATCCGCAAGGCAGATGCGATTGTGGAAGAACTGCAGTGCACTCTGAATCATAAATATCCTGTCGCAAAGGATTTTGACAATGTCTATACCTATCTGAGGGATCGTCTGATGTGGGCGAACCTGAAGAAGGATCCGGAGATTCTCGATGAATGCCTCGACATCATGCATACCATGAGAGATACCTGGAAGGAAGTTATGAAACGCACAAAGAACGGATCATCCGGCGTAGCATAAGGAGCGAATCAGTGGCTGAGACAGGATATGTAAGAATGCTTCGCGAAAGCCTTGAAAAAAAGGTTGGAGTCCTCATGCAGATTCGGGAGATGAATCGTCGCCAGAAAGATATTTTAGAGAACGCGATATCGACCCCGGAAGAACTTGATGAGAATATTGCAAAGAAGCAGGAATTGATAGATCGGCTGGACCAGTTGGACAGCGGCTTTCAGCAGATGTACGAAAGAGTGCGTGATCTGTTTCGTGCAAATCCGGAAGAATATAAAGATGAAATCCTGAAAATGAAGGATCTGATTCGAGAGATTACAGATCTCTCTACCCGCATTCAGGTAGAAGAGAAGGAAAATAAATCTCTCCTGGAAGCAAAATTCTCGGATATTCGCCATCAGGCAAAAGAGATTCGTAAGAATCAGAAAGCGGTTAGTTCCTATTATCAGAGCATGGCAAGGACCAATCTTGTGGATCCTCAGTTCATGGATGATAAGAAATAATCGTAATTTTAAATTTTTTTCATTTGGCTATTAATATCTGGACCACTCGTCCGATATATGTAGTGTAAGTAAAAACTGACACCTATCAGTGAAGGAGCGTACGGCCGGATCTGAAATTACTGTCAGAAAATTACCAACTATGCTGCAAGGATGCAGCATCACATTCAAGGAGGAATGAATTATGGTAGTACAGCACAATATGCAGGCAATGAACACCAATCGTCAGCTCGGTCTCGTAACTGGTCAGCAGGCAAAGTCCACTGAGAAGCTTTCTAGCGGCTACAAGATCAACCGTGCAGCAGATGATGCAGCAGGTCTGGCAATCTCCGAGAAGATGAGAAGCCAGATTCGCGGTCTTGACCGTGCATCCACCAACGCACAGGATGGTATCTCCGTAGTACAGACAGCTGAAGGTGCACTGAACGAAGTTCACTCCATGCTTCAGAGAATGAACGAACTGGCTACCCAGGCAGCTAACGACACCAACACTTCCCAGGATCGTAACCAGATCAAGCTTGAGATCAATCAGCTTTCTTCTGAAATCGACCGTGTTGCTTCCACCACTCAGTTCAACACCATGAACCTTCTGGATGGTAAGTTCACTGGTAAGAACCTTCAGGTTGGTGCACTTTCCGGACAGTCTATCAGCATCTCCATCAGCTCTATGAAGTCCAGTAAGCTTGGCCTTGGCAAAGTTGGCAGCAAGCTGAAGGTAAGCTCTTTCCAAAAAGCTGGTTCCACTATGAAGCTGGTACAGTCCGCAATCGATATTGTATCTACTCAGAGAGCTAAGCTTGGTGCTATCCAGAACCGTCTGGAGCATACCATTGCAAACCTGGATACCACTTCCGAGAACACTTCCGCAGCAGAGTCCCGTATCCGTGATACCGATATGGCTAAGGAAATGGTTAACTACAGCAAGAACAACATTCTTGCTCAGGCAGGATGCTGGCTCAGGCTAACCAGTCCACTCAGGGAGTTCTTTCTCTCCTCGGCTAATTCAGGCCTGGTACGTAAGTACACAACCATAAGGAGATCGGCAGCTTCGGCTGCCGGTCTTTTTTTCTTGGGAATCGAATGGCTGGTAAAGCGGAAGGAAAATAGGGACGAATTAACAAAAAAATAGAAAAATTTGAAAAAAGGTGTAAAGTTCTTCCAATGAAGGCCGATATATGGAGTGTAAGCAAAAAGAACTCAAGTGAATCGGGGGCAAGGATGCCGGACAACCCTTCATTTGGCTTACGGTTCACATCCCATATAAGATCCGCAGGGAATGAAGCGGACGTTCCAAATCAAGGAGGAAAACAAAATGGTAGTACAGCATAACTTACAGGCAATGAACACCAATCGTCAGCTCGGTCTCGTTACCGGACAGCAGGGCAAGTCCACCGAGAAACTTTCCAGTGGTTACAAGATCAACCGAGCAGCAGATGATGCAGCAGGTCTGGCAATCTCCGAGAAGATGAGAAGCCAGATCCGCGGTCTTGACCGTGCATCCACCAACGCACAGGATGGTATCTCTGTAGTACAGACAGCTGAAGGTGCACTGAACGAAGTTCACTCCATGCTTCAGAGAATGAATGAACTTGCTACTCAGGCAGCTAACGACACCAACACTACCCAGGATCGTAACCAGATCAAGCTTGAGATCAATCAGCTTTCTTCTGAAATCGACCGTGTTGCTTCCACCACTCAGTTCAATACCATGAACCTTCTCGATGGTAAGTTCACTGGTAAGAACCTTCAGGTTGGTGCTCTTTCCGGACAGGCAATTGGTATCGACATCAGCTCCATGAAGGCTAGCGCTCTTGGCGTTAAGGGAAGTACCCTTTTCGTAAGTACCTTCGCTAAGGCTGGTTCTGTAATGAAGAAGGTACAGTCCGCAATTGATATTGTATCTACTCAGAGAGCTAAGCTTGGTGCTATCCAGAACCGTCTGGAGCATACCATTGCAAACCTGGATACCACCAGTGAGAACACTTCCGCAGCAGAGTCCCGTATCCGTGATACCGATATGGCTAAGGAAATGGTTAACTACAGCAAGAACAACATTCTTGCTCAGGCAGGTCAG
>ONDO01000010.1 GCA_900316625.1 uncultured Lachnospiraceae bacterium | reverse complement strand
GCGATAGCTGCCTGTGCTGCTGCAAGACGTGCAACAGGTACGCGGTAAGGAGAGCAGGATACATAGTCAAGACCGATCTTGTTGCAGAATTCAACAGAGGAAGGATCTCCACCGTGCTCACCACAGATACCAGCGTGGAGTGCAGGGTTAACAGGACGACCAAGCTTAAGAGCGGTATCCATGAGCTTACCAACACCAACCTGATCAAGCTTAGCGAACGGATCATACTCGTAGATCTTCTTATCGTAGTATGCGCCGAGGAACTTACCAGCATCATCACGAGAGAAGCCGAAGGTCATCTGAGTAAGATCGTTGGTACCGAAGCAGAAGAAGTCAGCTTCCTTAGCAATCTCATCAGCAGTAATTGCTGCTCTGGGGATCTCGATCATGGTACCAACCTCATACTTGAGGGTAGCGCCTGCATCAGCGATTTCCTTGTCAGCGGTAGCTACAACGATGTCCTTAACGAACTTGAATTCCTTAGCCTCACCAACGAGAGGAATCATGATCTCAGGAGCTACGTTGAACTCAGGATGCTTCTTGTTAACAGCGATTGCTGCACGGATAACCGCTGCGGTCTGCATCTTAGCGATTTCCGGATAGGTTACGGTAAGACGGCATCCACGATGACCCATCATAGGGTTGAACTCGTGAAGACCAGCGATGATAGCCTTGATCTGCTCAACGGACTTACCCTGAGCTTCTGCAAGAGCCTTGATCTCATCTTCGGTGTTAGGAACGAACTCATGAAGAGGAGGATCCAGGAAACGAATGGTAACCGGGTCACCTTCCATGGTCTCGAAGAGCTGTTCGAAGTCGTTCTGCTGATAAGGAAGGATCTTAGCAAGTGCTGCTTCTCTCTCTTCTACAGTATCAGAGCAGATCATCTCACGGAATGCTGCAATACGCTCTGCATCGAAGAACATATGCTCGGTACGGCAGAGACCGATACCTTCAGCACCAAGCTCACGAGCCTTCTTAGCGTCTGTAGGAGTATCCGCATTGGTACGAACCTTCATGGTTCTGAACTTGTCAGCCCAAGCCATGATACGGCCGAACTCACCGGCGATCTGAGCATCTACAGTCTTGATAACGCCATCATAGATGTTACCGGTAGTACCATCGATGGAGATGAAGTCTCCTTCATGGAATTCCTTACCGGCAAGGGTGAACTTCTTGTTCTCCTCATCCATGTTGATGTCGCCACAACCGGATACACAGCACTCACCCATACCACGTGCAACTACTGCTGCATGGCTGGTCATACCACCACGAACGGTAAGAATACCTTCAGCGGACTTCATACCGGTGATATCTTCAGGGGAGGTCTCAAGACGAACGAGGATAACCTTCTCGCCCTTAGCTGCCCATGCAACTGCATCATCAGCAGTGAATACGATCTTACCGCAAGCTGCTCCAGGGGAAGCGCCAAGGCCCTTTCCGATCGGGGTAGCTGCCTTAAGAGCTGCAGCATCGAACTGAGGATGAAGAAGGGTGTCAAGGTTACGAGGATCGATCATAGCAACTGCTTCTTCCTCGGTCTTGTGTCCTTCATCAACAAGGTCGCAAGCGATCTTCAGAGCTGCCTGAGCAGTTCTCTTACCGTTACGGCACTGAAGCATGTAGAGCTTCTTGTTCTCAACAGTGAACTCCATATCCTGCATGTCATGGTAGTGATTCTCAAGAGTCTCACAAACCTTCAGGAATTCAGCGTAAGCTTCAGGGAATTCCTCCTTCATCTGAGCGATGGGCATAGGAGTACGAACACCTGCAACTACGTCTTCACCCTGTGCATTGATGAGGAACTCACCCATAAGCTTGTTCTCACCGGTTGCCGGATCACGGGTAAATGCAACACCGGTACCGGACTGTTCATTCAGGTTACCGAATACCATAGGCATTACGTTAACAGCGGTACCCCAGGAATAAGGGATGTCGTTGTCACGACGATATACGTTTGCACGAGGGTTATCCCAGGAACGGAATACAGCCTCGATAGCGAGCTTGAGCTGCTCTACGGGATCAGAAGGGAAATCAGTACCAAGCTGGTTCTTGTATTCAGCCTTGAACTGCTGAGCAAGTTCCTTAAGGTCAGCTGCGGTAAGATCGATGTCGTACTTAACACCACGCTCTTCCTTCATCTTGTCGATCAGCTGCTCAAAGTACTTCTTACCAACTTCCATAACGACATCAGAGAACATCTGGATGAATCTTCTGTAAGAGTCGTATACGAAACGCTCGAACTTAGGATCAGGGTTGCCGGCGATCATAGCTGCAACTACATCATCGTTAAGACCAAGGTTCAGGATGGTATCCATCATACCGGGCATGGATGCACGAGCACCGGAACGAACAGAAACAAGAAGGGGATTCTTAAGATCACCGAACTTCTTACCGTTCTTCTCTTCCATCCACTTAACACCTTCCATGGTCTGAGCCATAATCTCATCATTGATCTTACGGCCATCCTCATAGTACTGTGTACATGCTTCCGTAGTGATTGTGAAACCCTGGGGAACCGGAAGACCGATTTCAGTCATCTCAGCAAGGTTTGCACCTTTACCACCGAGAAGGTTTCTCATGGACATGTTTCCTTCAGCGAAGGTATAGACCCATTTTGCCATTTGTACTTTCCTCCTAAATAATGATTAGTTTCCTTTGTGCGTGGGTAGGTGCCCACGTAGGCTATATTATTTTAGCACAATCTCGTCCGCTTTCAACATGAGATTGTGAAAACATATCGAAACCATATCGAAATCAGGTGTGATTTCTCTCATACGATCTCACGGCTTCCCGATAGAGTTCCTCTTTCCTTACCGGTTTCGGAAGATAGCCATCGAATCCTTCCCTTTCTGCCACTTTTCTTGCCTCTTCCGGGGTAGACGCTGTCATCAGGACAATACGGGGATTCGGGTTCAGGAAGAGCTTTCTTGCTTCTCTTAAGAACTCTTCTCCCGACATTCCCGGCATCTTATGATCCGTGATGACGAGATCATAGGAACCCTGCTCCAGCATGCGAAGCGCATCCTCTCCATTCGAAACCGTGTTATACTGCGAGACTATTCCCTTCAGGAGACCGGCTGCAACCTTGAGATTCATGGGATTATCATCCAGAACCAGAACACGACAATCCACCATCTCCATACCCTTTTGCCCCGTTACCCGGTTGCTGCCGCCCGCTGTCTGTGTAGCAGCTTCAGACTTCTGTCCCTGTTCTGCACTGGCAGCAACCGCTTCTGTGTGCGTTCTACGATATGCATTCACTTCACCGACACTGGTCTTACCTACCACTTCAATGGGTAAGACCAGGAGAAATGTAGAGCCACGCCCATCTTTGCTCTGAACGCTAATCAGTCCGCCCAGAAGGTTCGCAAGGCTGTTCGCGATCGTAAGACCCAGACCGGTACCAGAGACAGCTCCGATACCACGAACTGCGATTCTGCGGAAGGAATCGAACATCATGGGAATGTCCTTCATCTCCATACCAGGACCTGTATCTGACACTTCGAAGGTCAGATACATATGGGTCATATTCGCACGTCTTGCGACATCTAATGCTGCCTTGGCATTCTCTGCGTGGTCGGTATTCAGCCGTTCTCTCTTCGCTTTCTTCTGAAAGAAGCGTAGTCCACCGCCAATGGCCTCGTCCACTTCCGTCTGCGGTTCGAACTCAATATGCTCTTCGATTTCAGGACCTAGCTGATGAAGTTCCGTGCTTCCATCTTCGTAGACAAGGCGGATCATATTCGCATGTTTCTTCCGCTTCAGATCATCAATCTCAGCCTCCGTAGATCCTCTGACGCCAAAGGTAATGGAACCGGATGTCGTATAGGTCACTGCATTATCTAAAATATTCGTCAGAATTCTTGTGATATTCTCCTGATCTCCGTAGATACGGTCCGGTAGATTCTGGTCTACATTTCCATAGAAAGCGAGATGCTTCTGCTCTGTATGATGATGGAACTCGCGGAAGAGACGACCGGTCATGGAGGACAGGGAGAATGGGCCATAGATGGGACTGACATCTCCTGCATCTAATCTGGAATAATCGAGAATCTCATTTACGACCCTCATCAGGTCCTGACCGGAATTCTGCATGCCCTGTGCATAGGCGAGGACATCCGGTTCTCTTGCAGATCCGATGATCAGCTCATTCATTCCCAGAATGGCATTCAGAGGAGTTCGGATCTCATGGGACATGTTGGCCAGGAACATACTCTTGGTACGGCTCGCTTCTTCTGCATTATTCTCTGCAGAATCTAATTCCTCAAGTACCGTCATGAGCGCACGATAGTCCGGCGATTCGAAGGAAAAGAAGATACCATACATACCGAAGGATACTAAGAGCATAGCGATCGGAGAACGGTTACCAACATACAGCTGGGAGAACATTCCTATGAAAGCCATGAAGAGAAGGACTCCGAATACCGCCCTCTGCTTTCGGGACAACTTGTGGAAATGCATCAGGATCGTGATCGTCGCATACAGGAAGTAATAGACAATGATGACTGCGATGGTTCCATAGAAGAGCGGTTTTCGTATGATTCCTTCCCGGTCGGCAGGGATATAGATTATGGCCTGGGTGAAGGTATTTACAATGAGTAGAGCCGTCATCACCAGCATGATGCCTGCATTGATTCGCTGCCGTAAGCCCTTCCGTAAGTTCTCCGGTTTGGTATAGGAATCAATATAATAGGCAAAACACATCTCCATGGCAGCCGCAAAGAGATAGCCGATCTCATTCACGAGAAGGATCAGAAAGACTGGTATCTTATCTTTCAAAACCAGAGAATAGACGGATAGCACATCCAGAACATCCGCCACCAGAACCGACAAAACAAAATAACGGAAACGCTTATGTCTTACCTCCTCGCCCTTTATAATACAGAGGTAAACCAGCAGGATCAGGTCGAAGAAAGCCGCACCCAGCTCAAAATATATGTTTGGATGGGGATAGATTCTATGCATGACTTCCTCCTTCCTCACACATCATACCTGGTAGTTTCTCTAACAGCATCTTCTCAAGTGCTTCCACATTCACAGGTTTGGACAGATAACCATCGAATCCTTCCTTCAGGTAGGATTCCTTCGCACCTGCAATTGCATTCGCTGTCAGTGCCACGACCGGCAGATCGCCGCTGCCGCAATCCGGGAGTTTTCGAAGTTCGTGCAGGGTCTCCACACCATCCATCTCGGGCATCATGATATCCATAAGCACGATATCAAAATGATGTACTTTAAGAATGTTCAGACATTCCTGTCCGGATTCAGCAGTTTCTACTGAGAGACCTGTACGAAGAAGAAGCGAACGGATAACCTTTCGATTCATCGCGTTATCATCAACAACAAGAACATTACCAACAGCTTCGCGGATGAGTTCTTCCGGACCTTCCATCTCAAGTTCTCTTCTCTGCATATCACGATATTCGCGGATGGTTAGGGAACCGGATAGTTTCTGAGGAAGCTCAATCGTAAAGACAGAACCCACCCCATATACAGAATCCACATGAACCTCACCATGCATCTGATCCGTCAGATTCTTAACGATGGACAGTCCCAGACCGGAACCTTCAATATGGCGGTTCTTCTTTTCGTCGAATCGATGGAAAGAAGCGAAGAGATAGGGAAGATCCTCCTCCTTAATACCGATACCCGTATCACGAATGGTGAAACGAAGACGCATGATTCCATTCCTCAGGGACTGCTGTCGAACGGACATGGAGACAGAGCCTGAGTGCGTATACTTCACCGCATTATTCAGGACATTCAGAATGACCTGTCTTACGCGAACACCATCGCCATAGAGTCTCTCCAGCAGATCCTCCGGAACATCAATTCTAAAATCAAGTCCCTTCTCTTCTGCTCTGGGACGAACGATAATATCCAGATCATGAAGCATCTTCCCTAGATCATAGGTCTCTTCATGCAGGGTAAAACTACCATTCTCAATGTTCGAAAGGTCCAAAATATCATTGATGATGTAGAGCAGAGTCTCAGCTGCAGAATGAATATTCTCTGCATATTCCCTGATCTTGCTATCTCTTGTTGCACGAAGGATCAGGTCGTCCGTTCCAAGAACACCAGCCATAGGTGTACGAATCTCGTGAGACATGGCGGCAAGGAAGTCCGTCTTCTGACGATTCGCTTCAACTGCAGCCTTCTCCGCCTTCTCAAGCTGGGCCCGTATGGAGAGAAGCTTCCTATAGTTGGGAGTCTCAATAGAGAGGAAGCAGAGGAAGAGTCCCAAGGATGCCAGGAAATATACGATTTGGATTCGGTTGGGGAAGACCGCCTGCAGAGTTGCACTGAAGATCATAACAGCATAGATGAAGTAGAGGGTATATCGTTCTCTGACCCTCAGTGCTTTTCTGTGATGAATCAGTACAAAGCCGGAACTGATAATGAAATAAAACGGAATTCCATAACCGACCGGCAGCATAAGAAACTTGCTGTACTGGGTATGCGTATAGTAATCAACATCGACAAGAACCGGAACGAAGAGATTGATAACCATGAGGAAGAGATAGACATAAAGCAATATGCCCTCGATCGCATGGTTCAGCGTCCTCCATCCATCCTTATAAGCGTAAGACTCGATATAGCGCACAAAATAGAAAGTAATCAGGCCATAACTCGTATGGGTTACAGTTGCCGCTACTCTCAGCACAAGATAAGGAATCTGAAAACCGAATGCATTGACTTCCAGAACTACCCTTAGAATATCCAGACATGAAGAGATTGTTACGCAATACATCAGTATGCGAAACCGGTGATTCTGTCGGGACGCATCCCTGTATTGCAGGGCAAGAAAGATGCACAGAAGGACATCAAACATTGCTGCGGACGCCTGCCAGAATATATTCGGGTAATAATTAAGAATGGCCATAATAACCTCTTTCAACTTCAGATGTTATCACTGTCAGACCTATTTATCAATCAGTGACCTCTCGGCACCTGATCTAACATACCCTTTTCTGTATGCGTATCCACCCAGGCAAGGCGCACAAAGACAATCAGTAGAATAATGCCGGCGCCCCAGATTGTGTAATATCCGAAGTATTCGCAGAGGAAAGCACAGAGGATTGCTCCAGCCAGGAAGCAGAGAAGTAGGGAACCATGAAGGATCACTCTGTTCTTCGCCGCTTCATTCTCATGGTGCCGGATAAGTTTTACAAGATTCGAACCCACCTGTCGGATGTGATTGGTTACGAAAGTCGTCGCCGCAGGGGTTCCCTCCGCCTGGCGGAAGGTATTGAACTGCATGGAGCAGAGGAAGTTCAGCGCCACCTGGCAGATCTGGTCCGGTGCCTTCGCAGGCAGGAGTCCCAGCAGGATACAGGCCACGATTTCAATTCCAACCAGCACGGTATCCCATCTCAGGATTCCCAATCGTTTGATGGATTTTCCCAGAACTTCTGAGAACATAGCTCCCAGGAAATAGGCGCCGATCGGAACCATAAGATAGAGTGCCTTGGGCCAGTCTCTCTGTCCGATTGCCATACCGAAGAGGACAACATTGGCCGTCTGCGCATTACAGAAGACTCCGCCCCTCTCTACAAAGGTGTAAGAGCCATACCAGCCAGCCACCATGATCATAAGCCAGAAGGTCCTCTTCTTCTCGCATTCTAAGAATACCTTCTCTGTTATATCCTTCATCTCTTGCCTCACTTCTAAGAATCCTTCCCGGTTTCTTACCTGCTATTCCCTGATGCTCTTATTCCTCATCACTGTAATCGAATTTTCCCTTGTTCTTCTCTTCTATCGCTTTAATGAAGAGATAAACCGTCTCGTTGACTGGTGTAGGAACCCCAAGTTCTGCTCCCATACGCATGAGAGCACCTGAAAACATCTCAATCTCGGTCTCTCTGCCGGCACGGATATCCTGCAGGGTAGAGTAAGCAGAATTCTTTTTGGCATAGCGCTTCATGATGGGGTTTTCCATCAGGGAAGAGATTTCGATTCCCTTGGCATGTGCTACAGCCACCACTTCATCTCGAAGTTTCTGACCAAGTTCCTTCACATAAGGACTATCTTCATAAGCCCCTATGCCGACATCAAGAACCGCCTGTACCAGATTATTGGCGATATTCATCGCGTATTTGCCCCAGAGATCCTTCATAATCTCCGGACAGAAGTTGTAATGAATCGGGCTGTCGGACAGGAGTTCCTTCAGGGCCAGAAGATCTTCTCTTCCATCTTCCTTGTCCACTCCCGGATAACCATAGAAGAGTCCAAGCGTTCTGTCCGGATCGAAAGAGATCTCTCTTCCTACTCTGGTGGACTGAATCTTCATAAAGGAATAGAGAAGATGCTCCGGATGGATTGCTTTCTCAATCTTCTCCTCGGAATCCACGCCATTCATCAGTGACAGAATGATCGTGTGTCTGGGATCTGCCATCTCTGCAATCATATCGATTGCTTCCTCTATCGCATTATACTTTACCGCCAGCAGGATCAGATCCACGCCATAGATATCCTTGGGTTCTACGATGCTCGGTCGATAGGTCTCTCCATTGATCCGGATTCCCTCAGTCTCGAGACGCGCCTTTCTCTCGCCCTTGGCAGGAACGTAGAGGTCTGCTTTACATTTGTCCATAAGTCCCCAGACGAAATAGGAGCCAACCGCGCCACTTCCCAGGACTGCCACTGTCTTAATCTTCATCGTTTTCTCTTCCTTCTTCTCTCCTGTTGCAAGGGACTTGCATGCCCGTGCTATAATTTTCAAGTCACTATGATAACACACCTCATTCCTTTCGGAGGAGAGATGAAGAAACAATTATTACTGATTCTTACGCTGCTATTCTTCCTTCTTCTAGCAATAGTATTGATCCGCCACCCGCTCGGGGCCGGGCAGGACAAGAAGCCTGAGGGAAATGTAGACCAAGCCGTAAGACATGATGGTAAAGAGGAAGATGTAGAGCCGTCCGTAAGTAATGACAGTTCTGACGCAGGCACAAGCTCATCCGAAGGTGTCCCGAAAACCACCGGTAATCTAAGCTTCTTAGATGCCAGGGGCGAATTCCACTCCTACGTGGTAGATGATGCCGCAGCGAAAAATGAGCTGAATCTGAAAGGCTATCTCTACAATGGCCAGTCGGTTTACGACAGCTGCAAGGCCATCTATGATGCAGATCTCTCCGGTCAGCCTTACAGCGATGAATCTCTCCCGAACACCAAGGGAAAGGAAGGTACCCATAACGGCTACTTCGATGATGGTGTCCTCTCTTATGACCTGGATGGATACACGAGTCGCCGTGGCATCGACGTCTCCCACCACCAGGGGGACATCGACTGGGCTTCCGTTCGTGCTTCCGGCATTGACTTCGTCATTCTTCGCATCGCCTACCGTGGCTATGCCATGGAGGGCCGGCTCAATGCAGACCGGAATTTCGAAAGCTATTACCAGGGTGCCAAGGCAGCGGGTCTCGATGTAGGTGTCTACTTCTTCGCCCAGGCTGTAAATGAGACCGAAGCAGTGGAAGAAGCTGACTACGTTCTAGAGCTCCTGAACCAGCGTCCCATCGACCTCCAGGTGATCTATGATCCGGAGAGCATCGAAGATGATTCCGCCAGAACCGACGGTATCAGTGGTGAGCAGCTGACAAAGAACAGTATCGCCTTCACAGACCGCATCCGCGCTGCGGGGTATCAGCCTGGGATCTATGCCAATATGAAGTGGCAGACCGGACTTCTCGATATGGCAGCGCTAAAGGGGATTCCCATGTGGTGCGCAGATTACGAGCCGCTCCCCCAGACTCCCTATCATTACGAATATCTACAATATTCCGAGAGCGGACAGGTTCCCGGAATCGCAGGCAATGTAGACCTGGATCTTATGATCAGAAAAGAAAATAAATAGAGATACGTTTACTTAAACGCTATTACAAAAATGGAGCAGTCCCTCGGGGCTACTCCATCTCATTTGCAAGTACCGGAACAATATTATAAAAGAAGGTCATTCTGGCATGTGCATCATGCAGTTCTCCATCTGCTATGGCATATGTGCAATTAACCTGACGATCTCCTGGATCTCCAAAGCGGAAGAGTTCATCATGCATCTTCATGGATTCCACCTGTCGTTCCATGGTTACCAGGGCATAATCCTTGCTTCCTGTTGCCATGTAGATTCTGAAATCATCCGGCCCATAGCCTTCTTGTTCGATGCACTTTGCCAGATAGTCACCTGCGAATTCCACATCCGGTACAGAGATCTTGCTCCAATAGAGCGTTCCGGACAAGGGCATGAAGTAACGAAAATAATCCATGGAATCACAGATCCTGAAATTCGTCGTTACACCACCCATGCTGAAACCACCGAAGATACGATGGTCACGCCCTTCCATCAGGCCCTCCTTGTCAGTTCCGGATGCGTAAGTAGAATACTCACTCTCCACCACCTTCATGAGGTCAATAAGTTCGTAGCCAAAGGGCTCAACTAAGTCCTGGTCTACATTTCTCGTGTGCTCATTCAAGTTATTATCATAGTAGGTCATGCAGACCACCAGCATGGGTTTCATAACGCCATCCTGGATCATATGGTCCAGGCAGTTCTTCGTCTGGCTCGGCTTGTCGGGAGACCCCAGCCAGGTCTCGGCTCTGCCGTTATGGCCATGCATGAGGTAGAGGATGGGATACTTCTTCGTTACCTGATAATCATATGGCACATAAACATAGGCATACTTGTGCATGGGTTCAAGATCATCGTCATAATCCTTGGTGTCATACCAGATCTGTTCGATGCTTCCTCTCTTGAATGCGGGCCTGGTATAAGAGTTGGGAACCCTATCTAAGAGCAGACTGCCCTCTTCCTCCTTGTAGTATCTGACATCCTTCTTAGATACATCCGGGAAGGCAGAGAGTAAGAGTCCTCCCGCCAGACAGGCACAGATGATGATGAATATGGTAACTGGCTTCAGTCTCTTCATAGAATCAGATGTGGAAACTCCAGGTGTTCTTGATCTGGTCCGAGAATTCGGATAACTTCCAGGTACGGGAACTGTGCTCGATGCTCATAGGATCGTTCATGGTGATATAATCCTCATCATCGATTCCGGTCAGGACAATAAAGTGACCACCATAGGTGAAGATTCCTCTTCTTACAGAGACAACGACAGGATATCCCTTACGA
The DNA here is from genome assembly GCA_900316625.1 of uncultured Lachnospiraceae bacterium. Classification (GTDB taxonomy): domain Bacteria; phylum Bacillota; class Clostridia; order Lachnospirales; family Lachnospiraceae; genus Lachnocurva. The sequence continues at coordinate 41,945 of ONDO01000010.1, read as the reverse complement.
AGCTCTGACAGGATCAGATTCTGATCCGTCTTAAGATCGGTACAGATGATGCCCTTGCTGGCACTATAGTCCTCATAGATATCCCACTTGGTACCGGTACCCCACATGTAGAGGTTATTGTTCTGCGCATATTCAGCGACAACCTGAGGATTGATGGAGGGATCTCTTAAGAGACCACAGGCAATCATAGCCATACAGGTCGGTCCACAACCAGAGGTTCCGATGATCTGCTCACCATAGGGAGCATAGCCCCAACGATCATCCCACTGTTCGAAGAGGGGGATCTTCGCCTCCTGCTCAGCTTCCGTAAGTTTGATCTCTGATGCATTCATGACGGTATAATCATCATGCATCCAGCGATATAACAACTGGGCATAATGATTGTCATCATTGGCCTTGTGAATCTGATTCTCATCGAAGAGATTGCTGTTCTCCTTCAGCCAGGCTCTCGCGGCATCATAATCGAAGGTATCCTCTTCGGATGCGAGATCTACCGCACTCTTCACCCTGGCTTCCTCCGGAACGATCACCTGCTGTTCGGAAGAGGCAACAGGGACCTGTCCTTCCTCTGCTTCGCTTGCCTGCTGGCCTTCAGAAGACGCCATGGAGGGCTTCTCATAGAAGGTTCCATTGGATATTGCATGATGAACCACCACTCCGGTGAGAAGTACGACGCTCATAAGATCCACTGCGAGCAGGGATCTCAGAACGACTATTTTATTTCTCTTCACCCGTACGGGGCTCTTTTTTCTATTCTCTGACATAACGCATCCTTATGACTCTTACAAGTCCTTACATTCGGTCTTTTCACAAAATCTTATCTATTATAGCACGGATCTTGCTTTTCAGATAGGGGTGCCTACTTCTCATCCACTACCTGGAAGATGAAGAACTTGAGATAATTCGAGTTCTCATCACCATTCAGAAGAATCGGATGATCCGATGCCTGCTGGCGGAAAGCTACCTGACGCAGTCTCTTATGAGCGGATCTTGCCGCTTCTCTTACCATCTTCTCGAAGAGTTCCTGAGTCATGAAATGAGAGCAGGAACAGGTGCAGAGATAGCCCCCATTCTTCACTAACTTAAGGCCACGGATATTAATCTCACGATAGCCATTGATTGCATGCTTAGTCGCCTCTCTGGACTTGGTGAAGGCTGGTGGATCTAAGACTACGATATCGTAGGACTCTCCTGCATCCAGAAGTCTTGGAAGTTCATCGAAGACATCCGCCGCACGGAAGCTTACTCTCTCCTCCAGGCCATTCCTTATGGCATTCTCTCTCGCCTGACCTACCGCATATTCCGAGATATCAAGCCCCGTCACATGATCAGCCCCGGCAAGCCCTGCATTCAGTGCGAAGGTTCCCATATGGGTAAAGCAGTCGAGCACCTCGAGTTCTCTACTGTCCTGCGACTTGATATTACGAATCAGTTCCTGCAGGGCTAATCGATTCTGCTTCTGATCCAGGAAGAAGCCCGTCTTCTGTCCATCTCTTACATCCACGTCATACTTGATGCCATTCTCATTGATGATCACATGACAATCTGCATCCGGATGCCCTTCGGCAAAGATAAGGCCTGCTGCAAAATCCTCCGGGTCCTCTACTTTCTCCTCTCCATCAGACAGGAGATAGTACCAGCCCTTGTGAGGATACATACCTTCCTTCTTGCGAACCGGCGCATCCGATCTCTCGAAGATACCACGGATCCTGATTCCATCTTCTCTCATGGCAAGAACAAGACCTTCTAAGATGTCTCTCTTCAGGCGGTCAATGCCAAGAGCAAGAGACTGGAATACCAGCAGATCTTCGTAACGATCCACGACAAGACCAGGCAGGAAGTCCGCTTCACCGAAGATAAGACGGCAGGCGGAAGAGGTATCTACCACTGCCTTTCGATACTCCCAGGCTTCTCTTGCCCTGTCTCTCATGAAGGCAGCATCGATTGCTTCTGTGCGGAAACGGGACAGCATGCGTACACGAATCTTGGAATTCATGTTGATGAAACCATATCCCAGGAAGTAATCATCGAAATCGTGCACTTCTACAATGCCACCATTCTCCTTTACTTGGCAGGAATCAATCTCATTATCATAGATCCAGGCACCGCCGGACTTAAGGGTTCTACCTTCTCCCTTCTTCAGTGTGATACTTCCACTCAGGTCATACATGGACATACAAACTCATTTCTATTGGGAGCATTCCCAAATCTAAGGTGAATACGCACTACATGCTGCTTCCTTACTTTTCTTCCAGATTCATATCTTATTCCTATTTGCCTTCTTTCTTCTAAAAAGGCGCCTCCATCACGGAGACGCCCCTCTTAAGTCTGCCTTATATTTCCGAAGAAAAGACGGATTCTGCCATTAGAATGTGAACTTATCAGCGAAATATGCATCCAGTTCTGCGATGGGAATACGTACCTGATCCATGGTATCACGGTCACGTACGGTTACCATATGGTCTTCTTCAGAATCGAAGTCATAGGTTACGCAGAAAGGAGTACCGATCTCGTCTTCACGACGATAACGCTTACCGATATTGCCACGATCATCGAAGTCACATGCGTACTTCTTGGCAAGCTGCTGGTAGATCTCGCTTGCAGGTTCACTTAGCTTCTTGGAAAGAGGCAGAACCGCAATCTTAATGGGTGCCAGTGCGGGATGGAAGTGCATAACGGTACGGATGTCAGGCTTCTCCTCGGTTCCGATGTTCTCTTCGTCATAGGCTTCGCAGAGGAAAGCCAGAACGACACGGTCAGCACCCAGTGAAGGCTCGATTACGTAAGGAAGATACTTCTCATTGGTCTCGTCATCGAAGTAAGTAAGATCCTGTCCGGAAACTTCTGCATGACGGCCGAGATCGTAGTCCGTACGATCTGCGATACCCCAGAGTTCACCCCAGCCAAAGGGGAAGGTGTACTCGATATCGGTAGTACCCTTGGAATAGAATGCAAGTTCAGCGGGATCATGGTCACGAAGACGGATATGGTCTTCCGGTATGCCGAGGGAGAGCAGCCAGTCACGGCAGAAACCTCTCCAGTACCCGAACCACTCAAGGTCGGTACCAGGCTTGCAGAAGAACTCGAGTTCCATCTGCTCGAACTCTCTGGTACGGAAGGTGAAGTTACCAGGGGTAATCTCGTTACGGAAGGACTTACCTATCTGACCGATTCCGAAGGGAACCTTCTTACGGGAGGTACGCTGTACATTCTTGAAGTTAACGAAGATACCCTGAGCGGTCTCAGGACGAAGGTAAACCGTGTTCTTAGCGTCCTCGGTAACACCCTGGAAGGTCTTGAACATGAGGTTGAACTGACGGATATCAGTGAAGTTATGCGCTCCACAGCTAGGGCAGGGTACATTGTGATCGTTGATCCAGTTCTGCATCTCTTCATTAGACCAGCCGTCTACGGAAGACTCGAGCTCAATGCCCTTCTCCTTAGCGAAGTTCTCGATCAGCTGATCTGCTCTGAAACGCTCATGGCATTCCTTACAATCCATCAGAGGATCAGAGAAACCACCGATATGTCCGGAAGCAACCCAGGTCTGGGTATTCATGAGGATTGCACAATCAACACCTACATTGTAAGGGCTTTCCTGTACAAACTTCTGCCACCATGCCTTCTTGACATTGTTCTTCAGTTCGACGCCAAGGGGGCCGTAATCCCAGGTATTGGCCAGTCCGCCATAGATTTCAGAACCCGGGAATACGAATCCACGGGACTTTGCTACAGCAACGATTTTCTCCATCGTCTTTTCCATTGTAGTATCCTCTCTCCTAACTCATGTAAAAATTACTTATAGATGATATATACCAGTTCTGATGCATCAACATTTCCATCAGCAGGGCTGATCTTCACGATATTCTCACTCTCTAACCGGGTGCTGGCGCTGGAGACATAGACAATCTCTCCATCAACCTTAACACGTATATTTTCACGAAGGATAAGTACCTTCAGATCATCCTCTGCCTGTACGCTGGCATTATCAGCGTAATCGCCGTCTTTTGCAATACCGTCCTTCACGTTCAGAAGGGCGTCTGAGAAGGTATATCCCTCTTTCCTGGCTTCCTTAATGCTTCCACTGAAGATCTGGTAACCGGTGAACTTCTGATAGGTTTCATCATCCGGATATTCTGTTTCCACATATGCCTTGCCGTCTACATTGCCGAAACGGAGAAGGCGTACATCCTTCTTCGACTTGGCATTGTACTTGTCTATAGCGGACTTCACGAAGTCCTTCAGGTCGCCCTTATTTCCATCCGTTTCGGACAGATCGATGACTTCTTCCAGGCGGATCTTACCCTTCGAATCAACGCTTAAGGTCGTCTGATCTGCCTTAGGGCGCATTATAGAACCTAACTTACTTACCAGAAGGTATCCTGCGATGACAAGGATAAGGATCACGACAAGCAGAAGAACAAGAACGCGATTCCTTCTTCTCTTCAGCTCCTGAAGTCTCTTCTTCTGTCGATGATTCAGAGCCGGTGTTGCCGTTCTCTTTTTTCTTTTCTTATCTGTACTCATTAACGATCTTTCTAAACGATAGGGCTTCTTACAAACTATCGGACATTATACACTGAAGCAGAAGGCAGTTCAAGAATTCGTAAGGAAGTCCAGTGACTTATACTTATGTTCACCGTATCTACGCTGATAGGCTCTCATGAGGCGCTCGAATTCTTCCATGGATTCTTTCCCTAATGTGAAGGAATACAACTTCTCCAGGGGAGCGCTCAGAATCAACTGCAGAGCATAGAGCAGAGACTCTGACACCGGAAACAGACCGCCATCTTCTTTCGACTGGCATTCCTTGCAGATCATACCGCGATTCCGTAGAGAGAACATGGTTAGATTCTCTCTGGAGCCACACTCCGTACAGGAGAAGACATCCGGGTACTCACCATTAATATAGAGAGTTCTAAGTTCGAAGATTCTGCGGATCAGCTGTCTCGGTATCACTCCCTTCTCCAGAGCCCTCAAGGTAACATAGAGCAGATTCAGTCGATCTGTCTCGTCTACTCCGGGTTCTCCATAGTATTCACACACTTCTAAGAAATAAGAAGCATAGTAGACATTATCGAGATCCGTCATCAGACTGCGGAAATATTCCTGAACCTCAGCGCGCACGACCGTTACGGAATTCCTGCCTTCAAAGGCTTCAAAAGCACCGAAGGTAAAGGGATTCGTTGCTGCCCCAAGCGCATTGCTTTGTCTCCTTGCTCCACGGGCGAAGGCTGAGATCAGCCCCCTCTCCCGGGTCAAAAGAAGGATTCTTCTATCATTTTCACCCATCGCCATGGACGAGATCACACATCCATGTAATAAGAGATTATTATTCATCTTCCGTCTTTCGGTATCCGAATTTCTTCAGTGAAGATTCCTGATCTCTCCAGCCCTTCTGAACCTTGACCCAGAGCTTGAGATTCACCTTCATATCGAGCATCTTCTCGAGTTCATAACGGGAATCGCTTCCGATTCTCTTCAGCATACTCCCCTGTTTACCGATGATGATTCCCTTATGGGACTCTCGTTCACAGTAGATTGTAGCTTCGATGTCCACCAGCTTCTTGCCGGGTCTTTCATGCATCTTCTCAATGGTTACTGCAATACCATGCGGAATCTCATCCTGAAGAACATAGAGAGATTTCTCACGGATCACTTCTGCTGCGATCTCTCGCTCTGTCTCATCTGTAACGGTATCTTCATCATAGAACATGGGGCCGTAGGGAAGATACTTGAAGATGGTATCCACAAGATCATCACAACCCGTACCCTTCCATGCAGAGACGGGTACGATCTCTGCGAAATCTCCTGCATCCTTCCATGCCATGATGACCGGAAGAAGGGCATCGCGACTGACGGTATCTGCCTTGTTGATCACTAAGATCACCGGCTGATCAATATGGGAAAGGGTCTCTGCAATCTTCCTCTCCTCTGCCCCTACATTAGGCTTGGGTTCTACCAGCCAGAGGACAAGATCGACATCCCCTAAGGTACGACGAACGATATCCATCATATATTCACCCAGACGGTTCTTTGCCTTATGAATACCTGGTGTATCAAGGAAAACAATCTGTCCCCTTTCCTCATCCGTATAGACCGTCTTGATGCGATTCCTGGTCGTCTGTGGCTTATTGGATGTGATGGCGATCTTCTGTCCGATCAGCTTGTTCATGAGGGTTGACTTACCTACATTGGGGCGGCCGATCATGGTGACATAGCCGGATTTGAAGTTACTGTTTGATAACTGATCCATGGATCTCCTTTTCCTAGAGGATTGATTAAAGAAGGTTTCTTACTTCAGAGAAGAGATCTTTCGCTTCTTCGATCTTGCCTTCATTACCGATTACAGTGATGTAACCTTCCTTCAATACCTGACGAATGGTGTCTGCCAGGGCCCGAATGTCCGCTGCCGTCGCATCGAGGACTTCATTACGACGTGCCTGTAACTCAGCCTCACTCCTGCCTCTCATGAAAGCGGTCAGATCCCTTAAGCCTGCAAGGGAAGGAGTAAGCGGAGTATCTAATGTGCTAACGGTTCCAATGATATATTTGGTCATGGTTCTCTCATCCGGATTGAAGCTTTCCAGATATTCCGGAGTCTTCGAGAAGACATCAAGGGAGGCTTCGAGATTAGGATCACGATAGGTGACAAAGTACATCTCTCCATCATCCTTGAACTGGGACATGCAGCCATAAGCACCGCCCTTGACACGGATATTCACCCAGAAGTAATCATAACCGAGAATAACCTTTAGAATGCGCATGGCGCCAGTGTACTTCTGCCCTACCATATTGAGATCACCTGCGCGGCAGACATACTGAATCTGAGCCGGTGTCTTCAAACCTTCATTCATCTGCTTACCACGATAGAGATCCTTGGAAGGTCCTTCCTGAGGAGCAGCAAGGGTATGAAGCTTCTGTAAGAGCTCGATGGGATTCTCTTCGGCAGGATCCTTGATGTCCAGAAGATCCAGGGAATCCTGGGCAAGCTTCTGATCTCCGGCAGCCAGGCAGGCCATAATAACAGGAATCTCCTCGGCCGTCTCAAGGAAGGCAGCATCTCTTCCTGTTACAGAGACAAAGAGATTCTCCGGACGGAAGATCAGGAGGAGCATCTCGAGGCTCTTCTTATGGAAATCCATAAGCATCGCATCGAAGTCGGCCTCGAATGCCTTCAGATATTCATAATAGGTAATACCGAAGAGGGCATCACTCATGGCTGCACGGTCCGAAAAGTAAGACATGGCACGGGTTGCAGCTGTCATATGACCGGAAGACTGGAAGGAAGCCTGCTGTCCACTAATCTCCTGCAGTAAGATTTCCTTCACACGCTGTGCATCAGAGAAGTTGGAATGGAAGAGAATCTGGTTGAAGAGATCAACCGCATCCTTCTCCTTACCAGGGAGCATCTTGGCTCTGGCCTGTACCGTCAGTTCCACCTTACCATCCTGATTGGTCATGGGCTGTGCCACGATGGTAAGTCCACCCAGACGGGAATTGATCTCGTCAGAGAGTTCCTCATAGTTATAGCGCTCGGTATCTACCAGTCCCAGAACTCGAAGCATGAATCCGAGCTTGGGCAGATCATGCACCGACAGACGCACATTACGGAAGACCTCATTCAGATAGATGATTCCATTGGTCTCCACATCACTGTGAAGTACCTCTACCCCATGCACCTGCTTCAGCTTGCCTGTCAGGGGGCGAATCTCTCTCTTCAGATCTTCTCTGGAGAGAAGAGGAATCTTCGCTAAGTCTTCTTCCGGTGTGGGTTTCGACTGGAATTCCTTGAGTTCTTCTGTACGCTTCACGATCTCTCTCTTCTCTTCAGCACTGAAGCCGGCCTTCTTCTCTGCAAGGCTCTTCTTCAGTTCTTCGTCTTCCTGCACAGTAAGACCGGGGACGGCTTCTACCATAACAAGAGAAGAATGCGTGTTGTGGATCAGATATCTCTCTACCAGCTCTTCGAACCAGCCTGTACCATTCTTCTTGCGAAGTTTGTTTAATACATCAATGGTATAGAGGGTGTCAAAGGGCTTATCATCGTCATAGAGCCAGGTATCCAGAAGGTCCAGGCCATAGATCAGCCCCTTGGGATAGCCACCAAAGTCTGCTTCACGGAAACGGAATTCAGAGCTGTTAAGAGATGCATCAATCGCCTTGGTATCAATGCCATTCTTCACCTGCTCTTCTAATACTCCACGAACCGTTGAAAGGAATTCATCCTTCTTATCAAGATCCGTTCCCTTGGCCGTAATGGAAAATACAGGTTGCAGGGTTCCGCTGTCATTACCGCCGAAGACATCCTTGCAGATTCCCTTCTGCAAAAGGGCTCTCTGAAGAGGCGCGCCCGGTTTGGAGATCAGGGCATAATCTAATACATCAAAAGCGGCAACCAATTCTTCATCCAGAGTATCGCCCACTGCAAAATTAAGAGAGAGATAAGACTCACCCTTGGGATCCATGTCTTCCGATACCGAATACCTGGCATGAATGATCGCAGGTTCCTTGAAAGCTTCCTGACGGCGGATGGCAGAATCCACCTCTAAGGCATCATATTTGGACAGGTATTCCTTATCGAGATAATCGAGTCTCTCCTCGAAATCCATGTCTCCATAGAGATAGATGTAGGAATTCGAAGGATGATAGTATCTTCTGTGGAAGTCCAGATAAGCCTCTCTGGTAAGTTCCGGTATTACCTTGGGATCACCACCGGATTCAAACCCATACGTCGTATCCGGGAAGAGGGAATTCAGGACCTGTCTGGAGAGCACATCATCCGGATTGGAGAAAGCCCCCTTCATCTCGTTATAGACGACACCATTCAGGGTAAGTTCTCCATCTTCCTTCTCCATCTCATAATGCCAGCCTTCCTGCAGGAAGATCTCCGGAATATCATAGATATTGGGATGAAGTACCGCGTCCATATAGACATCCATCAGGTTGTGGAAGTCCTTATCATTGGTACTTGCCACAGGATAGACCGTCTTATCCGGATAGGTCATCGCATTGAGGAAGGTATTGAGAGAGCCCTTCACCAATTCGACAAAGGGATCCTTAAGCGGATACTTCTCTGAACCGCAAAGCACTGTATGTTCAATGATATGTGCCACACCGGTAGAATCGGTGGGTGGTGTACGAAATCCGATATAGAAGACCTTATTATCATCCCCATTCTCAATGAGGGCGAGACGGGCGCCGGTCTTCTTATGACGTACGAGATAACCTGTGGAATGGATTCCGGTCAGGTCCTCTCTACGGATCAGTTCATAGCTCTCAGGAATTCTCATGTAAACATATACTCCTTAATTCGTATTCTATAAAATCGCGTGCATGGGAAGCTTCTTACGCGAAGTCCTACTCTGCAGAATCTCCATTGTGAATGGTAAGCTGAGGGAAGGGAATCTCGATCCCGGCTTCATCAAATGCCAGCTTGATCTTCTCATTCATGTCCCAGCGAATCTTCCAGTAATCACTCATCCTGACATAGAAACGGTATCCCAGATCTACAGAAGAAGAGTTCAGTTCTCTTACGAAGACAGAAGACGGCTTATCTGCAATTCTTCCTTCTTCCTCTTCCACAAGCTTCGAGAGAATCTCCTTGGCCTTTCGAAGGTCAGCGCTGTAAGCGATACCAACCGTAAGGTCGATCATGCGGAAATCGCATTCCGTTACATTCGTAAGGGAAGAATTCGCAAGTGTACCATTGGGAATAACAACAACCCTGTTATCCAGGGTAACCAGCTTCGTATAGAAGATACTGATTGACTGAACAGTACCCTCATTCCCATGACTGTCTTCCACGATGTAATCACCGACACGGAAGGGATGCAGAACCAGAATCAGCACACCACCTGCGAAGTTGGACAGGGAACCCTGCATCGCAAGACCGATGGTCACGCCTAAGGATGCAACCGCTGCCGATACGGAAGTCGTCTCGAATCCAAAGATGTTGAGAATAACGATGATCAGGGAAAGGTAGAGCACAATGCGAAGAAGACTGTCTACGAAAGTACGAACGCCCTCTTCCACCTCATGACGAATAAAACTTCTACGGACGATTCCACGTACAAGATGGATAATCCTGACGCCGATAAACCACGCGATCAGCGCGATCACTACAGACCAGAAGAAGGACAGAGCGGAGGGCATCATCCCTTCGATCCACTTCTGAAAAGCTCCGGTCTTAATGTCCGTTGTTGCAGTCTCTGCAATATCCTTCAGATCTTCCGTGGAGGATATATCCTTCATGTTCTCAATCGTTGCCGGCACATCTGCTGTCAGGAATGTCATAGAACTTACCATAATGAATTGTTCAATAACCTCTCATTTCTTAATAATCCAGTTCGTGGATGAAGAGTCCACTGCGAAGTTTGGGTTCAAACCAGGTGGACTTGGGAGGCATCAGACGTCCTGCATCTGCCACAGCGAAAAGTTCATCAATGGAAGTCGGATACATGGCAAAACCTGCCTCGCAGTCTACTTCACAGCGATCTTCGACAGCTTCGAGACCACGGATACCACCGATAAAGTCGATTCTCGGGTCACGTTTGGGATCAGAGATCCCAAGAACCGGCTCTAAGACATACTTCTGTAATTTCTGTACATCGAGTCCTTCCACGGGATCCGTCGAATTGCACTCTGGAAGGAATTCGCATAGATACCAGCGCTCATTCACATAGACAGAGAACTGTCCCTTCTTCGTAGGACGAACGGTGGATTCCAGGAACTGGTGATGCTTAAAGGCCTGCGCCTCTCTTGGATCGGAGGCATCTCTCTGGGCAAAGCCACCCAGTTCAAGAATGGGATCTACCTTACAGTTGAACATGAGGCTGGCAAGGAACTCATCGTAATCGAGCCCATTCAGGTCCTTCACAACACGGTTATAATCTAAGATCTTCAGTTCTTCATCCGGGAAGAGAACAGATAAAAAGTAATTGAACTCTTCCTCACCGGTATAGCCGGGATGTGCTTCTCTTCTCTTGAGGCCAACCTTCACTGCAGATGCTGCGCGATGATGACCATCAGCGATATAGATCTCATTTACCTCAGAGAAGGTCTTCTCGATGGTCAGGAGATCTTCCTTGGAAGAGATCTTAAAGACTCTGTGTCTTATGCCATCCAAAGACTTGAAGTCATAGAGCAGACTTCCCTCTTCGGTCTTCGTTTTCGAAACGATATGGCGAAGAACGCTGTTGGCACGATATGCGAGGAAGATGGGGCCCGTCTGGGCATTCACGGTATCCACATGGCGAATACGATCTTCTTCCTTGGCTTCAAGAGTGTTCTCGTGCTTCTTGATCACACCATTCAGATAATCATCAATGGATGCCAGAGAGACAATACCGGTCTGCACACGACCATCCATGGTCAGTTCATAGAGATAGTAAGCATCTGCTTCTTCACGAACGAACTTGCCATCATCCACCATCTTCCAGAGCAGGTCATGTGCCTTCTTGTAGACCTCATCAGAATAGGGATCTGTTCCACGTTCGAAGTTCACTTCTGCACGATCGATGCGAAGGAAGGAATCCGGACAGCCCTTTACTGCTGCTCTTGCTTCTTCTGTGTTGTAAACATCATAAGGGAGGGCCGCAATCCTGTCTGCATAGCCCTCCGCCGGGCGAATCGCCCGAAATGGTCTGATCTTTGCCATCGTAATCCTCTTTCTTTTAAATAATCGCACCACACACGGCCACAACCTGTACGGTATCCGGCGATGTCTGTATAACGCCATTGGCACCGCTGATAATGGGTGACCTTACATTCTGCTTATCAATATAGGTAATCTGCCCCATGCTGCCATCCGACAGGATGACATACTTGCCATTCAGTTCATTGACCATATGGTCCATGAAAAGGTTGACATATCTAATATCTAAGTTGGCAAACTGTTCCAGGTAGAAATCCTCTAAGACTTCGAACGGCGTGGAGGCCTTCTTATAGACCCGTTCCGAAACCATAGCATCATAGATGTCAGAGATTGCGGTAACTCTTGCATAAGCCCCGATATCGTCTCCCACAAGCTTGTCAGGATAACCGGTGCCATTTAGTCTCTCATGATGCTGACGAACACCCATAAGAATCTCTTCATCATCGATGCCCGACTGCTTACAGATCTCATAGGAATAGATCGGATGCTTTTTAACGACCTCGAATTCCTCTGCAGTGAACTTGCCTGGTTTGTTAAGGATCTTATCCGGCACCTTAAGCTTACCGATATCATGCAGGAAACCCACCATCACCAGTCGCTTAATATCCTCTTCCGGAAGACCGAGCCACTTGCCCATCATTCCGTTCAGAACTGCAACATCCGTCGAATGTCCCTGCAGGGCATTATCCATCTCATCCAAAAAATGGGTGTACTGCAGGAGGAAGGATACATCTGCATTCTCAAGGATGCTCCCGGTCATGGACACAAGCTTCACTACCGCCTGCATATTGACCTGACCGCTCTCCTTTACCTCATGAAGAAAGCCACTGCATGCTTTTGCAGTCTCTTCATACCTGGCCGCAGCTTCCTTGTCTTCTTTGAGAAAAAACTGCGCCTGGTGTTCGAGATTACGAGCGGTCTCTTCACTGACATAGATTTGCTGGCCGATGGACGCGATATAGCGCAACCGGTTCATCGCCATGTTATCAATGAGCGAACCACCCCTGCATAACAACAGCGGCTTGTCCTGATTCAGATAAAAAAGGTCTGAATCCGGGTACATTCCTTTCTGAAGAATGGTCGGATCCAGACGAACAAAAGATTTACTCATGAAAGCCCGCATTCGTCTTACGCAAAATACCTATAGTCAGGTCTGATTATAGCAGACAAACGAGCTTTTAGAAATATACACTTACCAACGGACTTCGATGTCACCCATGCTATTATCCAGGGTCAGGTTAAGATCACTGCTTCCTTTCCTGCTATAATGGTTTCCCGTGTCATTGTGATTCACCTCTACTTCGCCCATGGATGTGCTAATGTCCATGCTTGCATCCAGAAGAGAGACGGCACTGTCCAGATCGATGTCTCCCATGCTCATGGACGCATTGAAGGTCTGAAAGGTAATTCCCTTCGCTTCCAGATCTCCCATGCTCATCGATACTGTAGCCGAACCGAGAGTTAGATCCTTCAGGGTCATGTCTCCCATGGAGAGATCTGCATGCAGTTCATCCATACCTGCATCCTTCACCACAAGATCTCCTGCGCTCATGTTTACGCTGATCTTCTCTGCAGTAACATGCTCTACGTTAAGATCACCAAAACCCAGCTTACCATCAATGCTCTTCAGTTCTTTTCCGGCAGGTATGCAGATTGTTACATTTCCGATATTGCCATTCTTGCCAAAGGGGTTTTTCGTCTCCGGATCCTGGACAATCTTCAGAACGCCATCCTCTACCTTGATCTTAGGAGAAAACGTCTTAACTCCTTCGTATCTTACGGATAAGTCCCCTTCCTTAATCATCAGATTTCCTGCACTAATATCTACATGAATACGATCAAAAGAATCGTTAAGTTCCTCTTCCGTTAATACTACTTTACCGCCACCAATCTGACTGTCTCCAAAAGGAGATAAATGAATTCCAAAGAACCGGACTGCACCGTTCGATACAAAGGCACCGGTCCCGATCAAAATACAGATACTCGTAATGACGGTTATGATGGGAAGATAAATCGCCTTAAATAAAGTAACTTTCTTGTAGTCAATCTTGTAATTATTCATCGTCTTACCTCCGTACCAAAGAGATTCTTAAGCAAAGCAAAGATAAGGCCGGCAATGGGCCAGATCACCCAGCTGATATGCCAATCAAAGGTAAGAAAGCTCCAGCTCAGATAGATACAGGTAACTGTCGGCCAGAAGACCTGCATAAATGCTGTCATTGCTGTACTGTGATAGATAACGTCTTCCCCATAATTCGGTACATAACTTCCAGCAATCGTTGACTGTGGATTCAGGTTCACAAGTTCCTTATAAGCCTTCTCTCTTCCGTCCACTGCTACAAGGATCATGACTCCCAGACCAATAAAAAGGAACATGAAAACTACGCCAATACTGGATCTATAGCCTGCATCCTGGAGGGTTGAACTAAGGATCGTAGGAGTCACACAGAGCACAAGCAGAGCAACTGCAAGCATCTTCATGATTGCTGCGGTTCCTCGGAAGCTCTCCATCTCGTTATAGACCTGACTTGCAGTATCTGCATCGATCTGGCAGGGCTGATTATGGATATACTTCCACTTTCCAATCATCGTATTCTGATAGATTTCAAGGCCTACACCGACTGCAATCATAACGAACATTCCTACAACGCCAAGGGTTCCGGAATTCTCTCCAATAGAAAGTGACGAAAATACCACCGGTGACATAACGGAACAGATAAAGAGTAAAACTGCGATGCCATTGATCAGGCTTGCTCTTGATTTATCCTTAATCAGCTGGAAGGCATCGCTTGCAGAGAGGATACTTGCCTGATACTGAGGTGCCTGATTCATGGCACCACGGATACCAAGTGTCTCCGCAAGTTCATCCAGATTACCGAATTCAGCGATAACTGCCCCAACCGCCTCATTCTCTGTCTTACCATCTGCAATAAGATCTGTATATCTGTCTTCCATCATCTGCCATAGTTCATCCTTGGCTTTCCATACTTCCGGTGTATTCGGAAGCTGGGCAAACATGGATTCCAGATAATTTTTTATTGTATTCATAACTTCTCCTCCATAGAGAATCACTGTCTATTATTCCACTGTTTACACTCATTATCCCTTACGGATGAAATGTTCTACTACGTTCTTGGTAAGCTCCCACTCTTCTGTCTTACTCTGATAGAAGGCTCTGCCCTTCTCTGTGATGCTGTAGTAGGTTCTGCGTTTCCCGTTCTCCGCTGCCTGATAAAACGAAGTCACGAGTCCATTCTTCTCCATTCGATTGAAGGCCGAATAAAGGGTTGTCTCCTTGATCTTATAGAGCCCTCCGGTCATCTCTGAGATTCTCTTAGAGATCTCATAACCATAAGATGGTTGTTCCAACAGGAGATAGAGGATCATCGTATCGTTATATCCGCGGATGACATCACTACTGATCTCAACCATAGATCTCCTCCTCTTTGTCAGTCGTTGCATTGTCACGCGTTACATTGTCTCTCGTTGTATTATCTATCGTTGCATTGTCACGCGTTGTATCGACTGTCGTACTACGTCTGCCGTAGTAAATATAGCAAGAAGATCCTATCTTGTCAACAAAGTTTTTAAAATTTAGTTTTCCTGGGGAATTGTGTAATCGATATAGATATATTTTCCATTCAGCAGGGGAAGCTTAGACAGGTCTTTCCCTTGAAAGATCCGCTCTGCCAGGTCCATCATGGCATCTGCCTGACCGGTTGCATCATTCATGACGGTTCCCTGCACCTTACCGGCACGAATTGCCTCGAGAGTTTCCTTGGTTCCGTCGATTCCGAAGATGGCCGGGCGACCATTCTGGGTCATGTTGGACTGATCATAGGCATCCATTGCACCTAAGGCCATATCGTCATTATTACTGATGAGAAGTTCGATCTGTCCATGATACTCACTAATCAGCTGGCTGGTTCTGTTCTCTGCCTGAGCACGGCTCCAGTTGGCTACTTCGTAGGAGAGCTTGTCAAGTTCCACCCCCTCTGCAAGCAGGGTTTCTACCACCTTCTCTGAACGAATGATTGCATCCTGGTGACCAGGTTCTCCCTTCAGCATGACATACTGAATCTTGCCATCGCCATTGGAATCCACTTCCGGATGTGCAGCAATATATGCTGCAATCTCCTGGCCCTGCAGTTCTGCAGACTGACCCGCCTTCGCTCCGACATAATAGAGTTTGTCCCACTGCATCAGGTCTTCCTTAACAAGTTCTCTGTTATAGAAGATGATGGGAACATTATTATCTCTTGCAAGATCTATGATATTCGATGGATCCGTCCGATCGACGAGATTTACAAACAGGATGTTACAGCCACTGGCAATCAGTTCTTCCACCTGTTCATCCTGAGTTCTCTGACTTCCATCAGCCCCCTTGGCGCTCACGGTAATCTTCATTGGACCCGAATCTTCCTTGGCACGGCTTCTGATCTCTTCCGTGATCTGTGACAAGAAGGTATCCGAGTCATCATAGACCGTAAGACCGATCTTCAGCGTATCGGTTTTTGCAGCATCCTTTTGTCCACAGGAGACAAGTCCTAAGGACAATGCGCAAGTAAGGCCCAGTGCCAGCAGGCACTTTCCTGCACTCCGTCCCCCTATATTAAGATCATGTCCCATCCAAAGGCCATGACCCATCTTAGAATTGTGTCCCATCTTAGAATTCTGTCCCATCTGAGAATTGTGTCCTATCTTTGAATTGTGTCCCACCTTCGAAGATGCCCTTAATTTCTTCATAAATCCCCTTCTAGGAATTCAGTCCCAGTCCGTATAACACTTCCTGATTCTTCGGAAGGAAGAGATCCTTCTGGCGAAGCGTATTATATTTAACCACAGTATCCCCCGGCTTTCGGCTCGGGAAGCTGGTTAGTTTCGAAATGGACATGATACTGTGATAGCCCATCTGAAACATATCCGGAACCGTAATGGCCCGGATGGCCTCTGTGTCCAGATAATAGAAATTCGATGCAGAATTTCCGATTCCATAGACGACCGCGCCATGGAGTTTGCGGTTAGAAGACAGCTCTCCCGCCAGCGAAAGCGACCCGTCATCCAGAGCGATGATAATGTCTACTTCCTCAGTGAAGTCAGAAATCTGATTGGCAGTCTTTGTGGGCTCACTGCCGAAGAACCAGAGGGTCTTATAGCCGCTGTTCTCCAGTGTATCCTGAATCCCACGAAGTCTCTCTGACTCGGCCTCATCATTCTTATTATTCAGGATAAAGCCAACCTTCTTCGCCTCTAAGTTCCCACTGTAATCCTCGAGGATTGCCTGTGCCAGGCTCTCTCCCATCGCGTAATTGTCCGCTTCGACCACCGGGAAGGAAGCATTCCTGGATTTCACTGCCACATAGGGAACGCTGCCCGCTGTCAGTTCCTCCCCATCATTCCCGATGAAGGGATATACCACCAGACCTTCTGCCCCATCTTCGATCGCTGCTTTACATACTTCCTCTTCTTCCGCAACCGTTTCAAAATGATCCGTTCCAACGAAATCCAGGGTAATCCCTTCTTCCAGCGCAGCTTCTCTCATACCGTGCTTTAAGGCATTCCATTCCTCGCCTTCAGAGTCATCGAGGATCACGGCAATCTTCTTCATCTTCGGTGTGACATTCCCACGAACCAGCATAACAGCGCAGAAGATAGCAAGAATTCCCAGCAGGACTTCAATCACTATGAAGTTCCTACGTTCTGTTGGCATGACTATCTCCTTCCTCGAGCATCTTCCGGTTCGCTTCCGAATAAGGAATCATCGGGATCACGATTGTAATCCTGCTTCCCTCATCCGGTTCACTCCAGACACGAAGCCCATAGGGCTCACCAAACATGAGGCGAATACGGGTATCGACATTACGTAGACCTACACCCGAGCCCTTCTTGTGGACACGCTCGCTGTCTGTCAGAACATTCGCTGCGAGCTCCTCCGGCATACCGATTCCATTGTCCGCTACTTCGATCTCTATCTTGTCCCCGTCCTGACGGACGCTGACTGTGATCTCTCCATCCCCGTCAAGTCCTTCAACCCCATAATAGATTGCATTCTCTAAGAGGGGCTGAATGACCAGTTTCACGATGCAGTAATTCTCGAGTTCCTTCGGAACATCGAAGGACACTGAGAAGGACTCCTTATAGCGAACCTTCTGTATATTCATATAACTTATCGCATGGAGAATCTCATCACCCAGGGGGATTACAGTTCTTCCCTTGGAGAGACTGATGCGCAGCAGTCTTGCAAGCTGGGTAACCATATAGCTTGCTTCTTCATTCTTCTCTCCCTCGATCATCCAGGTGATGGAATCCAGAGTGTTGTAGAGGAAGTGCGGATTAATCTGGCTCTGCAATGCATCCATCTCACTCTTTCGCCGTTCCTTCTCCTCCTCGACAATCCGGTTCATCAGTCGGTCAATCTCTTCATAGGATTTCTCAATCGATGCGCCCAGATGCCGGATCTCCGGCGGGCCTCCGATATAGACTTCTGTCTTCGAGCCTGTTTCATATCGTTTTACCGACTCATTCAGTTTCAGGATCGGAGTGGAAATGTAGATCGAAGCGAAACGATTGATCAGAAGCGCTGTCATGATCGTAAGTGTAAGGAAGAGCAGGATCATCCAGATATTACCAACCGTACCCTGATAGAGGCTCTTATTGGGAATGATTCCTATCAGTTTCCAGCCGGTATAAGAGATGGTACGAACAACAACGCTCGAACGCTTGCCATCATACTTCATGTCATAGATGCCATCCTTATAACCTGCGACCTCTTCTGTATCCTCAGTGCGGACCTTGCCCATGATCTGCATCTGGGCAGGATGATAGATAATCTGTCCCTGCTGATCGCAGAGGAAGTAATACTGACCATTCCGTGCCGTATTGATCTGCTCCAGCATGCGCTCAATCCCGGAATAGTTCATATCAACCAGGAGCACACCCATCTGAGGGGTCTCTCCTTCTGTAATATCCACCGTACGGGAAAGCGACATAACCCAGTGATAGCCCTTGGTATCATCGATAAATAAGTTCTGAATATGGGGAACCGAGAAATGATAGTTCTCCATCTCATTCAAAGCATCGATAAACCACTGCTGTTTGGTGACATCCGGATCTTCCTTCTGCCTTGCAACCGGCTCTGCAACCAGGAGAGAGCCATGGCGATCATAGAGTGCAATGGAACGAATATTCTCGGAATTCGCCTCATAGAGCAGGTAGAGTTCACGTTCTACTTCCGGATCCGTAAGCTCATTCTCAGAGATGATGTCATAGGTAGCCGTATCGGAGATATGGCGCATGGAGATCAGATAGTCCTCCAGATTCTCTCCTGCCTGTTCCATGACCGTCTTAGCGTTCTGGACCATTGCATTCTTCGTCGAGAGGACATAGCGCCAGAAGAAGAGGATGCCCAGTATAAGCACGATAGACACGGACAAGACCGTGAATACCAGCATCATGAGCGATTGAATTCCCCTCTTCATGCTTCTCCTCCATGCGCCTTGCGATATCCCGACGGCGACATACCGAAGTGCTTCTTGAAGACATAACTGAAGTAATTGGCATCACTGTAGCCAACCCTCTCACCAATCACATAATTCTTATCATCTGTAAGGAGCATAAGGCGTGCAGCCTGCTCCATACGATACTCTGTCAGGTAACTAATGAAGGACTTGCCTGTCTCCTTCTTGAAGATACTTGAGAAGTAGGACTCGGACACACCTAATGCCGTGCAGACCGTATCTAAGGACAGATCCGGTTCCGAGAAGTGCTCCTTCACATACTCCATGGCATTCTCAACATAAGACCTGAAACTCGAAGATCTTACCTGAGATATCTTGCGCTGAAATGTAAGGCCAAGCTCCGTAAGGCGGGTCTCTAAGGTCTGCAGATCCCAGTCACTTGCCATACGATAGAATTCCTCACTCTCATCATCCTCATCCGGACTCAGTCCATTGCTGGATGCAAAACGATAGATACCGGAAACCGCTTCCATAAGTGTAATCTTGTACTCTCGAAGGGAGCTGGAATGATTCTTCAGACTCAAGACGAAGGAGTGAACTTCTTCTCTTACATCCTCTTCCGTACCCATACGAATCTGTTTCAGAAGGGGATGCAGAGCACCTTCATTGGTGGTATCTGCATACACCCGTTCCGTAGGGGCGACTTCATGGATATTAATCGCACGGCCGGTACCATAGAGGACACGGTAAGATACCGCCTCCCTTGCACCATTGTAGGACTGGCGGAAATCTTCCACAGACTTCACTGCAGTACCGATGCCTGCTGTAAGAACTGCTCCCAGAAGACGGCCGGCGCTTCTGGAGATACGGTTACAGTCATCCGTAAGGTCGGATACGGCCTCCTCATTCTCGAGGCAGGCGATCATCACTGTGTCTCCCAGATAACTTAAGAAGGAAGCTCTATATTTCTCCCGAAGGCGCTCATCTGCATACTGCTGGACAGAGACCGTGAGCATGGCTGGGCTGATTCCCTCCGGCACATGATTCTTCGATGCATGGAAGATGACACAGACCGTCAGGGGGCCAAGATCCGGAATCTGATATTCCTGCAGATAGCGCGGCAGTTCTCCCTCAGGAATGCGGTCTTCGATCAGCATGGTATAGAAGTTCTGCTGCAGGAGAGGCAGAGAGGAGGAATAATAAGCCTGGAGTTTCTCTACGTTCTGCTTCTCCAGACGTTCCTTGTCCAGCGTCTCTTTCAGTTTCTTCAGGGTATCAGTAAGTTCAATCGAATTGATTGGCTTCAGAATATATTCTTCGATTTCGAGATGGATTGCTTCCTTGGCATATTCGAACTCATCGAAGCCGGTAAAGAGGATGATCTTCTGATCCGGGAATTCCTTCTTCAGTCTGCGGCAGAGTTCCATTCCATCCATATAAGGCATCTTGATGTCCGTCATAACAACATCCGGGAAGGTCTCTTCTGCGATCTCAAGGGCCTTCATGCCATCATGAGCATAGCCAATAACTGAGAAACCAAGAGCCTCCCAGTCGATTTTCTTCTGCATGACGCGGATGACGTCTTCTTCATCGTCCACGAGCAGGACGGTGTACTTCTTGTCCATAATACTTTCCCCAATCGCACCTTAGTGATGCCAACCATTCTCCTACGAATATAAGCCCTATTATTTTACCACAAAAGAACCGGGTCATACTAAAGACCCGGCTCCATTATAAGGGTTATGAAAAGAATCGTTAGATTACTTCTTGCGGATATACTTCAGGCAGTCGAGAGTTACGGCTGCAAGAATGATGATACCTTCGAATACGAACTGAAGGTTGGTATCAATACCAAGAATGGTAAGGGAATAAGTAAGTGCTGTGAAGATCAGAACACCGACTACAACACCGGAGATCTTACCGATACCACCGGTAAAGGAAACACCACCAACTACGCAGGCTGCAATTGCATCCATATCCCAGCCCTGTCCATAAGCTGCAGAACCGGAACCAACCATTCGGTTACACTCAAGCCATGCACCGAAGCCATACAGAGTACCTGCAAGAACGAATGCACCAAGCGTTACATAGAATACAGAGATACCGGAAACAGCGGCTGCTTCAGGGTTACCACCTACGGCGTAGAGGTTCTTACCGAAGGTAGTCTTGTTCCAGATGAACCATACGATTGCGATTGCTGCTACAGCCCAGAGGATGATGGTCGGGAAACCATTTATCTTAGGAATGAAGATTGCAGGAATTGCGGGATCGATAGCACCGAAGGATACACCCTTGGTAGCATAGGTAACAAGGCCGAAGATGATCAGCATGTTCGCCATGGTAGAGATAAAGGGATGCATCTTGAACTTTGCAGTAAAGAAACCGGCAATGGATGTGAAGATCGTGCAGAAGATGATACACAGCACCAGAGCCAGGATTGCTCTTCCTAGAAGAGGCATTCCGGTGAAGTCGAAGACTTTTCCGAATACAGCACCGGTATTGGGTCCCTGATGCATGATGATGGTAGAAGTAACCATGCCCATACCTACCATACGACCAACGGAAAGGTCGGTACCGGTAAGAAGGATCAGGCCTGCAACACCAAGAGCAAGGAACATACGGGGAGATGCCTGCTGAAGAATATTAACAACGTTGTTGAAGGTCAGAAGCTGTGTACCCTTTACCATAGGGGTGATGATACAAAGCATAATGAAGACCATTGCGATAACGATATACAGACCGTTCTGATAGAGGAACTGCGTACGGTTGAAGGTATATCTCTTGTTCTCTCTGTTCTGGATGAACTTCTGGGAGAAGGTGAAACGGGACATACGAAGGTTATCGATCAGATGATACTGATATACGAAGGCTTCATGTCTGGTATCCTTCACCCTGTTAAGAGCTTCATCTCTCTTCATCTTTGCTTCGTAGAGGCGGTTCTTGTAGGTGAAGTTCTCATCCTTCTTCTCAGCTGCATCAGAGATCTTTGCAAGTTCAGTCTCATGCTCCGTCTTAAGCTTTGCAACTTCTCTGTCATATGCTGCGAGAATTTCTTTCTTCTCTTCAACGCAGGAAGCATCTACCTTGTTGTAGAAGTCTGCATTGAAGTTTTCTTTCAGATAGGACTCTGCATCAGCGATCAGGGCATTAACCTTGTCCTTGTTCTTTGCTTCAACAGCCTTAGCCTTCTCGAGTTCAGCCTTATCTTTTGCAATGCGGCTTGCACGTTCGTCCTTGGTAAAGCTCTTATCTTCCTTCAGAAGGATGATGTGGTTTTCCAGGTCCTGAACCTTCTTCGCACCATCAGCACGAAGTTCATCAATCTCAGTCTGAATCTTGCCAACGTACTCATCTATTGGCTTTCTGAGCTCTACGATTTCCTCCTCAGTGAGAATCTTATTCTGAGCCATAGTTTTTCTCCTTTAATTACAGATATTTCGCACTCAGGCGAAGCAGTTCTTCCTGGTTCGTTTCATTGGTATTTACAATACCGGCAAGATGTCCGTTGGACATGACACCGATACGGTTCGTGATACCAAGAATTTCGGGCATCTCAGAGGATACAACAATGATTGTCTTGCCCTGTTTTGCCATCATGATGATGAGCTCGTAGATCTCATACTTAGCACCTACATCAATACCTCTGGTAGGTTCATCCATCATGAAGACCTTCGGGTCTCTCTCAAGCCACTTACCGAAGATAACCTTCTGCTGGTTACCACCGGAGAGTGCTCCGATATTATCTTCCGGTCCCATGCACTTGGTGTGCATAACGCTAATCTCATTCGAGGTTGCCTTGACCATCTTCGAATCGGAAAGTGCGATACCTGACTTGTAATGATTCATATTTGCAATGGTGGTATTGAAGGTAAGATCTCCCTTCATGAAGAGACCATCTGCTTTACGCTCTTCGGTAATCAGTGCAAAGCCGTTCCCCATTGCTTCCTTGGAGGAATTAAAGTTCATCAGCTTACCGTCATAATATACTCGGCCGGATGCTCTGGTTCGAATTCCGAAGATTGTCTCAAGGAGTTCAGAACGTCCTGCACCAACGAGTCCATAGAGACCGAAGATCTCACCCTGCTTAACTTCGAAGGAAACATCCTTGATATGAGGAGCGAACTTGGTGGACAGTCCCTTCACTTCCAGAATCGTATCTCCCGGAGTGTTATCTACAGGAGGGAAACGATTGTCAAGAGAACGACCAACCATGGCTGCGATCAGCTCATTCATGTTGGTATCCTTGGTGTCCTTAGTCATTACCAGGTTACCATCTCGAAGAACAGAGATCTGATCACAGATTTCGAAGACCTCATCCATCTTGTGAGAGATGTAAATCATACTGATTCCCTGATCTCTCAGCTTTCTCATCATATCGAACAGTTTGTTGACTTCAGGAACGGTAAGAGATGAAGACGGTTCATCTAATACGATGATCTTAGAATCATAAGAGATTGCCTTTGCGATCTCACACATCTGACGCTGGGAAACTGACATCTTACGCATAGGCTGTGTCAGGTTGACTGTCATATTCAGTTTTCTGAAGAGGTCAGATGCCTCTTTCTTCATACGTGCTTCATCGACAACGCCCGCTGCATTCTTCGGGTATCTGCCGAGGAAGAGGTTGTCGACAACGCTGCGCTCCAGGCACTGGTTCAGTTCCTGATGCACCATTGCAATTCCGTTCTCAAGGGCTTCCTTGGGGCCGGAGAAATTCACTTCCTTACCTTCGAGGAAGATCTCGCCCTCATCCTTCTGATAAGTACCGAAGAGGCACTTCATCATGGTCGACTTACCGGCGCCATTCTCGCCCATCAGACCCATGATCGATCCTCTCTTCACATTCAGATTGATGTGGTCCAGAACCCTGTTACGGCCGAAGGACTTGCACATTCCGTTGATCGACAGGATGTAGTCTTCTCTTGTTTCTTCTGCCATAATCCTTACTCCTGTATAACTTCATTAATACTTTTAAAAGGGTGGAGACTCAGACCTGCTCGGTCCTCGTTTCCATAATAAAGGGGGAGACTCAGGAGACGAACTCCTGTGCCTCCCCGTGATCTGCCTTACGACAATGAATTACTGGTTCAGAATTGCAGTGTAGGAAGCTGCATTGTCGGTCTTAACCATGTTGATCGCGAATGCATCGTACTCACCAGGGTTACCAAGACGGTTCGTGATGTTGGACTCAGTCTGTCCGTCACCACCGATGTACTCAACATCGAGGTTCATCAGATCGTCGTAGTTCTGAAGCAGAGGCTGATATGTAGCGGAAAGGAAGTTATCTGCTGCATTGTAGATATCAAGCCATACCTTCTTGGAAGGGCTCTTCGCTGCATCGAGCTGGTTAGCAACCGGACCATAAGGCTTGGTTGCATCAGTGAACTCTTGGTAGTTATCAGCGGTAACAGCAAGGTTCAATGCGTAGAAGGAACGGTTAGCTTCGTCATAACGATAATCCTTACCTTCTTCAAGAACGTTACCTGCATCATCAGCGGTAGCGATACCGGTCATTACATCAACACCATCAAGTGCGTTACGAAGAACACGAAGGGTGAGGTAAGCCTGTACGTCAGCGTGCTGAGAAATGGTTCCGGAGTAACCATCAGCGATAGCTGCTACTGCATCGGAGTTAGCATCGTAACCGAAGGTAGGAACGCCTTCAGCCTTGGACCATGCGTTGAACATGGACATTCCCATACCATCATTGTTAGAAACAACGATATCGATCTGATCGCCGAAGGAAGAAGTCCAGGTGCCGATTGCGTTACCAGCGGTAGCTGCATCCCATGTAGCACCTGCGGAGTTCTTCATCTCCTGAGAAGCAAGCTCACGAACGGTAAGACCTGCAACGGTTCCGTCCTGAACTACTGTGGAAGATCCATCCGTGTTGGTACCAGCAGGATCGGAAACGATAGCTCCGTCCTTCTCAACGCCGGTTCCGAGTGCCTTACGAACACCGCGGGTACGAGCGATAGAATCGTTATGTCCGATATCACCGATTGCAAGAACATAACCAACAATGCCATCACCGTTACGATCAAGAGTATCCTTATGAGCCTCGATGTAATCAGCGATCATCTGTCCCTGAAGTTCTGCACCCTGTACAGCATCGAAACCTACATAGTAGGTATCCTTGTTGAAGCTAAGTGCTGCGCTGTCGAGTTCACCGGTGGAGCTGTTGGACGGCTGACGGTTGTACCATACAAGGGGCTTATCCTTGTTAGCAACGCTGCTGGTAGAAGCAGTTGCGGTATCAGTACTTCCTGCATCAGTGGCAGCGCCCGTGCTGCCTGCCTGAGATCCGCATGCCATCATGGATACACCCATAAGAGCTGCTGTGGTCATGGCAAGAATTCTTTTCTTGTTCATATTACCCTCCTCAAAATGTTTTTTGACACCCCCTTGGTGTCAGTTACTGTTGACGCTGTTAAATATAAATGATTTCCAAACGCAAAAATATAGAATATTTTTCTATCAGTATTAAAAATATCATGGCATTTTCCGTGATACTGTTCAATATGTGCACATATATATGTCAGTTTTTGTGCATATCGTACAGTTTCGTCCAATAATTTCGTTGATTTGACGCGTTAAAATGTAAAATATCTAAGATTTTTTAAGATTTTTTCCCCCGGTTCATTCCTGGAATCAGACAAAGGAAAAGTGCCTCAAGGCCCTATAAATACAGTGTTTACGCAAAAACAGCGCCACATCGTGCGAATTCGATGAAGTGCTGTTTTTCTGCTCTTATATTTCATTTTCACAACGCATTGTACAAAATTCCTAATTCAATACATTTTGTAGAAACTATTCCCATATATATGGTTTCTTTATTCCCAGAAGAGATCATTCAACGTCTTATCCAGCGCCTTGCAGATACTGATGCAGAGTTGAATGGTAGGATTGTAATCTCCCTTTTCAATCGCATTGATGGTCTGGCGGCTAACCCCAACCAGATCTGCGAGCTGCTGCTGGGACAGGTCCTTGGCTGCTCGAGCTGATTTTAGATTTAGATTCTTCATACTGACCTTCCTTTCTCTCGCAGCTTATTCTGCGTCTCTCTTATCGATGATAAGCTTAAGGCCCTGCATGCAGAGGAAAACGAGAAAGAAGGCTACCATGACAAAAGGAAGTCCACCATCGAAACTAATTCTGCCATTCTCGATCACTTTTCCATCCATGATCTTACTGATTGCCTGGGCAAGGAAGAGAATAACCAAGGCTCCCCAGCAGACGATCATGCCCTTATGCCTATGCTGGTTGTATCCCCAGTATGCATCCTTGAAGATGCAGTAGCCTGAAAGTACAAGTCCGGACAGGAAGAGAATCGCTACCAGAACCAGCCCCGGCTCGATAAAGCGTTCTGCAATACCTTCAAAGCAGATTGCATATACTGATGTAAGTAAGCCTGCCGTAACATATGCGTATTTGTAACCACGTCCTCTGATGGCTGCCTGGCGCTCATCATAAGCTGCCCCGCCCTGTCTCTTTCTCTTCAGTGACATCACAACTACCAGTAATACAAGTGTTCCCAGGAAACCACTCATCAATCCAATTCTGTATGCATCCATAACGATTACCTCCGCCTTTTCTTTCTATAAAACTTTCACTTAATATTGTTTACTGCTTTTCTCGTTACTTTATGTCGTTTGTCATTTACAACATGTCGTATTTATTTGACATCATCATAATATCTTGTTCATTACTTTTTGTCAACTATATTTTACATAAAATCTATAATATTTTTCTTTTTGTCAATTCCAGATGATCAGATAAACTGCGCTTCAATATATTTTTATCGAAATTCGATATATTTTTATTGACATACCGACAATCCTGTTGTATTAATAAATCGAAGCGGCTGAATAGCAAGGGAATCCAGCAATGGAATCCAGAAGTGGATTCCATAAAGGCATTCAATAGAAAGAGAAAAAGTAAGACTCTAAAATTAAGGCGCAATACATGTAAAGCCAGGAAAGGACATGGAATGAACAATACACGGATGCAGAAGAAGCAGTATCGACTCTCCCTCTGCCTGAAAGCAGTTATCATCGCAATGATCGGACTTCTCATTGCATTCTTCGGGGTGATTACTTATTACACCCACAACGATGTCATCTTGACCGCTTCCCTCTTCGCACAGAACTGTAAGAGCTACGGTCCCTTCATCTATATCACAGCCATCCTGTCACTCATCATTCTGATCTTCTTCTGGCAGGTCGCTACCGAGATCGGACGTGGCAATTCCTTCTCCCTCGAAAATGTAAAGCACTTCCGTAAGATGGGCATCATCGGTATCCTGCTATCCCTGGAATACGTCTTCCGGGCAATCTATCTTTTGTCCACCGCTACTGCAACTGCAATGCGAATCGGTTACTGTATTGCACTCATGATTGCCGGAATCCTGTTCATGGCCGTCTGCTTCATTCTCTCAAGCCTGATTCAGAATGCTTATGAGATGCAGCAGGAAAATGACCTGACAATATAAGAAGGGAGGCTCATCTTGATCATCGTGAATATTGATGTCATGCTTGCGAAACGCAAAATGAAAGTGGGCGAGCTGGCTTCCTTAATCGGTATTACCAATGCCAATCTCTCCATTCTCAAGAATGGCAAGGCGAAGGCGGTGCGCATGGAGACCTTGAATGCGATCTGCAAGGCGCTTGATTGCCAGCCGGGAGACATTCTCTCCTTCGAGCCCGACGAATAAATTCTTGTTACAGGCTTTTTCCTTCCATCTGTAGGTAATTGTTACGTGCTTCCCCTTCCATATCTCAATTTATCCCCGTGCTGACACTTTCATCTGCAATGTGGCGCGGACGTAGAAAAACGTCGGTGCTTAGCGAACGAAGTGAGCTTAGCATCCGCTACGTTTTTCAACGTAGCGAGAGCGTCCGCGCACATGCAGATGGAAGGGGAAGCGCGTTACTAATCCAGGATGGAAGGGGAAGCACACGGAAATACATTAAATATTAAGGAGAACAGTTATGGATAATAATAATAATACGCAGCCTGCATACCAGCCGCAGCCTCGTTTTGGTTCTGCTTTGATCTTCCGGAAGATCTTCCTTCCGAGCTTTCTATTCGCGCTTCTTTTTTCTCTGTGCATGCATCAGAACCTGGGTTCTGTGCTGTCTATCCCTCTGACCCTGGGACTGATCCTCTATATCGCCGTCGTTTCGAGTCGTTTGAATACGAAACTGAATCATAAGGCCATTCTGCCGGGTGCCTGTATCATCGCTCTTGGTATCTCGAATGCCTTCACAGCGAATACTGCCATCCTTGTGTCGAACAACCTGGGAATCTTTCTCTTAACCCTTGTTCTTCTGCTCTATACTTACTACCCGGACACAAACTGGGGTTTTGGTCAGTGGTTTGTCCAGCTTCTTGGCAATATCTTTGGCTCCATTGATTGTCTGGGTGATTTTGTTGCGGATGCCAAGGATCTGTCCCGTAATTCAGATCAGGAGAAGAATTCCAGAGGGCTTGCCTTCCTGATCGGCTTTGCAATTGGCATTCCACTCTTTTTCATCGTCCTTCTTCTCCTGTCCAAGGCGGACGCAGTCTTCCATTCGGTTCTTCTGCATGTGATTCCAGAGAACTTCAGCATAAAGGATGTCTTCGGATACATCTTCTGCTTCATCTTCGCTCTCTTTGCATCCTACTGTGGTATGCGAAGGGTTGCAAAACGCAGCATTATGTTTAAGCTAGGAAGTCCCGCTCATTCATCCCGCATTATCGCCTACACGATCCTTCTTCCGATAACACTGCTCTATCTGGTCTTCTCCATGATCCAGATTCTCTATCTCTTCATCGGAAATATGAAGTTGCCGGACAACCTCACCTATTCCGAATATGCGCACGAGGGCTTTAATCAGCTACTGGCGGTTGTCATCATCAACTTCATCGTCGTTGTTGCCATTCTCTACTTCTTTAAGCGTTCTTCTACACTGAAAGCACTTTTATTCACATTTTCAGCGTGTACCTACATTATGATTGCCTCTGCCGTCATGAGAATGCTCATGTACATTGGTGCTTACGACCTTTCCGTACTTCGCTGTGAAGTCTTATGGCTGCTGGCAACGATTGCTATGATCATGCTTGGCGTATTGGTCTACATTTTCGACGAGAGATTCCACTTGGCAGGTTATGTCATCCTGGCCTTCTCTCTGGCTTATCTGGTTCTGTCCTTTGGCCGTGTGGATTATGTCGTTGCCAGTTACAACCTGAGAAATGTGCCTTATGCGGCCAGGATTCCTTATGATGCCACGAATCCCTATGTCACCTACAACAAGGAAATGGATGTATATGAGGATGAATCTGATGGTTCCTATGATTCCATTCATGCGAATGACCAAAAGAAGATCATGAATGATTCCAGCGACATCATCTATCTGTCTGAGCTGTCTATGGACGCTGCCGAGCCCATCTTCCGCACAGGGAATCAGGAGCTGATTGAACGCTTTGTAATGAATGCTGAGTATGATTACAAGAAGGCCATGACATGGAGAACCTACAACTTCTCCAGAGCCAGATTCGAACAGCTGAAATCCGAGGCTGGCTACTAGATTCCGGCTCCCTTATCTACCTTATCGAAGGTGAAGGTCTGCAGGAACTTCTTCGCTCTCTCCGTCTTAGGATCCTCGAAAAAGTCGAAGGGGCTTCCCTCTTCGACGATATTGCCCTTATCGAGGAAGATGACGCGGTCGGCTACTGCCTTCGCAAAGTTCATCTCGTGGGTAACGATCACCATGGTTGATCCCTGCTTTGCAAGTTCGAGGATAACATCGAGAACCTCACGAACCATCTCAGGATCAAGAGCTGCAGTCACCTCATCGAAGAGAAGGACTTCCGGATGCATCGCAAGCGCACGTACGATTGCTACACGTTGCTTCTGTCCACCGGAGAGCTGACGAGGATAAGCATCCTTCTTGTCTATAAGACCAACTCGTCTCAGCAGGTCTTCTGCTTCCTTCTCGGCTTCCTTCCTTTCCTTCTTCTGTACCAGAATCGGAGACAGGGTGATATTATCAAGAATGGACATATGAGGGAAGAGCTCATAGGACTGGAATACCATTCCAACCTTCTGGCGAATCTCGGTAATATCCTTATTCTTCGCATCTACCTTCTTGTCACGATAAGTGATCTGTCCGTCCTGAATCGGCTCCAGGCCATTCATGGTGCGAAGAAGTGTGCTCTTACCGCATCCGGAGGGGCCGACAACCACCAGTACCTCTCCCTTATGAACCTGAAGAGAGAGGTCATTCAGAACCGTGTTATTGTCATACCGCTTTACGATATGATCTACATTTATAAGAACCTCTGACATTAGTTCCACTTCCTTTCCAAGAATTTCGCCAGCATACTGATGGGCCAGCATGCGATGAAATATAGAACGAACACCGTAAGATAGATGCCAAATGCTGCATTCGGCGAACTCGAACGGTTTGCTTCGATAATCTGCTGACCTACTTTCAGGACTTCCACAACACCAATCATCATAACAAGAGATGTCGTCTTGATCATACGGGTGATCAGGTTGATGGAGTTCGGGATCAGACGACGGACGGTCTGTGGAATGACAATGTGGTAATAGACCTGTCGTTCCGTAAGTCCGAGTGCTGCACCACTTTCGTACTGATGCTTGGGAATGGAGATCAGAGCAGATCTTACCAGATCGCCCATCTCAGCAGTTCCCCAGAAACTGAAGACGAAGATGGATGCTGCTTCTGCATCTATATCGATGCCGAGAACTCTCGTCGCGCCGAAGAATGCGATGAAGAGCAGGACCATCTGTGGCATGACACGCACGATCTCGAGATAGATACGGGTCAGCACCTTAATGACGGGATTCTTCCTGGTCATCAGAGCACCCAGAAGAAGTCCGAGTACCATAGAGATGGCGACTGAGATCAGGCTGATACGCATGGATACCCATAGTCCCTCTAAGAGGCGCTGCATGTTAATTCCTTTAAACAGTACTTCAAGCCCCAAATCCGGCATAGCGCATCCTCCTCTCTATGATGCTTCCGATGATGGACACCGGAAGAAGAATAATAAGATAGAAGATGACAAGCAGTGTCAGGCTCTCAATGGTCTTATAGTAGAGACCGATCAGGTCCTTTGCAGTGAACATGAGATCCATCAGACTGATTGCTGAGAATACCGATGTCTCCTTCAGAAGGAAGATGATATTCGCAATAAAGGCTGGAACACTGGTCGAAACTGCCTGGGGCAGGATAATATGACGCATGACCTGTGCATGATTCATCCCAAGAGAGAGCGCACTCTCTGACTGGATCGGTTCAATGGACTCCAGTCCACTTCGGAAGACTTCTGCCATATAGGCTCCGCCTAAGAGAGCGAGGCCCAGCACACCACATGCCTCTGCACTGATGGAAACTCCCAGTCTGGGAAGCCCATAGTACATGAAGAAAAGCTGCACAAGGAGCGGTGTATTACGGAAGAGTTCGATATAGATTCCGGTAATCTGTTTCAATACCGGAACATTGAAGTGTCGAATCAGCGCTGTCACAAGACCAATCACGATAGAGAGCAGAATGCCCATCCATCCGATTCTAAGAGTCAGCCACATCGCCTTTGTAAATAAGGGCAGGTATTCCTGCATAGCCAATAGATCCATACGTACCTTTTTCTAGTTCTGACGCAACAACTTAGTGCCTGAGTCATGTAAAACAGGACCGGAATTACCGGTCCTGCCATGATATTGCCGGCGTCATTCAGTTTACCACATTAAAGCTGTGAAGTTGCTCAAATTTATATCTCTTACTCCGTTTTACCACCTTCAACAACGAGGGTATCTTCATAATCTGCACCGTAGGTGTCGGTCAGGGTAGCTTCGTAATCCTTGTGGAAGAACTTGTCCTGGCCGAGGGTCTCAATCTCTTCGTTAATCCAGTTCTTCAGAGTGTCATTCCCCTTGGTAACTGCAGGAGCGATGGTATCCTTCTCGCCGAGTTCTTCGATACCAACCGTGTATCCGGGATTCTCTTTTGCAAATGCGATAACTTCGGTGTTGTCGTTAGCCCAAGCCACGCCGGTGCCATTTTCGAAGGCGGACTTCGCTGCTGCATAGGTGTCGAACTTCTGCAGCTTGATCTCAGGCTTGTTCTCGGTGAGATAGGTCTCAGCAGTGGTACCGGAGATTACGATAACCTGATCATCTTCACCGATCTGGTCCAGGGAGGTAATCACGTTATCTTCATGAGATACGACGCCAAGTGCTACATTCATGTAAGGAAGGGCGAAATCAACCTGCTCTGCTCTCTCATCAGTTACCGTGAAGTTTGCAAGGATCAGGTCAACCTTACCGGTCTGAAGGTACTCAACACGGGAAGCTGCTTCGGTAGATACGTAGTTGACCTTAACACCGAGGTCTTCGCCGAGCTTGTTACCGAAGTATACGTCATAGCCCTGGTACTCACCATTCTCATCAACATATCCGAAAGGAGCCTTATCGGAAAATACACCGATGTTGATCTCACCGGATTCCTTGATCTCATCAAGAGTTCTGAAGCCTGCATTCGAAGCTGTTGCATCGGAAGACTTGTCAGCTGCTCCGGTGCTGTTGCCGCATCCGGCAAGTAAGCCTGCAGAAAGGCTTAAAGTAAGTCCAAGAGTTGCGATTCTCTTTACCAGATTCTTCTTTTTCATAATGTTTCTCCTCTTTTTTCTTTTTCTATAAAACCTTTTTCTTTCTTCCGCCGGTTCTATTCCGGTTTTCCTGTCGTAATACAAAAAAATTCCGGAATCCGCAAGAATTCGGATTCCGGAACTTAAGAGCGCCAACGCTGTCTTATTCTCACATCAAGGCATACATGAAGGAATCCCAGAATTCTGTTTTGAATCGGAACAACAACATGACATATGCATTTTGATGTTGAATAAGTTCTGCATCGCTTTCTCCTTTCTTCTCTTACGATGAACATAATATATCCCACTATTCCTACTATGTCAATAGGGAATTAGGATTTTATTTCAATAAAGTTATTTCTTCCAAAAAAGGCACTGACAGCATACTGTCAGTGCCTCCCATTTCTACTTCATAAATGTAAAACGAACCTTACTTTACGATTCTCACCTTATACATCTCGTCGATCGTGGACAGGCGCTCTAACATGGAGTCAGATACCTGACCATCAATATCGATCAGAGAATATGCATAATTTCCGCGAGCCACATTGGTCATGTTCTGAATGTTCACACCGGCATCACCGAATACGGAAGTGTACTTCGCAATCACACCCTTGGAGTTTGCATGCATAAGAGCTACACGGCCTTCGGTCTGGCATACACCCAGGTTGCAGTCAGGATAGTTAACAGCATGAGTGATGTTACCATTCTCCAGATAATCCATAACTTCCTTCACTGCCATGACTGCACAGTTCTCTTCAGATTCTTCGGTAGAGGCACCAAGATGAGGAGTTGCAATAACACCAGGCTTACCTGCGGTAAGCGGGTTAGGGAAGTCAGTGACATAGTGACGAATCTTACCAGCCTCGATTCCATCCAGAACAGCCTGCTCATCATAGATGACGTCGCGGGAGAAGTTAAGTAAGATCACTCCCTTCTTCATGGATTCAATGGCTGCACGATCCACCATATTCTTCGTGGAATCCAGAAGAGGAACATGAACCGTGATGAAATCACAGTTCTGATAGATCTCTGCTACATCCTTTACGTAATGAACATTTCTGGACAGATTCCATGCTGCACTAAGGCTCAGGTAAGGATCCGTACCATATACTTCCATACCGAGATGAACTGCTGCGTTAGCAACCAGCTGTCCGATAGCTCCGAGACCGATAACACCAAGCTTCTTACCAGAGAGTTCGGTACCACCAAACTGCTTCTTCGCCTTCTCCATGTTCTTGGCGATATCAGGATCTGCTGCGTTATTCCTGGACCATTCCACACCACCTACGATATCACGGCTGGCAATGAGCATTCCTGCGAAGACCATTTCTTTTACACCATTCGCATTAGCTCCGGGAGTGTTGAATACAACAACACCCTGGTCAGCATACTTGTCGAGGGGAATATTGTTAACACCCGCACCTGCACGTGCAACACATACAGTCTTCGGATTCAGCTCGATCTCATGCATCTTCGCAGAACGAACAATGATTGCATCTGCATCGTTTATGTCTTCCGTCTTGCTGTAATTCGTTGTAAAGCTATCCAGACCCGTTTGGCTAAGCGGGTTCAGGCAATGATATTTGAACATTCTCTTTTTCTCCCTTTTTCATGCTCAAAGCAATCTTCTTATTTCAAATTTTCTGCTTCGAATTTCTTCATAAATTCTACAAGAGCTTCTACACCTTCCTTAGGCATAGCGTTGTAGATAGAAGCTCTCATGCCGCCAACGGTTCTGTGGCCCTTGAGGTTCTCGAGGCCTGCTGCCTTGGCTTCCTTAACGAACTTAGCGTCGAGTTCTTCATCGCCGGTTACGAAAGGAACATTCATAAGGGAACGGCTGCCGGGTTCAACAGTACCCTTGAAGAGCTTGGACTGGTCGAGGAAATCATAGAGAATCTTGGCTTTCTCTTCATTCCTTACCTTCATTGCTTCCAGACCGCCATTCTTCTTCAGCCACTTGAATACAAGACCGCAGATGTAGATTGCCCAGCAGTTCGGAGTATTGAAGAGGGAATCGTTATCTGCCTGGGTTTTCCACTTGAGCATGGTGGGAGTTCCGGGATAGGTCTCCTCAGTGATCAGATCTTCACGAATAATTGCGATGACGAGACCTGCAGGTCCGACATTCTTCTGAACACCACCATATACGACTGCATAGTCAGATACATTGATGGGTTCGGATAAGAACATGGATGATACATCAGCTACCAGATCTACACCCTTGGTGTTCGGAAGGGTGGGGAACTTGGTTCCATAGATGGTATTGTTCTGGCAGATGTAGACATAGTCCATATCATCTGTGATCGGAAGATCCGAGCAATCAGGGATATAGGAGAAGGTCTTATCAGCAGAAGATGCAAGTTCTACAGCTTCACCATAGATCTTAGCCTCACCAAAAGCCTTCTTAGCCCACTGACCGGTAATGATATAACCAGCCTTGTGATGCTTATTCATCATATTCATAGGGATTGCTGCAAACTGCTGGAATGCGCCACCCTGTAAGAACAGTACTTTATAATTATCAGGAATGTTCATCAGATCACGGATATCCTGTTCCGCAGTCTTGATGATATCATCGAACATTTTAGATCGATGTGACATCTCCATTACTGACATGCCGGTTCCTTTGTAATCCAACATGTCCTTCTGTGCTTCAAGAAGCACTTCTTCCGGCAGAACTGCCGGGCCTGCGGAGAAATTGTACACTCTACCCATTTTCTAATCCTTTCCTCTTACTATTTCTTCTTATGTCCAGATATGGATTCATAAGGTCCGAAGGACTCAGTCCTTACGGAGATCCTCATCATCGAAGCATTCCTCGATAGGCTTTCCGGGTGCTACCATGGGCCATACCTTGTCATCAGAATCGATGATGACATCGATGACAACTGGAACATCTTCGGTTAAGGCTTGATCAAAGGCCTTAGTAAACTCCTCGTAGCTTGTCGCACGGAAGCCCTTACAGCCCATCGCTTCAGCGAGCTTTACGAAGTCCACACCATCATCAAGGACGGTTGCAGAATAACGCTCACCATAGAAAAGCGCCTGCCACTGACGAACCATACCCAGGACGTGATTGTTCATGATGATTTCAATCAGGGGAAGTTTGTTGCGGGATGCGGTTGCGAGCTCGTTCATATTCATGCGGAAACATCCATCACCAGCAAAGTTCACTACTACTTTGTCCGGATTGGCGATCTGTGCTCCGATAGCAGCTCCAAGGCCATATCCCATCGTACCAAGTCCACCGGAGGTCAGAAGCTGATGAGGTCTCTTGTACTTGTAGTACTGAGCCGCCCACATCTGATGCTGCCCTACTTCTGTAACGATAATCGCGTCACCTTCGGTCTTCTTGTAGACGTATTCTACAGCAAGAGGACCGTTAAGTCCATGCTTGGGAGCCTCCTGCGGATGTATTTTCTTTAGTTCATTAACGTGTTGCATCCATGAATCATGTTTCATCTGTGAAATCTTAGGAAGAATTGCTTTCAAGCTTTCCTTCAGATCACCGATGACCTGACCATCGACAACAACATTCTTATTGATCTCTGCCACATCCACATCGAACTGCAGAATCTTCGCATCCTGGCAGAACCTCTTGGGATTACCTAAGACACGATCAGAGAAACGTGTACCGAGCGCAATCAGGAGATCACATCCAGATACGCCCAGATTCGAAGCCTTCGTTCCATGCATTCCCAGCATGCCCGTATATCTCGGATCTGTGCCATCGAAGGCACCCTTGCCCATCAGGGAATCGCACACCGGTGCATCGATGAGATCTGCGAATGCCTTGATCTCTTCTGACGCCTCAGAGATGACGGCTCCGCCTCCTACGAAAATATAGGGCTTCTCGGAAGCCTGGATCAATTCCACAGCATTCTTAAGATCAGAAGGTAAGATAGAGTCCGTCTTGCGAGCCACCGGTTCCACAACAACCGGCTCATACTCCACCTTTGCTCCCGTCACATCCTTAGTAATATCTACGAGAACAGGACCGGGACGGCCGGTCCTGGCAATGCGGAAGGCACGACGAATGGTATCCGCCAGCTTATCTGCATCCTTCACGATGAAGTTGTGCTTGGTGATCGGAGTTGTAATACCTGCGATATCCACCTCCTGGAAGGAATCCTTTCCCAGAAGCGGCAGGGTTACATTACAGGTGATGGCTACCATGGGCACGGAATCCATATATGCTGTAGCAATACCCGTTACCAGGTTGGTTGCTCCCGGTCCACTTGTTGCAAGGCATACGCCCACCTTGCCGGTAGATCTTGCATATCCATCTGCTGCGTGGCTTGCGCCCTGCTCGTGACTCGTCAGGACGTGCCTGATCTCGTCCTTATGCTTATACAACTCATCATATACATTCAGAATCGCACCACCCGGATACCCAAACACGGTATCCACTCCCTGCTCCTTCAAGCATTCAATAACGATCTGTGCTCCTGTCATTTCCATATCTTTTTCCTTTTCCATTTTCCATACGGTTACGGCTAATTCGATGGCTGTGAGCTGCTTCTCGGACGCTCTCGCTGCGGTAAAAAACGCAGCGGCAAGTCTTCGCTGCGCTCAGATGCTAGACTCGACTCCGTCTCGTCAAGCACCGGCGTTTTTTTACGCCCGCTAAGCATGCCCACACCCATCTCGCGCCGTAACCTGTATTGCAACACCTAATCGGAAACAGCTGTGGCTCACTACTGTAGAGCTGCCTTGTCGCGAGAGCATCAGTAAGAATGTCGGCACGGTCGTAGCAAAACGTTGGCGCTTAGCGAACGAAGTGAGCTTAGCGTCCGAACGGAGTGAGGACTTGCCGTTACGTTTTGCAACGAAGCGAGAGCGTCCGTGCGACATCTTACGATGCTCGAAGAAGACAAGGCAATGCGATTGTTGAGCCACAGCGTCCGTGCGGCACTCCCCAAGGGGGCGAAAACGACAAGGCATTTTCACCTGTGAGGCCACAGCGTCCGTGCGGCATCTTACGATGCTCGAAGAAGACAAGGCAATGCGATTGTTGAGCCACAGCGTCCGATTTAGTTCCTGGGAATCTCGAGGATGGCGCCGCGGTTACCGGAAGTAACCATGGATGCGTAGCGTGCGAGATAACCGGTGGTGACGCGAGGTTCGCGAGGCTGCCACTTTGCCTTGCGGGCCGCAAGTTCCTCATCACTTACCTTGAGATTTATGGAGAGGCCCGGGATATCGATCTCGATGATATCGCCCTCTTCCACCAGAGCGATGGGGCCACCTACAGCAGCTTCCGGAGAAACATGTCCGATGGAAGCGCCACGGGAAGCTCCGGAGAAACGGCCATCGGTGATCAGTGCTACAGAAGATCCAAGTCCCATACCTGCGATGGCAGAGGTAGGATTCAGCATCTCTCTCATACCAGGGCCGCCCTTAGGACCTTCGTAGCGGATGACAACAACATCACCGGCAACAATCTTACCGCCCTTGATTGCCTTGATGGCATCTTCTTCACAATCGAAGACTCTTGCAGGGCCGGAGTGCTGCATCATCTCAGGAACGACTGCGGAACGCTTAACAACAGATCCGTCCGGAGCCAGGTTACCCTTAAGGACAGCCAGTCCGCCGGTCTTCATATAAGGATTATCCACAGGTCTGATCACCTCAGGATTCAGATTGACTGCATTCTTGATGGACTCGCCGATGGTCACGCCATTAACGGTCATGCACTCGGTATTGATCAGACCGATATCAGAGAGTTCCTTCATAACGGCATAGACACCACCTGCCTCGTTCAGGTCTTCCATGTAAGTAGGACCTGCAGGTGCCAGATGGCAGAGGTTAGGGGTCTTCTCAGAGATGGGATTTGCGAAGGAGATATCGAAATCAAAACCGATCTCATGAGCAATCGCGGGCAGATGCAGCATGGAGTTGGTAGAACATCCCAGTGCCATATCAACCGTCAGGGCATTAAGTATTGCATCCTTGGTCATGATCTTACGGGCAGTGATGCCTTTCTCCAGCAGGTTCATTACAGCGTAACCTGCCTGCTTTGCCAGACGAAGTCTTGCAGAATATACAGCAGGGATGGTTCCGTTACCACGAAGCCCCATACCAAGTGCCTCAGTAAGGCAGTTCATGGAGTTTGCGGTATACATACCGGAACAGGATCCACAGGAAGGACAAACCTTCTCTTCGTACTCTCTTACTTCTTCCTCACTCATGGTACCCGCTGCATTGGCTCCAACAGCCTCGAACATGGAGGAGAGGGAACGCTTCTGCCCATGGATGTGACCTGCCAGCATCGGACCGCCGGATACGAATACGGTAGGCAGATCCAGTCTGGCCGCGGCCATTAAGAGCCCCGGAACATTCTTGTCACAGTTGGGGATCATAACCAGGGCATCAAACTGATGAGCTATAGCCAGGGCCTCAGTAGAATCAGCGATGAGATCACGGGTCACCAGGGAATACTTCATTCCGATGTGTCCCATGGCAATACCATCACATACAGCAATTGCAGGAACAACAACGGGCATACCGCCGGCTTCCGCAACACCGAGTTTTACAGCTTCCGTAATCTTATCCAGGTTCATATGCCCCGGTACAATTTCATTAAAGGAAGAAACGATGCCGACTACCGGTTTTCTCATCTCTTCTGCGGTCCAGCCAAGTGCATTTAAGAGGCTTCGTGCAGGAGCCTGCTGCATTCCTGATTTCATGTTATCTGACTTCATACGGTGCTCCTTTTTTCTAAATGTAGAGCCTGTCTAAGCTTGCTCTAATCATAATACTTACTATTTTTCTTACGAATTCCAGCGTTCCATCTGTATATGGATATCAATCCATCCGGACAGACTAGAGACGGGCGATAATTGCATCACCCATGCCACTGGTTCCGACCTGCTTTACATTTGCCTTATCTTCTTCAGAAGAAGGCATGAGATCAATCGTTCTGTATCCGTCTGCGAGTGCCTTCTTTACAGCATTCTCAATGGCATCTGCTTCAGCATCGAGGTTCAGGCTGTAGCGGAGAAGCATGGCAGCGGAGACAATGGTTGCTATCGGGTCTGCGATACCCTGGCCTGCAATATCGGGTGCAGATCCACCGGAGGGTTCATAGAGACCAAAAGATGTCTCGTTCAGCGATGCACTTGGCATGGTTCCGAGGGACCCCATGATCATGGCTGCTTCATCAGAGAGGATGTCACCGAACATGTTCTCGGTCAGAAGAACGTCAAACTGGGCCGGATTACGGACCAGCTGCATCGCACAGTTATCAACCAGCATATGCTCTAAAGAGACTTCCGGATACTTCTCAGCCACTTCTGAAACGACCTTTCTCCAGAGTCTGGAGGAATCGAGGACATTGGCTTTATCAACAGAAGTAACCTTCTTATTTCTCTTCATCGCAATCTGGAAAGCCTTCTCCGCTGCGCGACGAATCTCATTCTCATCATATTTCAGGGTGTCAATGGCAGTCATTACGCCATCGACTTCCTTGGTCTCACGATGACCGAAATAGAGGCCACCGGTCAGTTCACGAACCATCACGAGGTCGAAACCGTCTCCGATGATATCTTCACGAAGCGGGCATGCATCGCGGAGTTCCGGATAGAGATAGGCGGGTCTTAGATTTGCGAAGAGATTAAGCGCCTTACGGATCTTAAGCAGTCCTGCTTCCGGACGTCTGTCGGGCGGGAGCTGGTACCAGGGGGATGTCTTGGTGTTGCCGCCGATCGAACCCATCAGAACTGCATCACAGGATTTTGCCTGTGCAATCGCTTCATCGGTAAGGGGTAGGCCGGTTGCATCGATGGAACAACCACCCATCAGAATATCTTCATAAGTAAATGTATGTCCGAACTTCTCTGCTACTGCATCGAGAACTCTACGGGCTTCTCTAACAACCTCGGGGCCGATTCCGTCCCCAGAGATGGATCCAATCTTAGCTTCCATGATGAGTCCTTTCTCTTTTCGTTTTCTTCTTTCCTGTATTTATATTTATTCACCTTTAATGTGAATTTTGTTCAACTCCCATTCTATGATTATTCTTCGCCTATTTCAATAGTAAAAGTTAACTGTATAGTTATTGATACAAACTCCATTTTCAGTGAATTATGATAGTCGCCTTTTTCTCACTTCTTTGCACGGTCACACAGCAGGCAAAAGGCACCGAACCTACTGGATCGGTGCCCGCTCGACATGCATTTATTAATTGTTTACAATACTCTGTGAGCGAGAAAGCCAACGGTTTTAACCGTGGGATGAAAGCGTGTTAAGCCAAAGATGATATTTTCAGCCAAAACCCTGAATATATCATCTTTTTATTTGTTTGCATTTGTGTATAATATATATTATAATATACACATGAAGAATGAATATAAACGTACAAAAACAACTGTATCATTAATAAACTATCATCTTGTGTTTTGTCCAAGATATCGTAGGAAGATTTTTAATATTCCGGGTGTCGAAAACCGATTTAAAGAATTGACTGCCGTGGAATGTCAAAAACACAATATAGATATACTTGCTATGGAATGTCATATAGATCATGTCCATATGTTTGTGAGTGTATATCCACAGCAAAGTATCCCTGATGTTGTAAAACAAATAAAGGGTGCTACATCCCATAAACTACGTGAAGAGTTTTCGCAGCTTAAAAATATGCCGTCTTTGTGGACACGGTCTTATTTTGTAAGCACGGCAGGTAATGTCAGTTCTGAAACCATAGAATGGTATGTCAATACACAAAAAACGAGGGATTAAATGCATACTGTAAGACTACTGCTGTCTACAACTGAATACGATAAACAGGTTTTGGAAAAGCGTTTCCGTGCAGTAAGCCATATCCATAATGTACTTGTTAAACATGCAAGGAAATGTCTCAAAAGACTATCCTGCGATAAAGAATATCAGTCCCTAAAAACAGAATATTCCAGAATTCTTAAGAAAAGTAAATCCTCTAAAGAAGATAAAGTCTGTAAGAAGCAGCTTTCTCAAAAGATGACTGATATCATAAGGTCTTATGGTTTATCGGAATATTCCTTTCAGGCATACATAAAGGTCTGTGCCAAACAGTTCCGTAAATGCTTATCATCACAACAAGTACAGAAAGAGTCCACCCGTGTATGGCGCGGTGTAGAGGATATTTTATATGGTGATGGCAAGGAACTGCATTTTAAAAAGTGCCGTGATTT
>ONDO01000014.1 GCA_900316625.1 uncultured Lachnospiraceae bacterium | reverse complement strand
TATTAAATATTTTTCTGCGGTATCGAGGACAAAATACAAAATGGTAGTTAATTAATGATACAGTTGTTTTGGTATGTTTATATTCATTCTTCATGAATATATAGTAGCACATTTGTAGATATTAGTCATTATATTATCTACAGAAAGTAAAAAGGTGGGCTATCATCCTCGCGGTTAAAACCGTGGGTTTTCTCGCCCACATGCTTTATAAAAGAATAAAAGCGATCAACATATCAAAACCCCTTCCATCCGCCATAAATCGTGGTTGTATGCATTAATCCATCCATCGACACTTCTTCCTTCGGAAGCATATCTGCTAAATCCTTGTGAACAAGTTCCCCATCGAACATAGATGCATCTATGATTCCAAGCGATCTTGCAAGTTCTGGTTCTTCTTCCATCTTCTGAATCAAGTGAAGAGCATTGATTCGCTCTCTAACTGCGTTATACATATCCGGCTTTTATACCATCCATTCTCTGATCTCGTAACATTTCATTCCATTATCTATTTGGAAGTTTTTACATCACATAGAAATGGGATAAGTAAATTATAGCCCTCACTCCTCTCTCAGATATTCACTTAAGCTTGCCAAGCAGGAGATTTAATTCTCCGATTTTGCAGAATTACATGCTATACTGTAGAAAGATTTATGGATCCATGGAGGAATTATGGGAAAGAGATCAACGAAAACCGACAAAAACATCTACTTTCAGACCCGAGACGACCTCAGTCTCACCCGCGCGGAAGCAGCTTCGAGATGTGAAACCATCTCCGAAGGCCGCTTAGAGAAGATTGAGTACGGTCTAACTGAAGTAGAACCTGCAGATGTCATCGAGCTGGCAAGAGCCTACAAGAAGCCCGAACTCTGCAATTACTACTGCACTCACGAATGTGCGATTGGTAAGGAATCCGTACCGGAGATCAAGGTATCTTCCCTCTCCGAGATTGTCCTCAAGATGCTTGCCTCTCTGAATGACCTGGAGTCCGAGAAGAATCGCCTGATTCAGATTACAGCGGACGGCAGGATCACAGAAGACGAACTCAAGGACTTCGCTAAGATTGAGAAGGGACTCGAGAGCATCCAGATCACAGTCGAGTCCTTAAAACTCTGGGTTAACCACACCATCGCTCAGGGACAGATCAATGAAACCGCCTTCAAAGAAGCAAGACAGAATAATCAGTAACACATCACTAATTAGAAAGAGTAAGTTCCATGAAAT
This sequence comes from uncultured Lachnospiraceae bacterium, assembly GCA_900316625.1. Classification (GTDB taxonomy): domain Bacteria; phylum Bacillota; class Clostridia; order Lachnospirales; family Lachnospiraceae; genus Lachnocurva. The sequence goes on along the minus strand of ONDO01000014.1, from coordinate 94,426 downwards.
TACAGGACCGTTTCTTACGTTACGTACAGATTCATACCACTTCCGATGAAGAATCCGAGACCAGCCCCAGCGCACAGCGTGAGTATGATCTCGCCAATCTCCTCATCAAGGAACTAAGAGCAATGGGCATCGAAGATACCACCCTCTCCGAGGACGGCTATGTCTATGCCCACATTCCCGCATCCGAAGGCTTCGAGACCAGGAAGTCCCAGGCTTTCATTGCACATATGGACACCGCTCCTGATTTCTCAGGCGAAAATGTAAAGCCCAGGATCATTCCCAACTATAACGGTCAGGACGTGGTGCTCGAAGCGACCGGCGACATCCTCTCTGTAAAGGATTTTCCGGACCTTACCAGCCTAAAGGGCCGCACCCTCATCACCACTGACGGCAGCACCCTTCTCGGTGCAGACGACAAGGCCGGTATTGCTGAGATCATGGACGCTGCCGAGAAGATCTTAGAGCAGAAGCTCCCCCACGGAGACCTCTGGATCTGCTTTACTCCTGATGAAGAGATCGGACGTGGTTCCGATCGTTTCGACTTCGATATCTGCAAGGCTGACTACGGTTACACCGTCGATGGTGATTATGAAGGCGAAGTTGCTTACGAGAACTTCAATGCTGCATCTGCAGAGCTTACCATCCACGGCAAGAACGTACATCCTGGCGAAGCGAAGAATATCATGATCAATGCGGCCCGCATCGCGACCGAATTTGTCTCCATGCTACCCGAGGCCGAGACCCCTGAGCACACCGAGGGACATGAGGGTTTCTATCACCTGACCGATATGAAGGGTGACACTGCAGAAGCAAGCCTCTCCTTCATCCTGCGTGATCACGACAAGGATTCCTTCGAGAAACGTAAGGCTACAATGCAGAAGATTACCGATGAGCTCAATGCCAAATATGGCCAGGGAACGATCGAACTTACACTGAAGGATTCCTACTACAATATGCTTGAAGTCATGAAGGAACATATGGATGTCATCGAGGTTGCAAAGGATGCGATCTCTTCTGTCGGGCTCGACCCCATCTCCCGCCCTGTCCGTGGTGGTACCGATGGTGCTTCCCTCTCCTTCAAAGGACTCCCCTGTCCCAACCTGGGTGGCGGTGGATACGGATTCCATGGCCCCTTCGAACACTGCACCTTAGAAGCCATGGATACCGTCGTAGAGATTCTTCTCTATCTGGCTTCCCATCCTCTTTCAAAGTAAAAAGACTATACTTCGAAACACATACCAAGCTCCCTTGCATGTCATAGGAAAGAAAAAAGACTTCGCTTATTCTGTTGATTCAGAATCGGCGGAGTCTTTTATATATCCTATGCCACATGCAAAAGCATGTGGCCTAGGATTGTGCGGGCGATTACCAGTTGTCAGTGTGCTCTACATTTTCGAAGAGCTGATATCAAAATATCCAGTCTAATGATAAGTCTACGAATCAGTTCCGTTGTTCGTTAAGCCTTTATTCCGGCTGAGCTTCCGGCTGTACGAGCTTAGCCTTCTTCAGTGCGAATGCTACCGGTCCGGTAACAACTGCGGAGAAGATCATCTCGAAGATTGCATTGCCTGCGATGATACCACAGATGAAAACAATAACATTCTTACCGCCCATCATGTTCTGGATCACATCGGTGTTACCGTAGAGAAGAACGATCGTGGACATGAAGAAGATGGTATTTAAGAGTGCTGCGAAGAATCCGGTGATGCATCCGCTGACAAGAACGGGAAGCTTCTTGTGAAGGAGCTTGTAGAGCCAGCCAAGAAGATATCCGTCAAGCATACGAGGGATGAAGCAAAGGATTACTGCGAAGAAAGGTTGTAATGCAAATAAGGTGGATGTAAGACCGCTAGAGCCGATCATTGCTTTCATGATGGAAGCAAGGCCCCAGATAGCGCCGGTCAGAAGACCATAGACAGGTCCCATGGTGATTGCAGCGATTGCAACCGGAACCATACTAAGAGATACGGTAATTGCTCCAAGGGGAACTGTGATGAACTGCAGTGCAAAGATGAGTGCAGTCAGTACTGCCATCATGGCAAGTTTTACCGTTTTGTTATTTTTCCTATTCATTTTTTCCTCCGTTACTACTCCCATCCATCGGAAGATCTGTGGAGTTACCTTACGGTTATCGTTCCGGACCTTTCCGGATACAATGCCCCAGGATATCTGCTCTCATGATTCTTCTCCCGGATTCGGGATATAATACTGGGTGTTTCGCCAACGATGTGATATTAGCACATATTCCTATTATGGTGAAGTGGAAATTCTGATCTGACGCAATGAATCAATAGATGGAACGGAAATGATTTCTATTGCCTAGAGAATTCTCTTGGGGCGGAAACGGAGATAATCTCCTGATACCAGATGATATTCGATACCGTGATATTCCCCCTCTATACTGTCATGGAAACGGCTCTCTCCATGGCAATGAGAATAGACCACTGCCTTCACTCCATACTCTTCTGCAATCTCTGTGAAGCAGGAAGACTCTTCTAAGATATTCGTGGGAGGATAATGCAGGAACATAATGAATTTCTGATATCCTGCATCGGATGCCATCTGAAAGGACTTCCGCAGTCGTTCCATCTCACGCTTTACGAGCTTCTTCGCCTCTTCTTCCCGCTCTTCATCCCAGCCTGTAATCTGCCCTCTTGAATTAAGATAGAAGGGGCCTTCGAAGGTATAGCCCTTGCTACCCACCAGGGCATAATCTTCATAGCTTGCGAAGTTATTCTGCAGGAACTCTAGTCTTCCCTCATACAGCTGATTCAATTTCTCCGTCTTCTTCGCATCCCAGAACATGTCATGATTACCGCGAAGCAGAATCTTCCTCCCCGGAAGATTCTCTATGAAGTTCAGGTCTTTTCCTGCTTCCATGAGATTTCTGCCCCAGGAATGATCTCCGGTAAGCACCAGCGTATCCTCCGGGCCTACGATCTGATTTACATATTTTAAAATCTTCTCATCATGCTTCTTCCAGACCGAGCCGAACTTATCCATCGGCTTATTGGACTGGAAACTAAGATGCAGATCTCCTAATGCATAAAGGGACATAAATCCTCCACATAAGTTAAGAGACACTATTCTGTCTTCAAGCTTCCTTCTCTTACCGCCTGGGCAGCAAGTTCTCTTAACTGGTCTGCCAGCGGATGCTCCGCATCGAAGAACTTCACATAGCCGACAAGCGAGCTTGCCTTCTCATGCAGGGTTCTCGAATGACTCCAGACATAGATTGCAGAACGTCCCTTACCATTCTTCGCTTCCTGAATCAGGTTCTGACCGGCAGAATTACCATCGAAGGCCAGAAGAATGGAGGGTCTTCTCTCGAAGATCTCGTAATTAAAGCTCTTATAGATACCCATGCCTTCCCCTTCCGGGCTGACACGAATCTGAACACCAGCTTCGAGGAGTTTCTTCTTCTCGCTTGCTGTAATATGGGCAGGTACAACCGCAAAGACATCGAAGCCTTTGTCATTATGCTCTATGAGATACTTCTCATATCCGGACAGCTTGTATCCGATGACGAAGAATGCTTCTTCCGGAGGTACAAGATCGAGCACGTCCTGCAGTTCCTTTATTCCTTCCTCGGTCATCTTGGTCGCACGCTTCTCGGTATTGAAGGAACCACCCATGAGAATGATGGGTGTGCGGTCCCAGGGAAGTTCTACGATCTTCTCCTTCAGTTCCGTATTCGCATCCAACTTATGAACACTGTGAAGCTTCAGTCCCTTGACTTCAGCCTCGTTCTCCATCACTTCAAGAAGGGTTTCCTCGATGCTTCTGCCATTCTGCAGCTGAGAGAATCGCTCCTTCTTCTCAGAATATGCCTTACGACTTTCTTCGATGATGCGCATCTCCGTCTCTCTCATGAGGCGAAGATCCTCGTCCGACAATTCCAGAAGTTTCTCCAAGGAGAGCTGCTCATCGATTGCATTCGTGCCATAGAGAGCGGCACCATCGGTACCCTGAACACAACCGATGCCCTGCTTCAGATACTCCTTCAGCGGGTGATTCTCCAACGTATTCAGGTTGTTAAGACGGACATTCGAAGAGAACTGGAATTCCAGTACGACATGGTTATCACGGAGTTCCCTCAGAACCTTCTGTCCCTTCTTCGACTTCTGGCTATAGGTATAGAGACCATGCCCCAGACGAATATGAGGAATCTCCTGTCCCTTGGCCAGGGAATCTACAACGCACTCGATGGAATGAGAGATATTATCCTTCTGACTGTCGTTCTCTCCTGCATGGATACGGATGACAAAAGAAGGATCCTTGGCACAGATCTTCACGATCTCCTTGAAGACCGGCTTTAAGGTAATAATGTCATTGATCTCTTCGCCGACGAAATCACAACCGGCAACATAAGGATCCAAGGCCACTGCACGAAGTACCTCGATATTCCTTGCCAGGTAATCATCAGGCGTAATGGCATCCTTTACAATGGTGAGAGGAATGCGTCGCATCGCTGCAAGGAAGCGGATCATGACACCTGTCTCCTGATAAATATAGGGCATGACAGCGTGGACTTCCTCCAGCATCTCGAGCGATTCATATTTCTTAACCAGAGTCGTATCAGCGATCTCGACATACTCGATTCCCGATGCCTTATAACCACGGGCGATCCAGAGCAGCTTATCCTGGAAGATCGTATTATTCCAGTAAGAAGGATTCTCACGGTCGCGAAGCATCTGAACGAGAGCAGCCTTCACATCCTTATCCGGGATCATCTCGATATTCCGGAAGGGAATCTTCTCCTCACTCTCCTTGCCCTTGGCGAAGACATAGCGATAGAGATATACCTTCTCAAGGTTCGTGAATACAGCCTGACCGTCCTTCAGAATGGCAAGAGATCCACGGATCTTTACGATATTCTCCTCCGCATTATTCATATTATTTAAGATGAGATCCGCGAAATTAATGAAGGTATTATCATTGATTCTGCGGTCTAAGTACTTGCCCTGGAGACCGGAATCGATAAACTGACGAGCTACCTTCTCTCGCTTACTATTCACTTCTTCCCACTGCTTGGGAGTCAGCTTGAGTTCAAGCTTCTTTACATAGTAGAGGGGGTAACGGATCTGATGTGCGATACCGAGTGCGATCATCACATCTGGATTCAGGTTACCATTCATATGGGTATGAAGATCTGAACGGAACTTCAGATCTTTTCTGATAAAGGTCTGGAAGATCGTCTTCGACAGATCAAAATGATAATCTCTTGTCTGACTCATAAGTGTCTTAGAGATCGAAGGAATGGAAGCACGCATCTCAATACGGCCATCGAGATAGATGTTCGCAATCTTGGCGTCTCCCATGCGGAATACATAGACTTCTTCATTACTGCTGTCAATATAGCAGGGAACCTCTCCACGAATCACAAGCATTCCCTCGTCGTTCTCCGACAGGGGAAGTTCACAAACCCGGGCCAGATTACGAATCAGATTGCCCGAATGATGATTGGGCGTCTCCAACTCATAATACATATGGTCGAAGTCCAGGTAGAGATTAACGATAATATCCTTCTCGTTATCTAAAAACAGACAGTTGAAGTATGTCATACTTTATGCCTCCGGCTTCTTCCAGTGAATGAAATCATAGCTTTCAACAATCTCAAAGAATCGAATCAGGTGATCATAGGTCTCCTTCTCCTCTTCTCCAAACTTCGCTCTTGCAGTCTCCGCCATCCTCTCTAGGGTAGTATTACCATCGATCATCTTCCAGATGGTAGATCCCTTCTCATCCAGATGGATCTCACTGAATACCGGCTTCAGCTTAATCTTCTGAAAGAGGCGGTTCATAAATCCCTTATTCTCGATTACCAGGGTCACAATTCCGTTCTCAGCAATCTTTACATCATGAATCTTCTCAGACACTACCGGGATATATGTATTATAGAGCTTAATTGCTTCTTCTCTTGATAATTTTTTTCTCTTTGCCATGTCATCTATCCTCTATTATGTTCTAACATTATCATCAATATACTGCATATTCACCTTCATTCTACATTTCCGAGGGAAGTATGCCGTCTAGTCATGATAATCTTACGTCATTCGATATTCCAGCAAACGCCGCACGCACCCGCATCCTTCGATATTCCATAATAAAACAGACAGATCCAGAAGGTCCGGACCTGTCTATCTATTATAGCTTTACAATTCCGGTCTGTGAAGCAAGCCGGAAATCCTCATACATTCATTCCCCAGGAGATTATCGATTATGCCTTCTTCTTACCAGCGGTAAACTTCATTACCAGAAGGATGTTCAGAGCGAAGACAAGGATTGCAGCGATCGTTCCTGCAACAGGTCCAAGGTTCAGAACTCCGGAGAGATCAACCTTATCTGCAATACCAAGAACTGCGAATATTGCAAGAAGGATACCTACAAGACCTTCACCTGCAATCATACCAGAGCAGAACAGAGTTCCGCGGCTGATGGTCTCAGTCTTCTCCTTCTCGTCAGAATACTTCTTCTTGTCGAAGTACAGACGAACAAGTCCACCGATCATGATGCAAGCATTCAGCTGAACAGGAAGGTATACACCGATTGCAAAAGGAAGAACAGGAATTCCAAGAATCTCAACTACAACTGCAAGAACAACACCTGCTATTACGAGTCCCCAAGGAAGCTTACCACCCATAACACCTTCGATGATCATCTTCATCAGAGTTGCCTGAGGAGCACCGAGTTCTTCGGAGCCGAATCCCCATGCAGCATCGAGAAGGTAGAGAACGAAGCCGATTGCGATAGCGGATACGATAACACCGATAACTTCGCCATACTGCTGCTTCTTAGGAGTAGCACCTACAAGGTAACCCGTCTTCAGATCCTGAGAAGTATCGCCTGCGATTGCAGCGATAATGCAGATTACAGTTCCGATAGCGATTGCAGACTTCATTCCGGTAGCACCGATAACGCCAGTAACCTTAAGAATGATCGTGGAGAACAGCAGAGTTGCGATAGCCATTCCGGATACAGGGTTGTTGGAAGAACCAACTATAGCAACCATACGAGAAGATACAGCTGCGAAGAAGAAACCGAAGATAGCAATAAGGATTGCTCCGCCGATACCTACAGGGATCTGAGGAAAAACCGCAGTAAGTACGATGAGGACTGCAATTGCAATACCAAGAACCTTTATAGAGATATTCTTGTCAGTACGAAGCTGACTGTCACCCTGTCCACCTGCAAGAGACTTCACAGAATCACGGAAAGTCGTGATGATCATAGGAAGAGACTTGATCAGAGAGATGATACCGCCGGTTGCAAGAGCACCTGCTCCGATGTAACGGATGTAGGAGCCCCAGATAGCGCCAACACCACCATCTGCAAACATCTCAGAGATAGGTGCGGAACCCGGATACAAAACTGCATCACCACCGAAGATAACGATCAGAGGAATGAAGATCAGCCAGGAAACCAGTCCACCAGTGAACATGTAAGAAGAGATCTTCGGTCCACAGATATAACCTACAGAGAATACGGCAGGATAGATCTGAGTACCAAACTGTCCGGGATAGGAAGCGATTCCGTGATCCGGAGTATTGATCTCAGAAGGAACAGCCTTAAGTCCATCGATGAAGAACTTGAAGCCAGCTGCGATTCCAAGACCAGCGAATACGGTAGATGCAGAAGCACCACCCTCTTCACCGGCAAGAAGAACCTCAGCACATGCCTTTCCTTCGGGATAAGGCAGAGATGCTGCTTCCTTAACAATAAGAGCATTACGAAGGGGTACCATGAAGAACACACCAAGAAGACCACCGATGACACAGATGATCATAATCTCGAGGAGATCAGGCTTCTCCATAAGGCCTTCCTTAGCCCAGAGGAACATTGCAGGCAGGGTGAAGATTGCACCTGCTGCAAGAGACTCACCGGCAGAACCGATGGTCTGGACCATGTTGTTCTCAAGGATGGAATCACGCTTAAGAATAACGCGGACAACACCCATAGAGATAACTGCAGCCGGAATGGATGCAGATACGGTCATACCTACGCGAAGTCCGAGGTATGCGTTTGCAGCGCCGAAGACAACTGCAAGGATTGCGCCCATGACAATGGAGAGCACTGTCATCTCCGGTACGATCTTCTCGGCCGGAATGTAGGGCTTGAATTCGTTGTTTTCACTCATTGAAGTTTCCCCCATTAATAATGAAAAATGTTACCAAAGGTTGTGATAACGTCTCCCTGTCAAGAGCCATGAATCCACACTTCATCGCACTTCATTCAATTACAGTTTAGTGGTTTTCCACTTTAACGTATTGATGCGTGAACGTAGTTCATCTATCTGTATCACAACGTCATTCATGTTACTCTTATGATTGTTGAATTTCAAGCAATTATTGAACACAACTTATATCCGTGTTAGAATATCACCTTGTGAGTTCGAAACCATCCTCACGTAAAACAAAACTAAGGAGAAATTAATATGAAAAACAAACGTGCAATCTACATTACCCAGGCTGCAATGATCGCTGCTCTCTACGTGGTTCTGACGCTTTTCATCAATACGTTTAACCTCGCTAGCGGTGCCATCCAGATCAGAATCTCCGAAGCGCTCTGCGTGCTTCCGATCTTCACTCCTGCAGCGATTCCCGGTCTCTTCATCGGATGTGTTATCTCTAACATCCTGACCTCTGCAACTATCTGGGACATCGTCTTCGGATCTCTAGCAACTCTGATCGGTGCATTCGGAACCTACTGGCTCCGTAAGACCAAATTCGTCTTCACCCTTCCCCCGGTTGTAGCTAACATGTTTGTCGTTCCCCTTGTACTTAAGCTTGCTCTCGGACTCGAAGATGCCTGGTGGTTCCTCCTAGTTACCATCGGGATCGGTGAGATCATCTCCATCTGCATCCTCGGATATCTTCTCTCCAAGCTTCTCTACAAGTATTGCAATGTCATCTTCCGTATGGATGAGAATGGCAGATTCTACGAAGGTAAGAAAGCAGTTAAGGAAGACTAATATCCTTCACTTCTAAATACAAACTCAACTTTATAAATGGTTTCAAAAATCTAGTGCAGGCCTATCAGTCCTATATTAGAGACAAATGCGAACCCTGTACGTCATCTGCTATTACGCCTATCCCTCTTCCTTCGCAAGTTTAGCCTTAAAGGACACTTCTCTGTCCGTATCGAACTTATCAAAGCGAATAACATAAGCGGACAGTTCCGCATCGATTCCTGTAATTGTTCCAGGGCCAAAAACCTTATGGACGACACGAGTTCCTACCTGAAAGAGATCCTCTGGGTCTCTTTCAGCTAGTTCATGGAAGCGAATCTCATCCATCGCTTCTCTTACCAGGTTTGGATCCAGTGCTGGCTCATGTGTCACAAGCCCTTCCTTCAGCTGGAGTATGAATCTGGACGGATATCTGGGAGAGCCATCGAAGTTCCTGCCCATAGCTTCTGTGAAGTAGAGTCTGTCCTTGGCACGGGTTATCGCAACAAAGGCAAGTCTTCTCTCCTCTTCCATTCCTTCCTTAGATTGAACCTTTCTGGATGGAAATACTCCTTCATTCATTCCTACCAGAAATACCGTCGGAAATTCCAATCCCTTTGCAGTATGAACGGTCATGAGCTTCACCTTATCTCCCTCTACTTCCACATCCGTATTGGTATAGAGAGCAATATGATGCAGGTAATCCGGCAGAGTTGCCTCCTCACCACAGGTCACCTCATACTCATAGATAGACTGCTTCAGTTCCGCCAGATTATCCAGCCGGTCCTGGGCTCCCTCGGTACGAAGGGCCGCCTCATAACCAGAGGCATCAAGAATCTCAGTGAAGAGATCCGATACGCGTTTTCCTTCTGCGGTAGCACCAAATCTCTCAATCAAAGCAATAAAGCCTTCCGCATCCGTTCCCTTATAGATCTCATCTTCTCTGGTAGAGAGCAAGGATTCCCAGAGACTTATTCCATGTTCCTTAGCGTACTCCTCGAGGAAGTCCATACGCTTCTTACCGATATTACGCTTGGGCTGGTTCACCACACGGCGAAAGGACAGATCGTCCTGGTAGGCAACCATGCGAAGGTAAGACAGGGCATCCTTCACCTCCTGGCGGTCGAAGAACTGCACTCCAGAATAGATGGTATAAGGAATCTTCGCCTGAATGAATGCCTCTTCTAAGGATCTCGTGACATAATGCGCACGATAGAGGAGGGTCATGTCACGATAAGGCATCCTCTCCTTCTTATGAAGTTGCTTCACTTCCAAAGCGACCCACTCTGCCTCCTGCATGGTCGTATCCGCGTGATGAGAACGCACCTCCTCCCCACTCTCCAGCATAGCCTGCAGGTTCTTGTCCATACGCTTCTCGTTGTGACGGATCAGATCATTCGCAACAGCGATAATCTCCGGCGTCGAACGATAATTCTCATTCATCATGATGGTCCTGGTGCCCTTGAAGTTCTTATCGAAATCAAGGAGATAATCCACCTTCGCACCTCGCCAGGTGTAGATTGTCTGATCCGGATCGCCTACGACAAAGAGATTCTTATGATAATCCGACAGAACCTTCATGAGTTCATACTGGAGTCCATCGATGTCCTGGAACTCATCAATCATGATGTATTCTAAGCGCTTCTGCCACTTGAGGCGGATGTCTTCGTTTTCTTCGAAAATGTAGAGCGTGAACTTAATCAGATCATTATAATCCAAACCGAAGTTCTTCTTCTCCTGGTAGAGATAACCGTAGAAAATGGCGTCTGCAGCATTGTCCGCTGCTTCATAGCGTAATTTCAGTTCATCTACAGACATGCGGATCATGGAGAGAAAATAATCCGGCTCCGTGCCGAGCTTTCGGATCTCGATCATATCTCTGGCCTTCGAGAAGGTCATATCGCGTAGTGACAGATGCTTCTCTTCATAGATGATCTTCAGCATATCATTCACATCGGAATTATCGAGAACGAGAAAGCTCTTGGGATAAGATACTGCGTGGGAATCTTCCTGTAGTACAAAGACGCAGAAGCCATGAAAGGTATTGATATAGCCTGTATCGTTATCGCCGGTGAGCTTCTGGATGCGGTAGCGCATCTCGTTGGCGGACTTATTCGTGAAGGTTACGCAGAGAATATGGCTTGGCAGGATGCCGAGTTCATTCACGAGATATGCGAATCTGTGCGTGAGCGCTCTGGTCTTACCGGAGCCTGCGCCTGCGATAACGCGGACGTAGCCTTCGGTGCTGGTAACGGCGTCTAGCTGCGATTCGTTTAGATTCTGGAATTCTTCCACTGTGTTTCTCCTATGTGTTTCACGGTCGTTTGTGACGGGCTAGCTTTTCATGGTCGTTTGTGACGGAAATAGTTGCCTTCACAAACTCGATTACGAAAACAGATTCTGTTATTTCAATAAACTACAATTCCGGATGGCAATAGTTGTGACTCTTCTGGCAATAAGTTAAGAGACCGTAATCTGTAGAAGGCTGCGGATTCTGATACGCGGAAGACATCCTTAATCGTTACAAGGAGTTCGCTTGCTAACTGGTGATCTGCAAATAACTTATCTTGAAGTGCAGTCAAAAAGACTGCTTCTTCCTTGCGTTCTTGATCTGTCTGCTTTGCACCTTCCTTGCATTCGAACTCTAATTCGCAGACCAGACTTGTGACTTCCATTACAAGCCTGCGTGGCATTAACAGACAGGATGCGAAGGTGTTTGCCTGCCATTCCATCCAATCATATGCGCTTCTTAGGCGTCCTTCCTGGCGGTTGGTGAAGACTTCATCTCCATCCATCCGAATCTGCAAGCCGGAAGCATATTCCTTCATATTTTCAGAGGAGGAAGAGAAATCTTCATGCATAAGGGCATGTCCAATCTCATGGGCTAGTACAAATCGAAATTGAAACTGCTTCTCTCTCTGATACAGATTCTTGTTAATTAGAATGCTGTGCGCTGGTATCTGTAACTTCTCGTATTTTCTTCTGTCCTCAGATAGAACCGTGAACTGACCACCTTTCTCGAAGCATCCTCCGAGAAGGTTCGACTGGGCGGGATATCGCCCGAAATAAGACCAGCCTTCCTCACGTAGAATCTGCATCAGGAGTGTGATATTCGTAGCATCCGGATTCCCATGAAAGTGCTCTTCCTGTAAGAATCTTGCGAGATCTTCGCAGGCTATGTCTAGCTCCCTTCGGGAAACCATTGGCAAACCATTATTCTGTTCCTGGAATTGAATAATATCGTGTATACCGTACATATGTTCGTATTGTAGCATGGACTAATCTAAAATGGTAGTGGGAGTTATATGATGAAAACCTCACAGGACAATCAGAGAACTGATGTCCCCTGCCTTCCTAAGGCTCTGTAGAAAACCATCTATCTCCCTGTATCTTCTCTCCATGGCATCTTTCGCAGTTCCCGGAACCCAACTCCCCTTATGATGATGAAGTGTATAACTAAGTTCCGTCCGATAGACAATCCCTGTATCAAAGCTTTTGCCCGTGAGCACCTCGAAAGGATATATCGTAATATCTTCCACTTCTTGAAAACCACCATTCTTCACGAGTCCGTGTTTCTCAATGACCTTCGTGAATCGAACCGGGCAGGTGGAGAGATCCATGCTTCCGTCCTCCTTGATAAAAGGACGCTCTTCATAACTCTCACAGATTTCCTCGAGAATTCGATTCCCCTTTACCGCCCCCATTCCAGAACCACATTCAATCCGGTCCAGAGATTCAAAGCTCATATAAGCATCATTTGTGAGCAGGTCATCAATCGGGCGAAGCATCTCTACATCGAGATCCATGTAGACACCACCGTACCTTCTCAGGACATCGGCTCTTGCATAATCCGTCGCGAATGCCCACATCTTCTCCTCTACCGCCTGTCGGAAGAAGAGACAATCCTTTGCCATATAAGACTGAAGCGTCCAGATCTTAATCTCGTAATCAGGTGCATACTTCTTCCACGACTCAAGACAGGCTCTGTATCTCGGAGGCAGACTGATCTCCTCCTGATCCGAGAACCAGAAGGTGTGGATAATCTTCGGAATCATCTGCTTACTATGCTTACGATAGTGCACCGGAGGCTTGGGCGCATCTAACATCATCTGGTCTTCATAGAGTGCTTCTAGATAGATAGACGGAATCGATATTATGTCAGAAATGTAAGGCGAATCTTTAATCTGCGATAAAATTTCCAGATATCCTGTCACCGTAATCAGGAGCACTGTCTTCTCATGATTCATTCCAGCAAGAGCACTCTTGTCATATTTAGGGAAAGATCTCCCTCCAATGCTTACTTTCTTTGCGCCAGGGCCATCTACAAAACCACGCAGATTTTCGACTAGTCCACTCCTACAGAGAAATGGATATGTAATATTTCGAAAATGCTTCCCCTCACCCCAGCAGATAATATCCTTCTCAGCAAGGGCAGATAATAGTTCATTACTTGTCAAAAAACAACCTCACTACAATATGTTTCACCATGCACACAAGTGAACACTGTTCGATCCTCAGTGCATCACACAACACTTAAAGAAGAGGAATCAGGAACTCAAAGTGTATTCCCTCGTCACCTGTCGTAGGAGATTTCACCAATGCCGCAGGGCAGGAAGCCCCGACTTCTGTAAGTCGTGGGAGGAATGCCCGTTTTAGCGGCGTATTTAGTACCTGAGATTACTCCCTAACCCTTTCAAAGACATACTCTGTCTCGCTCGATAACTGTTCGCGATATATGAATCCCATTCGATCAAATCGCTTGATCTCTTCTGCATTCTCTATCTTGTGTTCTGCCATGAAGCGAACCATCTCACCTCTTGCCATCTTAGCATAGGTTCCCTTTGTTACCATCTTCTCTCCAGACATCTCACAGAATGTAATCGTGATATATCTGTCCTCAGGTCGAAGAAACTTCTCCAGGCATTTTGAATATTCCTTTGATGCAAGATTAATGATCGTATGACCAGCCTTCTGATCCTTATCCCCATCAATCACCACATCATAGATTCTGCTCCCCCAATACTCATACAGACTAGCTGGCAATTCCTTAGTTAGCTCAGTAGCAATCTCTCCCGTCTTCGCTCCCATCTCAAGTCGATAGGGAGTTACACCATCCAGTGGCCGAAGTACTCCATAGAAAGCACTTAATATGCGAAGATGTTCTTCAACATAATCGAACTGTCCCTCCTCGAATACAGAAGGCGCCATATACTGATACGCGATACCCTCATAAGCTAAGATTGCCGGGGTAAGATTCCGGTGTAAGTCCATATGAGAGAGTCGGTCTACATTTAGAGCAAGGAGCTTATCATTACACTTCCAGAGCGACTGAAGCTCGGTCTGGTTCAGATTCTGCAGCCAATAAAGCAATCCTTCTGTCTCTTGAAGGCAGGATGGCAGAGATCGTGGAGCGAGAGAATCTGTATCCACACGCATCTTCTTCGCAGGTGATAATATGATCCTCATGCTTCGAATACCTGAAGCATATTTTCAGCATCATCTGCTGCCTTAACCTTCGCCTTGGCGAAGACGATCACCCCTTCTTCATCGATCAGGTAAGTCGTACGAACTACACCCATAGAGACCTTGCCATAGAGTTTCTTCTCGTGCCAGACATCATATGCTTCGATTGCCTCTCGATTGGGATCTGCGAGCAGTGTAAAGCCCAGTGCGTATTTCTCTTCAAAGCGCTTATGGGAGGCGACACTATCCTTACTTACCCCCAGGACCACAGCGCCCTTTTCACGAAAATGCGGCATGAGCTCAGAATATGCACAAGCCTGCTTGGTGCAACCCGCGGTGTTATCCTTGGAATAGAAGTAGAGAATCACCTTACTTCCTCGATAATCACTCAACTTATGAAGTTCTCCATTCTGATCTGGCAGTTCGAACTCCGGTGCCTTCGTTCCTACTTCTAACATATGTATTCCTTTCTCTATTGGTTCAGCGCAAATTCTATTTTGTTGACTTGAAAAAGTAAATTCCACTTGTGGTTGGGGGTGGAAAAGGTTTCAAAGGCGGTTTCAAAGGCGTGCTTTAAAATCAATTGCGATTTGTATATACATATGTTAAAATAAATAAGCACGAATTTGGATATTGCTTTATGCATATCCTTTAAAAGGACGCATAGTTGATTGTTACCAGCTTTCATCTATGCGTTTTTCTTTATTTGAATCGCTCTAACCAATCATACTGAAAAAAATCCTCGCTATTTTCTACTTCCGGAACATAGATTTCAATATATGAAACCAGGTTAGATGTGACATCATCAATAACGGTATAACCTTTTGAAGATACAAATGCTTCCTCGTCGTCATCATACTCTAAATCCGGATCTACAGTTACAGCCTTATCAATATCCATACCAATACAAATACCATTTGGTAAATGTCCTTTAAAACCATTTTCCAATCCGATTTCAAATAAGATTCCGTCTACAAAATAAAGCTTTATACTATCTTTAATAACTATAGTTTCGTTCTTCAGTTCAGGATGAATATACTGTTTTTCTCCCATACACTGAACAAAAGAATTTTTTTCTTCCTTTAGCATAAGTCGTACAGATTCAATCTTATCACCAAATTTAAACGACTCTAATCCTTTATATGGTAATATATTTTCACTCATATTAATCATTTTCTTTTCCTCCTTGGATAATATATTTTTGCTGTTTCCTTCCCGTCAGAAATATATAATTCCTTTTTTGATACAATCTTATATCTACCTTCATTAGTTGTACTAACCTTTACATAAGCTGTATCTCCATGTCTACGTGACCCAGGCGATACTTGTACCACTGAAACATTGCGTTCTTTTGATGGATTTAAAACAACAATTCTTTTAGCCTTAGAAAACTTATGTCGCGAATCCTCTATTCTAACCTTATAACCATGTTTTTCCATTTCTTTAGCAATTCGCTTAGCCGACTTTCCAAGGAAATACTCCCTATAACCCTCAAAACTTTTTTCAGATATATGCCCTCCGGATTCAAAAACCTTAGATGCAAAGAATTGTAAATTCAATTTTAAAAGAGTCTTGTTCCCTTTAGTATTGCCAAAACCTCCGTGTTTTCCTGTTCCCACTATGCATCCTCCTTTCTTCTACTAATAGCAAAACTGCTATCAAATTGAAGAATAAGAATGCCTTGCTCTCTATATTGAGCAAAAATCGAATCTGGCGCTGAACCATATACAACAATCACTGCTGGATGTAATGTATCTACAGCATACTTAAGTCCATTAATAAACCACTCTCTATCATCTACATTTTTCAGTGTTCCATGAGAACCTACTGCAATTGTTCCGTTCTTTGGAACTCCACAACAACTTATCAAATACGTTCTTCTGTCGCCCCAGCGGACATTTGTAATTACATTTACTCCATTATCTTGAAGCCATCTAGCAATTGCTCTGCTGCGATAGATGTTCCAATATTGCATCACCAACGGCATATCCCTATATACACTAAAATCTGGTGAAAATACACCTTTAAATTTCTTTAGTATTAGAAGATATTTTCTTGGCTTATTCCATATTCGCTCAAATGCAACATCATCTTCAAAAAAATGTACCCAACAATCATAATCCTTCGATTTAATTGCTTTAGAAAAAGCAATTAACTTTAAGGGCTTTTCACATGAATAATCCAATTTAGGAATTTCAAAAAAGCCCTCATAATCTGCATTTTCAACCAAAAATGCGTGAAATACATCGCGACAACCTGCGCGCATACAATTAAATTGAGACATACTGCCTCCTTTCTACCCAACGGGCAAACAAAATTAATATTTCAATATAACTTTGCCCTCGTAGAAAGATATGCAGTAATACGTACACGAATTTGAATATTACTTTATGCATATCCTACGAAGGACACATAGTTCATTGTTACCAGCAATAAACTATGCAAAAAATCGTATTCATAGGCAATCACCTCCCAAAAACTTTTATAACTTAGAAACCAAAATATGTGCAGCTTGTGCTGAAACATTACATGACTTCATAACTTCCTCTTCTGACATATCACGAATAAGATAAAATGATGCTAATAATTCTCCACCAAAACAATTTGCCTGCCATTCTGGATCTTCGTATGCTTTCAAAGTCTCTCCCGGTTCCATTCTACAAAGTGCAATTACGTCATTTTCATGTAAAAACAAATGACCAATCTCATGTGCAATAGTTAATCTATCGCGAGGGACACCAGCTACAGCTCTTTCATAAACATCTTCTCTAATTCGAATCAAATTCTTACTTGGATACGTCTCACCATGGTTAATTCCCATCTCTTCTTTAGGAACGATTTCCAACCTAAAGTCTGGAATTATCATAGGTATAATGTTTTCTAAGAATTCTATAATCGGAAACATTAGCATATCATCTAAACCAACACTTTTCTTTAGTTTTCTGACATATCTTCTGATATCATTTCTCGACAGTGGTTCAGCTTTATACTTACTCATTCTGCCCTTTTCCTTTCTGCAATATTTTTTTTATTTCTTCTACCTGCTCATCATCAAAATCAATGAACTTTCTCGCAAAAGAAATAGCGACCTCTCTATTCTGGCAAGAGGCCTGTGAAAAATTCATTTCCACACTTTCTTCCGTTTCTGCGATGGCTTTGGTAAAAGTAATCTGATCATCTGGATTAAGTTGATACAACTTCACAATTTCATTATTCCATGCAGATGGCATTCTTTTTTTGCCATTTTCCACTGCTGATAAAAAAGAAGATGAAACTTCTAACTTATCTGCCATGTCCTTTAAAATCTCGCCTCTATCTATCCTTAGTTTTCTTAAAAACCTTCCTAGAGATGTTAACATAGCTTTTCCTCCTTACTTCTTTCTACATGTAGAAGCTTTAATCTTATAGTACGACTAGATATTGTGTTTGTCAACCTTTAGGTTAATTTTTTTCTAATTTTGTAAACCAATCAAAACTCCATGTACTACGAATCGTTTACTTCCATCCACATTACACGTACATAAGGTAAGCAGTTGACTATTAGCATTCAAAACAGCATCCTCATTATAGATGCCATCATATGTTTTAATCTCCTGAATATAGTTAAACATATCTATCGGTTCCTTGCATCCATTCCATTTAGCTAGAATCGCTAGAATCACGCTAGAATCGCTTTTTAATTGCTAGTTGCAATTTTATCTTATAAATGGTATATTGGCAAAGCTGTGTGCGATAAATATAAGGCACCACATAAATATGCGCGACTAGCTCAGCTGGCAGAGCACCTGACTCTTAATCAGGGTGTCCAGGGTTCGAACCCCTGGTCGCGCACTCATATGTTTATTATTAGTTGTGAATCTGATCAAGGATATTGGTCGGATTTTTTTATTCTCTATTCGTATAATGCCTTAATGCAGCAGTTATCCGGCACAAAGTCCACATCCAGTTTCTCCTTTTCTGCCAGTCTTCTCATATCTCGATTCCGGTTAAATGCAAAGAATAATCGCTCCCTGCATATGCAAGGAGCGATCTGTCTATCAGCGATTCGATTATGATGGGAAGCCCTTCCTTTACGAAGTGAGGCCTATTGTAAGGACTTTAGCTGCTTATCCTCGATCTTGTTCCATTCCTTATGATGCTTCCCATAGATATCTAGGCCCTTGGTTACATCGGAAGTAATAGTCTTAGTCTTGGAAGATACGAGCTTATCGATCGATTTATTGAGAGATTTAGATGCTTTTCTTTCCTTAGCCGTTGGCTTCCATACATGGCCGTTTACCTTGACGGTAAAGGCTTCCTGGCAGGACTTCCTATGCGTTTCGATGAAGTCATCCATATCTGATCCAAGGGTGTACCAGCCATGATAGAGGAAGATGACATCATCACTTACCTTGTAAGCATTGTAGTATTCGAGATACTGCTCACTGGCACCACCCTCGTAGATGACAAACATAAGTGTATCGTCACTCTCGTATCTGGTGTAGTACTTCTTCCAGTGATCTGCAAGATCCAGATAGGTCTGGAAGTAAGTGTCTGCATCGTCTACCGGGATGAATTCACACCATGCTGCATCGTAAGAGTCATCCTTGTCTACGATATAGCTGATGTTGTCGTTGTCTTCGTTAGGTTGCTCATCATAAACGGTATAACCATTCTACCACATCCCAAAGGGTCCTTCATACATATAAAACAGATTAGTGAATCCGGCAAATTTCTATAAAGAACACCCTTATTTAGACAATCACTATCGATCAGTGACTGATAGTATCTTGACCTCTTAGGTATTTCTTCATACATACCTGTCTGCATCTCAAAATCATATTTCTTGTTCCAGTCATCCTTAATCTCCAGTTCCTCATAATCTTTGTCTACAACACTTTTCATTCTATTTACCCTTTCTATAAAAAAATAATAGCCACTCAAGCAATATCACAGCTTGTATGACTACTATTCTAAGATCTATTGAACCTTATAAAGATTAAAAATTCGAAAGGAGATAAAATTATTCTAACAAGAAAATAAACAATCTAAACTATGAATGAATAATCTATAAACCCTAGCAGATTCTGGGTAATCCTTCTCCTTGCAGAACATCGAGTTCGCGTTCGCCGCCGATGGCTGTGCGTGCGATGAGACGTCCATCAGAGTCTTCTGTTACGTGACCGATGATGACGGCTCCGCTGCCGTACTTGGAATTACGAATAATCTCGAGGGCGCGTTCTTCATCTTCTGCTGCGACAAAGGCAACAAGCTTACCTTCGTTACCCATATACATGGGATCAAGTCCTAAGAGGCCACAGAAGTCCCTTACCTTAGGGCTTACGGGAATCAGCTCATCTTCTATAGTGAAGGTCTTCTTCGCGGATTCGGAGAGTTCCTTCAGAACCGTTCCGAGGCCGCCGCGTGTGATATCACGAAGGGTATGCACCTTGATCTTATTCTCTAACAGATTCCTAACAATATCACCAAGTGGTGCATTATCACTCTCTATGTCTGTCTCGATCTCCATTCTCTCGGAGAGGATGGCTGCATGGTGGTCTCCCATGGTGCCGGATACGATGATGGCATCACCGACTTCTGCTCTTCCTGCAGAGATCTCTACATCGTCCGGTACGAAGCCGACACCTGCGGTATTGATATAGATCTCTCCATGTCCATTCACGACCTTGGTATCACCTGCTACGATTTCCACTCCTGCTTCTCTTGCGGTCTCTGCCATAGAATGCACAACGCGCTTCAGGAGGTCGATGGAGAGGCCTTCCTCGAGGATAAACCCACAGGTAAGATACTTAGGTGTCGCGCCTCTCATGAGAAGGTCATTGACCGTTCCACAGACGCATAAGCGTCCGATATCTCCGCCTCTGAATTCGGCAGGTGTTACTACGAAGCTGTCGGTGGTCATGGCAATTCGGCCAGCACCTTCTACGACAGCGGAATCTTCCATCTGATCTAAGGTCTTATTCGAGAATTCCTTATCGAATATCTTATCTATCAGTTCTCCGGTAGCGGATCCGCCGCTGCCGTGTACCATTAATATCTTATCGTCTTCCATATCCAGCCTTCTTATATCTATAACCTAACTCTTGTATAACTATGTCGTATATCTAAGTCGTATTTCTAATACTGTTCTTCCTTACCCATCCGTCCTGTGATTGGAATAATAGGAGAAGCAGGAGCCTTCTGTACTTACCATGCAGGCGCCCTGAGGATTCAGGGGATTACAGATTTTCCCAAAAAGGGGACATTCATAAGGGCGAATCTTGCCCATCAGTACCCTGTCACAGGAGCAGGCGGGATTGGCCTTATGATCCTCATCGAGTCCGATGGAACCGGCATCGAGATATCTGTATTCCTCTCTTAGTACCTTACCGGAGCCTGGAACGATGCCCATCCCGCGCCATGCACAGTCATGCACGATAAAGTACTTATCAATCATGGCTCTTGCCTGGGGATTCCCGTCTTCTCTTACGACAGAGGGATAGAAGTTCATCACCCTGCCCTTGCCATAAGAACGTACTATGCCATAGATCGCAGCCAGTAGTTCCTTCCCCTCGAAGCCTGCGACGCCGAATGGGATCTGGAACTCTTCTGCAATGGGTTCATAGATCTTCGTTCCGGTAACTACGGATACGTGCCCCGGTGCAATAAAAGCATCAATGGGTGCGCCTGACTCACAGAGATATCGTATCACTTCCGGCATGGTCTTAATCGCCGTGAGAAGCTTTACATTTCGAAGATCACGTCGAATCACTTCGTCCACCAGAAGGGCGTAGACCGGCGTGGTCGTCTCGAAACCAACGGCGGCGAAGATGTAGTCCGTCTCTGGATCCTTCAAAGCGAGATCGATCGTATCCATAGGCGAATAGACCATTTTCACCCGGGCGCCTTCACCTCTTGCTGAAGACAATGTCCGCTTCGTAGATCCCGGCACGCGGAGCAGATCGCCAAAGGTGACGATACAGTTCTTAGGATTCATAGAGAGTTCTATGAGCTTATCGACATAAGAGGACGGCGTCACACAGACGGGACAACCAGGTCCGCTTAATAGGTGAATCTTTGGACTTAAGAGCCCTGGAATTCCGTTTTTCGCGATGGCTCCGGTATGACTTCCGCAGACCTCCATGATCTGCATGTCGGGGCCATCATAATTCTTCAGATATTCTCTGACACTAGCGAGATCCATCAGGCATTCCCTTCTAATTCCGTGAAGAGATCTGTCATCATATCTGCCTCGTCCTCGGATATCTTCTGCAGGATACAGCCTGCATGTACCAGGACATAATCTCCTTCTACGACATCCACGAATCCCATGCGGGCTTCGACCTTGTTGCCGCTGAAGTCTACGCTTGCGATTCCCTCTTCTCTTCTTACCCCAACTACCTTACCGGGTAATGCTACACACATGTCACACCTCTTCAAGTATCTTAAAACTACTGATATACGCCTGTCCTAAGGCGATGCCGCCGTCTCCGGCCGGTACCTTGTGATTGAACTCTACCGTGAATCCACCGCGCTCGAGATCTTCTACGAGACCGCCAAGCAGCAGGCGGTTCAGGAAGCTTCCGCCGGACAGAACGATCGTCGAATGCACCATGTCAGCCAGGAAGGTCTGCACACGCACGGCCTTGCCCACCATATCTACGAGCTCTCTATGGAAATATAGAGCGAGTTCTTCTCTGCTGAACATCTCTTCCTTCTGCATCTTCAGAAGTCTGATCAGAAGCTCAGTACCGTCGAGTTCGTTCTCTTCCAGGATATTCTTATACTGCTTCTCCTCGGGATGCTCACTCAGGTAATCCTCACGTACTCTCTGCTTCTCCATACCATACGTAAACATCTTCATCTCGTATGATCTTCTCTTCTCTGCATCGTCTTCGATACGATGTGCGTAAGTCTCAAGTGCAATCGGACACTCCCCTTCATAGGAATTCATGTAAGCGATGCCAAGCAGAGCAGCTGCTGCATCGAAGAACCTGCCCATGGAGGAAGACCTAACCTGATTCACACCGCTGCGGTAGATCTTCAAAAGGGTCTCTACCTGATCTGCTTCATCTCCATAGAGAGAGCCTGCATATTCTTCCCACTCTTCTCTTGTGATCATCTCTCGGTCGAGGGCATCACAGAGATAAGAGAAAGCCATCCTTCTCGCATCTCTTGCGCCTTCATCTCCGCCTAACTGGAGAACGGGATGAAGATGGAAGAGGTTCTTGTAGACGATCGTATCGCCTTCTATCATGACACGGAGGAACTCACTTCCCCAGACTCTTCCGTCTGTTCCGTAGCCTGTTCCGTCGAAGGCAAGGCCCAGGATGACCTTTCGCTCATCATCGCGAATATGGAACTTGAGATGGATCGTCTCATCGCCGTCACGATCTACATCTGTGATCTTAGGACTCTCCTTCTCCTCTGCAATCACTGACATGATGTGGGCCAGGTGGTGCTGCACTTCCAGCAGTTTCTTCTGTTTCGAATCTGTTTTTGCTGCCTCTTCAGCTTCCTTTCGCAAGTCATTACTGCTGAAGTAGGCGGGGTGCAGGTCACAGATTGACTTCTGTGGCTTAATACCAAGGAGCTTGGTCATATTCTTAATAGACTTCTCTCTGGCCTTTCGGCAGGGGATCCACTCGAGATCTCCGAAGTGGCCGGATAGATAGACGGCATCTTCTCTCGCGAGGGCGAAGCTGTTCTTCAGGTCGCCACCGGCAGCGAAGGTATCCTCTTCGACTCTGCGGTTGATCCAGATGGGTTCTGGTACCAGACCTCTTGCCCGGCGGAGAATCTGGACCTCTTCCCTCTCCCCGATCCTTACCAGCTGATAGATGGAATCATCGAGTGGAGTCAGTATCTCTCTGTCATGATCTAATACCAGATCAGGAAAGCCGGTTGGCAGGGCCTCTATGAATTCCCTCCCATCGATATGGATGGGCTCTCCTCCGCGGTTTCCACTGGTCATAACCAGGGGGCCGCATTCTTCGATCAGGAGAATCTGTAAGGGATCTGCCGGGAGCATTGCGCCCAAGCGGTCACTGTAAGAGGAGACCTCCGGCCAGAGCTCATAGTTCTTCTGTTGCAGGAGTACGATCGGGCGTGCCTGTGATGTCAGGAGTTCTTCTTCCTTCTGGCTCACTTTACAGACCTTTCGAATCGCATCTATGCTCTCGAACATAACCGCGAAGGGCTTCTTCTTACGATTCTTCCACTCTCTGAGACGTCTTGCTGCTTCAAGGGCATTTGGTAAGAAGGCAAAGTGAAATCCACCGACATTCTTCAGTGCGATGATACCGCCTTCCTTTAGAACGCGGATGGCATCCTGCAAGGCTTCTTCTCCCTCTGCTTCGAGGGTGCCTCTGGAATCAGGACTTGCCTTATATGACCTAAGTTTCGGGCCACATACCTCGCAGGCATTGGTCTGGGAGTGATGTCTTCGGTCGCCGAATAACTTATACTCTGCCTCACATTTCTGACAGAGACCGAACTTCTTCATGGTCGTATGTTCCCTGTCATAGGGGATGTCTTCTAAGATGGAGAAACGTGGACCGCAGACGGTACAGGAGATGAAGGGATAACGGAATCTACGATTCGTAGGATCTAAGAGTTCCTGCTCACACTTAGGGCAGGTAGCGATGTCGGGCGGTAGGAGGCGGATCTTATCGCCTTCCCTGGTACTATCGATAATGGAAAAACTGTCCTTCGGGATAATCTCTAAAGACGAGTTCTTCTTACGGCTCGATTCTGACAGCGGCAGAATCTTAATCTTCTGGATATAAGCTTCTCTGGGTGCTTCCTCTTCGATTCTTCGACAGAATTCCTTCAGCCCCCCTTCCGTTCCGCTTGCTGTGATATGAACGATACCGCCGGAATTACGTACACTTCCGCTGATTCCCATCGACTGTGCGAGTTCTGCAACAAAGGGTCTGAAACCGACACCTTGCACCATGCCATATACCCTAATCTCTAATGTCATCCTAACCCCCCAATACAAATCCTCCCCCAAAAGGATCCACTACACTTCCTGTTCTTCCTGCTCTTCTAACTTCTCATACATCATGAGCTTCTTCTTATACATCCTCTGGTCCGCAAGGCGTCTCAGCTCATTCTGTTCCTCTGTATCATAAGGGCAGATTGCAAATCCTACGCTGACGCTGATAGAGAGCGCAAGATCCTTCACATGGAAGGGTTCGCTGAACATAGTCATCAAGCGGTCTTCGATCTCGTCATAGACTTCCTTCCTCTGGAAGTCCGTGACAAGGATAGCGAACTGGTCGCCTCCTAAGCGGAAGACTCTGTACCTGGATGCGTAGCGGATTCTGGCAGCGACTTCTTTCAGGACTTCATTGCCTGTCTGATAGCCATACTTCTCATTGATCTTACGGAAGCAGTTCACATCGATATAGAAGATGCCATAGGGATTGTCTCCGCTCACGAAATGCTCTAAGCATTCATTGAAGCTGATATAATTCTCTAAGCCAGTCAGGGAATCATGGATTGACATATCCATGAAGGTAACTCTGTCTTCCTCGAGAAAAAGGAGCACATAGACAAGACATGACAGGAGAAGGTCGATCACAACTCCCATCGTTATATAGACGCCTACTGGCTGCGGTTCCGTGATCTTAAGTCCCCACACCATGAAAAACAGAACAAGGAGTCCCATAAGAAAAACCAAAAAAGAAAAGACAAATTTTCTGAGATAGTTATGTCTCATACTCTGTAATCCTCCCTCTGCGTCAGTGTCCTGGCAGCACTCTGCACTAAGAACTGTCTTCACTTATTTCCACTTTCCTGCACAGAAAGCTGTAATAAATCATTGAATATAATTTTAACACTCAATAAGGCTTCATCCAAGCAATAAAAAGGCTCTTCGTCGGTATTACTTCTCCAACAAAAAGCCTGTCTATTGCATATAATGAGCGACTTATTCGCTCTTCTTCGCCTCAGCCTCTGCAGCTTTCTTCGCCATGGCGGCTGCGATGGCAGCTTTCTTCTTCGCTTCTGCTTCCGCTGCCTTCTGCTTCTCTTCCTCGGTCAGGATGTGCTCCTCTGTGATGCTGTACTTCTTATCACCAGGCGTCTGATAACCAGGGTTGATATGCAGACACTTCTTCGGGCAGCACTGGGTGCAGTAGCCACACTGGATACAGTCGAAGCGGTTGATGGTCCAGGTGTTCTTCGCCTTATCGACCTTGATGGCACCTGTCGGACAGGACATCATGCAGAGTCCACAGCGGATACAGTCCTGGATGTCGATATCAATATGACCTCTGGAGCCTTCCGGATACTGAATCGGTTCCGCGGGATACTTGGTTGTAACCGGCTTGGAGAAGAGCTGCTTCAGCATTGTCGATGCAAATGTAAAAATTGCCATGATTCTCCTCCTTATCTCTCGGTGCAACTTATGCAAGGGTCAATGGTAAGTGCAAGGATTCCAACATCAGCATATTCTGCTCCCTTTAACATCTCACAGAGACCTGCGAGATTAGCAAAGGTCGGAGTACGTAAACGGAAGCGGTTCAAGAACTTCGTTCCATCTGCCTTGACATAGTAGACTGCTTCACCACGAGGCTGCTCAACACGGTTGAAGTATTCGCCGTTTGGCATTCCCTTTACATCGACTGCAATATCACCTGCGGGCATCTTCGCAAATGCCTGGCGGATAAGGTCGATGGACTGATAGAGTTCATTGATACGGACAGCGCATCTTGCATAGGAGTCACCATCGTTAGAGATGATGGGTTCGAAATCAAGTTCGCCATAAGCTTCATGTCCGAGCTTTCTCATATCATAGGAGAGGCCGGATGCCCTGGCGAAGGGTCCGCAGCAACCTAAGGCATGTGCCTGTTCCTTGGTGAGAATTCCGACACCGCGAAGACGGCTCTGTACGGAATAATCATTTAAGAAGGTGTGCTCGATCTCCTTGATCTCCTGCTCTACCTTAGCGAGTCCGAGAAGCATCTCCTTCTCCTGCTCCGCGTTAATGTCACGGATTACACCGCCGACCTTATTAACGGAGAAGATAACTCGTCCACCGGTGGTCATCTCGAGAAGGTCAAGGATCTTCTCTCTGATTCTCCATGCCTGGTAGAAGAGGGATTCGAATCCGAAGGCATCTGCCATCAGACCAAGCCAGAGGAGATGGCTATGGATACGGCTCATCTCATGCCAGATGGTACGTAAGTACTTGGCACGGTCAGGAACTCCTACGCCCATGATGTGCTCGATGGTCTCGACATAGCCCATGCCATGTCCGAAGGAGCAGATACCACAGGTGCGTTCGATAACATAGGTCATCTGCTTAAAGTCACGCTTCTCTGTCAATCCTTCGAGTCCTCTGTGGATGAATCCGATATTAGGAATGGCTTCCATAATCTTCTCATCTTCGATAACAAGATCGAGATGGATAGGTTCCGGAAGAACCGGATGCTGAGGTCCGAAAGGAACTACACTTCTCTTACCCATTACTGCTCACCTCCGTCTGCCTTACATTTCTCCTGCTCTTCTGCCATGAGCTTCTTACCAGCTTCGGGAAGCATGGGGTTCACTTCGTTGATTCGATAGAGCTTGTCCTTGTAGTCGAGGCTGATCATCTCGATCTTCACACCGAAGAGTTCACGCATCTCGTTCTCATAGAGGAAAGCGCAAGGATAGATTCTGGTGATGGAAGGAACTTCCTCCGTCAGGTCGATGATGACACGGAGGTTCTCGAAGCGATATGCATCGTCGTCCGAGAAGCTATAGGACAGCTCGAACTTACCGTTGGCGTAAACGACATGCGCCTGATCAAAACGTAGATCGGCTTCCTTCTTCTTCATTACTTCTACAAGAAGCGCCTCCAGAGGAATCTCAGTCTGGACGTTCTTAGGTTCTACTACTTCAGCCATTCTGCTCCTCCTTTGCTGCCTCATCATAAGTCTTGCCGGATTTCACCAGTTCGTCATGCTCTTCGGAGCGCTTCTGGAAGAGGTCTCTTGCCTGGATGATGCCGTCGATGATGGACTGGGGTCTTGCTGCGCAACCCGGTACATAGATGTCTACGGGAACTACGGTATCAGCACCACCCTTGATGTTATAGCAATCCTTGAAGACACCGCCGGTGCAGGCGCATACGCCAACTGCAACGACAACCTTGGGTCTGGGCATCTGATCATAGATCTGCTTGATGATAGGTTCTGCCTGAGCATTCACACCACCGGTAATCAAGAGAATATCTGCCTGCATGGGGTCTCCGGTGTTCTCTACACCGAGTCTCTCTGCATCGTATACCGGGGTAAGACATGCAAGTACTTCGATATCACAACCATTACAGCTCGCTCCATCGTAATGGATAATCCAGGGTGATCTTTTAATATTAGCCATATTCTGCCTCCAAATTATGCTATCAGCATGAGGATGAGGAGGTTAACGCCTGCAGTAAGCAGGGTAACGATCCAGGTCATCTTCAGCATCAGCTCATACTTCATACGTGCACTCGTGTTATCGATCAGAATCTCTAAGAAGTAGATAGCGAGGATAACTAATACTGCTGCCAGGTAAGACCAGGGGTTCTTGTTCACGATAAAGAGAGCTACAACGCCCATAAGGAATACGTTCTCATACCACTCTGTGATACTGAAGAGCGCAAGGTTCTTCGAGCCCATATCGGTGGTGATACCCTTAACCAGTTCCTGGTGAGGATGATGAGATGCTGCCGTATCGAAGGGAGACTTGCGCATCTTAATGGTCATGATGAAGACGAAGGCGATGAAGAAGCCGGGCATCTTCATGATCAGGCTGTAGTCCTGCTGGATGATGGTTCTGACATTGAAGGATCCGGTGGAGATATAGAATCCAACGGCAGTTAGAAGAACAGCTGGCTCGTAAGCCATCATCTGTACCAGTTCTCTCTGAGATCCAATGGTGGAATAAGGAGAATTGGTAATGACTGCTGCAAAATAAAGGAAGGTTGCAGCGGTCGACAGAATGAAGAAGCAGAGCATCAGATCTGCACCGGCGAAGAACATGGCACCGGTAAGAATCATGAATGCAAGATAGCTAAGAAGCAGGAAGTGTACAGAATGAACAACGACGATATACTGCTTCTTAAAGAGCTTGATCACATCGAAGAAAGGCTGACGAATGGGAGGGCCGACACGTCCCTGCATACGTGCTGAAATCTTACGATCAAATCCTTCTAAGATACCACCGAGGAAGGGTGCAAGAAGGATGTAGCAAAGAACCAGAATGATTTTCGTACCCATCTTAGAAAGCACCTCCTATGATCATACACATCATAACTACAATCAGAACAAAGATAGTGATCTGACAAGGAAGCATAAGCTTTCTCTGACCGAAACGATCCTTGAAGTAGTAGTTAGCAAGTACGAGTTTCTTCTCTTCACCGAAGGAAGATACGAATCCTTCATCCTTACCGGTATTGATACCACTCATATAAGCAAGCTTCTGATTAGCACGCATGTTCTTAGAGAACGCGAATGCAATGGCAGGAAGCGCGAATACGAATACGATCAGGAAAACCAGAAGGTAGAGAACGCCGGTAGGAAGTACCTGGGCGGGCTCACCGAACAGCTCCATCAGAAGCGGCGTTACATAGACCTGTGTCAGTGCCGGGAAGAGGCAGCACAGAGCTACCATCATGATGGAATGAATGACAATGGAGATCTTCTCATTAGGTTTTGTAATGTCCTTTACAGGACCTTCATTGGTCTTAGCGATAATCTTGCCTAACCACTTGGTCCAATAGAAAGAGGTCGTTGCAGAACCAAAGCAGATCATCAGTACCAAAAGGATATTGCCTTCATCTACTGCTGCGCAGAGTGCGGACCACTTAGAGATCAGCATTCCGAAAGGCGCAAGGTACATACCGGTAATACCGATGAACATGCAGATTGCAAGAAGCGGCAGTCTGTAGAGCAGACCATGCATAGCTTCTACATCACGAGATCCAAGAGAGTTCTCGGTTGCACCGATATCCTGGAACAAGAGAGACTTCGATACTGCATGGAAGATCATGAGGAAAACACCAGCCCAGAGGGTTTCAGGTGTACCAACACCAGCGCAGGCTACCATCAGTCCTAGGTTAGACAGAGTAGACATTGCAAGAACCTTCTTACCATCCGACTGAGCGATTGCCATGAAAGACGTTGCAAGGAAGGTGGAACCACCGACGATAGAGATCATGACTCCGGTCAGGTTACCGCTCATGGCAGGTGCCAGACGGAAGAGAATATAGATACCAGCCTTAACCATGGTTGCACTATGAAGCAGTGCAGAACTCGGGGTCGGTGCGACCATTGCTCCGAGCAGCCAGGTAGAGAAAGGAAGCTGTGCAGACTTGGTAAGTGCTGCAAAAGCGATCAGTGTAACAGGAATCAAAAGCATGGCATATGCTTCTGTTCCCTTGCCAGCGAGGACATACTGCACGAGATGCTGCAGAGATACATCTCCGGTAGAGAAAACGTACATGATGATTGCAATAGTAAGTGCGCAACCACCTAAGAGGTTCATCCAGAGTGCACGGAAAGAATTCTTGATTGCAATCTCCTCTCTCGTATAACCGATCAGAAGGAAAGAGCATACAGATGTGGTCTCCCAGAAGAGCTGGATCCAGGTAAGACTGTCAGACAGTACGAAACCGAACATAGCTCCGATGAAGAGAAAGAGGACCATGAAGAAGTAATTTCTTCTGTCCTTTACATGTGCATGTGAGTAATGATGATAGCCATGCATATAACCAACCGCATAGATTATGATCAGAGATCCGATGATACCGATAATGATACACATAAGAATGGTCAGATGATCGATATAGATTCTCGGTGTCTCGTCCATGATCCTGGTCTTAGGTCCGAAGAGATCGAGCCAGCCAATAGCGACTGTAGGAACGATAGAAAGAAGAGAAACCCATGCTCTTCTGTACTTAAATGACAGATACGTTACAACGACTGCCAGTGCAACCTCTGCATAGAGTGTCAGATGGTCACACACCAGGGTATTTGGAAAGAGACTGATTGGCTTAAAGCCGCCCATGCCCCAGTCAAAAACCAGAGCGCATACGCCTGCCATAATCAAGCTACAGCTGGTGTAGGCAATTGTTCTTCTCACTTTGTTTGCTTTCTCATTGACCGGGATGACCAGCATGAGTAGAGCTACTACAAGCGGGAAGATGATGAGAAACGGTACAATTGATTCCCCAAACATTTCCCCCATACTCCTTTCAATTCAACACATTTTCTCTCGTTATTTTTTTAACGACCATCATCAATGTTACTCTTTTGATGAAATTCCTTCAAGGAAAAAGTTTAGAAAAATTCTAGAATTAGGAGTATGATTGTACTTCGAAAAGAGAGGTCATATTTTCGGAAACCCCGTATGGTTACAGTGTTTCCTGCTTATGTTTTGGGTTTCCTTTTGTATGATGAATAAACAACCTATTTGAAAAGTTACCACATTAATCGCGGTTTCCATTTGGCAAAACCTACTTATTAAAATTGTCGGCTAGTCATTAATACTGCTTGGAAAGTACTGAAAAAAACACAATGCATGAACTAAGTTATATGTCCCGAATGGTTGGTATGGCACTCGATGCCTGCAAGCAAAATCAACTCACTTCCGTGGAGTCCATAGAGATCTCTGTGGGCGAAACCACCGGTCTCGTTCCTCATTTTCTCGAGGACTACTATCCTGAATGTGTGAAGGGAACCCTCTTAGAAGGTTCGAAGCTCTATATCAACTTTCTTCCGGTCACTGCCCGATGCATGGACTGTGGGGAAGAATATAAACCAGGCCCGGAAAACGAATACTCCTGCCCTATGTGCAGGAGTATCAAGTCTTCTTTTCTTCATGGCAGAGAATTCACGCTGGATAAGATTATAGGGGAATAAGGCATCTGCCTTATTCCCCTATTCTTGTATCAGATACTGTAATTTTCTTAATCATAATTATCATCAGGAATTCATGCAATTCCCTTATGCTCTGTTGTCATAGAGCATATTCATCTTGGTCTCGTAGTATTCGGGACTCATATCCAGATAGTGCTTATGGGGATTCTCGAATCTCTGCTCTTCTTCCCAGATCTCATTCTGAATCTGTTCTTTCACGTAGTAAGCGATTTCCTTGGTCTCCGGAAGCTTATGGGTAAGCTTTCCATTTTCGATGATCTTCTCCTGCAGCTTCTTCACATGGCAGTTCTCGAAGGTGCGATTCTTCCAGGGCTTCTCAGGATCAACGAAACGATATGCCGAAGACATATCCACTTCTTCCCCCCGATTGGTTAAGAGATCTGCAACTGCATGGCCTGAAGCATCATAGACACGGTAGACATCCTTAAGACCCGGATTCGTAATCTTCTCCGGTGTCTCGGAGATCTTAATACGGGGATCCATCTTGCCGTCCTCTTCCACTGCACAGAGCTTATAGACTGCGCCGAAGACAGGTTCAGATTTCGAGGTGATGAGGCGCTCACCGACACCGAAGGAGTCAACACAACCGCCCTGCTCCAAGATGGAATGAATGGTATATTCATCGAGACTGTTAGAGATCACAATCTTCGCATCGCTAAATCCAGCCTCGTCAAGAAGCTTTCTCGATTCACGGGTCAGATATGCGAGGTCTCCGGAATCAATACGAATACCGAAGTTCTTCGATGTGATTCCATCTGCCTTCATTTCCTTGAAAACGGTGATTGCATTGGGAACACCCGACTTAAGTACATCATAGGTATCGACTAAGAGGATACAGTTATTGGGATAGAGGGAAGCGAACTTACGGAAGGAAGTCAGCTCGTCCTTATAGAACATCACCCAGGAATGGGCCATGGTTCCACCTACCGGGATGTTGAAGTACTGGCCGGCAGATACGGTTGCGGTTCCCTTTACACCACCGATATAGGCTGCACGGGCGCCGTAGATAGCAGCATCATTGTTGTGGGCACGTCTGGCACCAAAGTCAGATACAGGGCGATTCCCTGCAGAACGAACGATACGTCTTGCCTTGGTCGCAATCAGGGACTGATGGTTAACCTGGGCTAAGATCTCGGTCTCAACAATCTGCGCCTCAACCAGGGGAGCAACCACAGTGATAACCGGCTCATTCGGGTACATGATGGTTCCTTCCGGGAAGGCATAGACATCTCCCGTGAAGTGGAAGTTCCGTAGGTACAAGAGGAAGTTCTCGCTGAAGCAGTTCAGGCCTCTTAAGTACTCTACATCTTCTTCGGAGAAGTGCATTCCTTCGATGTGCTCTACGATCTGCTCCAGTCCTGCGAAGACAGCGAAGCCACCATCGTCCGGATTCTTGCGGTAGAAGACGTCGAATGCGACCTTACGGTCCATGTCTTCCTGCAGGAAATAACCATTTGCCATGGTGAGTTCATAGAAATCCATCATCATGGAGATATTTCTCTTATCATAAATCGTCATTTTTCTTACCGCCCTTTCCAAAGACAAACTTCTGCTGCAACTTGAAGCTTACGAAGAACAGCGACGTATCAACAATCATCTTGATAATAATGTCGGGCATCCAGGGAAGAAGCAAGTTTCCTCCGGTGACAAGACCTGCGCTTAAGAACATCCATGTCACGGCAAGACCTGCAAATCTGGCAAGCGCCTTCAGAACATTTCCCTCACTCTTAAAGACTATCTTATAATTCACCGTGAAGTTATAAGTAGCAGAGATAATTCTGGCCAGGATGGTCGCCGGTAAGGTATAGACAATTGTGTGTGGCGCCAAGATCCAGCAGAAGATCTGAAAAAATGCAAGATCTATGATGCAGGAAGTCAGCGACGAAAATACGAAGCGGAGGAAAGCCAGAAGCAGAATGAAGAAGATCTTCATCGAATCCTTAAAGGGATTAAAGTGGGTCTGGTGATTGTCCACAGAATCATAGATGGTCTCAATGGGAATCTCGATCACCGGCACCTTGCCGGCAGTCTCTACCAGCATACGCATCTCGTACTCGAATCTCTCACCCTTAACATCCGGCAGGATCCGCATGAAGTCCATGGGAATACCGCGAAGACCTGTCTGAGTATCTACGATGCGGTTACCAGTCACATAACGGAACATCGTCGCAATGAACTTGTTACCTATACGGCTCTTCCGGGGAACATTGTCACCGTCGAAGGAACGGCTTCCTAAGATGAGTGCATTCTGATGGGTAAGCATCTCATTTCTGACTGAGAGAATTGCCTCCGGCGAATGCTGACCATCGGAATCGCATGTAATGCAACCGATCGCGTCAGGCCATTTTTCCATGATAAATGTAAAGCCGGTCTTCAATCCCCTGCCCTTACCACGATTGATGTCGTGATGAAGGAGTACGCCGCCGAGATCTACGATCAGTGCCTCAGCCTCTTTAAAGATATGCTGGTATTCACTTCCACTGCCATCATCTACGATAACAACTGGGCCAAGATTCGCTTCCTTCAGCGCCTTAAGAAGGTCGATAAAACGCTCGTCTGGCTGATAGGAAGGAATCAGAATAGGGATAACCTCGTTCATAAATTCCTCGATATAAACTAATCTTGCTTAATGGTTGTCCTCTATTGTACTACATCTACGTCTGTGAATGAAGAATAAGAAGATTCCTGTTAAGAGAATGGCGACAATCTCTAAGATGAGGCCGCCGGCAAAGTAGGGATAGATATAACTGATCTGTGTCGTGCCGCGGTTCACATAAAGGAGGTTATTCCTCTTCATAATTACATCGTAAGATGACTTTTCACTTGCCTCGTCACTTGTCTTCGTGTCAGATTCAAGGTCAGATATCTGTGCTTTTTCACTATGATCCTTGACGCGGAAGATATCATGATATGCCAGTGTGGTATTCACGCCATCTTCCGGCGACTCAATGGTCATTCCATGATTTTCATACCTTACGGTAAGCGGAATCAGAGTGCGTTTGGGCAGCATATTGCTGTGCTGTCCGATGGCATCTGCCAGCACCGCTCCTACGGCAGGATCATGGGTCAGGGCATAATGATAGGACAGGTTAAGGCCGATGTAGACCAGGTGATCATTCTCTCCTGTACCGAGGTAGGACAGAGTCAGATTATCCTCTTTAAGATAGCCAGTGGTATTCGTAAGACCATTGAAATAGACTGTTCTCCACTTACTGTATTCGGGATCAAAGAGCGCAGAATCCACCTGTTTTCCCTTGTAATAGAGGAAGGGATAACCATTCTCGAAATCAATGGTAGAGACGGAGACACCCAGGAAGTCAACAGATTTTGTCTCTTCATCTGCCGGCATACCATCTCCGAAGATGAAGACATAGACTCCTTCCCTGGAGAGCCTGCGAATCATATCCTGAGCCGCTGCCTTATCATCATAGGTAAAGCCTGCGAGATAGATGGCATTGTATCCTCGCAGTTCTTCATAGCTATAGTCATTCAGGTTATAGGAATCGCCTTCTAACATATCAGGGAGCGTAAAGGCCGTCTGATAGACATTCTTACCGATACCGATGGTACTGTATTCCGTCACCAGACCGAAATTTCCATCCACGCTGCGGTGATAGAGCAGATAGGAATCATTCTCATCAAGCAGACGATAGCCGCTACGTCCTGCAGACCTGGTCAGGGAAATCACTTCAGAATCGAGATCAGGAACAGGAAGCTCCGAACGCTTAATGAGAACCGTGTCATCTCCCATGGCCAGGGTGCGGTCGAAGAGATAATCGTAATATCCATTCTCAACTGCCTCATTCAGATGAACGATATTCGATGCAGTTGCAGCGGACTGCCAGCCCGCACCAAAGGTCTGATTCACCTTATGGTCAGGATCTCCGGTCAGAAGGTACTGCCCTCTCGCGCCGGTAGAACTACCATCGAGAAATGCAATTCTCTGCCTGGTTACCTCACGCGCCTCCTCATAGAGCATGGCCTTCCCATCTGCCTCAAGTCTCTCTTCTGCGGTCATGGAACCATCTGAGAGAAATAAGGGGAAGGAAGGAATACAGTCAAGGATCAAAAGAGCAAGAACTACGCATAAGAATGGTTTTCTTAAGGACTTCCAGGTAATCAGACTCATAAGGCACATCATGAGTGCAATGGAGATAAAACGAAGCATCCATAAGTACTGGGCACCCGGCAGGTTCTTAAGCACCGTGTAAGCAGGAGTTGTTGTTAGAAGCAGGATTAAGAATGCTGTAATAAAGCCAGGCTTACTCTTCCGTCTCGCCGTAATCATCCCGAAGACCGTGAGAAGGAAAGCTGCCAGACCGAAGTAGAATACAGTCTGACTATCCGTAATACGGTAGAGTGGATTAAGCGAGATCAGAATAGACTGGAAGAAGCCCTTCATAACCTGGGAAGAATCCGTATTCGAGATTCCTCCCTTAAGAGAAGGATAGAGCCAGAAGCCTAGGAGAATATAGCCCAGGATCATGGAAAGAAGCGCATCAAAAGCAAGCCTTCTCTTCCCTCCCAGGATGCGATAGATCAGAAGATATAAAATTACAGAAAGCAGTACCATACCAGCGTATCCGGTATGACAGCAGACAATGAGGAAGAAGGTTAAGATCAGATACTTTACCCGACTTAAGTCTTCATCATGTAATAAGCCATAGAGCGCGTCGAAGAAAAGAGGCAGGAAGATCATAGAGAGAGATCTCGGAAGATTGCCTTCTCCAAAGAGCGCATAGAGATTATTCGGCATATAGAACCAGAGAAGCCCCAGTACCAGGCCCAGGACAGGACGATGACGGCGCATGCTGACATAGAGCACACTGATAGCACCAAAGAAGAGAATCAGCGCTACGAATAAGAGGTATCCGTTCAGCAGATTCCCGCCTGCGATTGCGATCATACCTGCGATCACATAGACCGGCAAGGGTGCCCAGTAGCGCATCATCTGCACGCCGTTATACCAGCCCTCATCATAGAGAGGATAGAGATCCCCCTTCAGAATGTCGTGATAGAGCGTCTCTCCCTTATAGAGATGGGCAAAAGTATCGGAACCTGTCGGATAATTGCCTCCACGATGGAGCAGAACTACCATGAGGTATGCAAAGGCGGCATAGACCACGATTCCGATCAGCCAGACGATATATCTTAAATGTCGATCCAGTCTGTCTTCCGGCATCTTACTCTCCTAATGCATCTTCAGCGATGCGGTCTGCAATGTTCTTCAGGCTCTTGGTCTCTCCCTGCTCGAGGTCACTTAAGAAATCCTCATCCTCAGCATAAGACAGGAT
The DNA here is from genome assembly GCA_900316625.1 of uncultured Lachnospiraceae bacterium. GTDB lineage: Bacteria > Bacillota > Clostridia > Lachnospirales > Lachnospiraceae > Lachnocurva. The sequence continues at coordinate 57,827 of ONDO01000014.1, read as the reverse complement.
ATAGGATCTGGTCGGGGTCTCACTGGACTCCATCTTGACCAGAATACCTCCCTGGTCGAGAACGATGTCTCTGATATCACGGATGAAGTACTCTGCCATATTCTCTAAGGTCGGATTCAGTCGATCAAAGGGTTCGAATTCATTAATCACTTGATTCTGATACTTCTCGAAGTAAGTATCGATGGCCTTCTCAATCTGATTGAACTGGACGAATTGGTCATTGTTCAGAATGATATCGCAGGCGAACTCCCAGGTATGAGGATGTGTCTCACCCTTCTTGCCGTTGATCAGGATATAGTGATTTGCATTCAGATAGAATTTGAAGATATATTCCTTTGTCAGTTTCAGTGCCATACTAATTCTCCTATCCGACTAAGCCTATTCTGCATCAGTTGCTGGCTTCTCTTCTGTTTCAGCAGCTCCCACTTCATCTGACTTCGTATCTGTTCCAGTCTCTTCTTCCTTCATGGCAGCCATCATATCCCGGCTATCCGTAATCTTCACTTCCGGCGGCAGCAGACGCTCGAGCTGTTCCTTCGCTTCCGCTTGCTCTACATTTACGAAGAGGAGCGACGCCTTCTTGTCGCTCTCCTTGAAACGTAGAACGCGCTTTCCAAACCGGTCTGCAGTGTTATGCAGGAAGTCGTCCGTAAGTCTCTCCTCCGGGAATTCGACAGTGAGCATACTAAGCTGCTTAGCACCCTTCGATCGCAGACTGTCGATCAGGAGGGGAAGCATCTTGTCGGTATATACATTGTTTTCGGGGCTGTAATAACGATAATACTGGACCTCGGATTCGGCCTTCTCTAACTTCAGGTTCAGGTCCTGAATGCTTGCCTCTTCTTCCTCGATCTCCCTTCTTCTTAGCACGCGCTCGATCAGGAGGAAGACGGACATGAGAAGGGCGATGATGATCAGGGCGATCCAGAAGATGTACATAAGGATCTTCGCCGACAGAAAGGCGTTATCCGATAGAATAACGGTCTGGTCGGTCAAGAGGCAGATCTTATACTGGTTGCCGTCGTACTTGAAGATAACGCCGGATGCGACATACTGATTGTCTCCCATATTCACGATGGCATGGGTGACCTGATTGAGACGTAGGGAATCGAGGAATTCACTCGCCGTGTTGGAAGAGAAGTAGGATTCCATCGTGATGCCCTTATACTGATAGGTCTCGGTGACGTTCTTGATATAGAGAATGGTCTGCTCCTTGGAAAAGGCCCAATAGCTGGTGTCACCATTTCCCAGGGAGGCAAGAATGTTCTCGATGATCTCATCGTCAGAGCGGTCGGCCTGCAGATTAATCTGGTCAAGTACCAGCTTGACGTATGAATCCTGCTGCTTGGCATATGAAGTTAAGACGCTGTACTCGTACTGCCCCATGATGAAGACACCGAGCATGATAAGCCCTACTGAGAGGGCAAGTATCAGGATGAGAATCCCTCTCTCCCTGCGTGATCTCATATCTAATCCTCCACTCCTTAATGTTCATTCTCTATCGTATCCATCTGCTTCCAGATGTATGAAAGGTCTAATCTTAGGACTCATCCGTGTTCACGAAATGATCGACACGTTCGATCACTGCATGTAGTCTGGCAAAATCCTGGTCGAAGATTCTCTTCACCTTATCCTTCTCCTCATGCAGATTCGCGGTCTTCCAGGAGGAGGCGGTTCCTATACTGTTAATAATACCCATAAAGCGGATAAAGAATACCATAAGATTAAAGAATGGCATAAGCGGAATAATGGTCCACTGCCGCCGGTAAAACTTATGAATCTCAGGGAATTCGCTTAGGTATCCCAGTGTCGAGAAGTAATAGAAATAATTCAGGACAATATACATCCCGAAGAGGAAAAGCGTCGAGAAGATAATCAGTCTGGGATTGTAATTCATAAAAAGAAGACAAATCAGAGCCAGATACCAGATCAGTCTGGGGAAGGCGAAGGTATGGTCATAAACCAGGGTCCGAACCGTAGGACTGGTGAACATATTACGGATTCTCGCACGATCCTTTAAGAACATGTGCGATACTTCAAGACTTCCTCTCTGCCAGCGCTGTCTCTGGGTATAGAGCTTATCCATACTCTCGATCGGGTCTACGAAGAAAATGGCACTCTCGCAGATGCCCACCCTGCCATTCTGCAGGTAACGCATCTGGAAGGTAAGCTGGGTATCCTCACAGATGGTATCTGTGTTATAGAGCTGGGACTTAAGGACCGATGACTTACGGAAGGCGGAGAAAGCTCCGGACAAGGTGTAGACAGCATTGGCCTCTGATGCGTAGGATCTACCGGCAAGGAAGGCCTGCGCGTATTCGACATACTCTAATCTGCGAAGGAGTCTGCTCTTCCCTCTGCGATACTTCATGATTGCATCCTGATCCGTAAGAATCGCTCCTGTCATACAGTCGAATTCGGGGTGATTCTCGAAACAGTAGACCATATTCTTCAACGCGGACTTCTCTAAGAATCCGTCAGAATCGATATTGATAATGTACTTACCGGAAGAATTAAAGAGGGCCAGATTAAGTGCTCTTGACTTACCCTGCTTGGCATTCATCCACTGCATGATAAGATCGGGGTATTCCTTCTGACACTTTGCGAAGACATCGAAGCTATTGTCCTTGCCCTGGTTATTCACGACGAAGATACGGATACGGTCGTTCGGATAATCAGAGTCATTTACGGACTTAAGACATGCCTCTAAGGTGTCCTCAGAGTTATAGACGGGAATGAGCAAGGTAATTTCCGGATCGATGGCAGGCTTGTCGATACGATCCGGATGAATATGCTTTCTTATCAGTATAACAATAGAGCCGATGGACGGCACTATCTCCATAATGAATGGGATAATGATCCATGCGGCCCAGAATAGAACAGAACTGAGTAGTTCATTCAGAATGCCCATATGTGAAGTTACCTACCTTCTGTCGAACGATCTGTGTCTTGGTGAATACCACAAAATACAGCATAACGGAAAGTCCATAGAATACCAGACGTCCAATCAGTGTATGTGCGACATAGAAAGACTTCGTACCAAACTGATAGATGATGAGACTAATCGTTATAATACGAATCGCATTAAATAACAAGAGAAGCACAGAGCCAATGATTCCAACTACGACTCTTTCGAAGGAGCTATAAGCCCTGAAGAATGCGAGGAGAGAGATAAATGCCATAATCTCTAATACACCCGAACATTCAAAATCAATCTGCAGGGAGATCTGACCTGCTCTCGACGAGATGAAGATAACTCCATACTTGAAGAAAGAGGTAAAGATACCCGTGATACTTCCAAACAGGCCTGCACATGCAGCAACAAGGCTTGCCAGAGGCTGTGTAAGAACAGGACGAAGATAGACCATCATGAAGACAAAGAGTCCACCACTTCCTGCAATGTATCTCCATGCGGGAACCTGTGCGCGATCAAGAACATAGAGCAGATAAATCCAGGCAATGAATCCGACGATTCCAACAACATAGAATACAAGAGACATATTATTCTGCCTCCGGCTCTAAGATGGAGAAGTCCGGATTCTTCTTCCTCTTCCATACAGCCCAGCCACCGACTAAACTCATAGGAATCAGGATTGCACCAAGAGGTCCACTCGAAGCTCCGGCACAAGAGGACCAGGTCTGTCCAATCTCATGGAACTGTACATTCACCTGCTGCATAGACTGTGTAGACAAGTGGTCGTCCGGGAAGTACTGATTATGATTCTTCACCAGCTGCTCCGGATCCAGCCAGAATTCTGCTTCGCAGGTTCCATCCTCATCTATATGAAGATGAATCTTGCCAAGCCAGGATGCTCCGGTCGTACCATAAAGCCAGGGCTTATTGGGATCAGAATTCTCATCCTGCTGATACTGTCCCCACATACCTTCATCTACAAGATCAAGTTCATAGTCCCCAGCACCGATATCACCGTTCAGCTTTGACATACCGTTGTAATCAAAAGATCCATCTGCATTACGGCCGATGACCTTAATTCCACGGATGTGATTGGTATCATTCAGGGACAGATGGAAATCGGTAATGGTATTATTCGCTGCTCCACCCTTCTTATCAGGGATCTCATAATCCACAGCATGACCATAGATCAGACCATCCTGGTAAACCAGAGCCTGTCCACCATCCGGTCCATTGCCGCCACCGGTGGTATAGTCGGTTCTGTCCTGATGATAGGCACCCCAGTCAGAGAAATCACCATCGAAAGAGATGGGTCCCTTCTGAGTATTTACTGCCTTCACCGGATGAAGATTTGCGACATTTGAGATCAGGTTCTCACCCTGATAGATATCAAGGCTGATGGTCTCATTATATTCCTTCAGATAAGAGGTCGGAATTGCAAGCTCATACTGATATGCTGCGTACTTCAGGGAAGATCCAGGAAGAATCTCATGGTTCTCGGCAACCCTTACTCCATCCTTGGTAAGGAAGAAGGTAGACTCGCGTCCCAGATCTGTTCTCAGTGCGAAGTTAGAGTTACCCCAAGGGGTAGAACCTTCTATATTACCGGTATAACCTTCGGGTTCACGGAAGTAGAGATAGATCATATCTCCATCCCAGATCATAGCATCTGCTACGATATTGCCATTGGCATGAGGACCGTACTTGGCAACTGCAGCCCAATCCTTGAAACTTCCATCGATTGTAATTCCCTGATAGACGGCACCTGCATCCGGTTGCTCTGTCGGATCATTCTCCCCTTCTTCCTTCTCCTCTTCTGTTGCATCAGACTTAGCAGGAGCAAGTCTCGTTGCATCATTGATATTTGAGAGGGAAACAGTTGTACCTGCATAAGTCAAATCAAATAAAGGGCTCGCAAAATAAGACAGGGGCACTGCAAATTCTGCACTGTAGGTCGCATCATCAGAAGAGAGAGAGGTAAATGCAACTGCACTTCCATCGATTCCCTGATACCAGCCACCATGCACCTGCTTATCCTGTGCTAAACCGGAATCTGCGGAAGGGTAATGAACCGCATTCGTCCAATCAGCAATATTGCCATCAATAGCGATAGTGGAAGGACCAGCTGCTACATAAGGATCTGCCACCGCATTCGAGAAGCCTTCCTCGGTAGAATCCGACTCTTCTGTCGTTTCCGTGCTGCTTACGACTGCATCCGTAGGAGCTGAAGCGTTCACTGCATCCGTGCTTCCTCCATCGACGCTATCTCCCTTGGCAGGATCCTCTCCTCCAGCAAGCTCTGCATTCTGAGTTACAGCTGCATCAACACCTGCAGCGGACCCGTTCGTGGCATCTGCGTTCGTTCCTGCAGCTTGCGATTCTTCAGCCACTGCGTCTGTTTTCTCCCCCAACCCTGATGCCGCATATGAAAATCTGTACGGAAAAGAAGCCAGAAGCATTCCGGCCATAGAACATGTGAGTGCCATACTTAGCACCCGTCTTCCCATCCTGATTTCTTTTGACATGAATAAACTCCCTATCCTATAGTTCACTGTTCCCATAAAAGCATGATGCCCAGACATGCTGCAACAAACAAATAGAATGCCTCACCATATCATGATCTGATATGCTCTCCACCATATAAAGAAATGTCTTTATATGAATAATTGTCTGAACATTCATATCCAATTCAGATTATTACATCATGTATACGATTTTTCAAGACTTTATTCTGCGAAGGCGTTTCGAAACCCTCGAAAAGCAGGTCCTTCCGGGAGGATTACTGACGGTAGGGTTTACATTTCCGAAGGAGACAATTCACACGCAATTAATCGGCTTGGAGGCCAAGCAGATGGTTCACGAACTGCTGGGCGGTTCTGCCGGATACGCCGCCGTGGCGCATCTCCCACTGATCTGCCTGCAGACGCAGTTCCTTCTGATCCATGGTAATACCGCTCTTCTCTGCAAGCTTCTCTACGATATTGTAGTACTCCTGACGATCAGGCTTGAAGTATCCGATGGTCACACCGAAACGATTGCCCAGAGACAGTTTCTCTTCGACGGTATCGCTGTGGTGGATATCCTCGGAATCCTTGCCCATATCGTGGCGGTCACCCCAGGTCTCCTTGATCAGGTGACGGCGGTTAGAGGTTGCATAGATCAGAATGTTCTCTGGTCTGGTCTCAACACCACCTTCGATGACTGCCTTTAAGAACTTGTATTCCGACTCATCCTCTTCGAAGGAGAGGTCGTCCATGTAGATAATGAACTTGTAGTTACGGTTCTTGATCTCGGAGATCAACTGAGACAGCATCTTGAACTGGTACTTGTAGATCTCGATCATGCGAAGACCATCATCATAATACTCATTGACGATTGCCTTGATGGAGGTGGACTTACCAGTGCCGCTGTCACCGAAGAGAAGGACATTGTTGGCCTTCCTGCCTTCGACGAAGGCCTTGGTGTTCTCTACCAGCTTCTGCTTCTGAATCTCATAACCAATCAGGTCATCGAGAACGACCTTATCCATATTATTCACTGCGGTAAATCCTACACTGCCATCCTTCTCCTCACGGATACGGAAGGCCTTGTTCAGGCCGAAGTTACCTACGCCATAATCCTTATAGAAGCCTGTGACGAGACGAAAGAAAGTCTCATCGTCACTTGCTTCGGCAAGTTTCTCCGCAAGTCCTCTGACCTTCTCGGAGACATTCCCATTATACATCAGTTCGGGCTTATCGATGGCTTCGTAATGCGTGATCACATCGAAGCAGTCGATTCCCAGCTTCTCCTTGAAGAGAGTGAAGTCATAATGGAAGAGCTCACGAAAGGCGTGAAAATCTGACATAGCGAATCCGCTGACAGAACCGCCCTTAGAGCCAATCTTCTCGCAGGTCAGAGAGAAAGGATTCTCGTTCATGACCAGAAGATAGGTCAGGTAGCACTGCCAGAGATTTCTGTCGAATGCATAATCGGTTGAGATCTCAAGGATACGCTTAGCCTCTGCATAAGTCTTGCGGCGAAGTGCATTCTTGTCATAATCTGCCTTCTTTAACTCTGCTGCGATGTCTGACAGTCTGATGAGGATGGAATCCTCAGGAAGATCGCCATAGATTAGAAGTTCTGATACAATCTGGTCCATTCTTCTGCCTCGTTTTCTTTTCTCTTTTTCTTCTTTATTTTCCTTAATTCGTTATTATATCCCATTTCTATTTTTTAAAATTGGGTTTTCCTGATTTTTTTCCTGGGCTTCTTATAGCCAGACTTACTTGAGTCGGGCTTCTTGGCATCCGGCTTCTTGGCATCCGGCTTCTTAACTTCCGGCTTCTTCACAGAGTATCCGAAGGTTCCCAGCTTCTGGTCGAGATTGAAGTAGACACCGTGGGAATAGACGATGGGTTCTGCCTTTTCGAGACAGAACCTGCCCTTCTCATCCATATACCTGTCATCTACATGCACATTCACAACTTCTGCGAGGAACATGACATGACTTCCGAGTTCCTTCTCTTCGACCACGCGACATTCGATATTCACAGGGCTCTCTCCCACCATGGAGACAGGCACAAGATCTGCTTCTTCCTTGGTAAGCTTCAAGCGCTCCCACTTATCTTCATCTCTTCCACTTCTGACACCACAATAATCTGTAGCCTTCACAAGTGCCTTGGTCGTGAGGTTGACAACGAAGACTCCTGTATCATGAAGCGCCTGATAGGAATACCTTATCTTCTTGACAGAGATCGATAACATGGGAGGATTCGTACATACGGTTCCTGCCCAGGCTACCGTGATCAGGTTATCCTTCCCGTCTAAGCCTCGGGTTGAGACTAATACAACAGGAAGGGGATATAACATATTGCCTGGCTTCCAGGTCTGTTTCATCTTCTACCTCACTCATCTCTCTGGATGGCTTCAATGATCGGAGGAACCAGCTGCTTCTTTCTGGAGACTACGCCGGGCAGCATAATTCTACCTTCTGTATCACGGGAATTCTCGCCGAAGGCCATCAGAGCGTAATGCTCTGCATTTCCACCTTCATAGAGAAGTTCCGTCTTCTGCTCTAAGATATTGGTCAGCATTACGAAGACCATGCTAAGTCCCTTATCAGCGATGACCTGTATCATCTCGTCCTTCAGTTCCTGACGCATCTGGTCAAGCTGCTTGGTAGTAACCGCAGAGATCTGGGATACACCGAAGGCAATCTCTCCTGCATAGAAGGTCTTGAAATCGGTGTAGAAGATCTCGCGCGCGGTCTTGCTACCGAAGTCAGAGCCTGCTTCGAACATATTCATAGCCAGTTCTTCGATATCCACACCAGCAATGACGGACAGGGATTCCGCAGCCTTCTTATCGGTCTCTGTGCAGGTCGGGCTACGGAACATGAGAGTATCCGACAGAATGGCAGACAACATAAGGCCTGCGATATATTCAGGGATCTCGACTCCCTGCTCCTGATACATGAGATAGATGATCGTGGAACTGCATCCCAGGGGCATATTACGGAAGTAGATGGGCTGGATGGTCTCGAGGGATCCGAGTCTGTGGTGATCGATGATTTCAAGGATCTCTGCCTCATCGATGCCCTCTACTGCCTGGGAACGCTCGTTATGATCCACCAGAATGATCTGCTTCTTGGATGTATTTAAGAGGTGACGTCTGGAGAACATACCGACATAACGGTGCTGTTCATCGAGAACCGGGAAGTCACGGTGACGGATCTTCGACATACGTTCTCTTACCTCATCAACAGTATCATCGAGATCGAAGGTAACCAGTTTCTCCTTGGTCATGAAGTAACGGATGGGAATACTCTGGTTAATGAGTCTTGCAGCCGTGAAGGTATCGTATTCGGTTGTAATAACGATACAGTCGATGTCCTGTGCTTCTTCTACAAACTGGGGATCAAGTTCCTCCGGAGTGGTCTTGGTTACGATAATACAAGAAGGTCTGGTCTCTAATGCGACCATCTGGCGCTCTAAGACATTACCTACCATGACAAGATCATCTTCATCGATATCGTTACGGATGGTACGATGGGAACCTGCGGCTACAGCAACCTTACCCTTGGTAAAGTAAGCATGCTCATTCCCTACGACCATATGACCATCGATGGTCTCAATGATGTTACGATACTGAGTTCTTGCACGGGACAGAACGCTGTTATCGATAACGTTCATGTAGGATTTTGCGATATCACCATTAACAATCAGGCCTTCCATCAGACCGTCTTCACGGACAACGGGAAGGGTTACAACATCGAGTTCTTCCATCAGTTCCCATGCCCTCTTTAGGCTGAGATGACCATTTACTCCTGCTGTTCTCCTGAAATCAATATCGCAGATCTGGGTAGAAACATCAGTTACCGTCTCGGGTTCCTGAACAGAGAATCTCTTCAGGACATATCTGGTCTCACCATTCAGTTCGCCAGCCTTCTTGGGCAGGTACTCATGCGCCGGATCCACCTTATTCTTCAGATAGGCGTAAGAGATAGCTGCACAGATGGAGTCTGTGTCAGGATTGCGGTGGCCCACTACCCATACGGTTTGCTTTACATCTTCGTTCATATAAACCTCATATGATAAACAATAAAGATTCCGACCGCGCAAACGCTCGATCGGAATCCCCAACTTCCAAAACTTATAATCCTTACGGTTGCCTTAGTGAAGAACACCGAGAAGGAAAAGAATGATAACGGATACTGCTCCTACGTTCAGAATGGATAAGAGCATAAGGAAGACATTCGTGATACGGAGTGAACGGAACTGCTTGTCAATACGTGCGTTGTCTTCGTCTCTCTTGTTCATCTCCTTGAGGAGATCCTGAATATTGCGATATACCTTAACATTTTCAGAATGAACTTTCTCAGAGAGTTCATCCTTGATGGTGCCGAGTCCGGCCGTCATGGAATCCATGGTTTCCTTAACAGCTGCCTGCTGTTCCTGAACCTTCTCCTCGCTGGAGGAAGCCTGGTCAACAATCTTCTGCTCAAGATTGCCCATGGTCGCCTTAACCTGTTCCATTATATTATCAACTTTATTATTAACGTCGAGGACGAGGCTGTCAGCTTCTTCCTGCTTCTTCTGCAGGGTGATCTGAAGTTCCTTGTTCTTCTCTTCCTTGGCACGCACCAGTGCTTCAAGTTCCTTCACACGACGCTCACGATTATTGATGAGCTTGGTCAGCTGCATTGCCTTATCGCGAAACTGATCAATCTGAAGTAAGAGCTGATCCTCTTCCATAATATCAGACATTATCCTTCTCCCATAAAACTAGTTAAAAACCAGTAAAATCTCCAGACACCAACTGGATACAAAAAAGCACACTACGGAAGTAATACTACCATTTCGCAGCCTATCTTACAAGATTTGTTTTAAAAAAAGAGACCCGCGACATAGTCGCGAGTCTCTCATCATCCTTAGGATTTCTTAGGCATTATGCCTTGCCCGAAGAGAATCAGTCTGCGTACAGAGAGATCAGCTTGTTCAGGTAGGTGTAACGAGCCTTGGAATCTTCCTCACTCTTAGTGAAGTACTTCTCAGCCTTTTCAGGATGGAACTTCTTAAGAGCTGCGTAACGGTTCTCACCAGCAAGGAATTCCTGGTAATCTCCGGTAGGTTCCTTGGAGTCAAGAGTGAACTTGTTGGTCTCCTTGGAAGGATCGTAACGGAAGTCGAACCAGTATCCAGCCTTAACTGCAAGGTCTTCCTCGGTCATAGCCTTGGACATACCCTTCTTGATACCGTGGTTGATGCAAGGTGCGTAAGCGATGATCAGGGAAGGTCCCGGATATGCTTCTGCTTCTGCCATTGCCTTAACGGTCTGGTTCATGTCAGCACCCATAGAAATCTGAGCAACATATACATAACCATAGGACATAGCGATGGATGCGAGATCCTTCTTCTTGGTGTCCTTACCGCCTGCTGCGAACTGTGCTACTGCTCCGATAGGAGTAGACTTGGAAGACTGTCCACCGGTGTTGGAGTAAACTTCGGTATCGAATACCATGATGTTGATGTCCTTACCAGAAGCAAGAACGTGGTCAAGGCCACCGAATCCGATATCGTATGCCCAACCGTCACCACCGAAGATCCACTGAGACTTCTTGGACAGGTAGTCCTTCTCAACAAGGATCTCAGCTGCTGCGTCGTTCTTGATCTCGCCAAGAGCTGCAACAACCTTCTCGGTTGCAAGCTGGTTAGCAACACCATCGTTAAAGGTATCTTTCCAATCAGCTACTGCTGCGCTAAGTGCTGCATTGCCGGAGGCTGCAACGAGCTCATCGAGCTTGTTAGCCAGCTTGTCACGGATTGCTCTCTGTGCGAGAAGCATACCATAACCGAACTCTGCTGCATCTTCGAAGAGGGAGTTAGACCATGCAGGTCCATGGCCCTCGGCGTTAACAGTGTAAGGAGTGGAAGGAGAAGAGTTAGCCCAGATGGAAGAACATCCAGTAGCGTTAGCGATGTACATACGATCGCCGAACAGCTGAGTAAGGAGTCTGGCATAAGGAGTCTCACCACATCCACCACAAGCTCCGGAGAACTCGAGCAGGGGCTGTCTGAACTGAGAGCCCTTAACGGAGTCGATCTTGAGCTTTTCGATAACATCTTCCTTATCAGGAAGCTTAACAGCATAGTCGAAGTACTTCTGCTCGCCTTCGTTGGATTCGAAGTCGCCCATGCTGATTGCCTTTTCCTTTGCAGGGCAGACATTTACACAAGAACCACATCCGGTACAATCCATTGCGGATACAACGATTGCAAACTTGTAATCTGCGAAACCGTTCATATCCTTGGTCTGCATGCCAAGAGGCTTAGCCGCATCTTCTTCTGCAGTAAGAGCTACAGGACGGATTGCTGCATGAGGGCAGACATATGCACAGCGGTTACATTCGATACACTTGGTAGCATCCCATACAGGAACATCGGTTGCTACACCACGCTTCTCATATGCAGCGGTACCGGAAGGGGTTTCACCGTTAACATAAGGAAGGGTTGCGGATACAGGAATGGTGTTACCGGTCTGAGAGTTAACCTTCTGCTGAATGTTCTTAACGAAGTCGATCACTTCAGGTCTGCCGCTCTCATCGATAGATACGGAGAGATCGTCATCCTTTGCGTTCTTCCAGGACTCAGGAACGTTAACCTTAACGTATGCAGTAGCACCTGCATCGATAGCATCCCAGTTCATCTTAACGATGTTATCACCCTTAGCAGCGTAGGAAGCCTGTGCAGCGTCCTTCATAAGCTTAAGAACCTGCTCCTCAGGGATGAGCTTGGTCAGGGAGAAGAATGCAGACTGGAGAACAGTGTTGATTCTCTTTCCAAGTCCGATTTCCTTACCGATCTTAACACCATCGATGATGTAGAAGTTGATGTTGTGCTCAGCGATGTAACGCTTAACCTGTCCAGGAAGCTTCTCGTCGAGTTCTTCTTCCGTCCAAGGAGTGTTGAAGAGGAAGGTACCACCATCAACCAGATCCTGAACCATAGGATACTTGTAGATGTATGCAGTGCAGTGGCATGCTACAAAGTTAGCCTGGGAGATCAGGTAGGTAGAACGAATCGGGGTATGACCGAAACGAAGGTGGGAAATGGTAACACCACCAGACTTCTTGGAATCATAGTCGAAGTAAGCCTGAGCGTACATATCGGTGTTATCACCAATGATCTTGATGGAGTTCTTGTTAGCACCTACGGTACCATCAGCACCAAGTCCCCAGAACTTGCAGTTCGTGGTTCCCTCAGGAGTGGTAACGGGGTTCTCAGTAACATCAAGAGACAGATGAGTAACATCATCGTTGATACCGATGGTGAATCTCTTCTTCTCGGTGTTGTTGTAAACAGCGATAATCTGTCCAGGAGTGGTGTCCTTAGAACCAAGGCCATAACGTCCGGTGAAGACAGGAACCTGATCGAACTTGCTGCCCTTAAGAGCTGCTACTACATCCAGGTAGAGAGGCTCGCCCTCGGAACCGGGTTCCTTGGTACGATCAAGAACAGAGATCTTCTTAACAGAATCAGGAATTGCTTCGATAAGAGCTTCAGCGCAGAAAGGACGATAAAGTCTAACCTTAACAACACCGACCTTCTGTCCCTTGGACATAAGGTAATCGATGGTCTCGTCGATGGTCTCGCAGACAGAGCCCATAGCGATGATAACCTGCTCAGCATCAGGTGCGCCGTAGTAGTTGAAGAGCTTATAGTCAGTACCGATCTTCTCGTTGATCTTATCCATGTAGGACTGAACGATTGCGGGAAGAGCATCATAGGTGCTGTTGCAAGCTTCTCTGGACTGGAAGAAGATGTCAGGGTTCTGTGCAGAACCGAGTTCCTTCGGATGATTCGGGTTCAGAGCGTTCTTCTTGAATGCTTCAAGAGCTTCCTTATCGATCATGTCCTGAAGTTCAGGATATCCATCCTTCTCGTTCCAGGTTCTGATCTTCTGGATCTCGTGAGAAGTACGGAATCCATCGAAGAAGTTGATGAAAGGAACATGTCCCTTAAGAGCTGATGCATGAGCAACAGGGGTAAGGTCCATGACTTCCTGTACGGAAGACTCGCAGAGCATTGCAACACCAGTCTGACGGCAAGCGTAGACATCAGAGTGGTCGCCGAAGATGTTCAGTGCATGAGTTGCTACACAACGTGCAGAAACATCGAATACACCAGGAAGACCTTCAGCAGTGATCTTATACAGGTTCGGGATCATCAGAAGAAGACCCTGAGAAGCGGTATAAGTTGTGGTAAGAGCACCAGCGGTAAGAGATCCGTGAACAGCACCAGCTGCACCAGCCTCAGACTGCATCTCGGTGATCTGAACGGTCTGTCCGAACATGTTCTTACGTCCGGCAGTAGCCCACTCATCTGTTGCTTCAGGCATTACAGATGAAGGGGTGATGGGGTACATAGCTGCTACTTCAGTAAATGCATAAGAAGCATGAGCTGCAGCATGGTTACCATCCATGGTTTTCATTTTTCTTGTATCCATGAAATTTCCCTCCTAAAAAATTGATCGTACTTATTAATACAGATTCGCAATACCAGTATGCCATTGGTTTATAGGCAAATCTGCACAAAGTCTATGTAATATTTTATCCGTCCGCCTATACGAAATCAATAGCGCTCTTCTACACAGGTGTTCCTTTTCAGATACAACTTGAAATATTAGATTTCTTCTATAAAATAGAGAAGGTGCGATAAATTGCATTTATATGGAAAGAACTACTACATTTCATTTTATGAAGCGTAACGAAAGGATATTATTACATGATTCAGGCTGCTAACATCTCTCTTCGACTTGGTAAAAGAGCCCTCTTCGAGGACGTTAACATCAAGTTCACAGAGGGCAACTGCTACGGACTCATCGGTGCAAATGGTGCCGGCAAGTCTACCTTCCTTAAGATTCTCTCTGGTGTAATCGAACCCACCAGTGGTGACATCATCATCACTCCCGGCCAGAGACTCAGCGTCCTTGAGCAGGACCATTTCAAATATGATGCTTACACGGTTCTCGATACCGTAATCATGGGTAACCAGAGACTCTACGAGATCCGTAACGAGAAGGACGCTCTCTATGCCAAGGAAGACTTCTCTGACGAAGACGGTATCCGTGCTTCCGAACTCGAAGCAGAGTTCGCAGAAATGGACGGCTGGAATGCGGAATCAGATGCTGAGAACCTCTTAAATGGTCTCGGTGTTGATAATCAGTATCATTACCAGATGATGAGTGAGATCCCCGCTGCCATCAAGGTCAAGGTCCTCCTCGCAAAGGCCCTCTTCGGCAACCCTGATATCCTTCTCTTAGACGAGCCTACCAACCATCTGGATCTCGATGCAATCGCATGGCTCGAGGAGTTCTTAATCAACTTCGAGAACACTGTCATCGTTGTATCCCATGACCGTTACTTCTTAAATAAGGTCTGCACCAACATCGCAGACATCGACTATGGCAAGATCCAGCTCTATGCCGGTAACTACGACTTCTGGTACGAGTCTTCTACTCTGATGCAAAAGCAGCGTAAGGAAGCGAATAAGAAGAAGGAAGAGCAGATCAAGGAGCTGAAGGAATTCATCGCCCGCTTCTCTGCTAACGCTTCTAAGTCCAAGCAGGCTACTTCCCGTAAGAAGGCCCTCGAGAAGATCGAACTCGAAGACATCCGTCCTTCCAGCCGTAAGTACCCTTACATCGACTTCCGTCCTCAGCGTGAGATCGGTAACGACGTACTCTTCGTCTCCAACGTATCTAAGACCATCAATGGTAAGAAGATTCTCGATAACATATCCTTCAATGTTAACCACGACGACAAGATTGCATTTGTCGGTGGTAACGAAGCTGCGAAGACCCTTCTCTTCCAGATCCTCATGGGCGAGATGGAGCCGGACGAAGGCGACATCAAGTGGGGTGTCACCACTTCCCAGTCTTACTTCCCTAAGGACAACACCAAGATCTTCGATAACGATCTTACCATCGCTGAGTGGCTGACCCAGTTCTCCGAGATCAAGGATGCTTCCTATGTCCGCGGCTTCCTCGGCCGTATGCTCTTCGCCGGTGAAGAAGGCGTTAAGAAGATGCGCGTTCTCTCCGGTGGTGAGAAGGTTCGTGTCCTTCTCTCCCGTATGATGATCGAAGCTTCTAACGTACTCGTCCTCGACGAACCTACCGATCACCTCGACATGGAGAGTATCGCCGCACTGAACACCGGTCTCCAGAAGTTCCCCGGCGTACTGCTCTTCTCCTCTCGTGACCATCAGATCGTCGAGACCACTGCAAACCGCATCATCGAGATCATGCCGGACGGCACTATCGTTGATAAGGTTGGAACCTACGACGAATACCTCGATTCCGATATCAACGCTCGTAAGAGAACCGTCTACAACACTGCTGAAGACGAAGAGAACGACGACTGACTCCTTCGGAAATATAGAGCGAATCCTTCATGTTAATGCTTGTCTCCTGGCCTAGGGACCCGTTTTCGATCCTTATCCGCCATGAGGCTTGCGCGTTTAATGGCAGAACTACCATACTTCCCTCGCACGGTGTCAATTGCCCGGTCAAGCTTCTCCCTACGCTCCCGTTCTTCGTTTCCGAAGAGGGACATCTGCTCCGGCGTTCCCTCTTCCTCGGCCTTGGCGCCGGAGAGACCGATCAATCGGATTGGTTCTCCATGCCAGAGCATATCGAAGAGTTTCATGCCGTTCTCGTAGAGTTCGTCTGTCGAATCTGTGTTATGGTCGATGGTCAGCTGTTTGGAATGCGTCTTGAAATCAGAGTCCTTGAAGTAGGCTGCGATCACGCTGACTCTGAAGTGGCTATTTCGAAGACGGGATCCGAGGGTCTCTGCCAGGGAGAGTATTACCAGTCTGGCTTCTTCCCTGTCGGTGATGTCATGGCTGATCGTGATCTCGTTCGAGAAGGACTTATTGGCGACATCGTGGGAATGCCCCATACTGTCCTTTCCCTTCTCAGATCCATCTCGGCCATTAGCGTATTCATAGAGAGTATGGCCAAAGGACTTGAAGCGACTCACCAGAAGATCTTCGTCCGTATGAGCAAGTTCGAAGATGGTCTTGATTCCGATCTGCCGCAGGCTCTCCCCCGTGGACTTGCCGACCAGAAAGAGGTCCCCCACCGGAAGTGGCCACATCTTCTCCGGCACCTCTTCCGGGAAAAGGGTATGGACCTTGTTGGGTTTCTCGAAATCTGACGCCATCTTGGCGAGTAGCTTATTCGAGGAGATGCCGACATTCACGCTGAATCCCAGTGTCTCATAGATCTCATCCTTAAGCTTATAGGCGAACTCGATAGGGTCGCCATAGAGGGACCGTGTGCCTGTCATGTCGCAGAAAGCTTCATCGATGGAATACTGATCCACCACAGGTGCATACTTCCTAAGCAGATCCATGAGAGCTCGCGAATATTCTGAATAGACATGGTAATGTCCTTCTACCAGGACCAGGTCAGGGCACTTCTCCAGAGCCTTCACCACAGGTTCTCCGGTCTCTATATGGTACTTCTTGCTGGGAATGGATTTGGCGGTAATGATTCCGTGCCGGCTCTCCTTATCTCCACAAACAGCACTTGGAATAGTACGAAGATCGACTGACGTCGGATCCTCTCTCAGGCGTTCTACTGCGCTCCAGGACAGGAAGGCAGAATTTACATCCACATGATATATGATTCGTTCAGCCATTCTCTCTCCTCTCCCTTCATGAAAATATCTTCCACCTATTCAAAGATTATATATTCGTGTATAATTGTAAATAACGACAAAGAATCCTGTTCTTTTTCATTTCATTTTAATACTTTGTCTGATTGCGTAAATAAATCTATCCTCATGCAATTACATGCGTGTTCTACGGAGGTTCTTATGAGCAATATTCAAAAAGACGCCGACCGGGTCATCCGCGAATTAAAAGCAAACAAACACCAAGTTACCAGCATGATACCGATTCACGGCAATGCAATCCGTCTTGACACCTATGGTAATAAAAATCATTGGAGGTTCGATGACAAGTATATCCTTGAAACCGACATCTCCAATCCCATCGACGAAGACCCATCCTAATTGAATGCATAACACTTCATTAGTATAAAACCCAGCACCGAGGTGCTGGGTTATCTTTTTCTTATGGCCAGGCTCTTCTTTTCCGAAGGAATGCTTAGTTCTTGAAGCTGTGAATCGGTGCAGGGATTCTGCCCTTACGGTTCACGAACTCTGCACAGGAATACGAATTTACAGGCATTACAGGTGCATGTCCGAGAAGGCCACCGAATTCCACATTGTCTCCTACCGTCTTACCGATTACAGGAATAAGGCGGGCTGCGGTCGTCTTCTGGTTGATCATACCAAGTGCTGCTTCATCTGCAATCATACCAGCAATGGTGGTTGCGGGAGTATCGCCAGGAATCGCGATCATATCAAGACCTACAGAGCAGACGCAGGTCATCGCTTCGAGCTTCTCAATGGTCAGTGCGCCGGCTTCAACAGCATCGATCATACCCTGATCCTCAGAGACGGGAATGAAAGCACCGGAGAGTCCACCGACATAGGAGGATGCCATTACGCCACCCTTCTTCACCTGATCGTTCAGCATCGCAAGAGCTGCGGTAGTACCAGGCGCGCCTGCATATTCCAGACCGATCTCATGAAGAATATCAGCAACCGAGTCGCCGATTGCAGGTGTCGGAGCCAGGCTGAGGTCGATAATTCCGAAGGGAATTCCAAGCTTCTCGGATGCTTCCTTGGCAACCAGCTGACCGACACGGGTAATCTTGAATGCAGTCTTCTTAATGGTCTCACAGAGTACTTCGAAAGACTCACCACGAACAGATTCGAGCGCAGTCTTCACAACTCCGGGGCCAGAGATTCCGACATTAATGATCTGATCTGCTTCGGTGATACCATGGAAGGCACCTGCCATGAAGGGATTATCATCGGGAGCATTGCAGAGGACTACAAGCTTTGCACAACCGAGGGAATCATTGTCCTTGGTAAGTTCAGCGGTCTCCTTCACGATCTCACCCATAAGGCGGATAGCATCCATATTGATACCGGTCTTGGTAGATCCGACGTTAACGCTGGAACAGATGAACTGGGTATCTCTCATTGCCATGGGAATGGAACGAATCAGATATTCGTCATAAGTGGTCATGCCCTTGGATACGATGGCGGAATATCCACCGATAAAGTTCACGCCGAGTTCCTTAGCGCAACGATCCAGGGTATGTGCAATCGTCACATAATCCTCAGGGCTCTTACAGCAGGCAGAGCCTACGGTTGCAATGGGGGTGACAGAGATTCTCTTATTCACGATCGGAATGCAATATTCCTTCTCGATCTCGGTACCGACCTTAACAAGATCTCTTGCAACACCAGTGATCTTCTTATAGATTTTCTCGTTGCACTTGTCTAAGTCTGCGTCCATGCAGTCAAACAGGCTGATACCGATGGTGATGGTACGAATGTCTAAGTTCTCCTGTTCGACCATCTTATTGGTTTCTTCAACTTCGTAAATGCTAGGCATTATCTTCTCTCCATTTCGAATCCGGCAGGCAGTCCTACTGCGTCTCGCGCAGACAGTCCTGTCGAGTCATTAGATCAACTTCATCAGATACGATGCATCATGTCGAAGATCTCAGCCTTCTGGCACTTCACGTTAACACCGATCTCCTTGCCGAGTTCCTCAAGTTCCTTCTGAACCTGGTCAAAAGGCTTCTTGGATGCAGCAAAATCAACGATCATCATCATGTTGAAATAACCCTGAACGATGGTCTGAGAGATATCATTTACATTAATTCCATTATCGGACAGATAGGTACAGATCTTAGCAATGATACCAACGGTGTCCTTACCTACGACAGTGATGATTGTTCTGTTGGATTTCTGATTTTCCATTTCTTTTCTTCCTTTTCCTTCCAGAGACTATGCTATGGTTTCAATGATTATATCCTATGTATCTAAGTCCATCCACCGAATAGGGTTTACTATTTCTAATGAAGCTTATCAATATTAATTATAAATACTACTTATCAGTTATCCTGATTCCTTCATCAAACGAATAGATAATGGAATCAGATCTCATAACAGATGGACGGTTCGAAACGGCTTGCTACATGAATCGGGAAGTCCGATCCCTTATACTTGGTATCCGAGAGCGTGACCTCCTGTTCTACCGTCTTTGCCGCAAGTTCCGGCAGATTGTTCTCCTGGGACAGATGTCCGAGAAGCACCTGCTTCATGCCGTCATTCAATAATATAGAAAGCAATTCTCCACTCTTTTCATTGGACAGATGTCCATGATCTGAGAGAATTCTCATCTTCAGCTGATAGGGGTAGGGTCCCACCTCTAACATCCGCTTATCGTGGTTCGCCTCGAGAAGCAGCGCATCCAGATCCCTGGTATGTTCTAAGATATTGTCATCATAGGTTCCAAGGTCCGTCAGCACACCCACTCTCTTCTCTCCGCTCGAGATGACATATGCCACAGGATCAGCTGCATCATGAGAAATGTGGATCGGATCGATATCAAGGCTTCCGATCTGGAACTTCTGGCCTGCCGTAATCGGATGGAAGAGCCCCGGATCAATACTGCCAAGGGATTTCACACCAGCGATCGCATCAATGGTCTTCAGGGTTGCATAGATAGGAATTCCATATCTTCTGGCAAGAACACCCAGTCCGCTGATGTGATCTATGTGCTCGTGGGTAATCAGGATGCCGTTCATATCGGAGGTCTTGAAACCATTGCGGTTCATGCCATCTTCTATACGCTTGCCACTGATTCCCGCATCGATCATGACATGATAATCACTGTCTCCGACACAGATGCAGTTTCCACTGGAGCCACTTGTAATACTAAAAAAATCCATATCAAAAACTTACTTTTCTACCCAACCGATCTCAATGACATCGCCATCCTTGATGGCATCCATGTATCCGCAGGGATTTCCATTAATCGTTGTATATACTCCTCTGCCATGACTCTGATTGGTATCGAAGTCAATTACATTGAAGATATCGATAAACATATAACTTGCCTTACCACGAAGAACATGAGGATCGTGGTTAATGGTGACATTAATTGCAATGGGAGTATCACCGCTTACTGAATCATGGTTCCCATCATCGCCGTTCTCTGCGCCCCGGTTCTCACCTTCAGCTTCCTCTTCAAGGCTCCAATCAGCGCTAAGAGAATCTTCTTTCTCATAAAGAAAATCTTCTTCTCCTTCAAGATGGGAAGTATTGTCCTCATCTGCACTGCTGTCATCAGAAGCGGGACCCGCAAAGGTCTCTTCCGGATTGCCATCTGTATAAGATGCATCCGTACTTGCATAATCCAGAGTTACCCAATCGATGGAGAAATTCTCATAGATCAGGGTATCCAGGGATGCGATTCGATTGTTTACCATGATCTCGCCATCCGGATCCAGTTCCACATCCATGAAACGGGCCAGCTGGCCAACAGTGTAATAATTCCTGGTTTCGATGGCATCGCCTTCCTGAATCTCGTAGTATCCAGGCTCTAAGCTGCCATTGACTTCGACGAACTTAGGGCAGACAACAACCTTACCGTTCACCACGAAAGAGACACGATCCGACTGGAATTCATCCAGTTCCTCCAGGGTGCTGCGTGCAATATCGCCAGCTGTGGAAGGAGTGATCGTAATCTCAGCATTACGCTCCAGGGGAGCCTGCAGACCAACCTGTACGCCATTCATAACCACATAGGAAGATTCACCTTCCTGGCCACGAATCATACGGGAGACACCATTCACGGTGAAGTGAATCTCAGCTCCTCTTCTAGGGAAGAGATCCTCCGTCTGATAACCCGCCTGAAGTGCAGCATCGACTACGGTAAGTCTTCCGTTATCGTAGAGTTTCATCATCTCTCCATTGAAGTGGATCATGATGAAGTTATTCTTCTGATCATAGAAGTTGAGGCAGATACCAATCGGGGTAACAAGCAGAGGATCCTTTGCAATGCTCTGATTCTCGAAGATGATATTCCCCATAACTTCTTCGCCTCGAAGCGCTACACGCTCCTTTAAGATCTCAAGTTTTTCTGCAAGTCTCTCGCAGAAACCATGAATCTTACCGCCACCACCGACAACGAAGCAGGCAGCAACGGAATGATCTCCATTCAGTTCGATGATGCGCTTGGCAACCGCATCTGTAATCTTCTCGACAACAGGGTCCGTAAGCTTCCATACTTCCTCTGCAGGAATCGTATGTGCGATACCCATGATGTCGTTATAAGTAATCTCTGCAAGTTCTGTCGATTCCTTCTTAATCTTCTCTGCCGTAGCAAAGTCAACCAGGAAGGCCTGAACCAGAACTTCTGTCAGTTCATCACCGGCATAAGGAATCATGCCATAGGCCACAATACTTCCATCCTTGGTAACACATAAGTCAGAGGTACCCGCGCCGACATCGACCAGAGCGATGTTCAGCATACGGAAGTTCTCAGGAATTGCAACATTGATGGCTGCAATAGGCTCGAGGGTGAGGTTCGCAACTTCGAGTCCTGCGCGCTCTACTGCAGAATAGAGGCCGTCAACGACATCTTCCGGCAGAAAGGTAACAATAATATCCTCTGCAATCTCTTCCGCCTTATGTCCTTCCAGAGACCCGAAAAGCTCGCCATTCAGGTAATAATGCATCACGGAATAACCGACACAGTAGAAACGATACTGGTTATCCGCCCGCTGATTTAAGATCTGCTGTGCCTGATCGATACCAAGAAGATCCAAGGTATGGAGGTCCTCTTCCGTAACCACTGATTCTTCCGGATATTCATAGGATACCTTGGTGGTCTCAGTGACAAGAACACGACCAGCGGCTGCAATACAAACCTGTTCCAGATGAAATCCGAGGGAAGCTTCGAGTTCTTCCTTCACCTCTGCGATAACTTCTGCTACATGAGCGATATTATGAATCTGTCCATCCAGCATGGCACGGGTCTTATGTTCCCGAATGCTCATTGCTACAACATGGAAACCATCTTCATCACGAAAGCCAACGGTACCAACGACATTACGGGTACCAATATCAAGACCAAAAACAAGATCATCCTTGCTTGGAAATTCTGCGATATGAGACGTCGTAAATTGTTCAGCCATGATCTGAACCTTTCTGTTACATAGACTAGGTCAAAAATCCACAATATGTGTACAAACTACATTCATCATACCACAAGATGGTGTCGAATTCTCTTGATTTCTTCATCAATTTCCTGATAGGTTTCTTCCTTGGAACGATTATTCGAAATGACAGCATCACAAGCCTTAGAGAACTCCTCTTCCGACAGCTGGCTCTTCATGATTCCATCAATCTTCTCATCCGAATAACCCCTGGATTCACGAAGTCTCTCCCGGCGAATCTCCGGGTCCGCATCGATATACCAGAGTTCATCTAGAATCTGATCATAATGTTCCTCGATCAGAAGAGCTGCCTCTAGGATGAAGATCTCTGTCTCACCCTCATCTTCGAGTTTCTCCATGATATTCATAACTTCGGTCTTCACCGCCGGATGGATTAAGGCATCCAGACGTTCTCTCTCCTCCGGATCGGTATAGATCAGGTGAGCCATTGCGGCCCTGTCCATATTGCCATCCGGAAGGAAAACCTCTTCCGGAAAATCACGATGGAGCTGAACATTCAGTTCTGTTCCTGCCAGAACCAGGTCCCGAGCCAGCTCATCTGTACGGATGACCGCCGCTCCATATCTCTGCTCCAGGTAAGATAAAACCATAGACTTACCTGCGCCAACTCCACCTGTAATACCTATCTTATGCATTAAAACCTCTCTAATACATCACTTCGCGTCGTACCAGTTGCTGCCCTCTTCCATATCGATAGAGAGAGGAACACGCATCTTCACTGCACCTTCCATCTCCTCCCGAAGAAGCTTCTTTACCGTTTCTAATTCATCCTGCTTCGCCTCGATCAGAAGTTCATCGTGCACCTGCAGAACCAGTTTGGACTCTAGTCCTTCCTTGGCCAGACGATCATGGACACGCACCATGGCAATCTTAATGATATCGGCCGCTGTTCCCTGAATCGGGGAGTTCATGGCAACACGTTCCCCAAACTGTCTTGTCATGAAGTTCGAAGACTTAAGCTCCGGAATCGGACGTCTTCTGCCAAACATGGTCTCAGCATAGCCCTTCTCCCTTGCCCTATCGACAAGGCCGTCCAGATAGGCCTTCAGATCAGGGTATGCTTCATAGTAACTATCGATATATTCCTGCGCTTCTGCACGGGAAATATTCAGATTCTGTGACAGCCCGAAAGCACTGATGCCATAGACGATACCGAAGTTAACCGCCTTCGCATTCGATCTCTGATGATCCGTTACTTCCTCGAAAGGGGTATGGAAGACTCGTGCAGCAGTAGATCTGTGAATGTCCTGGCCTTCCAGATAAGCATTGATCAGGTTCTCATCCCCGGACAGATGTGCCAGTACTCTAAGCTCAATCTGGGAATAATCGGCATCCAGGAAGACACATCCATCTGCAGGATAGAATACCTTACGGATCTTCTTGCCCAGTTCCATTCGGATTGGAATATTCTGCAGATTCGGTTCCGTCGAAGAGATACGGCCAGTCGCCGTCACCTTCTGCTGGAAGGTTGAATGCACTCTTCCATCACTAGATACGGCCTGGGACAGTCCCTCGACATAAGTGGAATTCAGCTTGGTGTACTTCCGATAGGTCAGAATATCATCCACAACAGGATATTCCGGAGCCAGTTTCTCCAGGACATCAGCTGCCGTGGAATAACCCGTCTTGGTCTTCTTGCCGCCCTCAAGGCCCATCTTGCCGAAGAGAATATCGCCTAACTGCTTGGGCGAATTAATATTGAACTCTTCTCCTGCCTCTTCATAGATTCGCTTCTCGAGTTCATCAATTGTGACACGTAACTCCTGACCATATGAAAGCAGCGCATCACGGTCCATCGCCATTCCGACCTTCTCCATATCCGAAAGCGTGAATACCAGAGGAAGTTCGATCGTACGGTAGAGTTTCTCAGCTCCGATATCCATCATCTTCTGGTTAAGAAGCGGAACAGCCCTGGCTGCAATCAGTGCTTCGGAGGAAACATAGAGCCCAGCCTTCTTCTCGGTCTCATCCGATTCCGAAGCATAGACCTTGGCTTCCTTCTCCTTACCAAAGAGTTCTTCATAACTCGGGGAGAGCATTCCAAGGAGGTCCTTTGCAATCTGATCACAAGGATACTGGTTCTGCAGGGGATTCAAGAGATAAGCTGCTACTGAAACATCATAGAGATTCGGGTATGCATTCCCTGTCTTCTCCAGTGCGTCCGTATCGAAGAATCTCTCACTTGCCTGCTCCGGAATGAGTCCTAAGACATCCTTGAGATCCGGGAAGGATAAAAGAAGACCTTCCTTCGAAAGGTGAAGAATCTCATCAAGAAGACGACTCACCATTCCCTGTTCTAAGGGCAGAAAGTGATAAGATACTGCCTTCCTGCCATCCGATACCGCGAGATAGAGAACTTCTCCCTCGATTACCTTAAGAGAGACGCCAAGGACAGGTTCGCTCTCCTTCCTGGCAGTCTTATCATAGAGTCCATCTCTCATCTTATGGAATTCTTCTACGAATGATTCATAAGACGAAACCATATCGCAATCCTTCGTCAGGTCCTCCTGAACAAGGGTCTTCGCCCCACCACTGAATCTAGGCAGCAGGTTCTTGAATTCCCACTCCTTACAGAGACGGAAAGCTTCATCCGTATAGAGGTCATGTACCTTGGCTGCATCCATGTCGAATTCAATATCTGCATGCACCTCAATGGTCGCAAGTTTCTTTGAAAGAATGGCCTGGTCATAGAACTCTTCTAAGTTCTTCCGTGCCCTCGGGGGCTTCACTTCTGAGATATGATCATAAGCATTCTCAACTGTATGGTAGGTCTGAATGATCGTGGTCGCAGTCTTCTCACCAATGGAGGGAACACCGGGAATATTATCTGCCGTATCTCCCATGAGTGCCTTCACATCGATGAACTCTTGTGGAGTAACACCCTTCTGTGACAGAACATCCGCAGCATAATAAACCTCAATTGCAGTTCCGCCGGCCTTAGTCTTCGGAATCATGATCTTAACCTTGTCGGTTGCCAGCTGTAAGAGATCTCTGTCTCCGGACATGACAGTAACGTCCATACCAGCTTCTTCACCTCTTACAGAGAGTGTGCCAAGGATATCGTCAGCTTCCCAACCACCCTTCTTCACAATGGGCACTCCCATTGCAGTAAGCATCTCCTGAATCATCGGCACCTGCATACGAAGTTCCGGATCCATTGCCTTACGGGTCCCCTTATATTCCTTATACATCTTGTGGCGGAAGGTAGGTTCATGAACATCGAAAGCCACGGCAAAATAGTCCGGCTTCTCCTGTTCCAGGAAACGGAACATCATGGTAAGGAAACCATAGACTGCTCCAGTATGAATTCCTTCGGCATTGGTAAGATCTGGGAGACCGTAATATGCACGATTCAGAATACTATGGCCATCAATCAGAAAGAGCTTGCTCATGTAATCATCCTTTATTTCTTGTTATGCAAAGCAGGCCGGCCTCCATCTTCTCGGAAGCCGGTCGCAATAATAAGTATCAGAGGGGAAGGGTAACTTCACGGAGCCAGTCAAGTTCTGCTCCTTCAAAGGAATCCTTCAGAGTCTGATAAACCATCTCATGATATTCATTCAGGGCCTTAAGCTCTAAGTGGGTCAGTTCCTCCACATTGATTGCATCTCTGTCGATTGGAACATAAGTAATGGGGCGAAGCTTAAGGAACTTACCATACTCCGTCTTCCGGTCGAATTCTACCAGAAGCTCATTTTCGGTACGGATACCATAGCCATTCTCGATATAGAGGCCAGGTTCGTCGGTAATGATCATACCTTCCTGCAGTTCCCATACCTTGCTCTTATCTAAAACCTTCCAACGGAAGGACTGAGGGCCTTCATGTACGTTCAGGATATGACCAACGCCATGTCCGGTTCCACAGCGGTAATCCAGACCTTCATCCCATACCGGACCACGTGCCAGGATATCCAGATTCTGACCAATACATCCCTGTGGGAAGTGTGCTGTCATAAGGCGAAGGTGACTACGAAGTACGGTAGTAAAGTCATGCTTCATCTCTGCAGTCAGAGGTCCGAGAACGATGGTACGGGTAATATCCGTTGTTCCGGTCATATAATGTCCGCCGGAATCAACCAGAAGGAATCCTTCCGGCTTCATCTCTGAGAACTCTTCCGGAGTTGCGGAATAATGCATCATTGCCGCATTCGGTCCATAGGCTGCAATGGTCTCGAAGGAGACGTCCAGGAAATCATCTGCCTGCTCACGGAATTCTCTAATCTTATGGTCTGCATCCAGTTCTGTAAGTTTCTCGGTCTTGATTGCATTCTTCACCCAGTAGATGAAATGGGTTACTGCAATTCCATCCTCGATATGTGCATGAATGGTATCCTTGATCTCTGTCTCATTCTTAACAGCCTTAGAGAGTTCTGTCGGATTGAAGTCATTGATGACGACAACACCATCCGGAATCAGATCGAAGAGTCTTGCATTGGTCTCCTTCTTATCCAGAAGCAGAGACTTCTCCTCCATCAGAGGCAGATCTTCATAGATTGCTTCATAAGGACGGATGTCCACATTCGCATCACGAAGATGCAGTCCGGCCTGGTCTGTCATGGCCTGATCCTGGATATAGAGTCTGCACTCTCTTGCTGTCACATAGACGAAGGAGAGGAAGACAGGAACGGATGCAATATCATCGCCTCTCATATTAAGAAGCCATGCGATATCGCAGAGAGAGCTAAGAAGATGTGCTTCTGCCCCCTTCTCTTCCATGGTCTTACGCAAGTCCTCTAACTTATCCGTAACGGAACGTCCGGCATGCTCTGTCTTCAGCACCCAGGTCTTCTCATGAGGAAGAGCCGGTCTGTCTTCCCAGAAGAGATCAATCAGATCTTCACTCTGGTAGAGGCTACCCTTCTTCTCTTCTGCGATCTTCTGATAGCTTGCAGCCTCATCTGCCATAATGCAACGGCCATCGAATCCGATTGCCTTACCTTGCGGAAGCTTATCTCTCAGGAATTCTGCAACAGTCGGTACACCTTCTTCTGCCATACGGTAGAGAAGAATCGTGCTATCCTTCAACTGACGTTCTGCCTGAATAAAATAACGGCCATCCGTCCAGAGTCCGGCTTCATCCATCGTTACTACAACAGTTGCGTTCGTTCCGGTAAAACCGGAGATATACTTCACTTCTTCGAAATATGCTCCCACATACTCCGAGTGATGGAAGTCAGCCATCGGCACCAGATATGCACCGATATTACGCTTCTCCATCTCTTCACGCAGCCTGCCAAGCCGTTCCTTAACTGTCATTTTGTTACTCCTCTATATACTCGTAATATTCTTCTTCTGTGGCAAAGAGCATGTAGCTCTCATCCACAAGACCCATAAACCCGTTACTAACCTGATATCCCTTCATGGCGAATCTCCTCTCAGAATAATGCGAAGACTATGATCGCTGTTCTGAGAATAAGATATCAATTAGTTATGGTGTATAAGTTCTCATTTTTCCCACTTATCACAGAGGGAATTGATCTGGTCTGCAAACTTAGCCATGTCCTTGTTGGCAAGTCCACCGGACTTCTTGATCAGTGCCATCAATCTCTGGCCGGCTGCCATCAGGCGGCCATAAACCACGGAAGCTGTCTTGCCTCCCTGAGATACTGACTTCTTCGTCGCAATGCGTTCTCTGCTGCCACTTGCTATCTGAAGCCCCGTGATCAGGTCCCAGGCATCTCCTGAATAAGGAGCGCTTGCCTCGAAGCCGAAGGTCTCATGTACCAGTTCTGCATACTGGTCAGTCACACCGTCCTCTCCATGAACGACAAAGACGTGCTTGGGAGGATTCTCCTTGAATTCGCCGATCCAGCGTAAGAGTCCCTTCTGATCTGCATGTCCGGAGATACCGGGCAGATTCTCAATGGTTGCCTTTACCTGCACCTCTTCGCCGAAAAGCTTGACCTCTTTGGCTCCATGCAGGAGGTTAAATCCAAGGGTTCCAGGCACCTGATATCCCACAAAGAGGATGGTAGATTCCGGTCTCCAGAGATTATGCTTCAGATGGTGACGAATACGACCTGCTTCACACATACCTGATGCAGAGATAATGACCTTGGGATTCATATCCGTGTTGATCATCTTCGATTCATCAGAGCTGACTGCCACACGAAGACCAGGAAAGCCAATCGGATTCCTGCCATGCATGACAAGTTCTCTTGCTTCATCATCAAAACATTCTTCCACGCTCATCTTGAAGATATTCGTGGCATTCACAGCCAGAGGGCTATCCATAACCACCTGGAAGTCATTAAAGCCAGGGATCATCTCCTCTTCCTTAATCTTGCGGATAAAGTAGAGAATCTCCTGAGTTCTGCCTACAGAAAAGGCAGGGATGACCAGATTGCCACCACCCTGTAAGGTTCTTCGAATCACTTCAGCAAGTGCTTTTGCAAAATCTGTCGGCTGGTCATGCAGACGATCTCCATAGGTGGATTCCGTCAGAACATAATCTGCATCCTTAATATATTCCGGGTTCTTGATGAGTGGCTGATTGGAATTACCGATATCTCCGGAGAAGACAATCTTCCTCTCTTCTCCGTTCTCAGTAAGCCACATCTCGATGGACGAAGATCCTAAGAGATGACCGGCATCGACAAATCGTACCGTTATTCCTTCAGCGATCTCCACCTTCAGGTGATAACGGCAGGGCACGAAATGCTTCATGACCTTCTCCGCATCTTCTACCGTATACATAGGCTCGACTTCTGCCTCACCGGCTCGTCTTGCCTTACGATTCTTCCACTCCACTTCAGCTTCCTGAATGTGTGCGGAATCTCTCAACATGATATCACATAGTTCCTTAGTCGCTTCTGTACAGAAGATCTGACCACGAAAGCCATGATTATACATGAGAGGGATTAATCCACTGTGATCGATGTGGGCATGGGTTACAAAGATATAATCAATCTCCGCCGGGTTCACAGGAATCGATTGATTCACATAGAGATCAGCTCCCTGCTCCATTCCACAATCAATCAACATTTGTTTTTCATTGCATTCCAGATAATGGCAAGAACCAGTTACTTCGTGTGCTGCACCAAGAAATTCCAATTTCATAGAGATCACCTCCCCTTTAGAGTATCTTACCACATGTCCGACTTCACCTAAAGACTCGAGGACCTGTTTCCATGACTTAAAACATCAGGAAAGGCATTACAAGTTGTTCACTTATATTACAAGGGCAGCGTGGCTTACCATCAGTCATGCTAGGAAGCACATCCTCTGTCAGCTTCGTCTTATTACTTCTCGTCTGGCAATTCCTATGTAATACAGAGACCCGAAGATGCAGACGACATCCTCCTCACCGGACTGATTCCATAGATATCTCACGGCCTCTTCAATACTCTCGTGCTTATGAATAAGAATATCCTTCCTAGAGAGGCGCTCTTCCTCAGCAATGATATGAAGGATTCTCTCTTCTAAATCCTCCTTAGACAGCGCCCGGGGAGATGGAACCGTGACAAGATCAATCGAAAATGCCAAGGGCAGGATCTCTTCAATCATCCTATCCACAGCCTTATCTCCAAGAACACCCATTAGGAACTTGATCTTCCTTCCTGGAAATTCTTCCCGGATGGAAGATACAAGTGCTTCGATTCCCTGGGGATTATGAGCCCCATCGATTACAACTGTGGCAAAACCCTTCTTCTGAAAGATTTCAAATCTTCCTGGCCAGCAGGCCATCTGAAGGCCGCTGCTGATCTGCTCCTCTATGTTCACTTCCCTTGGAATCCCGTCCGAAGACATCCGTTCGTTCTTCATTTCCGAAGGAAGGAGCTTCTCCAGGATGAGCCTTGCGGCGCATGCTGCTGTTCCTGCATTCACCTTCTGATATTCTCCGCGCATGTGATAAGACGTGATAGAATCCACTGGTTCTGCAACCTCCAGGGGAATTCCAAGCTTCTTACATCTGGCTTCAATTACCCCTAGCGCTTCCGGGTCCTGAGGGGCGCTGATACAATACGTTCCTGCCTTCAGGATTCCTGCCTTCTCTCCGGCAATCTCTGTCAGGGTATTCCCAAGGATTTCTGTATGATCGTACTGAATCGGTGTAAAGATCGTGAGAACAGGTGCAGGTATCACATTCGTTGCGTCAAGTCTTCCACCCATGGCAACTTCCATGAGGACAAGCTGACATCCTGCCTGCCGGAAGAGAAGAAAAGCAGCACAAACATAGAGTTCGAACTCTGATGGTGCCTTCTCTCCTGCCTTCTCCATCGCTTCTCTCTCCTGAATCAGATAAGACATGACTGCGTCATAGGATTCCTCTTTGATCACCTCTCCATCGATGCGATAGAGTTCCCGATTATCTATCAAGGCCGGAGACGTGAAGGAAGCTACATGTAGTCCCGCCTCTCTTAAAACAGAAGCCAGGAAAGCCGTCGTAGAGCCCTTCCCATTCGTTCCTCCGATATGAATATAGCGAAGATCATTCTGCGGATCACCAATGCGATGGAGGAAGTTCTTCAGTGCATCCAGAGAGAACATCTCATCTGTAGTTTTGACCTTGCGAGGCTGAAAATGTGGCAATGCGGCGAAATAATCGTCNNNNATAGATCATAGCGGTCTGAATAGGGAACATAACCAGTTCCTTAGGAAGTCTTCCAAGGAATACAAGCGGGAAGGCATTGCCATAGAGCATGGAGAGCCAGAAGCTATTTAAGAGCATTCCGACAAGAAGGGTGTGAATCAGTTTCGCAAGAACAACGCGAAGGATCGATACCTTCTTGCCATACAGCATGAACCCGAAGATCAGGCCAGTGATGGCTGCGCTGATGGTGAATCCCGGGAAGAAGGGACCGGTAGGGCGAATAAGGAATCCTCCCAGATCAGAGAGTGCTCCGATCATCAGTCCGACGGCGGGTCCGAACATCTGGCCGGCGGTTGCAAGTGCCAGGGTATCGAATCGAATCTCAATCAACTGTGTGATGGGAATCTTGAAGAATCCAAGGGCGATTGCAATGGCAAGAACCAGTGCTGCGGAAGTGAGTACACGTACGTCTTTTAGTTTTTTCATAAAAAATACCTCCTTTGCAGTTTCCTTAACTACATCGGAGGTATATAGATACTCGGTGATGTAGCAGCGGGATGCGACACCAAAACCGCGAGTTACTACTCTTCGTCCCGATGACAACTCCCTGTTCACCGGGCACTTGACGCTTTGATATCTACTCTGCATCTGTCTGTTTGGCCCGAAGGCCACATTGATTACGGAGTCATATTAAGCCAAAAGACCTCAGGATGCAATAGGTCCTGAGGTCTTTATTTATTAGTATTTCTTTAAGTAATGATTAGAGTGGAAATTCCAATCTCTTATATTCGTAACCTTCTTCTTCGATAGCTCCCTTCACAGCCTCCTCATCAAAGTCCTTCGACAGGCTAAGGATAACCGTACCATTTTCATGGGATGCTACAGCACTTTCAACGCCATCTAATTTTTCAAGAGCCTTTCTTACGGTTGCTTCGCAGTGTTCGCACATCATACCTTCGACTGCAATGCAGACTTCCTTCTGCATCTTGGGCTGCTCGATTTCGATCAGATCCATATGAAGATCTACAGCTTTTTTCATCTTACGATCGCGACGATCGCTATGAACCTTAAATAGGTTCAAACGAAGAGCATTCATACATACGGTGAAGCTTGAGAGGGACATCGCTGCTGCACTCCACATAGGATTCATATGAATGAAGGAATAGAGACCTGCAGCCACAGGAATCAGGAGTACGTTATAAGCAAA
The DNA here is from genome assembly GCA_900316625.1 of uncultured Lachnospiraceae bacterium. Classification (GTDB taxonomy): domain Bacteria; phylum Bacillota; class Clostridia; order Lachnospirales; family Lachnospiraceae; genus Lachnocurva. The sequence goes on along the minus strand of ONDO01000014.1, from coordinate 25,514 downwards.
GGCCCAAAACAGGTTCTCGTGAATATTCTTAAGGGTTGCACGGCTAAGACGAATGGCAGCGGCAACATCTATCAGCTTTGAATTCATAAGAACAATGTCTGCAGAATCCAGTGCTACATCGGCACCGGCACCAATGGCGATGCCAGTATCTGCACGGGTAAGTGCAGGAGCATCATTGATTCCATCACCTACCATGGCAACCTTGCCCTGCTTCTGTAACTCACGGATTACAGCTTCCTTACCTTCCGGTAATACGCCAGCAATGACGTGATCAACTTCAGCCTGTGCACCGATCGCATTGGCAGTACGCTCATTATCACCGGTAAGCATAACGACATTGATGCCCATCCTCCTAAGCTGTCGAACAGCTTCTGCAGAGTCTTCCTTGATCACATCAGCAACCGCAATCATTCCAATGATTTTACCGGCTCTGACAAAATACAGAGGTGTTTTTCCCTGGTCTGCCAGACGGGATTCCTCATCAGCCATAGCGGAAGGAACTTCTGTCACCGTACGGATAAACTTACCGGATCCGGCATAGAGCTTCTCACCATTCTGTTCTGCAGCGATACCACTTCCGGCTAATGCTCTCCAGTTGGTGATAGGAAGGTTTGCAGCGGGTGCCTCGTAGGCAGCCGCAACAATTGCTTTTGCCAGCGGATGCTCACTCTTTATCTCAAGCACATAAGCAAGGGATAAGAGTTCTTCTTTCGATACTCCTTCTCCGGGAATAAGATCCGTTACCTCAGGCTTTCCGGCCGTAATGGTCCCGGTCTTGTCCAGAGCGACAATCTGAATTCTTCCGGCATTTTCCAGTGCTTCACTTGTCTTAAAGAGAATACCATTCCTGGCTCCCATGCCATTACCAACCATAATTGCAACTGGTGTAGCCAATCCAAGAGCACAGGGGCAACTGATCACCAGTACACTAATGGCTCTCTCAAGCGCATAAGCAATATCAGAACCGTTGATCATCCAGATAATAAAGACAACTATAGCAATACCGATAACCGTCGGAACAAATACACCGGAAACACGATCCGCAATCCGGGCAATCGGTGCCTTGGTAGCTGCTGCATCGCTCACCATCTTGATGACATTGGCAAAGGTAGTATCTTCACCAACACGGCTGGCTCTAGCACGAACGTAGCCGGACTGGTTGATGGTGGCTGCACTAACGGAATCTCCTACCGTCTTATCTACCGGGATGGATTCTCCGGTAAGTGCGGACTCATCGATGGCCGTATTCCCTTCTACGATCACACCATCTACCGGAATTGCTTCACCGGGTTTTACGATGAAGATGTCATTGATTTTCACATCATCGATATCCACGGTCACTTCTTTACCATCACGATCGACCACAGCAGTCTTAGGAGCCATCTTCATCAGGCTCTTCAGTGCATCGGTAGTTCTTCCCTTAGAAAGGGATTCCAGGGTCTTACCTACAGTGATCAGCGCTGGAATCATTGCTGCGGATTCAAAGTAGAGCTGTGTATGGTAAAGATCCATAAGCTCTACATTTGGCTGACCTGAGGTGATCATCCAGGACAGCTTGTAGAATACATACAGGGACCATGCGAAGGATGCAGAGGATCCCAATGCGACCAGGGCATCCATATTCGGACTGCCATGGAAGAGGCTTCTGAATCCTGAAATAAAGAATGCACGGTTAATGTACATAACGGCGATTGCAAGCAGCATCTGTGTCACAGCCAGTCCCAGATAATTGTTCTCCAGGAAAGCGGGGACTCGAAAGCCCAGCATATTATGTCCCATGGTGATATACATGAGGATGGCCAGGAAGATCAGGGACAACTTTAATCTCTTGAAAAGCTTTGGCGTCTCATGATCCTTCAATGCCTCCTCTTCTGCTGCAAGCCTGGCAGATGCAGAATTGTTCTTCTTGTCACTTGCATCACAAGATCCGCCTTTAATCCGGGCGCCGTAGCCTGCTGCTTCTACTGCTGCGATGACTTCTTCATCAGAAGCATCTCCGTCAACACCCATGGAATTGGTCAGAAGAGAGACATTTACATTCTCGACCTTATCCAGCTTAGATACTGCTTTTTCAACACGAGACTGACATGCGGCACATGTCATTCCGGTTACAATATATTGCTTCATTCCTTAACCTCTTCTGCCTTAAAACCCTTATCCGGATCAGATTCAACAGCATGAATAAGCCTATTCACATCAAGATCGTCATTGGTAAGACGAACAAGTACCCTGTCGTGAGTTCTGTCAGCAACAGCCTTCTCAACGCCTTCAACCTTCTCAAGCAAGTTAGCAACATTCGCCTCGCAATGAACGCAATGCATACCGGTAACCTTTAATTCAACTGTCTTCATGATTCTGTACTCCTTTTCTATGATCATACGACGTGCGCTCATGCGAACGTCATTTTGCTACCCAATCTAACATAGAATACTCCCCCCTACTATCCGAATGATATACTAGGGGGGAGTATCTGTCAAATATATTTTTTATTTGCTTCTCGAATGAAGTGATTCTGTCTTACTTCATCAGCTTTCTCAAGGTCTTCAGGAGCTCATCCACGATCTCTTCATCGCCTTCCTGAATACCATCCGTAACACAACCCTTGATATGAAAGTCCAGTAGTTCCTGGTTAAATCCATCCAGAGCAGATCTTACTGAGATTGACTGCTGCAGGATGTCGTTGCAGTAAGTATCGGTCTCTACCAGCTTCTCTAATCCACGGATCTGACCCTCGATACGCTTCAGACGATTGAGTAAAGTCTTTCTCTGTGCGTCTGTTCTATGTGTTTTTTTGCCTGAAGCCTTGCATTCATGCTGTTCTTCCATGTGTAATACTCCTTCACCGACATATGATAGGTGTCTTCAATACAACACATTATACTAGGGGGGAGTATATTGTCAAATCGAATATCCTACCAATCCCTAGAGATTGATTCTCAGATAATAATCCCGGATAAATGATCCATCTCTGTCTGGATATCACGGATCATCCTAGTTCCTTTCACTCTAGTATGCTACTATATCAATGATTTAGATTATTTCAGAAATGAAGGGCATCCATCTATTTGTAAAAGCCCTGTAGAAAAGAGTATCATTATGCGTCCCGTATACCAAGTTGCAGATCGTCTCAAGATCGGTTGTAAACGAACCCTGGCCACTCTTCAGTGGACTCTCCTGTCTGTGCTGTCCGGTGTCATCATCGGCCTGGTCGGTACAGCCTTCTACTTTGGAATTGTATGGGTAACCGGTCTTCGTCAGAGCCACCCCTACTTCCTTCTCCTTCTCCCCTTTGGTTCCATGCTGATTCTCTTCATCTACCACCTGGCAGACAGAGATCATCCGGGCGGAACAGATCTGGTCCTCTCCTCCATCCGGGAAGGCTCCTATATTCCCCTTCGCATGACTCCTCTCATCTTCATCTCCACCATTTTCTCCCATCTCTGCGGAGCTTCTGTTGGACGTGAAGGAGCTGCTCTTCAGTTGGGTGGAAGTATAGGAAACACTATGGCACGCATCTTCCGTTTGGAGGAATCCGAACGTAGGATTCTGGTTCTGTCAGGTATGGCAGCAGCCTTCTCTGCACTCATGGGAACGCCCCTGGCAGGAGCTGTATTCGCCATGGAGATCACCTCCGTCGGAGTCATGTACTATCCCGCTCTGCTTCCCACTGTCGTTTCAGCCTTCACAGCTCACTACATTGCCCTCCTCATGGGCCAACCCATTCCGCATTACGACTTCAATCTGATTCCTGATTTTACGATTGCACCCGTTCTCAAGATCAGTATCGTAGGCGTCGCAGCAGGTTTTGCCGCAATCCTCTTCATCCTGGCGCTTCGCTATACAAAGAAATATATAGCCTCTCCCCTTGGGAATCGTTATCTCAGAGCCTTCATATTAGGTTCCGTGCTCCTTATTCTGACTGCCATCACCACCTATGTGGAAGGTGATTCTCAGTCCTACAATGGTGCAGGCATGGACATGATCCATCTGGCCATTGAAGGAAGAAGTCCCTGGTATGCCTTCCTCATGAAGATTCTCTTCACTGCACTTTCTATCGCAGCTGCCTATAAGGGTGGTGAGATTGTACCTTCCTTCTTCATTGGCGCAACCGTAGGATCAGCCCTGGCTCCTATTCTCAGCTTAGATCCTGCACTCTGCGCAGCCGCAGGTATGGCAGCTGTATTTTGCGGTGTCACCAACTGCCCCTTAACGGCCCTGCTCATCATCTTCGAGCTCTTCGGATTTGATGCGATGCCCTTTATCATTATTCCAGTTGCCATTTCCTATGTTGTGTCTGGTTACTTCAGTCTCTATAAGACCCAGCATTTCCACTTTGCCAAGTTCAAGGGCGATGACAACCATATGGTGGGTGGCGTATAAATCGCGCAAAAATAGTAAGCAATTTCACCTGTTTTTTGCTTGTCGAACGTTTCTTGTAGCAAAATCCAGCCGTAAATCTGGCTAAGTTAAAACTCAAAATCTAACAATTTCATTTCTTTCTTCTTACCAACGATATTAGAGCCCTTGCCTACAGATATACTCTCTCATACTACAAAAGAGTTACCGTAAAAACGGTAACTCTTCTTATTGTCATACATATAAATCAATCCATAAGGACTGTATCAGAGCTGCTTGCTCTTCAGAAAATCAGGAACCTTGATGTCTTCCTGGCGAACAGTTGCACGAGGCTGTACCGGATGATTCAGCTTCTCGCGAAGATCTGCGGTCTGTGCTGCACTAGGTGCTGCACCTGCAGTGGGAGTATGAAGACCTGCAGTTACAGTGCTTGCAGGACGAGCAGTACCAAAGCTGGTACGAGGTGCCGAAGCTGCGCTGCTTGCGGGACGTGCTGCAGGAGCTGCGGGACGCGCTGCGGCGGTACGAAGACCTGCGGGAGTTCCATAGTTCATTCTGGTAAGAAGATCGGATGCTCCGGAAGCTCCGGCATTCTGAAGACCGGTAGCGATAACTGCGATCGTAACAGAATCATCATCCGCTTCACCTTCACGGATACCGAAGATAATGTTGGTATCATCACCGGTAAGGGAATTGATGTATCCAACTGCATCCTGAACTTCCTGCATGCTGATGTTACCCTGGATGGAAACGATCGCATCGGAAGCACCCTCGATGGTGGTTTCAAGCATAGGAGACTCAACAGCGAGCTTGGCTGCTTCCACAGCCTTCTCTTCACCGGATGCCTGACCTACACCGATATGAGCTGTGCCCTTGTTCTCCATAGCGGTACGAACATCGGCGAAGTCGAGGTTAATCATGGAAGGAATGTTGATCAGATCGGTAATACCCTGAACTGCCTGCTGCAGAACTTCATCCGCCATCTTGAAGCCTTCTTTGAAGCTCATGCTCTTGCCTGCAATATCAAGGAGCTTGTCATTAGGAATAACGATCAGAGTATCAACGTTGTCTCTGATCTTATCGAGACCGGACATAGCATTTCTCATACGAGGTCTGCCTTCCATGGTGAAAGGCTTGGTCACGATACCAACCGTAAGGATACCCTGCTCCTTAGCGGTCTTAGCGATAACGGGAGCTGCACCTGTTCCGGTTCCGCCACCCATACCACAGGTAACAAAGATCATATCTGCACCCTTCATGGCTGCGGTCAGATCTTCTAAGTTCTCTTCTGCTGCTTTCTCACCAACTTCAGGACGGCTTCCTGCGCCAAGTCCCTTGGTAAGCTTCTCACCGATTGCAATCTTGGTCGGAGCCTTGCACAGATCAAGTGCCTGCTGGTCTGTATTGACAGCAATATAATCAACACCGACGATATTCTCATCGATCATGCGGTTTACAGCATTTCCACCTGCACCACCAACACCAATTACGATGATCTTCGCTTTTGATTCAAATTCGGTACTGCTAGTAAGATCAATCACTGGGGATCCTCCTTCATAAACGGGCACTTTACCCGAAAAAATTCCTAATAACAATAATATATTTTTTCAAAGTTTATATCAACCATCATTTTGTGGATTTTGACCAAGATTTACCACATGATATGGTAGATATGACTACTCCGACGCTTCAAAAACGATATCTGTACTTTCCGGCGTCCAGTTTTCCAGATGTAGTATTCCTGCCTGCCCGTTGATCGTCGGCAGAATATACTGAAGACGCATGATCTTCTCGTCGAGATACCTGAACGTTCCAAAGTTTAAGACCAGAGGTCCGCTCTGAACTGCTACTTCTCTGTCATCCTGGAAAGCGACCGCATCCGCACTCACATCATACTTCTTCAGACTCTTCGTAACCTGCAGAAGAACATTCAGGCATCGCTTATTGATGGGAAGCGTCTTACCGACCTTGGCACCATCGCAGGTGATCCCACTCACCGGAAGATATCCTGCTACCAGACGCTCCGAGATCTCGACAACCTTACCATCTCCATCGAAGTAAGCATAGGTTCCATCCACCATAGGTATATAGCCGATCATGTTTACTTCATGCACATTAATAACAATATTGCTTGGCTTCTTAAAGCTCATGGTGTAGGTGTCTACGAAAGGGATGTCCGTCTTAGGGTGTACCGTATTGATAAACCATTCATAGAGTCCATTCTTCGGATACTTGCCGGTAATGACAAGCGCCGAGATCTCATCATCTGACAAAACCGCATTACCCTTCACACTGACCTTTGTGATCTGGAAGATCGTCACGGAGAGAAGAACCACCGTTGCCACCACGATCACAAGGCCGATCAGGATATTGAAAAAATAGAAACGGAAAAATGCCATACCCCGCTTTTTCGGGTGCGGCAGATTTCTCTTTTCTCTAACTCTCTCTGCCATACTCCTCCTAAGCGTCGAATTCGATCTTCCTTGATACACTAAGTGCAATTCCCAGTTCCGCCAGCAGCATGATCAGAGCCGATCCACCGTAGCTGATGAAGGGAAGTGTAATACCAGTATTCGGTATCGTATTTGTTACCACGGCCACATTCAGGATGACCTGAAGAGAAATGTGGACCAGAATTCCAATTGCCAGGAAGGACCCCATCTGGTCCTTAGCGTGGGTTGCAATAAAGAGCAGTCTCCACAGCAAGAGCAGGAACATGATCAGGATGCAGATAGCACCAAAGAGTCCGAGTTCTTCGCAGATAATGGAGAAGATCATATCGTTCTGGGCTTCCGGAACGAACTGCTTCTGCATACTCTCTCCCAGTCCCTTACCGAAGATTCCACCGGAACCGATCGCATAGAGTCCCTGCAGGGTCTGATAGCCCTTCTCATACTGCTCCGGATGCTTCCAGATCTTAATACGCATCGCACGGTAGCTAACGAAGGGAAGAGTTACAACAACCAGCATAACCACAAGGCCTGCGATAAGCAGCATAATTCTCGTCTGTTTGGACGCGATGAAAAGCATCACATAGAAGATACCGAAGATAATAACTGCCGTAGACAGGTTTGAGATTGCAACAACCGCCGAGATAAAAATCGCAAAGACTGCCATCTTACCCATCATGCGAATATCTCCCAGCTTAGGGCCAGCCTTGGTAAATAAGGTCGAGAAGAAAACAATGACAGCAACTTTGGCAATCTCAGAAGGCTGAATCGAAACCGGACCGATATAGATCCAACGTGAAGAGTTATTCAGGGAGGTACCTGCAACCAGGGCGTATGCGACTAAGAGAATTGACCCGATATAGAGCATGAATGCAATCCTTGCCCAGAAATGATAATCGATACGGCTGACAACATACATAGCCCCTAGTCCGATAATGGAGAAGACTGCCTGTCTCTTTACAAAGTATGCCGAATCACCGAGTCTGAGGGACGCAGTATAAGAGCTGGTACTATAGAGCATGACCATACCAAAGGCAAGAAGCAGAACGATGACGAAGACCATGCCATAGTCAAAATATCCTGTTTTCTTAATGCGACCCGATCTTGCCATTCTTATTCCTTTAATCCCTGAACATATTCTTTGAAGATCTCACCACGCTGCTCGTAGCTCTTGAACATATCCCAGCTTGCGCAGGCCGGCGACAGGAGAACGCAATCGCCATCCTCTGCTGCCTCATATGACTTATCAATTGCCTCTTCAAAGCTATCACAGAATTCGAAGTCCATAAATCCATGCTTTTTACAGCATTCTGCAATCTTTTCTTTGGTCACACCGATGAGGAAGAGTTTCTTCACCTTGCCGGCAAAATGCATAACCCATTCATCATAATCGGAGCCCTTGTCATAACCGCCACCGATCAGTACAGTCGGACGGTCCATCGCATCAACCGCCTTGATCGCTGCATCCGGATTGGTTCCCTTCGAATCATTATAGAAGCGTACACCACGCTTCTCCGTAACATATTCTATACGATGTTCTACTGCCTGGAAGTTCTTCAGAGCCTTGCGGATATCCTTCATTGGAACACCCATAGTCTGTGCAATAGCGATGGCAGCAAGTGCATTCTCATAGTTATGAGAGCCTAAGATATTCAGCTCGGTAATGGGCAGAACTTCTACCTTCTCACGAGTGAATTCGGAGATCAGCTTACCATCCTCTACATAGAGACCACCGGCAACTCTTCTCTTCGAAGAAAAGTAGACCGGACGGCAGGGTGCGTGCTGGCCGAACTCTCTTAGCACATCGTCTTCATAGTTCAAAACCACTACATCTCTCGCATCCTGATTTCGGGTGATATTCTCCTTGGCCAGGATGTAATTTGCCATGCTGTGATGGCGGTTCAGATGATCCGGAGTAATATTTAAGATTGCGCTGACATGAGGATGGAACTTCTCGATGGTCTCAAGCATGAAGGATGAGATCTCAGCCACAACAACACTGTCTTCCCGAGTCTTATCTGCCATATCGGTATAAGGAATTCCGATATTACCAACGACAAATACAGACTTGAAATACGTACGCATAATCTCGCCGGTCAGCGCCGTCGTCGTGGTCTTACCATTGGTTCCGGTGATGGCACAGACCGTTCCCTGTCCGAGTTCGTAGGCAAGTTCTACTTCGCCCCAGATGCTTAAGTTATGTGCACGCATCTCATCTACAACCGGGAGATCCGTCGGAACACCCGGGCTTAAGACTGCAACCTTAACACCAGCATATGCTTCTTCCGGAAGGTCTCCGGCATAGATCTTAATATCTTTCCAATCCGGATGTGCCTCACGAAGAGCCTTTACGTCCAGATCCTTATTTCCATCATAGAGTACTGCTTCTCTTCCGGTACGAAGGAGAAGTCCAATGGCTGCAACGCCACTTTTACCGGCACCAACTACAAGATATTTTTCACCCATCCCCGCTTCCTTTCTATGGCAGATAACACCTTTATCGTGCATCTTTTACCCTATGCTCTACATTTCTCAGATCGCAATGAATCCAACTGCACACATAAGACCCGTGACGATAGCGAAGATAGTTACCACCTTCGTCTCGGACCAGCCACCGAGTTCAAAATGATGATGGATCGGCGCCATACGGAAGATGCGCTTACCATGCGTCAGCTTGAAGTATCCGACCTGCAGAATAACTGAGATTACTTCAACTAAGTAGATCAAACCAACGATCAGGATGTAGAGCGGCATCTGCAGCATGTAAGCCATACCGGCAACGAATCCGCCGAGTGCAAGCGATCCGGTATCGCCCATGAAGACATGTGCCGGATAGCAGTTATAGATCAGGAATGCAAGCAGCGCTCCGGCCATAGCCATTCCGGAGAGTTCAACACCACCGCCCAGATGCAGTGATGCGGCTGCGAAGAAGAGCGCTACGATAAAAGTAACGGTGGATGCAAGTCCATCGAGGCCGTCTGTGAAGTTCGTTCCGTTAACAGTTCCGATTACCGCAAAGTAGAGGATGGGAATCGCAAAATAACCGATATCCCACATTGCGCCATTCGTGAAGGGAATACGCATCAGAAGGGAGATACCGGAGAACTTCGTGATATAGAAGACGAAGATCGTGGTTACAAGGAACTGCAGGATCAATTTCTGCCATGCCAGAAGTCCATCAGAACGACGAAGAACAACCTTCAGATAATCATCGATAAATCCGATCAGACCGAAGCCGACAGTAAGAATCAAAACAGGAAGAACCATGGGCTCGATAATAGCAGCCACGAGAGTCGATGCAGTATAGGCAATCAGAATGCCGATACCGCCCATGGTCGGTGTACCGGTCTTCGCCTGGTGAGACTGAAGTTCTTCTCTCTCGGTCTGGCTCGCCTTCAATCTGCGAAGTATGGGAATCAGAATCGGGAGGGTGATCACTCCGATAGCAAATGACATGAGTAGAATCAATAATAACTGCATATTCATGATAATTATTCCTATTCATCAAACGGTCTTTACAACTCTAGCATTATAAACATTTTAGATATCACCTGCAACGCAAAACGCCGAAAGATAAGACCTCGCCTGGAATCCATCTTACTGTTCGAGAGGTGCCTGGCTCCCGGTATCTTCTGCGGTCGCAGTCACCTGTGACTGGGCAATCTGTGCTGCCTGCTGCTGTTCCATGACACCCTGCGCGGTAACAACAGGATAAGGGGTCGGGCCTTCTCCGGTTGCTTCCGTAATGGGAACACCTGCGAGTTCATCATAGAGAGTCACACCAGCTGCCTTCTCTTCTGCCATGGTCGGCACATTGAGATAAGGCAGAATCTGGGTCAGGATATTATGTGTAATCTCACCGGACCCATGGCAGGTATCCTGGGAGCCTACATTCGGCGTATCAATTGCCACATAGATCACCAGTTCCGGATCTTCAGCAGGAACTGCTCCGATAAAGGAAACAACGTAATTGTTTTCAGATCTGGGCTGCTTCTGTGCTGTTCCGGTCTTACCCATGACGCTATAGCCTGCGACCTGAGACGCTGTGCCGGTTCCCTCGCGAACAACGCTTCTTAGATACTGCCGCATGATGTCACAGGTATCTTCGGATATCGTCTGCTTTAAAACAACAGGCTCTATATTTTCGACGATGTTACCACTGTCATCCTTGATGGCTGTGGCAAGATGGGGCTGATAGAGCTTGCCGCCGTTGATTACGGAGCAGAATGCGCTTGCCAGCTGCACCATGGTTGTATTGAAGTTCTGTCCAAAGGAGTTGGTTGCTAAGTTGATATACTGCTCCAGCTGCTCCTCGGTATAGAGTAGAGATGCTGTTCTCGGTTCTCCGGGCAGATCGATATTGGTCTTCTGTCCAAAGCCAAATCTGGACTGATAGCTAGCGAAGTTCCTGGCACCGATACTCGCTGCCATACCCATGAGGGCGACGTTACAGGAATCACGAAGGGCAGTTCCGACGGTCTCCACACCATGGCCTGCAGTCTTCCAGCAGTGGATGGGATCGCCATTGATATTCAGCGAACCGGTACAGTTGTAGGTCTCATTTCCTGTAAGTGTTCCGGTATCCAGTCCGGTTGCGATCGTGAAGGTCTTAAATGTAGAGCCTGGCTCGAAGGTATGCGTTACCGCATAGTTCTGCCAGAGGCCGTTTAGGATATCCATCTTCTGCTCTTCGGTCATAGCCGCAAGTTCTTCTTCGCTGTAATAGGCTGAGAGGTCACGCGGGTTATTCAGATCGAAGAAGGGATAAGAAGCCAGGGCCAGAATCTCGCCTGTATTTGGATTCATTACCAGGCAGGCAGTATTAACAGAGCCCGTGCTCTTGGCTTCAAGGGTGTAATCATTCAGAAGATGTGCATTATTCCAGTTCTGCAGTTCTGTCTCAACGATTGCCTGAATATTGGCATCGATCGAAGTTACGATCGTCTTGCCATTCTCAGGTTCGATCACCGTCTTCTCAACATCACTGTCTTCGTTCACATATCCATAAGAACGGCCATTGACGCCGTTTAGCTTGTCGTTGTACTGATTCTCCAGACCGGTGACACCATAGTTTCCGGAGGAAGAGAATCCGATAATGGATGCGGCCAGCGAGCCATAAGGATACTGTCTCGTGTACTCCTTCTCTGCCCAGATGCCGGCCACTTCGTTATCTTCTACCTTGTCACTGCTTCTCTCATCACTTGCCGTCTCAAAGGCAGATTCTTCTTCGTAGCTTACCTTCTTGGCCAGAACTTCATACTGAGAATCCGGCTTGTCCGTAAGTCGTGCTCTTGCATCCGTAATGTCCACTTCCGGGAAGCACTGTGCGAGGACTTCCATGGTTGAATCGATCAGTTCCGGATAGCGGTTCAGTTCCTTGCAATCCAGGATAACGTTATAGACATCAATGGAAGAAGCAAGGGCTGTACCTTTGGAATCCTCGATATTTCCTCTACGATAAGGAATCACCTTGCTGGAATATTCCTGCTGGGCCAGAACAATCTTCTCATACTTCTGTCCACTCGTTGTCTCGATATAGACAATACGACCTATCAGAAACACAAAAAGAACGCAGATTCCGCCGAAAAACAAGATCAGCTTCCTCTGCATCCATACTTGTAGTCTCTGTGACTTTTTTCTTCTTTTTCTTTTTCTTCCCGAGGCCTGTACAGACCTTTTTCTATCATCGAATCGTTCCATCAAGGAATATCCTCATACTGGCTCATGTAATCATTATCACTGACACTATAATACACGATTTTATCATTTCCCGCATACTTCATGCCAAGCTGATTGATTGCTACGTCACGAACCGTTGTGAGATTCGTTGCTGCATATACCCGGTTCGATTCAGCAGCATTGTCAGCCTTCATCTCTGATACTTCCATACGAAGTGCTGTCACTTTTCTCTGATGATCTGCCGTCTTCGCCTGAATACCAACATAGTAAGCGAAGAAGGTAGCGAACACGAGAACACCCAGGCAGAGATAAATCGTATAGAGTCTGTTCTGGCGCATTGCGATAGCCTTGCGTTGTTCCTTCGCACGGCGATATGCACGCTCTCTCTTCTTACGTTCGATCTCACGCTCTTCTCTGGAGGGAAGCGGTTCATAGATCTCGCGTGCAGCAGAGCCCTCTTCAAAATAAAATCTTCTTACCTGTGCCATATTATCTCCCACCACTTTCCTTGAACTTTCTTAACTGTCTCGATCCTTGAGACAAAGCCCTTCCCAACTTTTATCCTTTTATCCTACCGGCTGCCTTTCGATACGTGACCGGAGGGGTGCTGTCTTTCGAAGTTTCTCTTACAAATACCCTCAGGTGTGCGCTCTTAGATCTCGAATTCTCTTCTAATTCCTTCTTAGAAGGGAGAATCGGTTTTCTCTGAAGCGTATATCCTTTTGACTTCTTACCACATACGCACACCGGAAATTCCGGAGGGCAGATACATGGATTTTCATTTCTTCTGAAGTTGACCTTCACGATGTGGTCTTCAAGCGACTGGAAGGTGATCACACATAACCTTCCTCCTTCATTCAGAAGATCTATCATTCCATCCAGGCTATCCTCTAATACCTGAAGTTCTCGATTGAGTTCTACCCGAATCGCCTGATAGGTTCTCTTGGAAGGATGGCCGCCAGTCTTTCTGGCCTTCATCGGGATAGCTGTTTCAATCGCCCGATTTAGATCACCGGCAGTTTCCAGCGGCCTTACTTCTCTTGCTTGCACGATGTGTCGTGCTATAGATCTGGCGAACTTGTCTTCGCCGTAATCCCTGATAATCCGTGTCAGTTCATTCTCCGAATAGCCGTTAACGATGTCTCTTGCTGTCTTCGGTGATGACTGATCCATTCTCATGTCGAGTGGTGCATCCTCCTGCATGTAGGAGAAGCCTCTCTTTGCATTATCCAGCTGGAAGGAGGAAACACCCAGGTCAAGGACGATGCCGTCTACATGATCGATTCCCAGCTTATGAACTTCCTGCACCATATTTTCATAATTCGTATGGATAAATGTGGTGCGATCCTTATACTCGCTTAATCTCTCACTCGCAGCCTTCAGGGCATCTTCATCCTGATCGATTCCGATCAACCTGCCGCCGGGGCCTAAGTGCTTCAGAATCTCGAGGGAATGCCCTCCGCCTCCCAGTGTTCCATCGACGTAGATGCCATCCGGCTTGATATCCAGATTATCGATGGTCTCATGAAGGAGAACCGAATAGTGTTTGAATTCCATGATCTCCTTCCCTTAGATTCCGATGCCAAGTTCTGCCATCTTCTCGGCAATCTCGTCCATCTCATCTTCGCTGTAAGTGTTGGTATCTTCCCAACGTTTCTTATCCCAGATCTCAACACGATCAAGTACACCAACCAGAACGACTTCCTTATCGAGGCTTGCATGCTCCCTTAAGGTGGAAGGGATCAGAACTCGTCCCTGCTTATCAATCTCAAGCTGGGCTGCTCCTGCGAAGAAGAATCTCGCGAAGGTTCTTGCTTCCTTCTTGGTAAGGGGAATCTCACGGAACTTCTCTTCCTTGATCTTCCACTCTTCATCGGTGTAGACGAAAAGACATCCATCTAAACCTCTGGTGATTACGAAGGTATTGCCAAGCTGTTCACGTAACTTTGCGGGCATGATCAATCTGCCTTTAGCATCAATGCTATGGCTGTACTCGCCCATGAACATATGGCATTTCCTCCTTTCTCACTTGTAAGGTTCACTTTTTTCGGGTCCTTGGATCAATTCTTTCCTGTCCTTGTGGATAACTTCTTCTTCCCTTGGATTTGTCCACAAGGTTTTCAACTTATCCACCACTTTGCTCCACGTATCGCCACTACGCTCCACTGATATACCAAATATATAAGAAAACGCCCTGAATTTCAATAGGGCGAATCGCGTAAAATCAACGTTTTCCGGGTGGTGGGGGATGGTGGAAGAAGGGTGGAGCGTCAACCAACACAAGATATAGTGGTGGTACTTTCCCTTCTGGTCTAGATATGGAATTCGTATGATTCTTTCGTCAAAATCTATAGTTTCATAGAATTATTGCTAATGTTTTTGCCTCAATTTTGTGCAATTTGATAGGGTGATGGCTGCCCTATGGAGCATATTTTCAGACATAAAAATAGGGCGGAAATCTGAATAGCTCAGATTTCCGCCCTATACAAGCGTATTTCATTCATTTTGCAGGCTGAAGCGTCTACCCCCCATCCTACTTTTCAGGCTCATCATCCTTCTCAGCTTCCACAGCCTTCATCCCTTCTGCAGGATCAATTCCCTTCTTCCTGGCATATACCATAAGAAGGATTCCGCCAAGCACCATAATCGCAGATACAATCATGGTGACAGGAATCCCGGTACCGAAGAAGATCAGCTGGTCGATGCGAAGACTCTCGATCCAGAATCTACCGAGTCCATAACCGATGAAATAAGTAAGAACCATCTGTCCTCTGAACCTGGTATGCTTTCTCATCCAGAGAAGAAGGATAAGAAGACCTAAGTTCCACAGAGCTTCATAGAGGAAGGTCGGATGTACACTAATGAACTTCAGTCCATCGTACTCCACCAGGTGATTCATCATCTCATCCGTAACAACGGAGGATGCTCTCGTGCAGCGATCCAGAGGAATCTGCATAGCGAAGAGTCCATCCGTGTACTGACCATAAGCTTCACGATTGAAGAAGTTACCAAAACGTCCAATGATCTGTCCAACCGGCACGCCGATAATACAGGTATCACATGCAAGCACAAAGCTCATCTTCTTGTGACGGCATACGAAGTAGCCAGCGATAAAAGCACCGATCAGGCCACCGATAATGCCCATCCCGCCACCTCTTATATTGAAGATGGACAAGAGATCATCCTTGTAATAATCCCAGGCAAAGATGACATAATAGGCTCTCGCGCCAACAACCGCCGAAATCAGGCACCAGATGATGATATCAAGGTAATCTTCATCTGACTGCCCGGTGCGCTTCGCTTCATGAAGGATCAGCATGGATCCCAGAATCATACCAAGCGCCATGGTAACTCCGTAGAAAGCCACACGGAAATTACCAATCATAAAAGAATCTCCAACATTCTTCAATATAATATGAAGATGTGGAAACAAAATCGAATTATCATTCATGTTCTTACCCCACAAGTCCTTCCAACTTACACCTGGATCAGTGAATGAACATCGCATCACCGAAGGAGAAGAATCTGTACTTCTCTTCTACCGCTATCTTATATGCTGCAAGCACATGCTCTCTGCCTGCCAGCGCAGACACCAGCATAATCAGGGTAGACTTGGGCAGATGGAAGTTCGTGATCAGTGCATCGATTACCTTGAACTTGTAACCAGGATAGATGAAGATATCTGT
Source organism: uncultured Lachnospiraceae bacterium (assembly GCA_900316625.1). Taxonomy (GTDB): domain Bacteria; phylum Bacillota; class Clostridia; order Lachnospirales; family Lachnospiraceae; genus Lachnocurva. The sequence continues at coordinate 9,343 of ONDO01000014.1, read as the reverse complement.
CCAGCCACTCTTCTCGGTAAGGGTGCCATCCTCTGCCGCTGCCGACTCAAGTGTTCTCGTAGACGTCGTTCCAACAGCGATGACTCTGTGTCCGGCCGCCTTGGTCGCATTGATCATGTCCGCCGCTTCCTGCGTCACCTTGTAATACTCGGAATGCATGTGATGCTCGAAGACATTCTCCACCTTCACCGGACGGAAAGTGCCAAGTCCCACATGAAGGGTCACTTCTGCGATATTCACTCCCATATCACGAATCTCCTGTAAGAGTTCCTTCGTGAAATGTAAACCGGCCGTGGGTGCTGCTGCAGAGCCCTCTTCCTTCGCATACACCGTCTGATAGCGATTCTTATCCTTCAGCTGATGCGTAATATAAGGAGGAAGAGGCATCTGTCCGAGCTGGTCTAATATTTCTTCAAAGATACCATCGTAATGGAACTGAACCAGACGGTCACCCTCATCAACGATATCAACAACCTCAGCGGTAAGCAGGCCACCACCGAAGGAGAGCTTCTGTCCGATCCTTGCATTCTTACCGGGCTTCACCAGAGTCTCCCAGACATCATCCGTCTTGCGGCGAAGGAGAAGTACCTCAACCTTACCGCCAGTGCCTTCCTTCTCCCCGATCAGGCGGGCAGGAAGAACCTTGGTATTGTTGATTACCAAACAGTCGCCCGGCTCTAAGTAATTCTTGATATCATAGAAGTGGCTGTGCTCTACTTCTCCGCTCTCCTTATCGAGAACCATAAGTCTCGAATCCGAGCGATGTTCCAGAGGATCCTGAGCAATCAACTCCTCCGGAAGTTCATAATCGAAGTCCAAAACGGACATCATTCTTTCATCTGACATTTCTATTCTTTCTATCTGCATCCATTTCTCTGCAGCGAAACACTACAATATCGCTATTGTAACATGCCAAATCCCCGGCAACAAATGCCGGGGACAAGCACATGATATCTTATCGCATATTAAGATCTGATCTTTGCACCAATCTGAGACAGACCATCAAGGATACGATCCATTGCATCATTTATATCTGTATCAGCAAGGTTTCTGTCGAGTGCACGGAAGGTCAGGGAGTAGGCAACAGACTTGTGATCTGCATCGATACGATCACCTTCATATACATCGAAGAGCTCATAAGACTCCAGGTAAGAGCCACCCTTTGCCTCGAATACTTCTTCTAACTTGCCAACCGGCATATCCTTCGGAACCAGAAGAGACAGGTCTCTTGTGGATGCAGGGAAGTTAGCGATACCGGTGTACTTGTAATCGAAGGAAGCCTGGGATACTACCTGAGGCATATCGATCACACCAACATATACGCGTTCGTTCATGTTGTAATTCTTAAGAACGATAGGATGAACCTCGCCAAGATAACCGATGACACGGCCATCATAGATGATATTTGCCTGGCGACCCGGATGCAGATAAGGACGACCTGCTTCTCCATCATAGAGAGGCTTAAGGTTCATACCCATCGTCTCGAAGAGTTCTTCGATCACACCCTTCATGGTGAAGAAATCACCATCGCCGTAGAATCCCAGAGTCATGGTCATACGCTCATCCGGAAGTTCGGTAAGAGGCAGAGCCTTGGGAAGATAGATATTAGCCAGCTCATAGAGGCGAACATTCTTGTTACGACGATTCATATTGGTCGCAAGGGAAGTCAGCATTCCATTCAGAGAGATGGTACGCATAATGGAGAAATCCTCACCCAGAGGGTTGGAGATCTTAATCGCCTGACGTTCCATAGCATCCTGAGGAAGGAGAAGCTTGTCGAATACCTTAGGGCTCTCGAAGGAATAGGTCATTGCCTGGGAGAATCCGGAGAACTCTGCTACTTCTCTAGCCTTCTTTTCGATCCTCTTCTTATAGGAGAGCTTACCTGCGGTAGATGTTCCCTTCGGAAGTGAGGTAGGAATCTTGTCATATCCATAGAAACGAGCAACTTCCTCTGCAAGATCTGCATAGGTAAGAAGATCCTGTCTCCAGGAAGGAACAAAGATCGTCTTATCTGCTTCGTTATACTCGAGGTCAATCGCCTTGAAGTACTCCAGCTGAGTTTCAGCAGGAATATCGGTTCCAAGCAGTGCATTGTAACGATCCGGCTCGAAAGGAAGGGTTACTCCCTCTCTCTTCTTGGGATATACATCAATAAGGCCACCGCAAACAGTACCTGCACCAAGTTCTTCGACAAGAGCACAAGCACGGTTCATCGCCTCGATGGCATTGTTGGGATCAAGACCCTTTTCGAAGATACCGGAAGCATCGGTACGAAGTCCGATTCTCTTAGAAGACAGACGGATATTGGTTCCATCGAAGCAGGCAGCCTCGAATACCATGGTCTTAACAGAATCGGTGATCATAGAATTCTCACCACCCATGATACCTGCAATACCAACTGCCTTCTCGCCATCGTAGATCATCAGAGTCTCATGATCCACTTCTCTCTCCTGTCCATCGAGAGTTGTGAACTTATCGCCATCATTTGCACGACGAACGACAATCTTACCACCAGCAATGGTATCGAGATCATATGCGTGCATAGGCTGGCCATACTCGAGCATTACGTAGTTTGTGATATCCACCAGGTTGTTGATGGGACGAATGCCCTGTGCACGAAGTCTGTCCTGCATCCACTTAGGAGAAGGAGCAAGCTTTACATCCTTTACAATACGTGCGGTATATCTGGAGCAGAGGTCATCTGCTTCAATGGATGCGCTAAGATACTTATTTACATCATCAGAATCACCAGTCTTTGGAACTTCAGGGAACTTATGAGGAAGCTTGAAGGTCGCCGCAGCTTCACGTGCAAGGCCTAAGATAGAGAAGCAATCCACACGGTTAGAGGTGATCTCATACTCGATGGCTGTGTCATGCAGACCAAGTGCTTCGATTGCATCATCACCAGGCTGTACACCGGATTCTGCAGGGAATACATAGAGTCCGCTCTCCGGAGCTTCCGGGAAGAGGTCCCGTGTAGAACCAAGTTCTTCGATGGAGCACATCATACCATAAGAATCTACGCCACGAAGTCTTCCTTCCTTAATCTTGATACCACCCTCGGTCTTAGAGCCATCATGGCCGCCTGCTACTCTTCCACCGGGAAGAACAGTAGGAACCAGCTGTCCCTCTGCTACATTGGGAGCACCGGTAACAATCTGAACTCTCTCGGAACCGATATCTACCTGGCAGATCACCAGATGATCGGAATCCGGATGCTTTTCAATCTTTTCTACTCTACCTACAACAATCTTATCGAGGTCACGATCGAACTCTTCATAGAACTCAACCTTAGATCCGGACATGGTCATCGCATCGGTATATTCCTGAGGTGTAACATCGAGGCCGGGTACCAGGCTCTCGATCCACTTAAGAGATGTTCTCATTATTATTCTCCTTCTTATATCCTTATATCGTTAAAACTGATCCAGGAAACGAATGTCATTCTCATACAGCAGACGCATATCATCAATCTCATACTTAAGAAGGGTGATACGCTCCAGGCCGATACCGAATGCGAATCCGGAGTAAACTTCAGGATCAATACCGGACATCTTCAGAACTCTCGGATGAACCATTCCACAGCCGAGGATTTCAATCCAACCTTCGCCCTTACAGAAACGGCAGCCCTTACCACCACACTTGAAGCAGGAGACATCCATCTCTGCTGAAGGTTCGGTGAAGGGGAAGTGATGAGGTCTGAACTTCACCTTGGTGTCCTTACCGAAGAGTTCCTGTACGAACTGCTCGAGGGTACCCTTCAGGTCAGACATGGTAATGCCCTTATCGATAACCATTCCTTCGATCTGGTGGAAGGAAGGAGAATGGGTAGCATCTACTTCATCAGCACGGAATACACGGCCGGGGGCAAGCATACGAATGGGAAGGTTGCCCTTCTCCATCTCACGAACCTGAACCGGAGAAGTCTGGGTGCGAAGAAGAATATCCTTGGTAATATAGAAGGTATCCTGCTCATCCTTTGCGGGATGGTTTGCGGGAATGTTCAGCGCTTCGAAGTTGTAGTAATCCGTCTCTACTTCAGGACCTTCTACAACAGTAAATCCCATTCCGGTGAAGATTCGCTCAACTTCTTCTAAAACAGAAGTATTGGGATGCGAATTACCAACCTTGGCGCGCTTTGCCGGAAGAGTTACGTCGATCTTCTCAAAAGAGAGCTTCTGCTTCAGAGCTTCTGCTTCCATCTTCTCCTTCGCTTCAGCGAGCTTGCCTTCGATAGCTTCACGCACTTCGTTCACCATCTGACCAACCTTAGGACGATCTTCCGGTGCAACATCCTTCATGGAATTAAGAAGAGTCTTCAGTTCACCCTTCTTACCAAGAAGTGCAACTCGGATATCGTTCAGGCTATCCAGATCAGCTGCTTCTTCGATCTGTGCTTTTGCTTTTGCACGGATCTCGTCAAGTTTTTCCTGCATCATGATGTTCTCCTTTTTGTTCTGGGCGTGCTTCCCGCCATGATCTAAGCGGGAATCACTCGTCATCTTCCGGTGGGAGAAGTGTTCTCTGCCGTTTAATGGGCCGGCAACAAAAAAAGACTTCGTCCCAGTCTTCTACGACTCGGGGACGAAGTCTTGTAAAATACCATGCGGTGCAAATTGCATCGGGTATCGTATAGATTCCGCGTTACCACCCTGATTCCTGTGTAGGTGTATATTCAGTAAGCAAACTCACTGTCGGCCTTCCGGCCACACACAGGCACTTCATTACTGCTCTCGTGCAGTGGACGTCCTAACCTAATGGGAAGCTCTACATTTGCGAAGACGACATATGGTCAGTCATTCGCTATGGTTCCGTTCAGTCCGGAAGGCTCCCGCAGGAATTTCGTTCTCTCCGCGAACACTCTCAGCTTGCGTGTTCTCTCTGTATGACCACTTCGCAAATGTAGAGCAGATCGGAATCTGCATCTAGGATTACGTCGGGCCGGATCGAGCTACTGTGTGCGATCATCGCCTACAAAACGGAAGTTTAACATAAAACTTACTTGTGTTCAAGATGTTCTAAGAGGCATCGGCGGCCCTAATATTAGCCCCAATATTAGCTTTTAAATCCACTTGTTTTTTTTTCACTTTACGCCTAAAAATATAGTCAAATAAAACATCGTTTTTATTTGGGCTGGTCGAAAGACCCAGGTCCATCAAGGGCGGGGAAGTTCCCCGCTATTTTTTTATCAACTCTCAGAGGTATGATCATTGAAAGAACTTAGCATCTTTATTGACGAATCCGGTGATTTCGGTGACTATGCCGTTCACTCTCCCTACCACATTATTACAATGATTTTTCACAACCAAGACGATGATATTGCTCCTGCTATATCTAAGCTTAATCAGGAACTATCTTATCTGCACTTAGATGACCTATGCATTCACACAGGACCTATTATCAGAAAAGAAGAAATCTACGCACATATGGGAATATAGAGACGTCTCCTATCGTGGAGCTAAAAAATGCCGGATAAAGTGGCTCTTTCATAAATTCTATCAATTCCGCCTCTTCCGTTATTTCCTTTGCGAATACCGGAGCTTTTTATAATCTGAAACGTATAGCACCATTTGTACAATCACGAATCATACCCAAAGTATAATTTTAGATTGCTTATGCGTCCATACTCACCATTCCTGCGGTTCTGCTTCAGAACCAAATGTCATCTCAAGAAGTTCTGCGGCGATATCTTTACTGCATACCCGCATCAGATTGTCCTCAGCATCTTCCTTTGACAGCAGGTTCACACTTCCATACCAGACAATCTCATTATCGATTACGGCATAATGCTCGCAGGACTCTTCTACAAGCCTGATTTCAAAACCTGCTTTGCGAAGTCTCTCCAAAAGTTCCATCCGAACATCATCTTTGCCATATTTATAGGCATCGGGATGCCATGTGACAATTGTTACCTTGACTCCCAACTCCCGCCGCTTTCCAAGCATCTTTATAATACAATCCACTTTTTGATTATTTAACCTCGGACTTGATACAACGACCGCTGAATTAGCCTCCTCAAGATCCTTCCAATAAGTTTCCGCATAATTTTCTATATCATAGATTGCATTTGCCTTCTGCTTTTCGCCGTCCATATTAACGCAAAGCTCATATCCGATCTTTTTATACGCCTTCAGCCTTGCTGCATACATTTTATCGAACTTCGGGATATGACTGTCCACATAATCATAGACGATGACATTTTCTTTACCTTCATAATCCCTGTTAAGTCGTCCGACATACTGCTCCACAACATTTTCCCCTGAAACAGGAGTTGCCATGAACAGGGTATCAAGCCTCGGAAAGTCGAAGCCCTCTCCAAGTAAAGAGCCCGTTCCCACAAGAATAAGACTGTCCAATTCATCAACTTTATTCAGTTCTTGCACCTGTGCCCTGCGCGCTTTCGTTCCACATGCCCCCGTTAGCAGAATCAAGCGGTCAGCATGTATCTTAAGCCTTTCGGCCAGTTTCTTTGCATGATCAACATATTTCGTCAGTACCACCGGAGTTCTTCCAGCCTGCACACAGTCCGCCACATCCCTGATGATCTGTTCGTCGCGAACATCATTATTCCTTATCAGTTCATAGGCATCATTACCATATGGTGTTTTTGACAAATGATGAGGCTTTACTGTCCGGGTAAATCGGGGATATACCAGATGATCAATATTCTGCTCCTCGGCTCTGTCTTTTGCAGTAAACCTATACCTGATAGGGCCGAGCAGAAATTCGTTTATCTTTTCCTTACCATCACCACGTTTCGGTGTTGCCGTCACGCCATATACATACTTTGCATTTATCTCCTGTAGCACTTCTATTGCGCTATCCGATGCTGCGTGATGACATTCATCAAAGTATACTTGAGCATATTCTTTCAGCATCGGATGAAATACGTCCTTTTTCTTAAGAGAGCGTATCATGGCCACATCCACTATTCCGGTCAGCGTATCATGTGCTCCTTGAAGATTTCCAATCAATGATTTTCTTTTTCGTGTACGCCCGGTCTTTGTCTGATATTCAGGCAGTTCCTCATCAATATCCAGAAACTCGTCCAGACGCTTAATCCATTGGTTCATCAGGTCCGCCCTGTCTACAAGTATTAAGGTACTTATGCCTCTTCTCGCAATCATATCGCAGCAGACTACAGTCTTACCAAACGCGGTGGCGGCGTGCAGTATCCCGGTTTCATTATTAAGCATAGTTTCCACAGCCGGAATCTGTGATTCACGCAATTCTCCCTTAAACGAAATATTGAGTTTCCGCCCTTTGGTTCTCTTATCTTCAATCTTATAACTGATTCCTGCATTATCAAACTTCTTTAGAATATCTTCCCGAAGTCCGCGAGGCAATACAATATATTTTCCTTCGTCACTTCCAAGGTAAATGAATCTGGATTCGTCGTAATTTGGCATATCCATAGCCTGATTCTGGAAATACTGCTTGTTTGAAAATGTTGCCATACGGCGAAGCTGTCTTTTTGTCTTATTGGACATTCCTGATGAGTCTATGTAAATGCGGTCAGCCAGCACGATACGCACCACGCCCCTAACACTGCCTGCTTCAAACTCAGAATTCTTATTCCATGGCGCATCAGTACCATTGTCTTCGCTGGTGGATCCCGTACTGTACCATAAAGACAGATAGTCCTCTATCTCCTTTCTGGTCAGTCGCCTTGTTCCGGCAAGAACTTTTAGCTGATCTTTATATGCATTCCAATTTTCATCAACAAAAGCACTATTTCCGGACTTCAGAGCCATTCCTTGTAAAGGAAGTGCAATGACATTTCCAAGTCCGCCCTCAGGAAGCGCATCCTGCGTCGGTATCATGCGATCATAGTATTTGAAGGACTTAAGATTGACGGATTCAGCTCCTTTCTCTAGTAACGCAAAACCAAATTTTCTCGCCAATCTGGCAGGAATCATTTCCTTGAAGAATATCCAAAGATGCGCACCGCGTCCCGACCTTGATCGTTCCACCACAGCGTCCACATCCAGATTCTTACAAATGCGCCGCAAAGCATTTATTTCTTCTGTCCACCTATCATCAATATTCGCATAATCTTCCTGTTCTGCACCCTTTGCATGATTATCAAAATCAAATACAAGCAACTGACAAAGGTTGTTTTCAAGCATCGGATATATCGCCACGACATCATTGCCATTTGGATCTGTCCCATTCATATGCGCCTTTATCAAAGGAAGGGTAACCGGCTTATATGCCCTTAATTCGCAATCCTTACAACGAACTCCATCCTTTTTCTGTATATGGCAGCTACAATCCCAGCGATTAAAGCACTGCGTATAATACCCGTTCTTCCCCGTTTTGGGATTCGTATAGCGAAGATCATACACATCCTTCCTTCCACGGCAGAACATCATAAAGAAGTCACTTGCAATCTTATCCGTAACATCAAATTTCTTTATACGAGCACCCTGTTCCGGATCATATAATTCCACAACTCTTTCAGCGTCGCCAGACACAATATCCGAATACGAAACACCGGCTTCATCCAATCGCTCTCTCAGAAGTCGGTTTTCATCTTCCAATGCCTGTATCCTGGCTTGTAATAATTTAATTGTATCTGAATACTGCTGTGTAGGTTCCTTCATCCTCATCATACTCCCAGCTTCCCCATAACCTCTATCTTCTCGAATCCCCCGGATTTCGAATCAATAGCAATCCTCGCAGACTCCCCAATCTGCGTTCCGTCTCTATAGGTAGAGAACACATCTGTCGATATGATGCCGTCTTTTTCAAATATCTTCTCCACCGGAGTGTGCCATACCACCTGTTTGTATGTATCTGCTCTGAATACCGCTTTGATCTCATCCTACAGTTTCATCTCCTGAAGGAGCCTTGCCGAGAAGTACTCTACCAGAGTATGGGCGCGCATCACATTTCTAAGGAAGAGAGCCAGGCAGAGACCCAGGAGGTAGACTTCCTGAAGCGTAGCCAGCACAAATATAAGGCAAGCATCTGTCTGGTGCTCATCAAGTCACTTCTCGTCATGGCTCTTGGCATCGGTCAGCAGTTCAGAGAGTACACTATGGAGCTATCCACCAGTCAGGAGCCCCATGATTTGTCAATGTAAACCGTATCCTAGATGCCCATGGCCTCGCCATATGCCAGTACAGCATGGCGTACACAGTCCTCACATGGACAAACTGGATGGCCATCCACCATAGACTTCAGGTCACGGCAGGCAACCGCTCCAGACTGCTCCTTGAAGCGATTCATCATACTGCGGCTCACCATGAGGGTTCCCTGGCCCTCCGTCTTCAGACCTGCAATCACATTGGCACCGATCAGGGCGCCACAGGTGGCATCCATGGTTCCCATGCCA